>DATKQB010000121.1:0-122294 GCA_035523795.1 Verrucomicrobiia bacterium | reverse complement strand
CTTGTCGGCAATCCGGACTTGCAAGGGAGCCGCTGAGTCGGCGGTAGATGGAGAGAAGTGCTCTCGAACCGAGCACCGCGTAGAGCAGAACAACCGTGCAGCTATCGCCCCTGACGAGCTCCGGCAGCGGCTGGCAGATGTCCCTCAAGCGCCCCCAGCAGGGCTTCGCGCAGAAATGGTCCGCTGGCCATCAATCCCGTGAGTAGCGGGTTGCGATTGTTGCAGCGGAGAGGCGCGTTATCCAGGGTGGCGACGAAACCTCCCGCGCTCTCGACCAGTGCCGCGCCGGCGGCCACATCCCACTCGTTTTTAGGAGTCAGCGTGAAAGTGATATCAGCCAGTCCTGCCGCGACTAATCCCAGTTTGTAGGCGACGGATCCCATGGGCCGAATCTTGTAGTCGCCGCTCTGAAACTGCTGCCACTCGCCGCGTTTCACTTCGCTGCGGCTCGCCAGAATCAGCGATCCCGGCAACGTCGTGCGCTCGCTGGGACGCGCCGGACGCCCGTTGTAAAGAATTCCGCAATCGACTGCGCCGATGATGGTTTCATTGGTCGCGGGATTACAAATTCCGCCGGCAACCGGACGGCCATCTTCCACAAATCCAATCGAGACGCAAAATTCCGGGATGCCAGCGACGAACTCACGGGTTCCATCGAGCGGATCGACCACCCACACGTGCCGCTTGCTGAGACGCGTAATATCGTCGACGCTTTCTTCTGAAAGCCATCCCTCGCCCTCACGCAGCAGGTTCTGGCGCAATACCGCGTCTACTGAGCGATCAGCCTCGGTGACGGGATCATGTCCCGCCTTATATTCGGCTTCGATCGCACCCGGGGTGAAACGGTTGAGAACTTCGCGGGCAGCATCCAAACCAGACTGGATGCGCTGCAAGATATCGTTGTAAGAAGAGTTCATGATCTCCTGGATGAGCGATGGGCTATGCCCACAACATGCGGGCGCCCGTGATTAACAGCAAGGTGCATAGAATGCGGCGGAGCCAGAGCATGGGCACGCGCGTCGCCAGATGAGAGCCGAGCAATCCGCCGGGGATCGAACCAATCAGCAATGTCACCACCAGTCCCGGATCAACATTGCCGAGCTCGAAATGCATCAACCCAGTAACACCAGTTAACAACACGGCGTGCACAATGTCCGTTCCCACATTTATCTTGGGTGGAAAGCTGTAAAACAGCAAAAGCAGCATCATGATAATGCTGCCGGAGCCGACGGAAGTCATGCCGACGAGAAAGCCGGCCAGAAGCCCAATCGCGGTGATTCCCGCAAAACCTTTCATGGTGGGAGGACGATTGGCTACGCGTTCTTCAATCTGCCGCTGGAACAAGAGCAGAATCGGAATCACAATCAGCAGCAGACCCACTGCGGTCTTGATGAAACTGTTGACCCCGTTGCCATAGATGTGGCGGATGTGGACCAGTAACTGGACCCCGCAAACAGAACCGGGAAGACTGCCCACGGCCAGCGCAAAAACGACTTTCCGCCGGACGGTTCCCCTCTTAAGGTGCAGAAGGCTGGCAGGAATTTTGGTGAAGAAGTTAAACAGCGCGTCGGAGCCGACCGCCACAATCGCCGGTACTCCCAATCCGAAGATCAGTATAGGAAGCAGCAAGACGCCGCCGCCCACGCCGGTCAATCCGATGAGAACGCCGACTATGAAGCCGATCAGGATTTTGAGCATCAACAGTGGCATCGTCGACTCCTTCTGCCTCTGCTTATCCTTCTACGCTGCCGCGCCGTTCACGCCGATAAAGCCTTCGCGCTCCAGGTGCAGAATAATTTCCTGCGCTGCTTCTTCCGGAGTGAGTTCGGCGGTATTGATGGTGACCTCGGCATCGGCAGGAGCTTCGTACGGATCAGAAATTCCCGTAAATTCCTTCAGAATGCCCGCCCGTGCCTTGGCATAGAGACCTTTGCGGTCGCGCTGTTCGCAAACTTCAACCGTGGTCGCGACGTGCACCAGAATGAATCCGCCGTAAGGCTCGATCATCTGCCGCACATGTTTGCGCGTGGCGTCGTAAGGGGCGATGGGCGCGCAAATGGCAATGCCGCCATTCTTGGTGATTTCGGAGGCTACGTATCCAATGCGGCGGATGTTGATATCGCGATGCTCTTTGGAAAATCCCAGTTCGGACGAAAGATGCTTGCGCACCAGATCGCCATCGAGCAAGGTGACCGGCCGGCCGCCGACTTCCAAAAACTTCGTCAGCAGCACGTTGGCAATGGTCGATTTGCCCGATCCCGAAAGACCGGTGAAGAAAATGGTCAGGCCCTGCCGTGAACGTGGGGGGAAACTGCGGCGCAACTCGTGCACGACTTCGGGATAAGTGAACCATCCGGGAATATCGCGGCCTTCGTTCAAACGCTGCCGCAATTCCGTTCCCGAGATGTTCAACACGCGGTCGCCGGGCTTGACTTCGTCATCCGGCACGTAACGATCTTCGGCTTCGAGATAGACCATCATGTTGAAGGGAACCATCGTGACGCCGATGTCTTCCTGATGCTTGCGGAAAGTTTCCTGGGCCTCGTAGGGACCGTAGAACGGCTTTTTGGTTTCCGGATCGGATCCAGGACCAGCGTGGTCGCGGCCGACAATGAAGTGCGTGCAGCCATGATTCTTGCGGATGAGCGCGTGCCAAATGGCCTCGCGCGGTCCGCCCATGCGCATGGCCAGCGGGAGCAGCGACAGCTTTTGCGTGCCTTGCGGATACTTCGAACTCAGTAGTTGATAGCAGCGAACGCGCGTGTAGTAGTCCACGTCGCCTGGCTTGGTCATGCCAACGACCGGATTGATGAGGAGATTTGCTTCAACCTTCTTCGCGGCGCGGAAGGTGAGTTCAACGTGCGCGCGATGCATGGGATTGCGAGTCTGAAACGCAACTACACGGCGCCATCCCAGGCGGGCAAACTCGGCGCGCAGTTCGGCGGGAGTGAAGCGGAGTGTACGGAAGTCATAATGCGAAGGAGCATGCGCGCCTTCGATGGTGCCGCCCACATACCACGGATTGGCCTTGTTGATGGCGTAATCCGCACCGGGATGCGCCTTGCTGGTGCTGTTGAAGACAGCATTGGCTTCGGCCTGACGATCCGGTTGCCAGACTTCTTCTACGTGTAATACAGCAAGCATCACGCCCTCAGGATCGCGCAGGGCAACTTTGCTGCTGCCCGGTGTGAGTTTCTTGGCGAATTCCTCGGTGACATCGAGGGTGATCGGCATTGGCCACAGAATTCCGCTCTTCAAGCGCATGTTGTGGCAGACGCCGTCGTAATCGGCCTTGTTCATGAAGCCGCGCAGAGGAGAAAATCCTCCGCTCATCAGTAGTTCAAGATCACAAAGTTGGCGGGCGGTAAGGTCCCACGAGGGCCACTCGCGCGAATGGGCTTTCAGTTCTGCAGCTTTTTCCGGAGCAACGATGAGTTGAATGAGTTCTCCGCCGTGCGGGGCGATCAAATGACTAGTCGAGGCAGACAAGCGCGTGAACCTCCCAGGTTCGTCGATATTTGAATTGATTGCATCTACGTCTAATGCTTTGACAGATGGAGTCACTGATAACTTCCAGAGTACGCCAGATTTTTGGGGGGACAAGCCAAACGCGACCCGAAACTTCGAGGGGGTCAGCGATCTAATTCAGTCCAGTGTACATCACAAAGGATTGAACCTTACCCACTCGCAAGTGCCATGCCGCGAAGAATTTTCTTCATTGTACTGTAAATTGATAGAGATAAAGGGAAAAAGACGCTTTTTTCTGAGGCACGAGCACGCGATAGCGGGCAAATGTGAAAACTGTTGCACAGCGTGGAGGGGCTTTTTCTGCTCAAAATACCGGGTGTTTATGCAGAAAACGCAAGGTTTGCAATTTATTGCGCAGTTGCAGCAGCGATAGAAAATTCCTCGGAATAAGACGTTACAAATCAGCTTTTATTGCTGTGCAGAAGCTTGATTCGGTCCACTGTTCCTTCGACTGCGGCAGCCGCTGCATAACCGGAGTCCGTTGGAATTTCATGTAACCGCCAAGCGCCGGCCTCAAGCGCATCCGGACGCGTCGCGAGCAAACAGGCAGGCTTCTCCGGGTCGACTTCCACGTCGAACGAACCCAGGCTGCGCGAAAGTCCGACTCCTTGCGCTTTTAAAAATGCTTCCTTGGAAGTCCAGCAGCGAAAAAATGCAGCGACCCGGCGCTCTGGCGGAAGAGAGCGAATTGTGTCCCGCTCTTGAACGGAAAAAAATCGCTCTGCCAGTTTGTCGGTCTCCACCTCGGGGCGGATGGCTTCAATGTCGACGCCAATTTCGCGGCCGTGGGCTACGCCCAGCAATGCCATGTCGCGGGAATGAGAGACGTTGAAGCGAAGATCGGTGGCGGCATTGGCGATTGCGGGTTTGCCATGGTGTGCGCAGAGAAAACGAATGTCTCGGGCAGGCAAGGGAACGTAGGCTCCCAATATGGAGCGCACAATCCCCCGCGCAATGGTGAAGCGCCGTGAATCCTTTTCGAAGTGGAAACGTGAGGCGCGTTGACGCTCATCCTCCGCAAGAAGATTTCGGCAGCTTGCAAACAAATCGTCTGAACCAATAATGGGGAACTCCCAAACGTGAGCCTCGAAAGAATTCAATTGGCATGCGCGAGGGTTCAGCAAGTCCGCTTGACGCAGCTCAGTGATGGACGTTTGGAAGTCGGCTTCGCCCATTTTCCCTATACGTGGTAAACCTCTTCGGCCACGATTTCCATTCTAGCGGCGAGCCTCATGTTCCCAAACTGTGAAGGAATAAAAGAAAGAAGAACTTTAATCAGGATTCACACGAAGCGCAAACTGGGACGCAGTGATAACAATGGGAACCTCGCCCGACGAAGCGCAGAACGTACAACCTTTTCGATATGCCATTGCGAGACGGGCTGAACTGGTTCTTCATTTTTTGCTTGCACCGGCGTGAATGGTTAGATACAGAACGTGTTCCGATGGCGCCGAATTATTGCTTCACCACCCAGTCGGCGATTTTTTGCAATGCCACCGGCGAGATTGTTTCTTCAATCTGCGAGTATTCCGACGGAGAGCCGGTCTTTGCCGTCTGGAACAGGTGATTCAGGCCGGGAAGTTCTTCGATTTCAAAGTGGTTGTTGCCGGCTTCCTCCAGCGCCTTGCGAATTACGGGGAGATTCTGATCCGGCAGCACCTGTTTATCAAGCGACCCGTTAAGATCGAGGACCGGACAAGTAACCTTTCGCAATGCCGTTGCCGGATTGTAGGTCAGAAAATAGCGGAACCACGGCGAGGTGATCTGGGTGATTTCCATTCCGATTTGCGCGTCCGGAACGTCGCCTTGCAGCTTTTCACGAAGCTGTTTTTCCAGTACAGCTTGATCTTTTTCAGTCTCCACCAACTTGATAACGGCTTCTTGTTTGGCCCCGTCTTTTTCCGCTTCTTCGGGCGTTTTGCCGCTGGCGATATCAATCGCCTTCAATTGCGCAACGATTACCTGATCGCCAGGGACGCCGGTTCCGGCCATCATCACGATGAAGGCAACGTCTTTGTTGCGCGCGGCGACCATCGGCGCAATCACGCCTCCCTCGCTATGCCCGATCAATCCAATTTTATGTGGATCGACTTCCGGCCGCGTCTTCAAATAGGCGACACCGGCTTCGGCATCTGTAGCGAAATCCGCAGTCGTCCCTTTCGAAAATACCCCGGTTGATTTGCCCACGCCGCGGTCGTCGGCGCGCAGCACGACTATGCCATGTCGGGTCAGATAATCCGATAGAACCAGGAAGGGCTTGTGTCCCAGCAAACTTTCATCGCGATCCTGTGGCCCAGAGCCGGTGATGAGCACCACGCCAGGGAAAGGTCCTTTACCCGGCGGAATTGTGATCGTCGCTGCCAGCGTAACGTCCTGCACTTTGTTGTCATAGGTGACATCTTCGGATCGATACGGGTATGGTTTCACCGGATTCTGCGGCCGTTTCAACTCCAAGGCCGCTTCATCCTTGATCCGCTTCAAAACCAGCGGCAGTGAGCCGCCGCCCTGCGACCAGTGGCCGTCGATGGTCGAAAGGTCAGGCGAGATCTTGCCTTCGAACGATCCGTTGATCTTCTTCGCTTCGATTTTCAGAGTTGCTCCGTCGCGCGTGACCGAAGAGGTCGGCATGCCTTTCATACCTTGATCAGGGCTGTCCATCGTGGCGGTCAAACCGTCAGCCGTGTTGACGATGTGAAAGACGATTCGCAGCTTGAGCGCGCCGGTATCGATCGACCCCATCCATGCCCCATCGATGTCGGAAGGCTTCGCGGGCGCAGCCCCTGCTTTGGCCGGTTCGGCGGCACCACGTTTAAATTCGAGAGGGAGTGCCGCTCCTTGGTTCCACGTGCCTTTAATCAGGCTGGCGTCGGGAGAGACCATACCCTCATAGGTTCCGTGAACCGCGTCGATCCCGAGAATCAGTTTGGAATCATTGAACGAAATCGAACTGACCGGGATTCCGTTCGCACCCTGATCCACGCTGTCGAGAGTCGCTTTCAATGAGCCATCCGCCGTTTTGGTGACATGGAGTACGAGATGCAACTGGCCCCCACCCGTATCGAGCGTGCCTTTCCAGTCGCCGGTAACGTCCTGCGCCTGAGCAAGACACGCCCCCAAAACGAACACTCCTGCAATCGCCCACTGTTTCATAACGCTCCTTGGTTACTGCTGCTTTTGCCAGATCTCATTTCTTCTGCGCATCGGCTTTCTGTGCGTCGGCCGCTTCGTCTTTCGTCTTCTTCAATACGAGGGCGCGGCTCGGCCCGTCGCCTTGTGTCCAGTCACCGCTCATGGCATCCATCTGCTTGTTCGTTTTTGCCTGGAAGATGACGCCAATCTGCTTCATCGCCACCTTGACCGAAGATCCTTTGCGCGCCACCGCGGTCGCCGGCCATCCCTTGATATTGCCCTCGGGCAGATCCACCGTCGCCGTCAGACCATCGGCGGTGTTCTTGAAGTGCACGATCACGTGCATCTTGGTCATGCTCTGTGCGTCGGCCGGAACCTCATAAGTGCCTTCCCAAGTGCCGTCGATATCGGATGGGGGCGCCGGATCATGCGTCAGTTTCAGCGGGGTAGTGGTTTTGCTCAGAACCAGTTGCATCTTCTGCGTGCTTGCGCCCTGCGTCCAGTTTCCATTGATCGAGCCGTTTCCTTTCAGCGAACCTTCGAAGTTTCCATTGATTACGCTGACCGTGAAGTGAACCTTCCCGCCTTCCGCGCTGATCGAATCCACGGGAATTCCGCCAATCGCCTGATCGGGACTATCCAGCGTGGCTTTCAGTGCCCCATCGGGAGTCTTGGTAACGTGCAAGACAATTCGCAACTCTCCCGACTGCGTGGTCAGAGGACCTTGCCAATCGCCCACGAGGTCCTGTGCCGCCGCAATGGAAACGAGAGCTGCAACGAAAAAAGCCGAGATCATGAGTCGCTTCATAGGAGTGCGCGCCTCCTTGCGCGCCAAATAATTTTCAAACGACCATGATCATACCGCTAGATTTCACCACGCCGCTCCAATTGTTTGTAAACGGCGAGCGAATAGACGCCTGGCACGAGAGCGGCAGCCACAATGAACGTGAGCGGTGTCCAAAACGGAGCCTGGGCAATTACGGAGATCAGTCCCAGCAATCCTCCGACAAAGAAAGTCTTCGCGGCCATGCGGTGTGTCGCATTCCACACTCGTTCATTGGCGAGTGTCCATGGCGTTCGAATTCCGAGATAAAAGTTGCGCCGCACTTTTCCCATCACATTGCCCAGCAATGCCAGAAACAGGCAAACGCCGCCCTCCACCGCTGATCCCATAGCGAATTTCATGCCGAGCCCCCAGATCAGAACAAGAATCTCGACATACGCCAGCATGGTGATGGTCACGATCATCATGTAGAGATACGTGGCGCGGAAGGAATCGACTTCGAACTTTTTCGGCGAAAGCCAAGGCAGCGCCGAAAACAGCAGTACGAGCGCGCTCATCGATCCTGGCCCGAAGAGAAACAGCAACCACTTCGGTCCCCACCCGTTCACCAGACCATGCGCATTCCAGTGGAGCGGCACCATGGCCGGCAACTGCGGATAGGCCACCACAGTCGCCGCCAGCATCGCCAGGATGATCGCGGCTGCCCCTCCGTAATAGCGCTGGTTCAAAGTCATCCGAACCGACATCATTTTTCTTCTTTCTCCGATTCACCCGAATTCCCGTCCGGACTAGTCTTTTCGGCTCCCTTGATCAGGTCCATCGCCCAAGCCATCAGGTCCTGCACCACCGTAGTGTTCAGCCCGTACCAGATCTGCTGCCCGTCGCGGCGGCTGGTCAGCAAATCGGCCTCTCGCAGCACGGCAAAGTGATGCGACATGGTCGGCTTGGTCATATCGAAGCGCTGAGCCAGATCCCCCGCCGTCATCTCGCCCTTGCGCAACAATCGCAAGATCTCGCGCCGGGTTGGGTCCGCGAGGGCTTTAAACGCAGCGTTGCGTGAGGGCGGCATCATTTAGGTGCACATCTAATTAGACAACCATCGAAATATTAGCGCGCCTCTCGTTCGGTGTCAAATCGTGAATGTGATTGCTGATCTGCATGAACTTTGCAGAACGCGCATCTCACCTCAAGAATGTGAGCGTTTGAGGAGTTTCCGGGGTATGATGACGATCAGCCTGCCAAACGGCGCGAGAAGGCTCTGCGTCACACTCCCCGCAAGAATCATGAAGTGGACATCTTCATTCCTGTTTGCGGTGTTGCTTGGTGCGAGTGGCTTCAGCCAATCTGCTTCGCCAGCAAAGCGTGCCGCGATCGACGGCACCGTGACGAAAGAGCCTGGCAGTGAACCAGTGAAAAAAGCGCTGATCGAGCTCATTGCAGAAGATCAAACTTCCGGCGGGGATTACACCGCGATCAGCGCCCCCGATGGCAGCTTTCGTATCGAAGGGATTCTTCCAGGCCGCTATCGCCTTTTCGCGGAGCGCACCGGGTACCTTGAATTTGACAAGCACCACTCCCACTCTGAAGGGCGAGTTCTCACCCTGGGCGATGGGCAGGAACTGAAATCACTTCAGATTGACCTGCAAGCCGCGGCAGTGGTGCGCGGGCGCGTCACCGATGAGGACGGCGATCCGCTGCCGAACGCGCAGGTCTCGGTAATGCGCCAGACTTTCAGCTCCGGCCACAACCGCCTCGAGCAGATCGGATCGGAGCGCACCAATGATCTTGGAGAATACCGTGTAGCTGGGCTCGCCCCCGGCAACTACTACGTGTCGGTGAATCCGCCACCTGACTTGAAAAGTTTAATCGAGAACTCGGGAGCCTCATCGCAAGGCCGCACCGCCGATAAACCCTCAATGTCATACCAGACAACGTATTATCCTGGAACGCCGGATCGCTCGGAAGCTGTCTCAATCCAACTACATCCCGGCGACGAGTTTCCGGTGAACTTTTCCCTCACGCCCGGTCCGACGCTGAGCGTTCGCGGGGCGGTGGTGAATCTGCCGCCGCGTTCGACGGCGATTATCATGCTGCAGTCGCGCGATTTCAACACGGTCCTGAGCGGCGCCGACATGCATAAAGACGGCAGCTTCGAAATTCACGATGTCTCTCCTGGAAGTTACACGATTCTGGCCAGCATTGAAAACGGCCCTGTGCCCATGTTGGCCCGGCAATCGCTGCAAGTGAGCGGCAGCAGCGTAGAAGGAGTGCGTCTTGCTCCTCAGCCCGGCGGATCCATTCGCGGTCGTTTGCACTTCGAGAATAAGGGCAGTCTCGTCCGTTTCGATCCCACGCAGGTTTTTCTGGCTTTGCGTTCCGCCGATGGAGATGATAGCTCCCTCACTACTTTCGGCATGGGCGAGGGGTTTTCCCACATCACGCACGTGGCCGGCGATGGCAGCTTCGAGTGGGATAACGTCCCTCCCGGAAATTTCTATCTTCAGTTCATCGACGGAAGTTCGAGCAGCGACTGGTATCTCAAATCCGTGCTGGCCAGCGGCCGAGAGGTCAACGAGTCCGGTCTCATGCTGGATGGCGGAACGGTCGTGCTGGACGTTACGGTCAGCAACAATGGAGCCATGCTGGGGGGAATCACGGCGAATGAAAAAGGCGATGGGCTATCGAACGCAACCGTAGTAGCAGTGCCCGAAGCGAAACTCCGGCAGCGCGAAGATCACTTCTTCAAGGCGGTTACTGACCAGACCGGACGCTTCATGCTCCGCGGCATGCCTCCTGGCGAGTACACCGTTTTCGCCTGGGAGAGCCTCGACGGTGATTCTTTCTACGATCCTGACTTTCTGAAGTCGTACGAAGGCCAGGGGGTGACGATGCGGCTCGGTGAGGGCGACCACAAATCGGTGCAAGTCAAAACCATCCCTGACAAGGATGTTGCGGAAAATTAAAGGCAAAATCTACTCACATCCTTGCGAGTTTCTAAGTCACGAGTAAAAGAGAAGCCAACGGAAAAACAAAGCAGGCGGCGCCCCCTCGCTTTCGGAACTCAATCCTACTTGCACGCTTGGCAGTTCGGCCTTCCAGTCCTACTGTGCAGCGGTTTGCCGCCTCAGCGAACTTTAGCCGAAGTTTGCCCACGGCAAATACAGTGATCACTGTAAGAAGGACATTTTTTTGTCAAAGCAGTTTCATTTTGGAACTCCGGGCGGTGGGCCGGGCAAAAACTTGCTGCTTAAACCGCGAATCTCGTTACCAATGTCACCTCAGCACGCTTCGTCGCCCGATGATAATGCCGTGAGGAGATCGAACAGTTGAAACTCACTGGCCTTATGCTTTTGATATTGGTTGCCAGTTTTCCGCTGCCTGCCCAGGAAACTCCAACGCCGCGGTTCAATCCAAAGTCGCAGCCCTCGAAAAGCTTTGGAATCAGGCATACAAAGCGCGCGATATCACGGCGCTCGACGGCCTGCTTGACGATGGCATTATTGTGGTTAATGACGACGGGAGCGTCCAGACGAAGGCGGAATTCCTGACAAACGTGAGGGTGTCGACGCCTTCCGACGAACAGCAAGTCGTGCCCGAATCTCTGAACGTACATGTCCTCGGCAATGTTGCGATTGCGAGCGGAATTTTTCGCGCGAAGGGAATCGAGAACGGCAAGCCTTACACGCGCCGCGAACGCTTCCTTGATACTTGGATGAATAAAGCCGGAAAGTGGGTCTGCATCGCGGCGGATGCGACTCCCATCACGCACTGAACCGCTGATTTCTTCCTTGCGCCTGCATCGTGTCTGCGGAATTTTCAAACAATCCCCGTGGGCCCATGCCTTTCATCTCCGTCTTGAGTAGAATACTGCTCAAGGATACGGCTCGATCGCTACCAGCCCGAGCCGGAAATCGCAAAACCAGCCACAGCGAAGGAGAAATCCGCGGAGCCGAAGTGTTGAAGGCACTTCCTCCAACGAGCAACCTTGAAAGCGAATTCCCAAACCACCGGCCTGCGCTACTGGATGCTCCGCGTCCTTGACGAGTGTGATCGTGCGGCCGCGGGCTTCCAGGCCGATCCGGTTCACGACCTGCGAGTCTCGCTGCGCCGCTGTCGCTCCATGGCGGATGGCATGATGGCCATGGATCCCCACCCTGATTGGAAAGCCATGAAGAAGGCGGGGCGCAGCCTGTTTAGGAGTCTCGGTGAGCTTCGCGACGTCCAGATTATGATGGACTGGATCGAGAAGCTGGAACCAAAAGTAGAAAAACTGGCCGCTTCCGCAGCGTCTGCGACACCATCAGCGGCGCTTCAACGCATGTCGGACAATCCGCCAGAAAGAGCCGCGCATTCAGCCTTCGATCGAAGCGGCGATTCCTCTCAGTCCGAAGATCGATCGCAAGATCACAATAAGCCCGCCCGCGATCCCGCCGCTCATGCGCTGCTGGGGATTCTGCGGCATCGGGAAACTGAGCAGAAGCGCGAAGCTCGTGTAGCTTTGGAAGAGTTCGATCAAAAACAGTGGCGACACTGGAGCAAGACGCTGCCGCAGCGTGCCGGTCATATCCGCCCGGGCAGCAGCGTTTTCAAGCACCTCGCCCTGGAACGCTGGACCGCGGCACGCGATCTGCATAATCGGGCGATGCGCAGCCGTTCACAAGTTGCGCTGCATGCCACTCGTATCGGTATTAAGCGCTTTCGCTACATTGTCGAAAACTTCCTGCCGATCGAGCACAAGCTTTGGAGCAATGACCTAAAGCACATGCAGGATCTGCTGGGCGAGATCCACGACCTGGATGTCCTATGGTCGACCAGCCTGCACGCTCGCATTTTTCCGGACACGGATTCGCGCCGCCGCTGGCACCAGATCATCGTCGAAGAACGCGGCAAACGTTTGGCCGAATATCGCGAGAAAATGGTCGGGCCGAATTCTCTTTGGGATCTCTGGCGCGCGGCCCTGCCGCAGGGCAAGCAGATTCAGGAGCTCGCTACGCGACGGATGAAGCTTTGGGCAAAGGTGCTCGATTCCGACTTTATTCACTCGGAGCGAGTGGCGCGGTTCTCACTGGAACTCTACGACGATCTCACCCGCGCGGGGCTGCTTCGTCCCATGGAAGCGAGTAACGGGCAGCCCTTCGATGCGCGCTCGAGCCTCTTTGCCGGTGCGCTGCTGCATGATGTCGGCACCGCGAAAGGAAAAAAGGATCATCACAAGGAATCGTCGAAACTGATCCAGAAGCACGGCGTGCCACTCGGCTGGAACGAGAAAGATATGCAGCTGGCCGCGATTGTGGCTCGTTTCCATCGTGGCGCTCTGCCCACGCGGAGCCACAAGGATTTGCGGAATTTGCCACCTAGCGAACAAGCAGCCGTGATCCGTCTCGCCGCCATTCTTCGTCTGGCCAATGCTTTCGATGCCACGCATGACGGCCATATCCGCCGGATAAGAATTGAGAATGGAATTCCGGCACAAGGCCGGAGCAATGGTGTTCCGCGCAGGTCAGCCGTCCCAGCGAAAGACGCGGCTGTAGTGCTCGCCGCCGAAGGATATGCCGCCTCCAGTCCCGTGGCCAGAACGATCGCTGCCGAAAGATTTCCGCTCGAAACCGTCCTCCGCCGCCCGGTGGTGGTGAAAGCGATGAAGACAACGCCATAGCCCGGTTTATTGAGCGGAGACGGGCAACCGAAGCAGTTTTTGACTAGAAGCTTGTCAGTCACTTCCGGAGATTCCCGTCACGGCTGAAAATCATCTGCGATGACTCACGCGCAACTTGTGGATCGAGCCGTTCGTTGGCTGCGTTCTTACCGCTGTGGTGTAGTGCTCTCCGAACAGGCTTGCGTCAGCGGAGAAATGCCTGACGCGATCGGATGGAAGCAGGCATGCCATTCCGTCCTGGTCGAGTGCAAAGTCACGCGCTCCGATTTTCTTGCAGATCGTGACAAGCCGTTTCGCAAGAAACCAGAAAAAGGTGTGGGCAGCGAGCGCTTTTATCTGACTCCAGCGTCATTGATTAGAAGGGAAGAGCTGCCTGAAGGCTGGGGACTGCTTGAGCTGCGCCGCGGACGCGTTGAGACGATCCAGCCATCCGCCAAAAATCTGCGCAGCGCCGCTGGATTCCGCTGTGAGATGAATCTGCTGCTCGCCAGCTTGCGCCGCGTCGAAGTGCGCATCGAACCGCAAAGCATTACGGATTTTCTGAAATGGAAGAACCGTATGGCGGAATACAATCGCGGCACGCTGCCAGAGGGATTGACCGCGGCAGAGGAAGAGATGAATGTTTTCCTCGAACCGGACGCGCCGTGCTGATTTCTACATATCTCTTCTGCCTTCCATTGCCTTCAGCATGGTGATCTCGTCGGTGTATTCGATGTCGCTGCCGACAGGGATGCCCATGGCGATGCGCGTTACTTTGATCCCGGCGCGCTTGAGTTGCTGCGACAAATAAACTGCCGTTGCTTCGCCTTCGACCGTCGGATTTGTCGCCAGAATCACTTCATCGACGTTGCTGCTTTCCACGCGCGAGAGCAGGTTTCCAATTCGCAGTTGTTCCGGGCCGATCCCATGCAGCGGCGAGATCGCGCCGTGTAGCACATGGAAAACGCCATTGAAGTGCTTAGTCTTTTCGATGGCCGCGATGTTTGTTGGCTCTTCTACCACGCATACCAGCCGCTGATTGCGCGTGGGACTGGTGCAGTACGCGCAAGGATCGATGTCGGTGATGTTGTTGCAGACCGAGCAGAGACGAAGATTGGCCTTTACATCGCGCACAGCAGCGGCCAGCGCTTCGGCGTCTTCATCGCTGGAGCGCAGAATGTGAAATGCCAGACGCTGCGCGCTTTTCGCGCCCACCCCCGGCAGCTTCTTCAGTTCATCGATCAACCGCGACATCGGTTCGGCGAATTTGGACATTTCAATTCGTGGGAAGCGTGTATTCGAAATCGTAGGTATGTTTACCGTCGGGAGCGACGGTGATCGTCATCTTGCCAGAAATTCCGGCGAGTTGGCCGGTACCGGAATCGGGAACCACGTTGATATTCAGATTTGGCGCTCCCTTAGCCATGATGCCCGTGTGATAGAGCGCGAAACCGCCAGCTTTTCCCTGCAGCGTTCCGGTGAACGTCTCGACCGCCACGTAGACGCCTGAACTTTTCGCGCTTCCTGTCGCCAGCATCTGTCCTTTGGATGAGCCTTCGAGATCGCCGTGGTATTGCTTGTCGAGCACCATGCGGCTGATGCCGTCGTTGAGTTTGTCGTCCTGCGGGACGAGTTTTACGTCAAAAGGTCCGTGAGCGCTCATGGTTGTCTCTTTCGTGGAGGGTGTGGTTTGCGCGAGTGCCGGACTGCTGAACAGGATGAGGTTTAGAATTGCCATCAGGGCTGCCGCCATGCAGGCAACCTGCACTTTGTTTTTTACGATTTTCATGGGTGCTCGATTAATGACTACAGTCCGGGAATCCCCATCCCGCCCAGCATTCCGCCGAGCGTCGATTGCATCTGCGAGTCAACTTTACGCGCGGCTTCATTGATAGCTGCGAGCACGAGGTCCTGCAGCATTTCTACATCACCCGATTTGACCGCCTCAGGTTCAATGCGCAGGGCGAGAAGTTGTTTGCGGCCATCCATCTTGACGGTGACGCTTCCTCCGCCCGCGCTGGCCTCGACTATTGTCTCCTGCATTTTTTTCTGCAGGGCTTCGTACTGCGACTTCGCCTGAGACATCAGTTCTTGCAGATTGAATCCACCCATAAATCCTCTGCTTCCCCTGTTCCGGCTTCAAAGTTTCATAGGTTCCGGAAGCCGGACGCCGGAAGCCTGATCCGTTAGCGTTTGTCGCGATAATCGATGACGGTGCGAATCTCGGCGCCAAACTTTTCCTGCATCCTGCGCACGACCGGATCCTGCTCCGCGCGCGCCCGTCCTCCCACACCAGACGGATGCGGCGTCGAGCCGTTGCGTTTATTTTCCTGGGGTGCGATTTTTGCTCCGCCCGCTACCCTCAGTTTTACCGCTCGTCCGAGCGTTCCGCTTGCGGAAGCAATCGCGACGCGCTTGGCGTCAGCGCTGATCGACATGTCGATGACGGTCTGCGATTCTGCCAGCTCGATGACCAGTTCGTTGCCCTGAACGCTCCACTCGCCACCAGAGAGCATAGAGACGAGAAAGTTTTGACTCGCGGCGCCAAGGGCCTGCAGCACCGCGTCACGCAGACGCTGCATTTGCGCATCTACTCTTGGCGCGTCGACCGCGGTTTTCAACGCAGGTTCCGCTTCCTTTGCCCTCGGCCGGCTAACGGTTTCAGCGTCGCTAGTTGCCTCAGCAATGGCGTCAGTTACTGGATCCGGGGCAGGACTCGTGAGCGGCTCCGGCGAAACCGCGTCGCGCGGAATCCATTCGCGTCGAGGCGCGGGCGCCGTTGCGCCCATGACGATCGGTTCCGACGCAGTTGTGCCTGACACCATGTGTGGACCGATAGAAGCAGAGCCCGGCTGATCCCCAAATGATGCCTCTTGCCGCGGAGTGCCTTTGCGCGCCGAGTCGGCTGCGAACGGCGAGATAGACGAAGATCGGGCCGGCGGATTTGCCTGCGCGCGGCGTGGATCCGAACTCTGTCCGCCCACTACGATCGCCGGCCTTGCCGCAGGTTTCTGGCCTGACGAAGATGGCGATGCGCCCGCTTCGCTCAGCAGCTCTTCAATGGGAAGAAGCTTCTGCGCGTGCGCCATTTTCAGAAGTCCCAGCTCGAGATGAAAGCGCTGCTCCTGCTTGTATCCAAGCTCGCTATGCGTGCGCAGCATGATCTGCAGATGGCGCGTGAGATCTTCTTCGCCGAAAAGGTCGGCGACTCGCGCGACCCGGTCCCGTTCTTCGCCTGAGATTTGCAGCAGAGCCGAGTCTTTGCCGGCGACTTTCGCTACCGTTGCGTTGCGCAGGAATCTCACCATCTGCCGGGCAAAATGAGTTGAACTATGTCCCTCGCTGATGAGATGGTCGACCTGCTTCAGAATCTCTTCGCTCTTTGAGTCGGCCACAGCTTGCATGACCTGCTCGAGAATGTGCGCCGGCGCGGCGCCAACCAGGTTGCGGACGGACTCGGCAGTCAGCTTGCCGCTGGAGGATGCGATAGCTTGATCGAGAATCGAAAGCGCATCGCGCATGGAACCGTCACCGGCTTCGGCCAGCAGAGCCAGGGCATCGTCGTCGGCTTCAATCTGTTCGCGGCTCAGGAGATCTCGCAACTGGCCGACGATGTCATCAAATTTAACGGCGCGAAAACTGAAGTGCTGGCAGCGCGAGCGGATGGTCTGCGGAATATCTTCCGGCTGCGTGGTCGCCAACATGAAAACGATGTGGTCAGGAGGCTCCTCGAGGGTCTTCAGAAGCGCATTGAAGGCGGCGTCTGTGATCTGGTGGGCCTCGTCGAGAATATAGATTTTGAAGCGGTCGCGAGCCGGCCGATAGCGAGCTGCTTCTCGCAGTTCGCGGATTTCCTCGATGCCGCGGTTGGTAGCGGCGTCAATCTCAATCACATCGACCGAGTTCCCGGCGCGGATTTCAGTGCACGACTCGCAGACGCCGCAGGGTTCCGGCACAGGATGATCTTTCGAGCGGCAGTTCAGTGCGGCGGCGAGAATGCGCGCCACCGTGGTCTTTCCAATGCCTCGATGCCCGCTGAAGATGTAGCCGTGGGCGGTGCGACCCTGCTCGATGGCGTTTTGCAGGGTGCGCGTGACGTGCTCTTGTCCGATGACCTCGGAAAACTTCTGCGGACGATATTTGCGAGCCAGAACCGTGTAACTCATGAGTGCGAAGAGATGATTATACGGGATGGTGGACGGCTGCGGCCGGTACACTACCGTCTTGATTGTGGAGTGCGGCGGGGCATCCCGCAAGATTCGGGCTTGCACAGGGATAGTGTGCGCGGTAGGCTGTTCGCACGGGCTTTTGTGCGGCCGCGGCTTAAGAATTCCGGAGAAAGCCGCGAATTGGAGGCATGAATGCAATTAAAACTAACAAAACGAACTGTGGATGGAATCGTCGCTATCGAATGCAGCGGGCGCATCGTATTTGGCGACGAGTCATCGCTGCTGCGCGACGAAGTGAAGAAAATCATTCAGGAAGGCGCCAAGCGCATCGTGCTGAATCTGGCGGAGATCAACTATATCGATTCCGGTGGACTGGGCACGCTGGTGGCATTGCACACGACTGCGCATAACGCGGGCGGAACGATCAAGCTGGCGAACCTCACGCGTCGCGTCGACGATCTGCTGCAGGTGACGAAGCTGGCAACCGTGTTTGAGGTCTACAACTCCGAATACGAAGCGCTTGAGGCGTATCGGCAGGCCGCGTAAGTCGCCGGAGCCGGCAGACTATTACTAATCTGCAATCCTGAGCGGGGAATTCTGGCTCGCGAAATGAGCGAGAAGACGAGCCAGAATACGTAACCCTAAAATTCCTTCCTCAGCCAGATGGCCAAATCCAGGAAAAGCAAATCGAAGAAACTTGACCCTTCTCGCATGCGTCTTCGCATTGAGCGGGCGATTCGTGCGATTCCGAAAGGGAAGGTTTCGACATACGGAGGAGTCGCGCGTGCGGCCGGTTTTCCGCGCGCGGCGCGGTTAGTCGCACGTATTCTGCACCGCGGATTCGGACTGCCCTGGCAGCGCGTGCTCGGCGCAGGCGGAGAGATCAAGTTGCGCGGTGATTATGCTATCGAGCAACGGTTACGGCTCGAAGCTGAAGGCGTGCGCTTCCGCGGCCGGAAAGTCTATATGAAAGCGCACGAGTGGAAACCAAAATCACACCGCTAGAGCTTGTTGTAGGCAAAATAAGAAATTCCCACCTCTGGCAAAATCGGCCAGAAGTGGGGCACCCGGAGATCGGAACGCTAATTATTTCTTCTTGAATTGCTCGTCGATCTCTACCTGATATCCCGTCACCATTTTGTTCGTTTCGTTGGCCATGCCGACGATCGCCATCAGTTCTTTGAACATGGCGTCGGTCATGCCTTTTTTCTGCGCCGACGCGGTATGCGAGGCGATGCAGTAGTGGCACTGGTTCGTCACGCTGACGGCCACGTAGATCAATTCCTTGGTCAGTGGGTCTATTGCGCCCGGCGCCATGATCTGCTTGATGTCCTCCCATGTGCGTTTTAGGGTGGCAGGATCGTGCGCGATCGCTTTCCAGAAATTATTGATCCAATCCGTCTTCCGCGTCGCCATGATGTCGTCATAGACGGCGCGCACTTCCGGGCTGGCATCTTTGTATTCAATAAGTCCAAGGGTAGACATGGGTTCTCCAAGGTTTCAAAGTCTCAAGGCTGCAAGGTTTCAAAACAGGTTTTTCGTGAAACCTTGAAACCGTGAAACTTTGAAAGATTATTCCGGCAGTTTTCCACTTAGCAGATTGCCGAGCTGCGCCGCAGCCACGCGCACGCCTACGTAAAATTGTCCGAAGAGCGCGTAGACGGCGCTGACGTGGTCGAAACGCATTTCGTAAATCAGTTTCTTGAACACCAGCGGCTCGTCGGCGAACAGGTCGACGCCCCACTCCCAATCGTCAAAGCCGATCGAGCCGGTGATAATCTGCTTCACTTCTCCTGCATAGCGCCGGCCGACGAGTCCGTGCTCGTTCATCTGCCGGGCGCGTTCTTCGATTGGGAGCGTGTACCAGTTCTTTTCTTCGCCACGGCGGCGATCCATGGGATAAAAACACAAATAGCGGCTCGGCGGAATCTCGGGAAACAGCCGCCGATGCATCGCCTCTTTATGGCGATTCATCTTGCATTCGATCTCGGCCCTCCACTGATCCGAGTGAGGCTCAATTCCCTGATCGATCAGCTCTTTGTAAATTTTCATCGTCGACTCATACAGCCCAAGTTCGATGATAGAAAGATAAGACGTGGTGGGTTCGAGATAATCGCTGAGGCGCAGATTGGCCAGCGCAAGTTCGGCCTGATTCAACTCGGCAAAAGAATTGCGGAAGTGAACGAGCATCAGGTCGCCCTTGTGGCCAATGAGCGAGTAGAGCGCAGATTGTCCCTTCGCCGGTTCAGGCTTTTCCATGTCGGAAAGGGCATCGGCCGCTTCCCGGGCAATCGACGATTTCTCGGCTTCCGGCAGCCCGCGCCACGCCGAGCGGCGGAAACGCATCATCTGATGCAGAACGCTGTATCCTTCCGTGGTGAGCGGGACGGCCGGAACTTCGCTTGCGGCCTGTGGACGCGGATGATGAGTAGTGGTCATAAAAGTTCCTTCGACGTAAGCGAATATTGTAGCGGAAACGATCGGCCCGAGACGCGACCCCTAGGAGTTCGCTGCGATATAAATGAATGAATGAATTGAATTGAACTGAACTGGGATGATGCGAACAACTTTGCAATTCCTACTGGCGATGTTTCTCGGGATCTCTGGCTTCGGGCAGGAAAAGGTGGTTTGGATTCTGCCGGCACACGGGGAAATGGTCGAGTACAATGCCGCGACCTTTGCCGAGAAGCTGCAGATGCCCATCCCGGCACAGGTGGCGCAGTCTCCGCTGCGAGTTTCGGTGAACCATTTGGGACAGGTGCTGTTTGTGCCTCCTGCAGCGCTGCCATTGTCCGACGACGACATGAAGGTTGAGCACAAGATTTGGCTTTGGGACGGCCATACCGCTAAGACTCTCGATCTGGGAGTCAAGCGCGAACTGGCAACGGCAGGATCGAACCTGGTGGTGAACGAATCCGCACCATGGGTTGCGCTCTCAGAGGATGGCACGCATCTGTTCTGGTTTGCCAATGAAGCGCGGCGGCTCAGTCGCGAGACTGTGGACCTTTCCACTACCACCACATGGCAGGCGTGGACGACCGATCTGACGGGCACCGGACGCGAAGATCTCGCCTCGGTAAAATTACCGGAGTGTAACTGCTCCACGGGATCCTGTGAGGAAACGTGCCCGTACGGAAGCCTATGGACACCGCAAGAAGGAGTGGGGCAATTCTTTTTGATGACTTTATTCGTGGCCGGGCAGACTGGACCTACGTATAAAGCAACCACGCGTTATCACCTTGAGAATGGAAAATGGGTTACCGACCTCACGTCAGAGCCTTTGCAGCAGGTGCTGGATGCCTCGTCTGACGGCAGGAACGTTGTCGAGGCAATCCCGGATACGGCTTGTTGCGGATGGGCTAATCAAAGCGACGATCAGACGCTGGCGTTGATCGACGGCAAGAAACGGACCGTGTTTGATGAGTTCAGCGCCTACAACAACTCCGACTACGATGTGAGTTTTTCCACCTCAAACGCGAGACTATCGCCCGATCTAAGTTCCGTAGCCATGACGATTGTTTCGACGGCGAAGGCGAACCAGCCCATTCAGTTGGCGGAAGAAGGACAGGCGAATCTGGAAGAGTCGAAGCATATTCGGGCCGCATTAACCGAGCTGCCTGCAGTGGAAGTAAAAAGCCTTGAGGAAACTCCGAAGCGAATCGCGTTCGTGCCACATGCCTCAGCCGTGGGATGGATCTCGGAGAACGAATTGCTGATCATCGAGGACCATTTACTCGTGATTTATAACCTGAAGACCGGTGCGCGGCGGAAGTCCAATATCAAAGTCGACGATGCGACCAGAGTATTTCTACGCTGAAGTCCGCGCGGCTTTCTGGCGTCCAGCGCGATATATCATCCAGCCGAGAACATTGGCACCGATCACGACCAGGGCGATCTTCAACGAGTAATGCGACGAACTCCCTACTTCAATAATCGGAAAGACGGACAGAATCACCGATAGCAGCGTGATCAGAAAACCGGAGACCGCTGCCATGCGGAGCCAGAGGCCGGGGCGAAGTCCGCGATCCTTCGGCGACAGAAAAGGAATGGCGAATAGCGCCAGATACGCGATCGCGTAAAACGTGAATCCCCAGGTCAAAAGAAGCTCATAGGCTTCCTGCGGACCGACTCCAATCAGCGCGGCGATGCTGGCGGCCAGAGTTGCCGCGCCAACGAATACGATCGAATTCACCGGCGTCTTGTGACGCGGATGAAGGCGCGAGAACCATTCTGGCAGCAGATGATCCCATCCCGCCGCCATGGGCAGGCGCACGCTCCCGCTGAAGTATGTGCTGAAGGTCGTGGGATAGTTAATAAAGAGTGAAATGATGGCCAAAGGCACGACGACTTTGGCCAATCCGAATGCGCCGGCGCCCAGGTTCAGTGCCTGCGGGATTGGCGCCACCACATCGACCGACTCAGGCGTGACGAACGCGAGGATCGAACTGGTCGCGAGGACGTAAGTCAAGGCGATCATGGGTGCGGTGATCAGGATCGATCGTGACAGGTTGCGCTTCGGACTGTGACACTCTCCCGCGAAGATCGCGATGTACTCGAAACCGCTCAGCGCTCCGAAACTCAGCTTGCTGAATACGCTCAAACTGAACAGCGTGGCGGGAGGCCTTACCAGACGCAGTGGATGAAACTCACTCAGGTGACCGCGCCAAAGATTGAGCCACGGCGCCAGAACCAGCACCGCGATCGTGATCAAAATAACGAAGCCACCCGTGTTGCTGACCCATTTGCCGAGCCGAAGACCGCGCGCCGCCACGAACGACATCACGGCCATCCATCCTGCTGAAGCCATCAGGATGAACCACTTGTTCGCAGCCATCCACGCGAGATGCGGCACCACGTACGTCGCGAAGGAAACTGTGACCACCCCGATCACGGCGACATAAAGAATCACGAAGAGCCAGAGATTCCACGCCACCAGAAAGCCGATCTGATCGTTAAACGCAAGCCGCGCCCATTCGTAAAGTCCGCCCTCCAAGGGCATGAGCCGGTTGAGATGTGCGACGATCAGTGCCAGAGGGATGAAGAAGAGAAAAATGGCCAGCAACCACAGAATCACGTGCGATGGGCCAGCCTTTACCGCGGTGCCGAAAAAGTCAGGGACGATCACCAGCAGGATCTGGGCGAAGATCAGATCGATGATGCCCAGCTCGCGGCGGAGCGCGGAACTGTGCGCCTGCACTTCGGCTTCGGCTCGCAGAAGCGACGGATTGTCGGCTACGGACACGTTCAGGCTTCGCCGATCAAATGGCGGATGCTCATTTCTTCTCCGGTTCAGCAGCAGATCTCGGTATTCGAAGCTGAAGTCCGCGAGCGGAGAGACAGCTAATGACCAGGGCGCCGGCCTCCATCCGGATTGTGATGGGGCCATACCACGTGTCGACTAGCGTGGCGAGCGCGGCGCTCGTGAATGCCTTCGCATTCGAGCCGCTGGCGAACATGGTGAATTGGTCGACGGGTGTGAGGCATACACGGTATGGCAAGAGGAAAAAAGCCGGGACCAAGGCTGGTCCCGGCAAGTGTTGGCTGGTTGCCCGGATAAACTTGGAGGGTTTAGCAAGCATGAACAAGCCGCGCCAGGCAGCGAGTGGGAGCTTGCTGGCGAAATCCTGAGCCGCATATTTTGCGTCGAAGGATTTCGCTGAACATAAATCCATCGGCAGACTTCGTGAAACCTTGAAACTCTGAAACCCTGCCACGTGCTGCTACGCGCTTCTCCGCGGCCGGATCGTCAAGTCCCGCACCTGGGTCAGGATGCTCGACATTTGCATCCCGTTCAGCTGCGAAACAAACGGCAACAGTTCGGCGATGAACTGATCCTTCATCAGTTCGTTGATTTCTTCCTGACGGCTGCGTTCTCCGCCGCTGAGCAGTTCGGGCACAGTGACCTCCAGTGCGCGCGCCAGCCGTTCCAGGGACGACAGCGTGGGCGTGGCTTTCTCGTTTTCAATCTTCGACACATACGTGCGCGGCACGGACATCCGTCCCGCAAGTTGACGCTGGCTCAATCCATTCCGCAAGCGCAGCGAGCGGATGGACGCAGCTAAGTTGAGGTGTCCGGGACCGTGGCCCGGCATCGGCATCATCACAGGAGCAGCGACCGGTATGGGCTCCGGTTCAGGCTCCTCATCGAGCGACGCGTGGCAACGGCGGCAATTGTTGTTAAGGGTGCGGAATTGAACCAACAGGCAGTGATCGCAACGAACGACTTCCCTAGAATCTACCGGGGCAAGAGTCGTGGCCATTCGAGTTGTGGGAGTGCCAGAGCGGGCGCTCCTTACAGCTTAGCCCTGGAAGCTATCTGGGGGAGTAGCTTCCGTGCAGGCCCAATGTGAGACACCGGGCCTGTGGAAGTCAACAAAAAAATGCACAAAAAGTAAGGCAGTGCGGGAGGAGAAACGCTGAACGCTGGAAGAATCGGCCAAGTCGACCGTTGATCATTCATCCGGATGATGTTTACTAATTGGATTCGTGTCGTAGGTGCGACGCCACGTGGCTGCTGCACTTACGATTCTTGCCGAAAGGCTGACCACAACAATCATTGGGAAGGAACCACGGCCGCCTGCGTGGTGTCCCTTACCATGCGAGGTAACGGGAGTTTCACACGTGAGACAGTTCATTCTGGTGCCGTGTTTGGTTGCTGGTATCGCGGCGGGGAGCTTTGCTGGGACGCGAAAGTCGAAAGCATACTCCCTAACCATCAAATTGGCAGGGAGTCATGACCCCGTATCCACCGCTTGCACTCTTGTACGCACTGGCGAGAGATTTGAGCTCGCTTTGACCGACGGTAAAATCCAAACCGTTCTCTTGGGAAAGGTGCAACGCGCAGGGAACGAGGGCTTCCTACTCGAATTGGAGCTTTCACAGGGAAACGACGGTCGTTGGGACTTCGACAGCCTGGGGTACGAACTGAAGTTGGGCGGCGTTGGGCGCCCGGCTATTGTATATACTCGCAACCATCCCGGCGTTGAAGAGCCACAGGTTACCCTTGCAGACGGCGGCTGTTCCACTCTCAATGGGGCTTGAAGTAGGTAGCGTAATATCGCTATGGCCCTCCCTTTGCTGGAAGGAGAAACCACATCCACACTCGCGGAGAAGCCTGGGAGCTGCTGACTGAATTCACTCAATCCGAGAGCCTGCGCAAGCATGCGCTCGCCGTCGAGGCTTGCATGCGGGCGTGTTCGCGCAAATTCGGCGACGGCGCGCCTGAGGACGAGAATCTCTGGGGCATCGTCGGGCTCATCCACGACTTCGACTACGACCACTGGCCGAGTCTCGAAGACCACCCGTATCGCGGCAACGAAATTCTCAAACAGCGCGGATGGCCGGAGGTCATCACGCGCGCCGTTATGTCGCACGCGGAATATACCGGCGTCACCCGCGACACTCCCATGGAAAAAGCCCTTTTTGCCTGCGACGAGCTAGCCGGATTCATCACTGCTGTGGCGCTTATCAAGCCAAGCAAATCTCTCGCCGAAGTCGACGCGAAGTCCGTGCGAAAGAGAATGAAAGACAAAGCCTTCGCCCGCAAAGTCAATCGCGACGACATTATTCAGGGCGCGGCAGCCTTGGGAGTCGATCTCGACGAGCACATTGCGTTCTGCATCGAGGCCATGAAGCCGATCGCAAAAGAGCTTGGACTGGATGGCAGCGCGGCTCAACCGCAGATATCGCCATAGCATTTTCGGAGCATTTTCGGAATCTTGCATAGCTTCCGCTGCGTGCCTTGACGAAGCAGCCTGCCGTTACCATCGGTTCTCGTAACCGAATCGTCAATCAGGAAATCCCAGCTGCGTGTGCTAATATCGCTCTCGTTCTCGGGGTTGTTTTCTGGTTGGCGAAGGTCGCGTAATTAACCACAAAGGTCGCGAAGGCGCACGAAGGAAAACAGGATTGGCATTCTTCGTGTTCCTTCGTGTCCTTGGTGGTGACTGAACTTAGGACACTCCGATCGACCGTCGGGGAATCGGATTCTTACCTGAAAAACCGAGAGCTGTTGAGTATGCCGATCAATGGTACAAGTCCGCCGCCAACCGATGTGATCCTTGGCTGCAGCGGCTGCGGCGCAACCCTTCCCGATGATGCCCAATTCTGTTCGAAATGCGGTAAGGCCGTGAGTTCGCCGCCCAAGCAAGCGCCAAAGACTCTGCCCGCAGCGACGGTAAAGACAAAAGGGATGACGCGGCGTAAACGCCGGGCCCTTGTTTTCTGGATCATTTTTGGCCTGCTGCTATTGCTGCTCGTCTGGATGGCGATCAGCGACAATCCCTTTGCGCAGCAGATCCAGGAACTCGTCGGCCTCAAGCACGATGAAACCATCGTCGAGACAGAGACTCCATTCTTAGTTGTCGCCCACAGCTTTCGCTATTACAAATTTGCCTTGCCCGAAGGATCGATGAATGTGGCCATTGTCGGGCAATTTGCCGCCTCGGAGCAGGCCGGCAAGGTGGCGAAGCAGTCGGCACAAGGCAAGCCGCAAGCTGCTGACAACGATATCGAAGTTTACGTGCTCAGTGAACCCGCGTTCGCCGTCTGGCAGAACGGGTATGCGACCAGTTCGGTCTACGAAAGTGGACGAGTTTCCGACGGCAAGGTGCAGGCCGACGCGCCTGCGGGAGCGGGAATCTACTATCTTGTGTTCAACAATCGCTTCGATCCCAAGATCGCCAAGAATGTGACCGCGACGGTTCTGCTTCGCTACAAGAGCTGGCTTCCGGGATGGTTTCGCCGCATCAAGGGCCGCGTGATCAACTGGTTTGGAATTTAGCAACATCTTCTTCAAGTACCTGTTATTTGTCATCCTGAGCGAGTGGCGGACTCGCGAAGCGAAGCCGCCGCGGAGTCGAAGGATCCCTTTTACTTAAAGAGCGAGATAGACACTGACAGTTGTTCTGCGGTAAGAACTTTCCTCCGAGCTGGCACATGATGAAGAAGAGAGGGATGCTTCGAGTCTAACGGGATCGCCCGGCGATCCCGTTCTTCGCTCAGCATGACAAGTTGCCTGCTGCCACGGCAGGAGTTCGCATCCTAGCGCATCGACTCTTCAATCTCCGAGATCCAGTCAGGACGCTTGAGGACTTCGCGCGGCTTGGGACCATCTGCGGCACCGACAATTCCATCCTGCTCCATCAGATCGATGAGATGCGCGGCGCGTCCATAGCCGATGCGCAGCCGGCGTTGCAGCAGAGAAGTCGATGCCTTGCCAAATTCGACCACCAGCTTGACGGCATCACCGTACAGGGGATCGTCTCCGGCTTCGCCCTCGGCGCCGGGTTCGCCAGAACCGCCGCCAGATCCAGCTTCGCGCTCTTCTTTAGGCGCCTCGAGGAAGTGGTGGATGTAATCCGCCTGCGCCTGCGCCTTCCAGAATTCCACCACGGCCGCGATCTCTTTCTCAGTGACAAAGGGAGCGTGCAGCCGATGCACACGCGCCGAGCCCGAGGGCAGGTAGAGCATATCGCCTTTGCCGAGTAAGGCTTCGGCGCCATTGGCGTCGAGAATAGTGCGCGAATCGACTTTCGTGGCGACGCGGAACGATACGCGGGCCGGGAAGTTGGCCTTGATCAATCCTGTGATCACATCGACGGAAGGTCGTTGGGTCGCGAGAACAAGATGAATGCCGACGGCGCGTGCCATCTGTGCCAAACGCGTGATCGATTCTTCCACGTTTGACGAGTCGAGCATCATCAGGTCGGCGAGTTCGTCGATGATGATGACGATATAGGGAATTGGTTTCTCGTCTTCCGCGGCTTCATCGAACAGGCTTGGTGTTCCGCCCTGATCAAAGAGGCGGTTGTATTGATCGATGTTGCGAACGCCTTTCGCCGCAAGCAATTTCAGACGGCGTTCCATCTCGCGCACGGCATTTCGTAGCGCGTTCGCCGCCAATTTCGGCTCTGTGATGATGGGCGTATAAAGATGCGGGACGCCTTCGTAATTACCGAGTTCCAGCCGCTTGGGATCCACCAGAATCAGCCGCACCTGATCGGGCGTCGCCTTGTAGAGAATCGACATGATCATGGCGTTGATGGCGACGCTCTTGCCCGCGCCGGTCGATCCGGCGATGAGCAGGTGCGGCATACCAGCGAGATCGGCGGTAACGATGCGGCCATTGATGTCCTTGCCCATGGCCATGGTGAGCTTCGACTTCGATCCCATGAACTCCTGCGACTCAATGTTCTCGCGCAGGAAAATGATTTCGCGCTGCCGGTTCGGCACTTGAATGCCGACGGTGCTCTTGCCGGGCATGCGCTCGACCAGAATGCTTTCGGCCTTGAGCGCGAGGCAGAGATCGTCGACGAGGTTGGTAACGCGGCTGTATTTGACGCCAGCTTCGGGCTTGTACTCGAAGGTCGTCACAACCGGGCCGGGATTGATCTGCGTGACTTGCCCGTGGACGTCGAACTCGGCGTATTTCTGCGTGAGAATTTGCGCCAGATCCTTCAGTTCGTCGGCGTCGACAGCTTGCTGCACATCCGGGCGCTGCAGCAGGCTGCTCGAAGGCAGCTTATAGCTGCCCGCGATGCGCGGCATGGTGGTCTTGGCTTTGGTACCGCTGTCGGCGCGCTCAGTTACCTCAGGGTCGACCTGCGATTCGGCAGACGCTTGCGCAGGGGCCGACTCGGCCAAAATCCCTCCTGTCGGAGAATTGGTGGCTGGGCTTCGATCTTCTGGAGTCTCGGCCATCATGCGCTCGATGCCGGTGGGTCGCCGCTCGGCGACTTTAGGATTCTGCTCGGCTGCCTGCTCTCTTGCTTGGGTGCGCGACTGGAGCCATTGGGTCTTCACTACGGGCTTGGAGATGCGCCGCTGATCGAGTTCCTTTTGTTGGCGGCGCTTGATTCGGTCCTGACGCCAATCTTCATAGCGGTTCCAGAGCGCGGTCATGAAAGCAAAACGCGTCGGGATCCACAGCCGAACCGTGGTGAACGAAAACGCTGTCGAGAGATAAAGTGCGACGGCGAGCACGCTGGCGCAGACGATATAGGCACCGACCAGGTTCAGGTAATGAATCAGGAAGTCGCCGACAACTCGTCCCATTAGACCTTCGATGGGGATGACGTGCATCCAGCGCAGTTGTCCGGGAAGCAGAGCCAAGAGCGCAGGGACGAACATCATCAACCAGATTCCGCCGAGACTCTTGGCGAGAGGCGACTGGACTTTGCTGGAACGAAACCAGCGCACGCCGAGCATTGCGGGGAAAATCACCAGCAGAAACGCGCCAATGCCGAAGAACTGCAATAGCGCGTCAGCCAGGTAGGCGCCGACCACGCCAATCCAGTTGCGCGCGGCATGTGCGCCGGTCAGCACCGAGGCGCTGTTCCAGGAAGGATCGAGCGGAGAATACGAGGCCAGCGCGAGAAAAATGAGGAGCGCGGAGACACACAACAGGAACCCCACCAGTTCATTGAGCCGGCGGTTGGGCGTGGGCGCAAAAATCGTCGCGAAATAATCCATGAGGCCAGAATCGCTGGCTGAAGACACGTAACTCGTCAGCGCCGCAATCGGCCAGAGCGCTATCATTATGCCAAGAAGCGGCCGTTCGGACAATCAGGGAAGTGGGTAGTAGTGGCGAGGCAGTTTCCTCGCGGCTCGCGAGTGTGTCGTTCGGCAGAATGCCCTGTGGATCGGGAGATCCCCACTCGATGCGCTCACTCCGTCCGCTCGCTCGGGCGGACTCTGGCCCGGCGGGTGAAAAGCGGGGAGCCTCGGGATGACGCAAGAGGCATTTTCTATTGCAGGTGCATCAGGAACGCGAGAGCGATCACGACCACTCCGGCCAGGATGCGATAAACGATGAACGGCTTTAGGGTATTGGTCTGCAGATAGCGGATGAGCCAGGCGATGGCGGCGTAACCGACTAGAGCGGAGACGATAATTCCGACGAAAACGGGCGCATGCATTCCCGCGGGCAGGCCTTCCTTCTGTAATTCATGCGCCTTCAGCAGCGCGGCGCCTGCGATTAACGGAGTCGAAAGCAAGAAGCTGAAGCGTACGGCTGCTTCGCGGGTTAAGCCCTGAAACAGGCCGGCGGTGATGGTCGAACCGGAGCGGGACACGCCGGGAATCAGCGCGAAGGCTTGCGCGATGCCAATGATGATCGAGTCAAGAAGAGAGATTCCAGTGAGCGGCTTATTGAGGCTGCCGACGTTCTCTCCCAGCCACATGATGAGCGCAACCACGATCAAGGCTCCGGCGATCAGGAAGATGTGTTCCCGGAAATAATCCTCCGCAGAGTGTTCAAGCAGTTTTCCGGCGATGGCTCCGGGAATGGTCGCGATGGCCATAAACCAAAGCAGCATGCGCTCTTCCCGGGCTTCTGCGGGCGAGAGATTAGCGTCGGAGGATCCAGCCTCGGAGAAGCGAACGACTTTGCCTCCGAAGGCCGCGCGCACGATCTGGAACCATGTCCGCCGGAAGTAGTAGAGGACCGAGAGCAGCGTGCCGAAGTGCAGGGCAACGTCGAAACTGAGCTCCTGACCAGGCGAAAGCTCATTCCACGCGAGCAACCGGCGAACGATGATGAGGTGTGCGGAACTGGAGATAGGGATGAATTCCCCCAGTCCTTGTACGATGGCAAGAACAACCGCTTGATAGATTGGCAAGTTTCAGTCCGCCGAGTTTCCGTAGGTTGGAACGCCCTGCTGAATGTAAAAGATCAGGTCCTGCGCGCGCAAGGCCCAATCTCCCTGGTATTGGCTGACTATTCGCTGGGCGAGCGACAGCGCGTGGTTTTTCGACTCTTCTGATTTTTTTTGATTCGCCTCGGTCTTATAAATTTCGATGAGCGCGGAGTAGCGCCAGGCGGCGTCGTAGAGCGCCTCTGCGGCGGCCGGAGATTGATCGTGCTCTTTCACGTACTTCTCATACATGTCCGCTTCTTTTTCCGGGCATTTGGAGGCGCCCTGCCAATCGCCGCATAGCTTGTTTTCGATGAGATGAAATGAGGCGAGATCGGCCCACCTCGTGCCCGGGAATTTCTTGATGACCAGCTTCATCATGTCTTCGTTAATCTGGCCGCGCATATAGGCTTCACGCTCGCGGGCGGAAGGACGGGTCATGACGTCGTTGCGATCCATCTGCCAGCGAATGTCGGCGGCGCGATACAGGCCTTCACCAGCCAACGGTGAGCTGGGAAAGAGATCATAGACACGGTAGTAGAGACGTAATGCGTCCTGGGCCGAATCGCGCCGGCCACTGCGGCGGCTGGCTTGATCCTCGGAGTCGATGGCTTCGCCGAAAACAATTTTGTCGCCGTCGGGCGTGGAGTCAGCAACCACGGCCTTGCTCTGCACCCAACCGTTGAGAGTCCGTCCGTGGCTAGTCTCATCTTCATCCTGGTCTTCATCGCTGGTGCGTAGATTGGAGATGATGGCTTCCACCTGCGTCCATCCCTGATTGCTCGAGAGGATGACAAGTTCATGACCACGTTCGGCTTCGCCGAGCTTGGCCGAGTCCGAACTAGGCGAGACGTAGATGGATTCTTCACGAATCAGCGTGCCGCGCTTGGCTTGGGCGAAGGCAGGAGCTGTAGAAAATGAGACAACGAGGGCCATTGCAAAGAGGAAGTTACGAACGCGATCGGGCGCGGTCTTCATAGAATTTTCGCGTGCTATGAGCATCCCGCGTTTGCGGAGTTGAAGTCAAGGTCGATCAGAAGTCTGATTCGAGGGGTGCCCTAATCCGCAGATGCTGCGGGAGATCCCTCGCCCTGCTGGTAAAAGCGCGGGGGCTTCGGGATGGCGCCGTTGAAATTCGGTTCTAAACCGGAGCGAGTGACGGAAGTGTGGTGGGCGATCGCGCCGCTTGTTATAAAATTTCCAATTACTCCTATGAGTCAGAAAATTGCAATTGGCATATTGGGCGCCACGGGTGTCGTTGGGCAACGGTTCATTCAGATGCTCGAGAACCATCCTTGGTTCGAAGTGGCGTGGCTGGCGGCATCGGATCGGTCGGAAGGAAAGCCATACGGCGAAGCGGCGCGATGGCGGCTGAAGACGCCGATTCCGGGGAAAGTGGCGGCGATGACAGTTTCGCCGGCGACTCCAGAGGGGGCGCCGAAGGTGATTTTTGCCGCGCTCGATTCTGCCATTGCGGCGGAGCTGGAACCGCGTTTTGCCGAGGCGGGTTGCGCGGTGGTTTCGAATTCGAGCGCGCTGCGCATGAAAGAAGATGTACCGCTGATGATTCCCGAGGTGAATGGCGGGCACATCAAGTTGATTGATGGACAGGGTTGGAGGAAGAAGTCGGGCGGGTATGTGGTGACAAATCCGAATTGCTCTGCGATTGGACTGGTGCTGGCGCTGGCGCCGCTTCATCAGCAGTTTGGGCTGGAGACGGTGATGGCGGTGACGATGCAGGCGGTGAGCGGCGCCGGATATCCGGGAGTGGCGTCGCTGGATATTTTGGGCAACGTGATCCCGTTCATCAAGAATGAAGAAGAAAAGATGGAAGAAGAGACGCGCAAGCTGCTGGGGCAGTTGAACGGAGCGAAAGTTGTGCCTGGAGTTTTTGCCATGAGTGCGCAGTGCAATCGCGTCGCGGTTGAGGATGGGCACACGGAGTCGGTGTCGATTCGGCTGAAGAAGAAAGCGAAGCCGGAGGAAATTATCGCGGCGTGGAATGGATATCGCAGCCAGCCGCAGGAGTTGAAGCTGCCGAGCGCGCCGGAACGTCCAGTGGTGTATGTGGAGGCGAATGATCGTCCGCAGCCGCGCTTCGATGTAGATATGGGCGCGGGGATGACGACGGTCGTGGGAAGGCTGCGTCCGTGTGGAGTCCTCGATTGGAAGTTTACGGTGCTTTCGCACAATACGATTCGCGGGGCAGCGGGCGCGGCGGTGCTGAATGCCGAGTTGCTCAAGGCCAAGGGATATCTCGGATGAAGCGGCCTGGGTGTGATTTTCGGTTGGACGTGCGCGGACGCGACGTCCGCGCGACCGCCAGCGCGAGGCCGGCGCTACGCCTGAGTCCCCAAAGGAATGCACGCCGATGATCGTCATGAAATTCGGCGGGACGTCCGTTGAAGACGCCAAGGCGATTGATCGCGTGGCTTCGATTGTGCAAGGCCGGCTGGCACAGAAGCCGGTGGTCGTGGTCAGCGCGATGGCGAAAGTGACCGATACGCTGCTGACCATGGCCAAAGCGGCGGGAGCTGGCGAACGCAAGATGGCGCTCAAGCTCTGCCGGTCCTTGCAGGAACGCCATTACAACACCGCCAGCGAACTGCTGGGGACGGCGCTATTCACGGATTTCCACTCAGAAATCGGGGCGGACTTCGAGTCGTTGGATGAGTTGCTGCGCGGCATCACCGCCGTGGGCGAGATTACGCCGCGAACGACCGACCACGTAGCAGCGTTTGGCGAGATGCTGTCGAGCAAGATCGTGGCAGCCGCTTTTGCCGCGCGCGGACTGCATGGCGCGCATGTAGATTCGCGCGAAGTGCTAATGACCGACAGCAATTACATGCAGGCGGTTCCGCAGTTCGACGAGACGAATAGCCAGCTGCAGGAAAAAGTTCAGCCGCTACTTGATGCTGGAAAAGTGCCGGTAATGGGCGGATTCATCGGCGCAAGCCGGGCTGGCATTACGACAACGATCGGGCGCGGAGGTTCGGATTTTTCCGCGGCGATTTTCGGAGCGGGGCTCAACGCGGATCGCATCGAGATCTGGACGGACGTGGATGGCATTCTCACGACTGATCCTCGCGTGTGCCCGGATGCGCGACGGATTAAAGTGATCGGATTCGAGGAAGCCGCAGAACTCGCATATTTTGGGGCAAAGGTACTGCATCCGGCGACGGTGCTGCCGGCCATTCAGAAAAATATTCCGGTGTATGTGCTGAATTCGCGGAATCCTTCGTGCGAGGGGACGCGCATTACCACGCGCGCTCCCAAGAGCAAAAACATTTTTAAGGCGATTGCTGCGAAGAAGCGGATCACCATCGTCGACGTGGCCGCCCCGCGCATGCTGCTGGCACATGGGTTTCTACGCGCAATCTTCGAGGCATTCGACCGGCACAAGGTGGCGGTTGACGTGGTATCGACTTCGGAGGTGAGCGTCTCGCTGACAGTGGATTCGAATCAGGCCATTCCCGCGCTGGCCGCCGATCTGGCGAAATTGGCAGATGTGAAATATGAAGGACGCAAGGCGATCGTATGCCTGGTGGGTGAAAATTTGCGCGACACGCCAGGCATTGCGGCGGTGGTGTTTCGCGAATTGGCGGATAAGAAGATCCGCATGATCTCGCAAGGCGCTTCGGAAATCAATCTGACATTCGTGATTGAAGAGGATGAGGTTCCAGACGTGATCCAGCGGCTGCACAAGACGTTTTTCTCCGAGTTGGATACGGAAACTTTCGCGTAAGCGCACCGCCTAGCTTCCTTCGACTCAGGACAGGCCCTTCGCCGCACAACGCCGGCGGCTCAGAGTGACGACGCACGGACCAAGATGTCACGCTCCCTTGCGGTGAGCTTGATCTTCATCGAGTAATTCCTGGAAAAGAACGCGGTAATGCACCATCGCTTGGCGCAATTCTTCGGTGTTTGCCTGGCCTGCGGTCTGGCGGGCGGAAATTTCGTGCGCGAGGCGGTAGTTTTGCACGAGCAAAGGATAGTCGACGGAGATATCAGCGGCGCGCTGCTCGAATTCGCCGATGGGATATCCGCGCCGCTGCATCACATCGGTGACTAGGTTTTCAGCCACGGCAATGGCGCCGTGAGGATCTTGGACGAACATCGCTTGCACTTGGTTCCAGCGACTTAAGAAGCTGGCGCGATCGGTCGCTGACAATGGTTTGAGCTTGTAGCGGCCTCTTCTCTTTTGGCGAAATTCCAGAACGCCTTCGGCTTTACGCGGGTCTCCTTCCTGGCGCAGCACACGGTCATATTCAGGGCCAAATCTTTCACGCAGCCGAACACTTCGTCGCCTATGCGAATCACGAAAGGCGAATGCAGCCACGATGATTACTAGAAGGAAAAGGACGAGGATCAGGATTCCGAGTTGGTGAGGAGTCATGCCACCTACGCTCCTATGGAGTTCACCGAGTGGCCGCAAATATGGGATGCAGCGTCGATGGGGAGTGTTGTCAACGGATCGCGCGCGGAACTTGGTGCGAGAAGGTCCTCCATTTAGGTTGAAGTGGGTTCTGCAAGAGGCAAGCGCCTGCGGTAAGCTGTCGAAGTCGGGATTATGAATCTTCTTCTGTTAGGGCGGGGAAAGACCGGATCGCTGGTGGCGGAGGTGGCGGCCGAGCGCAGGCACCACATTCGTGTGCTGGGAGCGAAGGAGAATGCGGGTGTGGCGGCGCTGAGACCGGAGTTGCTGGCGGATGTAGCCTTGGTGATCGATTTCACGACGCCGCAATGCGTGATGGCGAACATCGAAGCCTGCGTGAAGGCCGGGAAGAATATGGTGGTCGGCACAACCGGATGGCACGAAGAACTGGGCCGCGTGCGCAAATTGGTGGAAGATCGCGGAGTGGGATTTGTTTATGCGGCAAATTTTTCGCTGGGCGTGAATCTATTTTTTGACATCGCGAGAACGGCTGCGGCCGCTCTTCAACACGACTACAACGGACAGATTTTTGAGCGGCATCATGTGCACAAGAAAGATGCGCCATCGGGGACGGCGATGGCGATTCAGCGCCTGATTCGCGAGGCGAGCGGAAAAAATGAAGTAGAAATAACTTCGTTCCGCGAAGGGGAAGTCCTCGGATTTCACGAGGTTGTCTTCGAATCGGGCGCAGACCGGATTTATCTGTCGCATGATGCGAAATCGCGGCGTGGATTTGCTGAAGGCGCCGTGCGGGCGGCCGAATGGCTGGTAGGGAAAAAAGGATTCTACGATTTCAGAGATGTGTGGCGGGAATTATAAGCTTAGAGTGGCATGGACCGGGATTTCTCTGCGGCCACGTCTTAGCAATCCGGTCTTCTGCACCGCCGGTGCCCAGCGTCGTACGGTCCTTCGGAAGGCTTCGTCTTCTTCAGGATGACATCGGGGGGGCCGTTGTGATTTTTCCTACGGTTGCATTCGCGCTATCTTATAGCCATGCAACTTCGTGGATGTGGAACAGCACTCGTCACTCCTTTTCATCAGGATGGTTCGATTGATGACGCAGCCCTGCGCAATCTGGTCGCATGGCAAATTGAATCGGGCATCGATTTTCTGGTTCCGTGCGGAACGACCGGCGAGACTCCGACGCTGACGCACGACGAGTGGTTGCACGTCATCGATACGACGATTGAAGTGACTGCGGGACGAGTTCCCATCGTGGCCGGCGCGACATCGAATGCAACTCATGAGGCAGTCGCGAAGGCGCAAGAATTGGCGGCGCGGGCGGGAGTGAACGCAATCCTCACGGCATCTCCTTATTACAACAAGCCCACGCAAGAAGGACAGTACCGTCATTTTGCGGCGATTGCGGAAGCGGCGGGGGATAAGCCGATCATTCTTTATAACGTGCCCGGCCGCACGGCAGCGAATCTTGAGCCAGTGACGTTGGCGCGGTTGGCGGAGATCCCCAACATTGTGGGCGTGAAAGAAGCGAGCGGCAACATGACGCAGATTGCCGAGGCAGTTCACGCTGTGCCAGAGAATTTTCTGATTTTTTCGGGCGATGATGCGGTGACGCTGCCGGTAATCGCCTTGGGTGGGGTTGGCGTGATTTCGGTTACGTCCAATGAAATCCCGCACGAAATGGCAGAGTTGACGAGGGCTGCCCTCAATAATGACTGGGCCACGGCGCGGCAGTTGAATCGGAGATATTTACCGTTAATGCAGGCGAACTTCATCGAGTCAAGCCCGCTGCCGGTAAAAGCGGTGCTGGCGATGATGGGAAAGATCGAAGAAGTGTATCGCCTGCCGCTCGTACCCATGCGCCGCGATACGCGGTCGCGGCTGCAGAAGGTGGCCGTCGAGGCGGGATTGGTCAGCAAGGCCGGTCCGACGACGGAGGCCGCCAATTTCTTTATCTACGAGAACTGGGCAGCCGGTCCGAGGAAGATTGTCGTGCATCGTGGTTCGTGCGGGCAGTGCAGCCAGGGAAAGGGACGTCCGTCGGGCCACGATACGAATCATGCGCGCTGGCACGGTCCTTATAACACGCTCACGGAAGCGCGCGATGCGGCCCATGCTATGACGAACGTGCTGATCCGCAGCGAATGCAAGTGCGTGTGAGCCAACAACCATTCATGTCATCCCTAAAATATTCCATTGAGCGGCTGGCGGCGTCGGGCGAGATCGAGAAAGATCCGGAAGCGCGAAAAGTTTTTCTCGAATTTCGGGATCAGATGACGCAGGGAAAAATCCGCGCCGCCGAAAAGGTCGTCCCTGCGGGAAATCCGGGTCAGTGGAAAGTGAATGCCTGGGTGAAGCAGGGAATCCTGCTGGGATTTCGTTTGGGTGCGCTGGCCGAGATGAGCGCCGGATTATCGTTCGTCGACAAAGATACATTTCCCGCGCGACAGTTCACGGTCGACGACCGTGTGCGGGTTGTGCCTGGCGGTTCGAGTGTGCGTGAGGGCGCCTACGTGGCGCCGTCGGTGATCTGCATGCCGCCGATGTTTATCAATGTCGGCGCCTATGTGGATGAAGGCACGATGATTGATTCGCATGCGCTTGTGGGTTCGTGCGCGCAGATCGGCAAGCGCGTGCACTTGAGCGCGGCGGCTCAGGTCGGCGGCGTACTGGAGCCGGTGAATGCGGCGCCCGTGATCATTGAAGACGACGTGCTGGTGGGCGGGAATTGTGGAGTCTTCGAAGGAACGCTGGTGCGGGCGCGGGCGGTGCTAGGAGCGGGAACGATTCTGACACGGTCGACACGAATCTATGATCTGGTGCTGGGAGAAATCTACGCCGCGAGTTCGGAGCGGCCATTGGAAGTGCCGGAAGGCGCGGTGGTTGTCCCGGGCTCGCGTGCGGTTAAACGAGAGCCGGGGGTCGAGTGGAATATTTCTTTGTATACGCCGGTAATCGTGAAGTATCGGGACGAGAAGACGGAGCGAGGAGCTGAGTTGGAAGAGTGGCTGAGATGATAGGGCTCACGGAATAAGCCGTTATCCGTGCTCAGGTGGCAGTACAACTCGCCAAGTCACAACGCTTTCGACATCACGATGCAGTGGCACTCCACCGGTTCGCGAAAGGGCCGGGATGGGCGGAATTCCTCGATGCCTGTTTCCTCGTAACCAAGCTTCCGATAAAACGGAGGCAATTCCGGTCGCAGATTCAAAGTCGTCAAATCCATTGAGGCGCAGCCTTGGTCGCGGCAGAAATTTTCCGCGGCTTCCACCATGATTCGTCCCAAGCCTTGGCCTTGGTGCGACGGATCGACAGCGAGCATTCCCAAATATCCGCGCGAACCGCGCACTTCCACGTACACCGAAGCCAGCAGATTTCCTGCCGAGTCTCTAGCCAGCAGGAAAAGGCCTTTCTGCATCATGCGAGTTAGTTGATCTTCGTCGGTGCGAGGTCCGACAAGAAATTTCTCGATGGCGAACGCGGCATTGACCACGGCCGCGATTTGGGGACGATCCTGCGCGGTGGCAACGCGAATGGAAATTGTAGATTTTCTGTGCATGCAGTTTGGAAATGGTTGCTCTGCCGGCGCGGGCTAGCGGTCCGCCGGAGGAAGACTCTTTTCGCTTTGCGCGAGCCATGCTGACTGGCGTTGTGCACGCAATTTCAGATAACGCTCGCGAAAGTGTGCCTTTCCGCGTTCGCCCCAGGCGCGCACGAACCAATAATTCAAGGCTGCGCCGATGGCACCGCTGGCCAAAGGAATGACGCGGCCCGCCCACTTTTCCACCACGTCTTTGCTGGCCTGCACGGCCATGCGTTCAATGACGCGCGGCACAAATTTGTTGAGAACTTCTTTTTCGAGCAGATCGCGGCTGATATCGACGCCAGCGGCGCTAGCCGCAGCGATCCATAATTCAGCAATTTCATCGTCAGTGTTGAATTCGAATCCGTAGACGAGGCTGAGTTTTTGAATGGTGCGCATAGTGATCGCCGACAGAATTCCGAGATCCGGCACGATGGTGATCAAGCCGCCCATGCCCAACCCGGCGCCCTCGATGGCAGCGACCTTCATTCCGCTGCGGAGGACCGAGTTGGCAACCGCATCCACTTCACCGATGTCGAGCGAGTAAACGCCATGGTAGCTGCTGATTGGCATACGGTAGGCGGTGCGCAATTGCAGCAGAAATTTGCCGGGATCGACCTGCACGGACGAATACGCGCGCGTGAGTCCCTTGATCAGGGCGGTCTCTACGCGCCGCCGCAACCACGATTTGCGTTCTTCCGCCATCCTCATTCACCTTACCGCAAGGCAGGCGGCGGGGCCAGTGTGGAAGATAGCCGTAGACTCCGAAATTTACTGAACCACCAAGGAAACGAAGGAACAGGAAGAATCGAAACACTGATTTCCTTCGCGCGACTTCGTGGCCTTTGTAGTTAATAGGACGCTGCCAGAGAGTCAAACCGCAGAGTTCGCGAAGAGCGCAGAGGAGCACGCAAAATCACACGCGTGATCACTGGCTTCTGATGCCTGACCCTGCTAGCATTCTCCTTACTCAATGGCCACAGGAAAGTTGCAGATTATCCCGCTCGGCGGGCTCGGCGAATTCGGCATGAATTGCATGGCCGTGCGCTGGGGCGACGACATTATCGTCATCGACGCGGGCTTGATGTTCCCCGAAGCCGAATTGCTGGGCGTCGACATTGTCGTTCCCGATATTCGCTATCTCACCGAAAATCGGCAGCGGGTGCGCGGCATCATTCTGACGCACGGACATGAGGATCACATTGGCGCTCTGCCCTGGATACTTTCGGAATTGAATGTCCCGGTGTGGGGGACGGAATTCACGCTGGCGTATGTGGAGGACAAACTCGACGAGCATGGCTTGCTTGAGGATGCCGACCTGCGCGAGATGCGCGCCAACGAGCGCTTTAAAGCCGGCGCGTTTACGATCCATCCCATTCGGGTGACGCATAGCCTGGTGGATTGCGTGGCGCTCGCGATTCACACGCCGCTCGGGGTGGTGATTCACACCGGAGATTTCAAAGTCGATCCCACTCCGACCGACAATAAGCTTTTCGATCTGCACACATTCGCGGAATATGGCAAAGATGGCGTGCTGGCCCTGTTTCAGGATTCGACCAACGTCGAACGCCGCGGATACACGCCCAGCGAGCGCGCCGTGCGGCGCAAGTTCGACGAAGTGTTTGCGCACACCAAGCGGCGGTTATTTATTTCGTGTTTTTCTTCTTCCATTCACCGGATCAATCTCGCGGTGGAATTGGCTCACCAGCACGGACGAAAAGTAGCCTTCATCGGGCGCTCGATGAACAATTCGGCCGAAATCGCCGAAGATCTCGGTTACATCGAAGTCCCTGAAGGGCTCGTGATCAATCCCGGGGAGATGAAGAATTTTCCGCCGGAAAAAGTTTGCGTGCTGATCAGCGGGACGCAGGGCGAGCCGATGTCGGCGCTTTCACGCGCGGCGGTGGACAATCACAAGCACGCGAAGATCGAAAAGGGCGACACCGTGGTGCTGTCATCGCGCATTATTCCCGGCAACGAGAAGACGATCTACCGCATGATCGACCATCTTTTCCGGCGCGAGGCGCACGTGATCTACGAGGATGGCTCGTCGCCGCCAGTGCACGTGAGCGGACACGCCAGCCAGGAAGAGCTGAAACTGCTAATCAATTTGGTGAAGCCGCGGTATTTTGTCCCGATTCATGGCGAGTACCGGCAGCTGAAGTTGCACGCGGAAATGGCGGCTGCGATGCATGGGTCGGTTGGCAAAGTCATGCTGATCGAGAGCGGAGACATTCTGGAATTCGATGAACTCGGAGCGCGCAAATCAGGGAAGATTGATGTGGGGCGGGTCTGCATCGACTCGGGCAATCGCACCGATGTGGTAGAAGATCTGATCATCAAGGACCGGCGGCACTTGAGCGAGGACGGGATCGTGCTGCCGATCATTGCGATCAACAAATTGTCGGGGGAAGTGGAGACCACGCCAGAAATCGTTTCGCGCGGCTTCAACGTCGGCGAAAACGGATTCATGGAAGGTGCGAAACGGATTGTGGAAGACACGCTCGCGTTTTCGAGCGAAGAAGAAAAAGCCGATTATGGCGTGATCAAGGAAAAAATTCGCGCCGACCTCAAGCGATATATCTCGAAGCAGACGCAGAAACGGCCTCTGATCATGCCGGTGATACTGGAGATTTGATCCGCCGCAAATCGACACGAATCCAAAAAGAACTGTCTCCCCCAAGAAGCAGGCACAGGTACGTTATTCTAGTGACGATGAACATTGTCACTCTCTCCGATCTCCGCGCCGCCCAATCGCGCTTGCAGGGCGTTACCAAGCGCACACGGCTGGTTGAATTCAAACTCTGCGATGCCGATCCGCGGCGGCTTTTGCTAAAGCCCGAGAATCAGCAACCAATCGGCGCTTTCAAGCTGCGGGGCGCTTACAACCACATTGCGTCGCTGCCCGAAGACGAGCGGAGGCGTGGCGTGATCTCTTATTCGAGCGGTAATCACGCGCAAGGGGTCGCGTATGCGGCTCGAGCGCTGGGAGTGAAGTCTGTGATTGTCATGCCCAATAACGCCCCGGCGATTAAACGCGAGGCCACAGCAAAGCTGGGAGCGGAGATCGTGACCGTCGGTCCGGGCAGCGATGAACGCAAGTCCAAAGCCGAAGAGCTGGCGGCTAAGCATGGCTACGCGATTGTTCCGCCGTATAACCACGAAAAGATCATCGCGGGGCAGGGAACGATCGGGCTGGAAATTCTTGAGGATCTGCCAGAAGTGGATTGCGTGCTTTCGCCGGTGGGCGGAGGAGGGTTGATCTCAGGAGTTGCGGCGGCAGTTAAGTTGACGAATCCGAAGGTAAAAGTTATTGGGGTCGAACCGGAACTCGCCGCGGACGCACAGGCCAGTTTCCGCGCCGGCATGATCGTGCAGTATCCCGCGGAGCAGGTTTCGCGGACAATTGCCGATGGGCTGCGGACACAGAGCATTGGCGCGATCAACCTCGATCACATCCGCGCGTACGTCGACGACATTATCGCAGTGACGGAAGAAGAGATTCGCACCGCGATGAAGTATCTGAGCGCGAATCCTCAGACGATTGCCGAGCCGAGCGGCGCCGTTGCAACTGCCGGATTCATTTTCCACGCAAAAGAATTGCCGCAGACGAGAATTGCCGCCGCCATCATCAGCGGTGGGAACATCGAACCGGCGATGCTCGAAGAGTTGCGCCCTCGTTCTGCTTGAACTGAGGCTGTGCTGCTCGCAAGCTCCCCATTTGACTCGCTCACCGCGCTCGCTTGCTCAGGGCAGGGTCTCGCTCCGCGAAGAAGACGCTTCGCTCGGGATGACGCAGGTCAAATACAGTTCGGAATCAACGGCCTGATACGTCGGAGTGATGCTACTTTCTGTGCGGTTCGGTGGTTCCGAAGGAATAGTCTGAGGTGAGAGGGCCGAACTTCCTTTTTTCGGCGTAGAGGCGCCAGCGACGAAACAGGATGCGCAGCGAGGCCATGACCGGAATCGAGAGATAAATGCCGAGAATGCCGGCGACTTCGCCTCCCGCCATCACGCCGAAGATAGCTGCCAGCGGATGCAGTTCCATGCTCTCGCCCATAATGCGCGGGGATGAGACGTAATCCTGGATGCCGCGCCAGATCAGCAGAAAGACCAGCACGGCAATCCAATGAGGGTAACTGGTCAGCAAGGCGACGAGCATAATAATCAGTCCGGCAGCGAGCGGCCCAACCACGGGAATAAATTCGAGCAGTCCGCCGATCGTCCCCAACACGAGCGAGTAGGGAACTCGCATAATCGAGAGAACGGAGGAATATACGACCAGGCTAAGCCCTGCGAGAATCAGTTGCGCGCGGATGAAGTGGGCGAGCATCTGGTTGAGATCGTTGAGAACGTTTTGGAGGAACTCCCGCTGCGGCCGCGACTGGATGGTCGAGAGCAGAGTGTCGCTGAAGACGCGCCCATCTTTCAGAAAGAAAATAGAGAGCAACGGAACGATGATCAGAAGCCATGCCTGCTTCGCGACATCGGCGATGCGCAAGCCAAGACGTTGAGCGAGTTGCGAGATTCCAGCGCTGTGGCTGATGAGGAACGACTGCGCGAACTGCGTGCTGGTTCGGCTCCAGCCATGCTGTTCGCCTAATCTTGCCGCCAACTGTCCGGAGTTGAGCTGTGCCAGCAGAGCGGGTAGAGACTGGCCGAGACGAGCTCCCTCGCGCGTCACTTTCGGGCCGACGGCTACGAAGAAAATTACGACAAGGATGAGCAGCAGAGTGTAAATGACTGCGATGGCGCGTCCGCGACCGCGCAGAGGCTTAGCCAAATGCGTGACCAGCGGACTCATCAGGTAGGCGAAGAAGATAGCGAAGAGAAAGGCAATAAGAGTATCGCGGGCAACGTAGAGAAAGCCCAATCCCAGCGCGAACAGAAGCACCGTGACAATAGCCCGCGCCGTACGTGAGTCAATCAGCTGCAATCAAATTTTCCAGCACAACCGTCGCGCGATACGCGATTTCAGTCGCGCACCACTTCCGTCTCATCAGCCGGAATCACAACCCGCATGAGCTTAAACTGATCGTGATCGTCGACCCACAGGTTCCAGGTAAAGTTTTCGCCAGTCAGGTTCAGTCGCATTAATTCGCGGTCGGTGCCGTGAATGGAGACTTTTTCCTTTCCAACGATGTCCAAGCGCACGCGGACAGACGTTCGATCCTGGGGCACGAGAGTCCCGAATTCAGCCGGTCCCTGATCACATTTCAGATTTCCGCCTTCAGGCTTGCAATCTGCGGCCAGATAGCGCCAGACCAGCACTTCGCGCTGCACGAAGAAATTGTTGTCGAGAATCGCCGAGGTGCTGGGCATCAGGAACGGTTGTTCAGCCGCCTTGCTGGCGCCAGGAGCCGTGATCTTCTCCAAAAGAAAATCGTTGTTGGGAACGACCGTCAGCGAACCACCAGACGACTGACTCCATTCGTAATGCACAAGTTCGCCAGTAGAGGTGATCTCAAGGTCGGATTTCTGCGTGACTGGATCAGCACCGGCGGTCTGCTTCAGTTCCGACTTAATCGTGCTGATGCCGTTATCTTGCGAGATCTTAAACGTCTCGGTGACGACACGCTGGCCTTTGACAAAGACACTGAATGAACCGGAATCGACCACCTGGGATTTTTCTCTCTTGTCGGTTCCGTGCCTGCTGGCGGCAGTGGCAGTCATGGCGGCGATAAGAAATGCTGCCATCGCTATGACAGCCGTCCATCGAATTCCGTTTGTAAACTTCACTCGACTTCTCCCTCAGTTACAATTTTCTTGCGCACCAGCGACCGGTGAATCCGGTTTGCAATCTCCTCCACCGTGCAACCGGCAGTAGACACTGTCAATGCAGCCTGGGAGTAGCTCCGCTGCCGCAGTTGATACAAGCGGCGAAAACCTTCTATGCTGCGCAGCAGCGGCCGCTCCATTCCGATTTCCTTCATCTGCTTGCTGCAACGCTCCCAGAGAACTTTCACCGGCGCATCGAGAAAAATCGTGAGCAGGTTCGATCTCTTCAGCCGATTCCGGTTCATCTCGTGGGCGAAAGCGCCACCGCCTAATGCGACGACCATTCCTGAGCGATCAGGCAACATTTTGAGCAACTGAAAGAGCGCGCGATTTTCGATTTGCCGAAACGCCGGCTCGCCAGAGTGCTCGAAAATTTCGGCTATGGTGCACCCTTCCTGCTCTTCGATCCGCAAATCGAGATCTTCAAAAACCCAATTCAGCCGCTTGGCCAAAGCGCGGCCGACGCTAGTCTTGCCGCAGCCCATAAAACCGACCAGAAACACAGCGCAAATCGGCTTTGCCCCTTTCTTTCCGGCAGCCGAAGACAGCCGCGGCACACGTTTCCTTGGCGAAGACACACACTCCCCCGAGCTAGCGGTTCGCGGCATATTACGTCTTGCCGAAGCTCCGGTTTTCCGTTTCGTTGCTATTTTGAGTTGTGTTTTCTGAGGTGGATTTTACCACTGAAGCTGCGTAGCACTACCGTGGAAGAGATGGCCGCACGGCCCATGGTACCCATGAAGGCACGTCCCTGCTGAATAGGGAACCAGGGATGTGATGCGGGTTGGAGAGGGATGTCGTCGCGTACTTCGCCTTTGACTGATCGTGCGCTTACATCGGCCGAGGTGTTGTCGGGGACGATGGCATCGATGTCCCCGCTGTGGCTGGTCAAGCGATACTCGCCTCCTGCCCCGAAATCTCCTGTGTAGCTGATGCCGCCGCTGGTAGAAATGACCTGCACCAGCGGACCGCTGACTTGATCCAGCGTTACAGGGCCACTCAACGAATCGACTTCCACGTGACCGTCCTGGATATTGGTGAGTGTGACAGCGCCGTTCAAAGTCTTGACATGCACGTGGGCGTTGCTGACGTCGCGAACATCGACTGTAGCGCTGGCGCCTTCAAGGGTTACGTCTCCGTGTAGCTTTTCAGCGTGCAGGATTCCGCCGCTGGAGTGCAGGGTAATGCTGGCATCGGCGGGAACGAGAATCTGGTAATCGACGCGGCCGCTCTCGGCGTCGGCGCCGGGAAACAGGTGAGATTGCACTTCCACCCGGTTTCCCGACTGAGTGTTGTCAACTTCGACTTTGTCGGAGTGCAACACGGCATCAATCAGGACCGTATTGCCGGTGGAGGGTTTCACCGAGATGGAACCGTAAGGATTGTTGACCGAGACTCCGGATTTGGCGCCGACATTGAAGTGGAATTCCTTGTGAGACTCGCCGACCAGAGTTCCCACCAGCATCGCGCTGACGGCCACGATTGCGATTGTTCGACCGCTCATAGAGATCCCCGATACATGTTGGTTCGCGGCTACATTATGGCAGAGATTCGCGGCATCATTATGGCAGAGAACGGTCATGGCAAGGAACGGTCCATGGCCAGTTCGAACAGCATGGCTTTCTGCTGATAGGCCTCAAGCAGCGAGCGCCGGGCCTCTTCGTCATTGGGATTGGCCTCGGCGAAGTCCTGGGCGTCGCGGATGTACTGATTCACGCGGCGTAGATTTTCGGTGTACTCTGCCCGCATTGCCGGTGCCTGCGAGGCGATCTCCTGCAGAAGGTCGTCGTCGTTCAGCCCGGTCATGGACGCTTCAGACGCAGCTTCATACGCAACCGGCGTGGCCATAGAAGCGACCTCGCGGCTACGCGAATGCTCGCGCACTCGCAGGCCCGCGGTAATGGCCAGGAGAGCAGTGAGCGGCACAAGCCACCGCATCCAGCTCCAGGTGGAGTGGGAGACGGTGGGACGGGACCGTTCACCCGATTGCGGACGAATCAGTCCCTCCTGGCGCAACGCAATTTCGATGGAATTCCAGACTCGCGGGCTAGGTTCGTTGGCGGAGCGCAACTCGGCCGCGGTCGACGCGATCAAAACGAGTTCACACACCAGAGCTGAACATTCCGGGCAGCTTTTCAGATGAGCCAGCTGTTCGGCGCTGCCGCCGCTTTCCATTTCCGCAAGACTGTCTTGCAGTTCAACGCACGTCATACTACTCTCCCCAAGCCTCTGGCAAAATCAGTGTATCTCGGGTTTTTCCAATAAATGCAGTCTCTCGACATTACGGAAGTGCCCACTCTGCGCTGGAGCTGGCCTTGCACTTCCTGACTCCATGCTCTTAAGATTTCTCCGCCTTGGCTGCACGGCTCATCTTGAGCATGTCGCGCAATTTCATGCGAGCTTTATGCAATTGCGACTTGCTATTACCGACTGAACATCCCACCATAGCCGCAATTTCGTTGTGCTCGTAGCCTTCAATGTCGTGAAGCACAAAGATCGTGCGATAGCCGGGAGGGAGGTCCTCCACTGCCTTCTGCAATTGCAGACGGTCGATGGAGCCAGCTAGCGCGAGGTCTTCCGCCCCAAAATCTTTCTTGGGAGTATCTTCTTCACCGGCCTGCGTAGTCTCCTCGAGCGAAACGACGGGCAGGCTCTTTTTTCTTAGATGCATCAGCACGACGTTGACCGAAAGCCGATGCAACCATGTTGAAAACGCCGATTCTCCGCGGAAAGTAGCGATCTTGCGATAAAGCTGCAGGAAAGCCTCTTGCGTTAGATCCTCGGCCTCGGCTGTATTCGCCGTCATCCGCAAACACAACGAGTACACCCGCCGTTTATGCCTGTCATAGAGAGCCTGAAACGCTTCCGCGTCTCCTTGTTTGGCTCGCTCGATGGCGTCGGCTTCGTTGAATCCACTCGCCTGTCGATGTTCGGGGTCGGTCAAGTTGCCTTTTCCGGCCGCATTTCGTCAGATGCGGCTAACTATCTTTACGTTGTATGGCTTGCGGGGATTCGCTCGGAATCTAAAGGGTCGACCCTATGCAGAATACCGGAGCATTTCTCCCAATCTTTGGATTCTCTACAGGGTCTCATGGAAGCAGCAAATCCTTTGTCTGCGTATAGATGAAACACACGTGATTCCCCAACTTGAACCCAATTCTAAATTTGGAGTCGCAATCTTCGAAATTTAGTAGAAACCCGAACAGTTTAAGCCGCCGATTTCGTCGTGATCGTTTCTAATCCATGCCCGTGCGGACCTGTTTCGCGCTGTCGCAACAGGAATGCGAACAACAATCCGAAAAAGCCAAGGCACGAGAAAATCCACATTCCTAAACGGTAGCCGGTCGGATTCGATGCGTCGGCACCGCTGTGCGTGTTGGCCCAGCCCACCAGAATATTGAATCCGAACAACCCGATGTTCTGGATCATGGTCATCAATCCGTAAGCGGTGCCCAGCTTGGATTGATCGACGATATATGCCACTGACGGCCACATGACCGCGGGAATCAGCGAGAAGGCAACTCCCATCATTGCCATAGGGACGTACAGGCTGATCTGACTGTACGCCATGATGAGATACACAGGTACCAGCAGCACCGAGCCGAACATCATCAGCAAAGCCCGCTTGCCCACGCGGTCAACCCAGAGTCCAAAGAGCGGCGTGGCGATCATGGCAAACAGCGTCAACATGCTGGAAAGGAATCCGCCGAACTCGCGCGAGGTTCCGTGAGCCTCCATAAAGAACTTCACCGCGAACGTCTGGAACGGGAAGATTGCCGAGTAGAACGTGACGCACAGGGCAACGATGTACCAGTAGCTGACGCCGAATTTGAACAGATCGGCAAGGACAACCTTGTCGGTGGATGCCTCGCCGAGGTGAAACTGCTTCTCGGCCTTTGCTTCAAGAAGCCAGTAGATCGCCACTCCCACCACGCAGAAGAATGAGAATCCCAGAGCGATCAAGAAGGGCCATCGCCAATTCGCGTAAGCGGAACGCGCCCAGGTCGGCGAATTGAGCGCGGCGAAGGTACCGAGTCGACAAATCGTCAGGTTCAGCCCGAAGGCGAAGCTCAGTTCTTTGCCTCGGAACCATCTGGCTAACGCCGCCGTGACCGCCACGTTGAGCGACTCGGCTCCCATACCGAAAATCAACCTGCCGGCAGCCATCGGTGCGAGCGAACTGGAAGCAGCAGTGATGGCGGGCCCGACAAAAGAAAGCACGCCAAAGATCATCAGGGACTTGCGCAGGCCGAAGCGGTCGATGATCAGTCCGCCGATTACCACCGTGAAAATGTTCGGGAAGCTGTAAATCGCCTGCAGAAAGCCGATGTTCTCATCGGTGAAATGCAGTTGCTGCTTCAGGACATCAGCCAGTGGGCTGAGCGCGTCATAGGCGTAGTAGCTGCCAAACATCGCGAGGCTGAGAAAGATCAGCACCAGCCATCGGTAAATCCGGCTGGGCTCTGGACGAGTGGATTCGGGCATGAGAGCTCTTTCCTGGAGTTCTGGAATCAACGCGATTCACGAGCAGAGAAGATTAGCAGAAGGAAGCGGCTAGCTCCTAGCTACTAGCTACTAGCTTGAACATCTCGGGCTTGTCTTGCTGAGCGGAGTGGGAGGATCGCGAAGCGATTCTCCCGCGGAGTCGAAGCATCCCTACGAACGTGCCGCAGCCGTGATTGGGGAAGGTATGCTTCGGCTGCGCAACCGTCCTCGCTTCGCGAAGACTGCTCGATCTCAGCTCCCCACGAATCGAGCGTACAGGCTGCGGGCTACGGCGGTATCGGTAGTGCCCTTGATGATGGCGCGGCCGTCGGGGAAGAGAGTCAACTCATAGGGGTCGTGCCAGAATTTAAGGACGAAATCGTTGTGACGGACCGTTCCGTGCGGCTGCAGACGGCGATCCATCTCGGCGAAATCAATGGGTCGTTGCCGTTCATGAATTTGAACCGAATTCCTGCCGCACAAGGTGATGTGCGGACGTCCTTCGCCAGCAAGATGAATGAAGTTCCGTAAGCCGCAGGCGCGGCACCCGGGGCGAGGCTTGGCAGTAGAGATCTCCGCACGCTCGTTTGTCCAGAGATCGAACGAAAGCAGACTGCGGCGGAGTTCCGTCGCGCTCCCGCCACCGACGACAAACTTCAGGGCTTCTGTGGCTGCAATCGAAGCCACCAGATTCACTGCGGAATTCAGGATCCCCGAGGTCTCGCAGGTTTCGACTATGCCGCGCGGCGAATCGGGAAAGATGCAGGCCAGGCACGCGGTTTCGCTAGGAACAACGTTGAGAGTCACCGCATAGCTTCCCACCGCAGCGGAATAAATCCACGGCAAAGATCGATCGACGGCGTAATCGTTGAGCAGATAGCGGGTCTCGAAATTATCGGTGCCGTCGAGGATGAGATCCATCCCTTCAAGGAGCGCTTCAATGTTGGCTGGGATCAAATCCTCGACCTTGGCTTCAACGGTGATCTCGGAGTTGAATGCGGCAATCTTGCGCGCGGCCGCAATGGCCTTGGGCAACGATTCCGCGGCATCGTTCTCGTCAAACAGCGATTGCCGCTGCAAATTGCTGGGCTCAACGTAATCGCGATCGATGATGCGGAGAGTGCTCACGCCAGCGCGCGCCAGCAGTCCCGCCAACGCCGACCCAGTCGCGCCACAGCCGACAATCGCCACGCGCGCTCGCGAGAGTTTGCGTTGACCTTCGACTCCAATGCCGCGAAACAGAACTTGCCGGGAATAGCGATCGCTTTCCTCAACACCGCTACGCCTCGACTCAGATTCCTCACCGATACGGTCCGGCGGCGTGGTACGGAAGTTTTCATCCTGTGCCAAAGAGGTCACCAATCCGATGCGCTAAACCCTTTATTATAAGTGGCTGAGTTGGAGCGTTGCTTCAAGGATGGCCTCTTCGAACACAGCCATGGCCTCAGCGGCTAGAGCCGCGTTCGTCTCGGGCCCCGGATGGCACGGCTGAAGCTGTGCCCTTCCGAAGCCCAATTCTTGAAAACACGCTCTAGCAAAATGCTGAAGCGGGCCTTGTTTCGGCCGGACGTGGGGCGACGTACAACGAGAGAGGGGCGCGTCTCCATCGAACCAAAATTAAGCAAATCCGGGATTAGGCAAAACGAGGTTAGTAATTAAGACGCGAAGGTGAATGGAGAATTGCGTTTCGGTGAGTGCAGAGGGCGAGATCCGATTCAGAGGGAACCCGAGGGAATTCGTTTGTCGAGACCGTTCGCGATCCTGACGGCAACTTTGGTGGTGTGGCTCGCGGGCGTACCCGTCTTTTTCGGACAAAGTAAGTTCGCGCAAAGCAAGGATCTCGCGTTTCCGGAAAGCAAAGAGCTTACACAATCGCTGGCCTTGGCCGAGAACAAGGCTTTGCGGTCGAGCTCTGCTGAGGATAAGCCTGCTCCCGAAACGTCCGTGCAGGAATCACAGGCTCAGTTCGGCGCAAGCGAGCGCTACGAGGGCAAGGTCGTGGAGTCGATCGAGCTTCCGGGAGTTGCCGCTTCCGAGCGGGAGCACATCCTGAGCCTGCTGCCGCAGAAAAGCGGCGAACCGCTGGAGCGGGCGAAGGTAAGCGACAGCATTCGCGCTCTATTTGCCACCGGACTTTTCGGTGACATACAGGCAGAGGCAACGCCGTCGGGCGCGGGAGTAGTTCTTACTTTCGCTACTTCTCCGAACTTTTTTGTGGGGGCGGTCAATGTTGAGGGGGCGCCGACGCGTCCTACCTCCAATCAGATCATTAACGCTTCAAAGCTGAATTTGGGCGAGCTCTACACGCGCGACAGATTGGCGCGAGCGCTGAACAATATCCGACAGTTGATGCAGGAGAACGGTTATTACCAGGCGCGAGTGACTTCGGAAACCGTTTCCAACCCAACTACGCAGCAAGCGAACATTCTGTTCCATGTCACGCCCGGAACGGCAGCGCATGTGGGCACGGTGAACGTCACCGGCACCTCCGGGTTGCAGCCGGGAGAAGTGGAGGCGATCGCACACATGGCTCCTGGAGACCGGCTGACGGCGGCGCGCCTTAACGACTCGCTGCGCCTGCTACGCAAGAAGTTTCAAAAGCAGGAGCGAGCGCTGGCCCAGGTTTCCATTGCCGAGCAAAAGTACGATCCGGCGAACAATTCGGTGGACTTTACTTTCCAGATCGAGCCCGGACCGGTGGTCGTGATCTATGCGACCGGTTATCACATAAGCCGAGGAGTCTTAAGGAAAGAAATTCCCGTCTATGAGGAAGACGCGGTCGATGACGACCTGCTCAACGAAGGGAAAAGGAACCTGCAGGATTATCTGCAAACGCGCGGCCACTTTGATGCGAAGGTCAGCATCGAAAAGGAATTCGAGCCCAAAATTATGCGGGTGATTTACAAGATAGACCCTGGCCCCTTGCACAAGCTCGTGCTGATTCAAATCACCGGGAATAAGGAATTTCTCGATACGGCGAAGTTGCGGTCTTATTTGCAGATCCAGACGGCCAGCCGGTTCGTGAGCCATGGCCGCTACAGCGGCAGCTTGTTAAAAAGCGATGTTGCAACCCTGGAGGGTTTGTATAAGGCGAATGGCTTCCGGCAAGTTGAGATTCAATCCACGGTGCAGGACAACTATCGCGGCGAGAATAATCTCGCGGTGCGCATTCATATCGACGAGGGAGCGCGGACTTTGCTGGGGAACGTACGCATCGTAGGAGACAACCAGGTTTCGGCCAAATCTCTGCCCGAGATGAGCACCCAGCCTGGGCAGCCTTACTCCGAGCTGGATTTGGCGAATGACCGGGAAAATATCCTGACGTATTACTTCGATCACGGATTTCCCAACGCGTCACTAGATATTACGACGCAAGCGTCATCCAAGCAGGCGAATCGCGAGGATGTAACTTTCACCATTCACGAGGGCGAACGGTTTACGGTAAATCGTGTGCTGGTCGACGGCCTGGAGAATACGCGCCAGTACGTCGTACAACGCGAAATGCAGATTCATGCCGGGCAGCCGCTCAGCCAGAAGGGGATACTCGACACCCAGACTCGTCTCTACGACTTGGGCATCTTCAGCCAGGTCGATACCGCCGTGCAAAACCCCGAGGGCGACGATCCGCTGAAGAATATTCTCGTGCAGGTGCAGGAAGCCAAGCGTTACACATTCACCTACGGTTTAGGATTGGAATTCCAAACCGGCCAACCGGCGGGTGCTTCTGAGCCGCAGGGAGCTACCGGAGTGAGCCCCCGCGTGGAGTTTGACGTGACGCGGCTGAATTTCGGTGGGCGCGATCAGACCATCAACTTCCAGTCTCACGTTGGACGTTTGCAGCAGCGCGGGCTGATCAGTTACACGGTTCCGAAGTTGTTCGATAGCGACAAATTTAAGATGATCTACACGATTTACTACGACAACAGTCTCGATGTGGCGACGTTTACGTCGCAGCGTCTGGAGGGAAAGATCGATTTACGCCAGGAGATTGGAAATATCACGGAGGAAGCCGGAACCGGCGCCAGTCCGAGCACTTTAACCTACCGCTGGGAGTTCCGCCGCGTGAAGGCAAGCAACTTCGCATCCGATTTCTCACCCGGCGAATTCCAGATCTTGTCACTGCCCGCAACCGTCGGCGGTCCTGGCCTCACCTTCATTCGCGATCATCGCGACAATCCGCTGGAGAGCACAAAAGGCGACTATTTCACGGTCGACTTTTTCGCCTCCGATAGCAAGTTCGGTTCGGAATCCGATTTTGGCCGCGTCCTCGGCCAATACTCGACCTACTACACCCTCGGCAAGGGAAAGCCGGGACATCAATTTGTATTTGCGCGGTCAACAACGATTGGTTTGCAGCAGCCATTTGGTAACACCAGGGTTGTACCGCCGGGCGCCTGTCCGGTGAACCCACAGACGAATGAAACAGAGTGCGTGGGCTTTTCGCTGATCCCGCTTCCGGAGCAATTTTTTGCGGGCGGCGGCAACTCCCATCGTGGATTCGGGTTAAATCAAGCAGGCCCTCGCGACCCGTCATCCGGCTTCCCCCTCGGCGGCACGGCGCTCTTTGTCAACAATATGGAGCTGCGCCTGCCTCCCACGACGCTGCCGTATTTCGGCGAGGGGTTCAGTTTTGCCATCTTCGAGGATATGGGCAACGTGTTTACCGCTCCGCATGACATGCTCAAGGGACTGTTACGCTGGCACCAGCCGAATCCCAACCTGTGTATGCCCGTTGGTACAACGACCACCCCGTGCTTTAACCAATTCAACCAGTCAGGGTATGATTACACGTCGCATGCTGTGGGGATCGGCGTGCGCTACAAGACCCCGATCGGTCCGCTACGATTTGATTTTGGATATAACCTTAACCCGACCAGCTACTTCCAGGGATTGTTTCCGGCGGGAGTGCTGACAGGCTACGAGACGCAGCGTTTGCGTCCCTTCAACGTATTTTTCAGTATTGGTCAACCTTTCTAAGGGAGAGTTGTTACGAAGAGATTGTTCAAATTTGCGCTCGCCATCGCTTTAACCGCGGGAATGCTGCCGACCGCGCGAGCGGGAGATGTGATCGACCGCATCGTGGCGACGATCAACGGGCATGTCATCCTGCAGAGCGATTGGGACAATGCGCTTCGCTACGAAGCGTTGCTGAACGGCCGTGCGCCGAGCGAGTTCACGGAGGACGAGCGGCGCTCCGTGCTGGATCGGTTGGTTGATCAAGAACTGCTGGGCGAACAAATCAAGTCCTCTGTTTTTGCCCAGGCAACAGAAGCGGAGGCGCAAGCGCGCATCGCCGAAGCGAGGAAACATTATTCCGATGCTGCGAGCGACGAGGGTTGGCGTGTGGTGCTCAATCGTTTCGGTCTGACTCAGCAAGAGCTGGTTTCGCATGTGGAGAGTCAAATCAATCTGATGCGCCTGGTGGATGCTCATCTTCGACCGGCAGTGCAGATTGACTCGAAGACCATCGAAGCTTATTACCGAGACAAATTCGTACCGCAGTTGAAGCAGTCCGGGGCCGGAGAAGTGCCGCTGAACGAAGTCTCGGGAAAGATTCGCGAGCTTCTGACGGAAGAGAAAGTGAACGAACTGTTGGTTTCATGGCTGCAGACTTTGCGTTCGGAAAGCAAGGTCAGCTTTGCGAATGGAACTCTCGCCGACGGAGCCCAGGCTCGGTGACCGAGTCCACCAAGCGACGCCGCTGGTGGAGATATCTGCTAATAGCAGGTATTTGTGCCTTTATCGCTCTTCTTGCCGCTGGCTGGTATGTAACCACCGATTCCTTTCAGAGCTACGTCCGGCGAAGACTGGTCGCCGAACTGGAGCGGGTCACCGGCGGCCGAGCGGAAATTGGCAGTTTCCATGTGATCCCTTTCCGCATGCAGGTGGAAGTTCGCGGCATCACGGTGCGCGGGCGCGAAGCCCTTTCCGACATTCCTCTGTTTCACGCCGATCATCTTTATGCGCAGGTGAAGGTGATCTCCTTTCTGCGAGCGGAGTTCGGATTCGACTCGCTGACGCTCGAACACCCGGTGGTTCACATCGCGGTCGCAGCGGACGGAACCACGAATATTCCTCCCTCGCAGATACCGCGGCGCACATCGGCGAGTTCCGCCGTGGATCGATTGTTCGCGCTCTCGATCGATCATCTTTTTGTGCGCAACGGTGAGCTGATCTGGGCGGATCGTCAGATTCCTCTCGATTTTGACGTTGAGGACACCTCTCTGCAGATGGACTACTCGTTTCTGCGGAGGCGTTACGAGAGCCGGATCGCTCTCGGCAAGGTCGACACCACGCTCGAAAATTTTCGTCCGTTCGCATGGCAGATGCACATCGATTTCAGCCTGGGGACGAACTTTGCCGATATGCACTCGCTGGAATGGAGTTCTGGGCGCTCGAGTTTGAAGGCGAGCGGGCGCATCGGCGATTTTGGTCATCCGCATTTTGATGGAGAGTATGAAGCACAGTTGGATCTGGGCGAAGCCGCTGCCATCTGCCGCCGCCGTGATCTGCGGCAGGGGACCGTGGCGTTAAAGGGAAACGCCCAATGGACGCTCGATTCCAATGAGTTTGTCTCGAATGGCTATCTCGGTTTGCGCGACCTGGCATGGCAGAGTGATCAGCTCGCTTTCTCGAACGTCGGCGCCACGGCCGACTACGCGGTCAACGATCGGCAGCTGAAGCTTTCGAAGCTGCAGGGAAAATTATTCAGCGGCAATTTCGCAGGCGATGGACAGGTTGATAACTGGCTGCACAGCGTTGCGCCTGCGCCCCCAATCAAGGGGAGAAAATCGGGCGAAGAAGTGGCTGTCATTAGCGCCGCGCGCCCACTGAAAAAAGGGGAGAAGCCGACGCCAGGAGTTCAGACCGGCGTTCTCCATTTGAAGGTACGAGACCTTTCTGCCCGTGAAATCGCTGCCTCTCTGGACGTTCGCGCCCATCCTCTGAATGGCTTTCACCCGGCTGGCCTGGCTACCGGAAGCGTGGATGGGAACTGGCGGGGATTGCCGAGTCAAGCCGAGATTGCGGTGAATCTCGACGTCGTCCCTCCTGCGCACGCTCCTTCTGGCGAACTGCCGGTCACCGCACAGATCCAGGGAAAGTATTCCGTGAGCGACAATTCGCTGGAGCTTGCTCACTTCCAAATGGCGACTCCGGATTCGCGAATCGAAGCCCATGGAACTCTTTCGGAGACCTCCGAAGTGCACCTTTCGGTTTCGACCTCCAACCTGGAGGAGTGGCGACCGCTGGTGCAGGCGATTGGCGAGCCGACGAATGTTCCATTCCGCATCAATGGAAATGCGACTTTCAATGGAATGGCCGGAGCCGTCCTCTCTGCGCCGATGATTTCCGGAACATTGGTCGCAGACGATTTCGAATTTACACTTCCTGCCACCTCACGCACCGCGCAGCAGCAGGTGCATTGGGACACGCTCGCCGCCAACATCCAGTTTTCACCCTCGGAAGTGCAATTGCGGGGCGGCAGCTTGCAACGCGGCAGTACGGCCGCCAACTTCGACGTCAGCGCGAGATTGCAAAATGGGCAGTTCACCGACGACACTCCTTTCACCGCGCGCGTAAACTTGAAAAATGTCGATGTTGCTTCAACCGCGACGCTGGCGGGACTCGACTACCCGCTTTCCGGTATCGCTGATGTCAACCTCGACATCATTGGGACCCGCGCCAATCCTGAAGTGCAGGGGCATATCCACGCATCAAATGCTTCCGCTTATGGCGAAGCCATCGAAAAGTTCGACGCTGATGTGCAAGTCGGCAACGGCGAAACGGCCCTCAACAACATTCATCTCACGCATCAGGATGCATCCGTCGCGGGAACGGCAGCGTACGCCCCGGCAACCCGCAGTTTTCGCCTCGATCTAACTGGGCATAACTTTGACCTCGCCCGCGTGCGGCAGATTCACCTGGATCGTCTTGCCGTCGAAGGACGAGCTGACTTCGCGCTCCGCGGTTCCGGGACCCTTGATGCTCCGGTGCTCGATGCCGCAGTGCATGCGCGCGATCTCACGCTGGATCGCGAGCGCTCGGGCGCTCTCGATCTCAGAGCGGTGACTCAAGGACGCGATTTGCACCTGACTGGCGAGTCCCACTTTACGCGTGGTTCGCTCCAGATTAAAGGGACGGTTGTGATGCGCGGGGATTTCCCTGCGAACATCGCATTTCGTACCGATCACCTCGATCTGGACGCGTTGTGGATTTCATATCTTGGGCCACAGCTCACCGACCATTCCGCCGTGGGCGGCACGATCACGATGCAGGGGCCGCTGCGATTCCCGAGACAGTGGACCCTGAATGGCGCCCTCAGCGATCTTTCGGTCGAAGTCGAGTACGCGAAACTCCACAATCAGGGCCCGGTGCGTTTTGAAATGGCGGGCGACCGATTCCAAATTGAGCCGCTCCACATGGTGGGCGAAGGAACGGATGTGACTGGCGGCGGCTGGATTGGTCTGCGAGCTCCCGACGATCTTGATCTCACCACAGACGGCAAACTCGATCTCAAGTTGCTCACCAGCCTCGATTCGAATATAAGCGCGACGGGCGTGACCTCCGTTCACATGAAAATTAGCGGCACATGGAACGATCCCCTGCCACATGGGACAGTAGAAGTCAGCAACGCGACCGTCTCCTACGCGGGAATGCCGAGCAGCTTGAGTGAGATGAACGGAAAGCTCAACTTTACCCGTGACTACATGCATATTGATCAGCTTTCGGCGCGGACTGGCGGAGGCGTGATCGACTTCAAAGGCACTGCCACGGCTTACAACCGTCAGATCAACTTCAATCTGACCGCGGTTGGGAAAGAGGTGCGCCTGCGCTATCCGCCGGGCGTGAGTTCCACGGCCAATGCCGAGCTGCATTGGGTGGGAAACCGTTCCAGTTCCACGGTTTCTGGCGAAATTATGGTGACCAAGCTGGCAGTGACGCCCGGGTTTGACTTCGGTTCGTACTTGGAAAGCAGCCGGCAATCTGCGGGAATCACGCCGGCGAATTCACCGCTTTACAACGTAAAACTCGACGTGGCCGTTCGTACTGCTCCTGAGTTGCAGATGCGCACTGCGGTCGCGCGGCTTTCCGGCGACGCGGATCTCCACCTGCGTGGTTCGGTGGCGCATCCGAGCGTGCTAGGCCGCGCCGACATTCTGGAAGGCGACGCGACTCTGAACGGAATCAAGTTCAGGCTGGAGCGGGGCGACATCACTTTTTCAAACCCTGTGGCGATTGAACCTTTGGTCAATTTGCAGGCCACCACGCATGTCCGGAACTACGATCTGGACGTGACCGTCACAGGAACTCCGGAGCGGCTTGCGGTGAACTACCGTTCCGAACCGCCGCTGCCCAAGTCTGACATCATCGCACTACTTGCTCTGGGCCGCACTAATGAAGAATCGCAGCGACTGCAGGAACAGTCCGGGCTAGTGCCTTACACAGAGCAAGCCAGCAATCTGATTATCAATCAGGCGATCAATCAAACGGTCAGCAGCCGCGTGCAAAAGCTGTTCGGCGTAAGCCGGATCAAGATTGATCCACAGGGCCTGACCACAGAAACCAACCCGACCGCCCGCGGTCCTCAAGTCACCATCGAGCAGCAGTTCGCCAATAACGTGACGCTGACCTACAGCACCAACGTTTCCCAGAGCACGGAACAGATCATTGAGGGCGAGTACTTTTTTACCCGGAACATCTCTGCGGTGGGGACGCGCGACTGGAATGGTGTGGTCAGCTTCGATGTGCGTGTGCGCCGCTTCAAAAAGTAAATAGAATCGTTGTTTGGCAGTTTGACGAAAATTCTGCCGCGAATCCATGAACTCTTCATCCGATGCGTTCGCTGAATCACGCCTTCGCATGGTGGAATTTCAGCTTCGCCATCGTGGCATCGCTGATCAGCGTGTGCTCGAGGCCATGGCGCGCGTTCCCCGCCATGAGTTTGCGCCGCAGCGGTACATCGACCAGGCCTATGAAGACCATCCCTTGTCGATTGGAGAAGGGCAGACCATTTCTCAGCCGTACATCGTCGCGCTGATGTTGGAGGCGCTGGCCATCGAGGAGAACGATCGCGTCCTGGAAGTTGGGACCGGTTCCGGTTATGTAACGGCGTTGCTGGCCGAGCTTGCGCACGACGTGATTTCGATCGAGCGGCACGCGGCGCTGGCGAATGCTGCCCGGCAGTTGCTGGCGCGTCGTGGCTATAAGAACATAAACGTGATAACGGGCGATGGAAGCCAGGGATATGCACCATGCTCACCGTATAACGCCGTTCTGGTCTCGGCGGCGGCGCTGGAAATTCCATCTGCCTTGCTCTCGCAACTGGCCGAAGGGGGACGCCTGATCATCCCTGTCGGCTCGGAAGATGCACAACAGTTGCAGTTCGTTCGTATGGAAGGAGGGCATGCCGAAATCGAGTTCCGCGAACTCTGCCGGTTTGTGCCGTTGCTCCCGGGAGTGGACGAATAGGTTTAAGTGTTGTCGATCAAACCGTTCCGGATCACCTCGCCTGTATACTGCCGCGTATGAGTCTGGAGCGACTCTTCCGAAAACATATTCTGCGCGAAAAAGAAAAGCAGGAGCGCAAGATTCTCCGCCAGATCGAGCGCAGCGGGGATGTCGTGCAGCGTGAGTATCACCGCGCCACGCCGGAGTGCCCGCGTCCCGAGCGCTGGAGCATGTATGACTCGATGACCGCCGAAGTTGAGGTGCTGGAGTTTATTCGCTGCCTCGTCACGACGATCAAGCCGGAGTTGATCGTAGAAACTGGAACTTTCAGCGGCATCAGCACGCTCTGGATGGCGGAGGGCCTCAAGCAAAATGGCCGGGGAAGAATCATCACTTGCGAATACGATCCCGTGGTTTACGCGAACGCGAAACAACGGATTGAAACCTCCGAACTCGCCAACTGGATCGACTGCCGCAATGAATCCAGCCTGGAGATGAAGATCGACGGCACGATCGACATTCTGTTCAGCGATAGCGATCAGAACATTCGGGAGCAGGAAGTGCGGCGCTTCCTGCCGCAGGTCAATCCGAACGGGCTCATCCTGATTCATGACGCCAGTTCTCATCAGAAAACCGTGCGGGAGGCGGCGTTTCGCCTGGAGTCGGACGGGCTGATCTCGATGATCCTGCTGCCTACGCCACGCGGGCTCGTGCTGGCGCAGAAGCGCGCAGGGCGAAAGTAGCTCGTACGGTTTCCGGCGTTCACTTGTAAAATCGTTTTGTGCCTGTGCTCCACAGCCTGCGCGTGACGCTGGAAATGATCAAGTGGGAGCACTCTGTCTTTGCGCTGCCATTTGCTCTCTGCGGCGCGATGCTCGCGGCCGGCGGAATGCCGACTGTTCATCAACTGGTGTGGATCATCGTCGCCATGGTGGCGGCGCGGTCCGCGGCGATGGCATTCAACCGCTGGGCGGATGCCACGCTCGATGCCGCCAATCCGCGCACGCGCACGCGCGCTCTGCCTGCGGGACATTTGAGCCCCGGGTTCGTGGCAACGTTTACGGCGGTCACCAGCGCGATCTTTATTCTGGCGGCATCGCAACTGAATCGGCTGACACTTCTGCTTTCTCCCGCTGCGCTGGCGATTCTGCTGCTTTATTCGTATACGAAACGCGTGACGCGCTGGTCGCATCTGGTGCTGGGATTTGCATTGGGAATCGCGCCTGCCGCCGCATGGATTGCGGTGCGTGGCTCGCTGGATCCGCGCATCTTGCTGCTCACTGCAGGGGTCACGTTCTGGGTTGGCGGCTTCGATGTTCTCTACGCCTGTCAGGATTTCGATTTCGACCGCGAGGCCGGTCTGCATTCCATTCCGCGTTATTGCGGCATTCCTGGGGCGTTGTGGATCGCACGAGCCTTTCACGCGATCATGGTGGGACTGCTGGTGGCGCTCGTGATCTCGTTCGGGATGGGAATGCTGGCAATGTGCGGAGTAGCAGCGGTGGTCCTGCTTCTGCTTTACGAGCACTCGCTCGTCAAATCGGATGATCTGTCGAAACTGAATGCCGCGTTCTTCACCATGAACGGAATCATCTCGGTGTTGTTCTTTGTGTTCGTTGCTGCCGATCTTCTGATTCGCCGATAACAACCTTCGGGACTCAAGACATCCGTGCCATGTCCTACGCGTGTGGTGTATGAACGCTCTCCGTGGCATAATCTCTGAGCTTTCCGGAGGTATCTTCAATGCTGCGTGCTTGCACACTTGGTACGACAATTTTCTTCCTCTTCGCCGCTATTTCGTTTGCGCAACAGGCGCAGCCCGCGCAGGCTCCGCCGCCTGCGCCGGGCAGTCCGCAGGATTTCGTGCAGCAAGCACAGAAACTGAGCCAGGAGGGAGATCAGAATGGCGCGCTCGATCTTTATCGGAAGGCTATGAAGAAGGCGCCAGATCTGTATGAGGCGCATCTTGGGGCAGGGGTCGCGTTGGACCTTAAGGGCGACTACACGAAAGCGCGCAAAGAATTTGAGGAGGCGATTAAAGACGCCAGCCCGGACACCAAAGCGCAGGCGCTGCGCTCGATGGCTTTTTCGTATGCATTTGAGTCGCAAGCGGAGAAGGCGGCGAAATTCGAGAAGATGGTTTTCGATGACCGCATCCGCCACAAGGAGTGGACGACGGCGGCGGGAGTTGCGAATGAACTGGCCCGCATCTATCTGGAGTCAGGCGATCCGCAGAACGCCTACAAGTGGTACAAGCTGGGTTATGAGACGGCGCAGCGCAAGACCGATATGAACAACGCCGAGAAGAATCTTTGGCTGTTTCGCTGGGAGAACGCGCAAGCGCGCATCGATGCGCGGGAAGGGAAGCCGGGCGAAGCGCAACAGCACGTAGCCGCCGCAAAAGACGCACTGGATAAAGCCAATAATCCAGATCAGCTGCGCTTCTATCCCTATCTCACGGGGTATGTGGCGTATTACGCCGGGAACTACACCAAGGCGATTGCTGACTTACTGAAAGCTGACCAGCATGATCCGCTGATTCTGGCCCTGCTGGGCGAGGCATATCAGAAGGCCGGTGACGAGGCCACCGCCAAGAAGTATTTCGAAAAAGTCCTGGAAATTAACATCCACAATCCCACCAATGCTTTTGCGCGGCCACTGGCCAAGATGAAACTGGCATAGAGCGCGGATAAAGAAGACGGGGGGGAGGCAGGAGGAGTCTCAGGTTTCGGCTGTAATTGCATTGTGCCAACCAGGAGCGAGCGATTGGCATCGGATTCGCATGCGAATTCGCATTGCAGTTGCCGCCTGCGTTCTTTCCACCCTCGGCATGCTTTCCGCGTGCACATCGCACGAGAGCCCTAAGGAAATCCGCGAGAAAACGGCCCACGATACCGCGACGCTGAAGAGCGACACGAAAGCGGTTGCGGAAGGAATCAAGGATGGTCTCGCCGATAAAAAAGCAGTCGACCTGAATCGAGCTTCACGCGATGAGTTGGGGTCGTTGCCCGGCATGGATGCCCAAAAAGCAGACCGAGTGATTGCCGAGCGGCCTTATGCCAGCGCGCATCAACTCGTAACCCGGCATGTTTTGACTGAGGAGGAATACGCGCGCATCCAGGACCGGGTCGAGGTGACACATTAGCTGCTGGATGGCAGCGGGCATCTTTCCTGCGATATCATCGAAGGGATGGATGCAGATACGCCCGGAACCGACGGCCGCGCACGGCACGCGTCTCAGGCGCATGCCTTTCAGACAGATGATCCGCGCCTTGAGCTGATCTACGAAAGGGTTCTCGCCAGCCAACGGCTGAGTGGCGACGACGCGCTTGCTCTTTACCGTACCGGCGACATTCTGGCGGTGGGATGGATGGCGAACTACGTCCGCGAGAAGATGCACGGCGACGAGACTTATTTCAATGTCAACCGTCACATCAACCCGACGAACGTTTGTGTAGCGGCCTGCCGCCTGTGCGCCTTTGGACGAAAGAAAGACGCGCCCGGCGCCTACACCATGGCGCTGGAAGAGGCGTTTGAAACGGCCGCTTCTGGGTATTCCGAAGCAGTCACAGAATTTCATATTGTTGGCGGATTGCATCCGGATTTGCCGTTCCAGTACTTTTTGGATCTGTGCGCTGGACTGAAGCAGCGTTTTCCGCAAGTGCATTTGAAGGCGTTCACGATGGTGGAAGTCGCGTATCTGGCGCGGCGGGCGAAGCTTTCGATTCGCGAAACGCTGGAGCAACTGAAAGCGTCAGGTGTAGATTCGTTGCCCGGAGGCGGAGCGGAGATTTTCGCAGATCGGGTGCGGCACATCATTTGTGATCACAAAATCGACGGCGACCAGTGGCTCGAAACCGCGAAATTGGCGCATCAGATTGGGTTGAAATCGAATGCGACCATGCTCTATGGCCACGTCGAAAACGACGAAGACCGCGTCGATCATTTGCTCAAGCTGCGCGATCTGCAGGATGAAACCGGCGGTTTCCAAACGTTCATTCCGCTGGCGTTCCATCCTGACAATACACTGCTGCAACATTTGCCAAAGACGACTGGAATGCTCGATATCAAGCAGATTGCCGTGAGCCGGCTCGTACTTGACAACTTTCCGCACATTAAGTCGTATTGGCAGATGATGACGGCGAAGATCGCGCAGATTTCGCTCCGCTTTGGCGCCGACGATATGGACGGCACGGTGATCGAAGAGAAGATCTATCACGACGCCGGGGCGACCACTCCGCAGGGGATGCGGCGGCAGGAACTCGAGCGGCTGATCCGCGAGGCTGGACGCGAACCGATCGAGCGCGACACACTGTATCGGCCAGTGACGCGGACGGAGACGTCGGTTACGGTCGCGGTGTAGGTATCCAGTCTTGAATTACTGCAGAAGATTGCGTAGCACCGCGACTTCCGCTGTAATCCCTGTTTTCATCGCCGGTTCGACATCCGGGGCGAAAAAGGGCGAGTGATTTGACGGCAGCATCGTCCCACTGGCCTTGGCCTCGGCGAATTTTTCCGGATCGGCTCCGCCCAAATTGAAATAGAAGCCGGGAACTCCCTGATCGACAAAAACGGAAAAGTCCTCAGACGGACTGATCGGCGGGGAGGTCACCACGTTGCTCTTTCCGAGCGCGGCTTCCAACGGCGCCCGCAGGCGTTCAGCCAGGGCGGGATCGTTGTAGACGGCATCAGTTCCTTCCACATGCTCGACCAAAGGCTCGCGCGGGACGTTCGCCGCGGCCGCTTCTGCTTTGGTGATCCGCTCGATCGCCGCCAGGATTTGCTTGCGAACATCCTGCTTGTAGGTGCGCACGGTGAGACCCATCTCAGCCTCGTCGGGAATGATGTTGTTCTTGGTTCCGGCATGGACATAGCCAACGGTAACGACGGCCATTTCTCCGGGCTTTACTTCGCGGGAGACGATGGTTTGCAAAGCTAGAATTGTTCGCGCTGCGATCACCACGGGGTCGACGGTCGTATTCGGCATGGCCCCATGGCCGCCTTTGCCGTAGATCACGATGTGGACTGAATCAGCATTCGTGTTGTAAACGCCGGGAGTGATTCCGACCATGCCGGCCGGCAGCATGTTGGAGACATGCAGTGCCACGGCTACGTCAGGCTTGGGAAAATGTGTGAACAAGCCGGCTTTCACCATGCCCTCGGCGCCGCCGATCGTTTCTTCTGCAGGTTGACCAATCAGCATGAGAGTTCCGTGCCAGCTATCTTTGGTGTGCGCCATGATCTCGGCCGTCCCCAGCAGGGACGCCATGTGCAGATCGTGACCACAGGCATGCATGACGGGTACTTCGTGTCCGGCGTCATCTTTCGTGTGGACCTTGCTGGCATAGGGAAGGCCAGTTTTTTCTTCGACGGGGAGCGCATCGAGTTCCGTGCGCAGCATGATGGTGGGCCCGGAGCCATTCTTTAGAATCGCGACTACCCCTGTTCCTCCGAAGTGCTCGGTCACGTCGTATCCCGTGGCGCGCAAGTCCGACGCCAGTTTGGAGGCGGTTTGCACTTCGTGGGCGGAGAGTTCCGGATGCTCGTGAATATCAAGATACAGAGTATGAGCGTCGGAATAGACGCTGTCGACTTGTTTTGAATTCTGGGATTGTGACATTACTTGCGCGAGACACACAGCCACCAGGGATAGAGGTAGAAGCAGCTTGGGAATTTTCATTGCTGGGATGATAGCGGATTCAATATATTTTCGGGAAACGGACAGCGAATCTCGCAAAATTCATTTCCCCGGTTTGCTTTTTTGGGGCGGGTGTACAATCGGCTTAGAAAGCACTTGGTTGCGCGATCTTCGTTAGCAAAGCCGAGGCGCTATGAACGTCCACATCAGTTACCGGATTCCTAAAGATCCCGCCGTCGAGAAAGATCTTCAACATCAAGTCGAAAAACTGCAAAAAAGGTTGCAAGTCTTCCGTCCCGAATTAGTGCATCTAAAGGGCACCGTCGAAGAGATTTCGCCGCGAGAAGGAACTCGCGTTTCGCTGAACCTGCGGCTGCCTTCCGGCCAAATGGCCGCGCAAAAATCGGCTCCCACGCCAACCGCGGCGGTTAAAGCGGCATTCGAGGATCTGCTACTGCAGGTGAATAAGCACAAAGATCTGCTGCGGTCGTCGCACAAGTGGCAGCGAGGCAAACGCGGCGCCAACGCGCGGCCGTCGGCGCCGGTGCGGGAAGTTCCATTCGAGCAGACGATTGCGGCGGTTTTTCCTCCGACGGTCTCGGCAGAAGATGTGCGGTCTTATGTCAACGTAAACCTTGCTCGTCTGGAGCGCTTCGTGGAGCGCGAAATCTATTTCCGTGAGGCTCAGGAGGAGATTCCGCCGGATACGGTCACCAAGGAAGAAGTGATTGACGAGACTATCGTTGCAGCGCTTGACGGGGGCGAAGAAAAGCCAGAGCGCCTGGCTCTCGAACCTTGGCTGTATCGTTTGGCCTTGCGGGCTCTCGATGAAGTCTCGCGCGCTGATGAATCGAACAGCAACGCGGTGCACCTGGAAGACTCCGCCCGGCGTCCGAATGTGAAAGGCAGCGACGAGCCCGGGTTGCAGTTTCATCAGCCGGATGAGTCCATTACCGGCGAAACCGTGATCCGCGATGCTCGCGTGGCCACTCCGGAAGACATCTTCGCTTCGGACGAAATGTTGCGGCTCATTGCCAGCGTACTGCGTGATCTGGGTTCTGGACCACGGGAAGCGTTCATCCTGCATTCCATCGAAGGATTCACCGTGAGTGAAATCGTTGCCATCACTGGACATCCGTCCGACCGCGTCGTGACCTTCATTTCTGCCGCTCGTGAACACCTGCGCAAAGCGCCCGCCCTCGCCCGGCAATTCGAAGGCCGCTTTGCTCCTACGGGTGCCGCGTAATCGGAACTTCAATTTCTTTTGGGGGAGAAATCCGTGAGTATGACTCGTGAACAGATTCGAACTTTAGCTCAATTCAAGGACGACAGTTGCTGCGCCATCAGCTTCTACTTTCAACCTTCGACGCCGTGTAATCGCGCGCATAAGGAAGATTCGATCGTGATCAAGGATCTGGTGCGGGAAGCGCTGCGCAAGCTGGAAGGCACGGTTTTTGAGGCGAAGAACGGCGAGAAAAATAACGGCGAAAAAAAGATGCGAGAGCTGTGCGAAACCAAGCCGCTGGAGCGAACGAAGAGGGAGTCGGTTCGCGCCGATCTCGACCGGGTCTTGCAGTTGTCGACCGCGCTGCGCAGCAACGGAACGCATGCCAAAGCGGTCTATGCCTGCGGTCATCAAGGGATTTGGTTCGAATACGATCTGCCGGCGAAACTTCCGGCGACCCAGCTTTTTCTCGACCGCAACTTCCGTCTCAAACCGGTGGCGCATCTTCTTGGCGCATACCCTCGTCTCGGTGTGGTGCTGGTTGATCGTCACCGGGCGCGTATTTTCGACCTTCGTCTCGGAGAACTCAGCGAACGCGAAGACTTCTTCCGACCGCTTTCGCGCAAAGGACGCAGCGACGGCTACCAGGGATACGATGGCGGCCACGCCCAGCGACGCGTGAACGATGAAGCCCGTCAGCATTTTAAGAATGTGGCGGAAAATCTGAAGGAATCGCTGGAGAAAGGCGTCGTTGAGAAATGGATCTTAGGCTGCCAGGAAGTTCACCGTTCACAGCTTGAACCCCAGCTTCATCCTTATGTGCGGGAGGCACTGATCGGTCACTTCCAGGCGGATATGGCGCACATCACGCGAGATGAAATCCGCGGGGAAGCAGAACGCATTCTCGAACAGTGGCAGAGCGAACGGCGTCGCGAACTCGTTGGCCAGGTGCTCAGCGAAGCACGCAGCCACGGCCGCGGCGTAACAGGGTTGCGGCGGGTGCTGCGCTCACTCGAATTAGGTGAAGTACAAAGCCTGCTGATTGGTGAGAAGTTCGAGGCGCACGCAGTTGAATGTTCTAACTGCGGCCACATGGACGCGCATCTGGTTGCGTTCTGCCCGGTCTGTGGTCACACCACGCAGGAAATCGTGGACGTGGGTGAGGCCGTTTTGCCGTGGGTGATCCGCCGAGATATCGAGATGTTCTACGTTCCCAACGATGCGGAATTCGACAAGGTGGGCAACATCGCCGCGTTGCTGCGTTTTCGTTCTTCGAATGTGCAACCGATCAGCAGCGCAACGGCTGAAGATGTAGAGCGCGAGATCGCGTATCCGGGCCGGTTGAGGAGATACGCGAGCCGATAGGGAGTGGGTGCGTCCTGACCGGTTTCCAGATCGGCCACAAACCTATACGAAGCCGTTTCGGGTGAGCGGCAGTTCGCGCACCCGCTTGCCGGTAGCGGCAAATATTGCATTGCAAATCGCGGGTGCGACAGGCGGTACGCCGGGCTCTCCAACGCCCGCAGGCGGCGCCGTGCTCTCCACAATGTGCACATCGACGTGGTAAGGTGCGTCGTTCATCCGCGCGACCGGGTAGTCATTGAAATTCGATTGATCGATGGCTCCCTTCGTGGCCGTAATCTCTCCTGTGCGGACAAGGCTGGTGCCAAAAACGGCCGCACCCTCGAACTGCTGCTTGACCATCTCCGGATTTGCCGCCGTTCCGATATCCACCACGGTGGTGACGTGCGGAATTCGTACGGCACCCTGATTGTCCACTTCCACTTCCGCAACGGTCGCGACGTAGGTGAAGAAGCTGCGATGAACGGCGATTCCCATGCCGCTACCGCTTCCGGATTTCTTTTTTCCCCAGCCGGATTTGTCTGCGGCCATTTCCGCGACGCGGCGCAGACGAGCGGTGTCGTACGGGTATTTTTTGACGATTTCCGGAGGGCCGCCAGCGTCTACGATTCGATCCGATCCAATCAGCGTCGTCAGGTAGTCATACGGGTCGCGATTCGCCGCATAGCCCAATTCATTGGCGAACGATTGCACTCCGAAAGCGTGATAGATATTCGCAACGGACCGCAGCCAGCCAATGCGGACATGGGCGACCGCCGGCCCGTTTTCTGAACGGAAGCTCGGAATTTCAAACGGGACGACGTTCCATCCCATCGACATCTCGCCCGCTCCGCCATAAGTAGCGTCTTGGTTGAACGACGAGCCAATGGGCGGAAAAACGGAGCGCTGCAGCCAGGCGGTCGGTTTGCCGGATGCGTCGAGTGCAGCCTTCAAATACATCGCCGCGACTGAATGGTAGTAATCGAACTGAATGTCGTCCTCGCGACTCCAGACAACTTTCACGGGCTTGCCCATTCTCTTGGAGAGAACGGCGGCTTCGACGGAAAAGTCCGCCATCGATTTGCGGCCGAAAGCCCCGCCCAGAAAAGTCACGTGGCAGGTCACATTTTCCTTCTTTATGCCAATTGTCTTGGCGACTTCTTCCTGCAGTCCTTGCGGATCCTGCGTCGGCGCCCAGACGGTCGCTCTGTCGCCTTGCACATCGGCAACGGCGACGGGAGGCTCCATGGAAGCGTGAGCGAGATGCGGAGCGAAATATTCCGCCTCTACGATCTTTCCTCCTTTCGCAAATGCGGCGTCGGGATCGCCAGTGCTATGGATAACTTTGCCCGGTTGACGGGCCGTCTCCTGCAGTTGCTTCTTGTATTGATCGGAGTTGTAATCTGCATTGGGACCGTTGTCCCATTCGATTTTTAGCTGCTTCCGGCCCTTGAATGCGGCCCAAGTGTTGTCGGCGATGACGGCGACTCCACCGAGCGGTTGAAACGCATGCGGAGGCTTGAAGGGAGCGATCGCTTCGGTCTTTTTCACGCCGATCACCTTCAGCGTGGCGGAATCATCGACTGACTTCACTTTGCCGCCGAGCACCGGCGGATGCGCGACGGCGGCATACAACATCCCGTCGACTTGAACGTCCATGCCAAACAGAGGCTTGCCCGCACAGAGATTGGCGACGTCGTAGCCGGGCGCTGGCTTGCCGATATAGCGCCAGTCTTTTGGGGACTTGAACTTCAATTCTTCTTTCTTGGGGACCGTCTGCTTCGCGGCCAATGAGGCGAGTTCTCCGTATCCGATGGTGCGGCTGGAATGCGTGTCCGTGACGACGTGGACGGGATCGGCGGTGCATTGCGACTCGGGAACTCCCCATTTTTCGGCGGCAGCGCGCACCAGCATCAGACGGGCGGTGGCTCCCATTTCGCGCATGGTGTCGAAGAATTCGCGCACGGAGTGCGAACCATCTGTGTCCTGTGATCCATAGCGCGCATCGCCATCGCCCTGAATCACCTTCACGCGGCTCCAATCGGCGTCGAGTTCGTCGGCCAGAATACGGGGAAGGCTGGTGCGTACGCCATTTCCCATCTCCGAGCGATGGGCAATGATGTAGACGGTGCCGTCGGTCTCAATGCCGAGAAAAACGCTGGGATGGAAAACCGCGGCATCAATCGACGGCTCGACGCCGGAAACATTCGTGATTCGCGACGCCGCCCACAGCGGGCGTGGGGCGATCTGGGCGCACAATACAAAAGCGCCGGCGGAAAACACGCCTTGCAGAAAACCGCGCCGGCTGACGCTCGACAGGATGATTGGCTCACGGGTCTCGCTGATCATGCCATCTCCTTCGCCGCTTCTTTGATCGCGGCACGAATCCGCTGATAGGTTCCACAGCGGCAGATGTTGCCGGCCATGCCGTCATCGATATCGGCATCGCTTGGATGGTGATTGGAGGTGAGCAGGGAAACGGCCTGCATGATCTGTCCCGGCTGGCAGTAACCGCATTGCGGTACGTTCACTTCAGTCCAGGCTTTCTGCACGGCATGCGGCCCGTGTGCGGAAATCCCCTCGATCGTAATGATCTCTACGCCCTCGACTTTGCCCATGGGCTCGGTGCAGGAGCGGATCGCCTTGCCGTTTTCGAGAACCGTGCAAGCGCCGCAGAGCGACATGCCGCAGCCAAATTTGGTTCCCGTCAGGCCGAGGATGTCGCGCAAGTACCACAGCAACGGCATCTCCGGATCGCCATCGAATGATCGCGCGACTCCATTGATTTTGAGATGAACCATGAGGAACTCCTTGATCGCCGGTGGGATTCTACGGCCTATTCTACTCGCCGGTGGGCGAGAAGGAGCAAGAGCCAACAAAACACGTCATCCGTGGTGATGTTAGGCGTCGTCGTCTGTTCAAGGTCAGATGTCGGTCAAAGTCACGTGACGTACGCGACTCGGTTGGATTAGAGTGTTTCGTTCCCCCGGAAGACGATTGTTCGCATTCATCGGAGGCCTTTCGTGAAAAACAATGTACGCGTTGGCGCGCTTGTGCTCGCGCTCTTATCGATCGTGGTCGGCAATGCCTCGTTTGCCCAAACGTTGTCTGCCCAGACATCCGGCGAACCCGCAGCTGCGAAAACAACAGAGAAAAAAGCGGCCTCAAAACTGGCGACGTCGGGCGTGGATATTCCGATCCCGGACATTCCCTACACGAAGTTTGTGCTCGCCAATGGCCTGACGGTCCTGGTGCATGAAGACCACAAGGCGCCGATTGTTGCGGTGAACTCGTGGTATCACGTGGGTTCAAAGAATGAGCAGCCCGGCAAGACCGGATTTGCCCATCTTTTCGAACATCTGATGTTCAGCGGCAGTGACGACTTCAATCACACGTACCTCAACGCAATGGAGAGGATCGGCGGCACGAATATTAATGGCACCACCAACAACGACCGCACCAACTATTTCGAGAATGTGCCGAAGTCAATGCTGGATTACGTGCTATTTGCCGAGAGCGACCGCATGGGACACCTGCTGGGCGTGCTGGATCAAAAGAAACTCGATCTGCAGCGCGGCGTGGTGCAGAACGAAAAGCGGCAAGGCGAAAATCAACCCTATGGCATCACGGAACAACTTATCGCCGAGAACACATACCCCCACGAACATCCGTATTCGTGGACGGTGATCGGATCGATGAAGGATCTCGATGCCGCCTCGATGAGCGACGTGCAGCAATGGTTTAAAACGTATTACGGGCCGAACAATGTAACGCTGGTTCTCGCGGGCGACATTACGCCGGCTGAGGCGCGCGAGAAGGTGGAGAAATATTACGGCGAAATTCCACCGGGGCCTCCGATTGCCAAGCAAGAAACCTGGATCGCCAAGCGCACCGGCACGCATCGCGGCTGGGCGCAGGATCGAGTTCCGCAGGCGCGGCTCTATCGGATATGGAATGTGCCGGAATTCGGGTCGCCGGAAGAAGCGCAGCTCGACCTGGCAGCAGAAATTCTTGGCGGCGGCAAGACTTCGCGGCTGTACAAGCGGCTGGTCTATAAGGAACAGATTGCGACCAGCGCCGATGCCTACAACGATACCAATGAGATCGCCGGGCAATTCGACTTTGAGCTAACGGCCAATCCCGGCGGTGATTTGAGCGTGGTCGAGAAACATGCGGACGAAGAGCTGCAGACGTTTTTGAAAAACGGTCCCACCGAGACGGAATTACAGTTGGCGAAGACGCAGATTCTCGGCCGTTACGTGCGAATCGTGGAGCGGATCGGGGGATTCGGCGGAAAGAGCGATCTGCTCGCGCGCTGCCAGACATTCAAAGGCAATCCGGATTGTTATAAGGATTATCTGAAGTGGGTGAAGGCGGCGACTCCGGCCAGCGTAAGAAAGGCTGCGAATGACTGGTTGAGCGATGGCGACTATTGCCTTGAAGTGCATCCCTACCCGACCGACTTTAAGACCACAGCGAAGATCGACCGATCGAAAGAGCCGGAACCCGGAGGTCCGGTGGCACTCACGCTTCCGGGATTGCAAAAAGCAGAGTTGAGCAACGGACTGAAAGTGGTGCTGGCGGAACGGCATACGGCCCCGGTGGTGAATTTCATGCTCATGGTGAACAGCGGATACGCGGCGGATCCATCCGATGCGCCGGGCACCGCCAGCTTCGAGCAGCGCATGCTGGAAGAAGGAACGCCGACGCGCGATTCGCTGAAGATCGGCGAAGAATTGGAAGCACTGAGCGCGAACTTCAACGCCAGCGCGAATCTCGATTACGCGCTCGTCAGTCTGAACACGCTCAAGAGCACGATGGATAAGTCACTCGACATTTATGCGGATTTGATTCTGCATCCATCGTTTCCGCAGAAAGAGTTTGCGCGGCTGCAAAAAGAACGGATTGCAGGAATTCAGCGCGAGAAAGTGACGCCGCAGTTTATGGCTCTGCGGGTTGTACCGATGCTGGTGTATGGGAAAGGACATCCCTATGCAGTTCCGTTCACCGGAACGGGAACCGAAGCCAGCGTCAGCAAAATGACACGGGAAGACCTGGCCAAATTCCATGGCACGTATTTCAAGCCCAACAATGCGACCCTGCTCGTGGTTGGAGATACAACGCTGGCGGAAATTAAGCCCAGGCTGGAAAAGCTACTGGCTTCGTGGAAGCCGGGAGATATTCCCAAGCAGACGATTCCTGAGGTCGCCGAGCCTGCCAAAGATGTGGTTTATCTGATCGACCGGCCGGGCTCGGGTCAGAGCATCATTTTTGGGGCGCAACTGGCGCCTCCGCAGAATGATCCGGATGCGATTGCACTGCAATTGGTCAACGGCATCTTCGGTGGAACCTTCAGTTCCCGTATCAATATGAACCTCCGCGAAGACAAGCACTGGTCTTACGGAGTACGTTCGGTCCTTCCCGCGGCGCGCGGGCAGAGGCCTTACATCAGCGTATCGCCGGTGCAAACGGATAAGACCAAGGAATCGATGGTCGAGTTGATCAAGGAGTACGAGGGTATCGCGGGCGAGAAGCCGATTACGAAGGAGGAACTCGCCGACGAGCAGGACAACGCCACGCTGGGTTTGCCCGGAAGTTTCGAAACCGTGCAGCAGCTGAGCGGGGCGTATGGGAACATTCTTGAGTACAGTTTGCCGGAGGATTACTACAACACATTTACGGCGAAAGCGATGTCGTTGACGCCGGATGGAGCGGACCAGATCGCGAAAAAGTATATCCAGCCGGATCATCTCGTCTGGGTGGTGGTTGGAGATATGAGCAAGGTCGAAGCGGGGATTCGCGAACTCAACATCGGAGAGGTACACAAGATCGACGCCGATGGAAATGCGGTGGAGTAAGTGGTCAACGCTTGTCATCCTGAGCGGCGACGCCAGCGCGAGGGAGTGTACTTCCGCAGAAAGCGAAAATGAAGTGGATGGGCGTGACACAACGCATATCGCGCGGACGATCCCGTCAACCGCATCCGCGCAGAGAGCGTCGTAAGGTCCCTCGGAGCGCTGCGCGCTTCTCAGGATGACCCCAGTAACGCAGGACGTTTTCTCTAGTTGGAAAGAAGGTTTTCGATTTGTGCCAGGCCAGTTTTAGCGATGTCGGGAGGCAGAGGGACATAGCCGAGTGCCGAACAGCTTTTTTGGCCTGAGGAGAGCATCCAGCGTACCAGTTCTAGAAGAGTGATTCGCTTATTTTTGTCCTCGATCTGACGGGGAATCAGAAGCCAGGTGTAGCTGGCAATCGGATAAGCATACTTTCCCGAGGAGTTGGTAATGGACAGAGGGAAGCCGCGGTCTGAACTGTTTGCGGCTCGCGCGGCCTCGGTGACGCTGGCGATATCAGCCTTGACGAATTCTCCCGCAGAATTTCGGACCGCTGCGTAACTGAGCTCGTGCTGAATGGCGTAGATCAGCTCGACATAACCGATGGAGTTCGGAGTGCGTTGTACAGTGGCTGCGACGCCTTCGTTGTAGGCCGCCCCGACTCCACCAGGCCAGTGCACCGCGATGCCCGAGCCGACCTGCGATTTCCACTGCGCGCTCACCTTGGAAAGATAGTTGGTCCAGACGAAACTGGTACCGCTGTCATCAGAGCGATGAACGACCACGATTTGACCTGATGGGAGATCGGCCTGGGGATTCGCCGACTGAATTGCGGGATCGTTCCAGTTCGTGATCTTGCCCAGATAGATTGCGGCCAGAATCTCCGGAGTGAAGCGAATCGGCTGGTGAAGGTTCGGGATGTTATAGATGGGAACAACCGCGCCGAGCACCACAGGAATCTCGACGATTTGCCGCGGGGTCTCTTTGAGAGCTTCATCCGATAAAGGCATATCGGAAGCGCCAAAGTCGACATTGCTGTCATTCACACGGCGGATTCCCTCGCCGGAGCCGACAGCGTCGTAGCTGAGACGCACTTGCGGGTGAAGCTCCTCGAATGATTGAAACCACTTCTGGTAAAGCGGAGCGGGGAAAGTGCCTCCAGCTGCGGTTAGCGTGGCGCCGCCTAGAGTCGCAGTTGACTCCGAGGACTCCGGTTTGTGACCGCTTCTTCTGACATCATCGCCGAGCCGAGCGACGACTTGCCTTGCCAGATCGTCGGCAACGCCCACCCATGGAAATCTGCTGGGAGTAGCCAGATAGGACCACAGCGTTTGATCGTTTCTACCGACGACTTCGATCGAGAGATATCCCTCAAGCAGCGGCTCGGTCGCACTATGCGAATGAGGGCTGAGGGAGACCTCCCCTGTTGTCCAGATTTCTGCAGTACCCTTCATGACGGCGTCAGCGGCGCCTGGTTTGTTGACGACCTGAAATTCGTGATTATGCTCAAGGCGGCGGATCAGATGATTGCGCACCTCTTCGGAGCGGCGACTGTTGCCGAGCGACTCGACATACACGGTTTTGACTTGCGAAAGTTGTCGTGCCTTCTGGGCAGCGCTCGAAATTGAAGCGACGAGGAGCCCGAGAAAAGATAGGGCCAGAAAAACCGCCTTCGCGCGACTTTGATCCATTTGGGCTCGGGTTGGGGATGAGCTCACAGTCTTTGGAAGGTCCTCAAAGATTTGTTATCGAGAGATTAAAGCATTAAGGAGATTAAAGCCTTAAGGGCCATGGATTCAATACGCTTGGACACGACCTACACCTTAGTGGGTGGGATAGCACGAGGGAGCCATTTACGGGATTGGAGGGCAAGTCTAAAGTCACAGTTGAGCAGCACTTGGGGGAGGGCTGATCAACAGACGCCCATGACTCAATTTGAGTCTAGGGCGTTTTGTTTTTCAGTGCACTTGATTGCCATACGCTGATTGGGTAGGAGGCGATCAGGTACGTAGCCTGATCGCTATCGGGTCGGTCGAGGTCCAAGTGAGGAAGGCGTCGGGTATATCGTGGTTATTCCTCCGATCAATTGCGTGCGGAAGTAATAAATCTGCCCTTGATCGGCGGTGAAATGCGCGAGAGCGACGAGCCCGGGTAAAGAAGGCTGCTGTACGTTGACGCACAGATGTCCGGGTGCCACTGAAACGGAAAAGTAGGAATTATGCTTGTACGCACCCACCCATTTTCAGTCCAGCCCACCACTGCCCCTCACCACCGTCGGGGTGGGGCCCACTCAAGCCCGAGTTGGGCTTGAGTGGGAATTCGATCCAGTTCCGAACCCGCTTAGTTTGATTCGGTGAACTGAATATAGGGCGACGATCCACTCGCGGTGCTGCACTTGCCCAGATTTAAGTTGTTGCTCTCGCCGGTTGTACCGGCATCCGCCACACAGGTTGGGGCTGAGCTGCTGCCATCCGTGAGCGCTAGCTTCACGGTGACCGAAACCGGCTTATTGAAATCCGCTCGCGAACCGCCGGCGTCCCCGACGATGTTGAATTCGGATTCCTTCCAAACCTGCGAAATATCCAGCACGGTGTCTTTCCCGCTAACCCGGTAGGCAGTGCTGCCGTCGGTGAAGACGACGGTATCGTTGCCACCCGCTGCCGCGCTGGCCGAAACCGACAGGCTGCCAAGCGAGGTAGCCTTCACATCGGGTGCCGACACGTAATTGCTGTTCCCATAGCAATCGCCCGCGCCGTCACTGCCGAAACCGCTCGGACAAGCCGAACTGCCCCAGTTGATCAGCCAATATTGCATGAATACAGCCGCTTCGCCTTCGACTGCGTAGTCGGTCGCATAAATGAACTGCTGCCAGACGACACAACCAGAATGACCTTTGCATGCTGCTGTGGTCCCTGTGAAGTTCGTGTTGAGCTGAAGCGAGTATTCGTTTGGTCCGAGGATGCCTCCATCACCGTATTCGGCCACGCCGACACTTTTCTCGCTTTTCACGCCCGTAACCGTGGGGAAGCTTCCAAGTGCTGCACTGGTCAGCCCGGAGCTTTCAGCGACATAGTCGTTGCCGTTACCGGTTACCTGACCTTCGCCCGGCTTGTGAACGATTGGATGGACCAATGGATGCCATGCTTTGCATTCCACCTCGTCCCAAACAATGCTGGGATAGGAGGCCTGAAAGCAGCCCTCGCGCACATCGGGATTCTGCGAGATGACAGTGCGCCATTCGGCGCGGGCTGCATCGTCTGCGGTCTGTGCGGACAAAATGGGTTGAAGCCAGCAAGCGCCGAGAAGGGCTGCGGCCGCAATCTGCATTGCATAGTGCGAGTAGTGATGTTTCCTGGGCGTCATAGGATACTCCATGGAAGGGAATTGCATCTGGGTCGAGATTTTTTTCGGCCTCAACAGCGGGCGCAATTCTACCCTCGCATTGCCTGCCCCACAAGTGTGAATTTAGCTGTCGGACGTAGGACCGTTGGCCGACTCAAGCCCATTATTGGGAGCATTAATCACTGTTGAGCGCATTGAGTTCGCGCTGAAAGTTCCGCGCCATGCGCAGATTGCGCGCGATCGAGTAAATCAGCAGGAACGCGCAGAATGCAGCCTCGATGAGGTCATCTGCGACATGCCAGTTCCGGCCTCACATGAAGGTAGTCGACACGCCGGAAGATTTCTTACACCAGTCTGACTTTCTCTTCCGCGGTGGAATTCTGCCATTGTGACTCTATCGTTCAACGCAAAGGGAACTCCAGAGCGCGAGATAGCCCGCCAAAAATAGTCAGAGGTTGTGAATGCCGATGGCCGAGAGAGCTGCAAGGACGGCAGCCACTACAGTGAGCAGCCAGAGCAAACGGCGATCAGTGAACTTCATGAAAAGACGAGGAAGCGCTAGCTGGAGCGCGAGAAAAACAAAGGGAAGAATCGGAATAGCGAAGCGAGCGAAGTTGCTGCGGGCGTACGAGGGGAGGTTATAGCAATAGAGCGAAAGCGAATAAAGGAAGATAAAAATCGCTTCGGCCCGATGAGAACGGGCATACGCGCGGAATTCAGGCGAGGCGAGCATGGCGATGTTTCCAACGAGGATGAGAAAGATCCAGCCGAAGTTCAGCGTCAGACTCGTGATGGGCGAGGGAATTCGCAACGTGCCCACGATGATGGCGCGGAACGGGATGCCAAACAGCGGGGGATAAGGACTGTCAGGCTTGAGAACGTCGTAGCTGTGGACGGTGGCGAGAGGGTCGTGCAAATAGACCCGCAGCGGCGTGACGTAAAGAACGGCAATCACGGCTGCGATCGCAACGGCATAGAAGAGTTGCCGCCATTGACGGCGGAGCAGCAAATCGATGCCGATGCCGATCAGCAGCAGAACGCCGAGCGGGCGTGTGATAGTGGCGAGACTAGCGAGCAGCGCGGCCAATTTCCAGCGCTGTCGGCGCATCGCCAGAAACGCGGTGAACAGCAGAAAGACAAACAACGGTTCGGAGCCACCGAGAAACGATCGCTGCAGCCAGTCGAAATTGAGAATCGCGAAGAGGATGGCGATGCGGGCGTCCCAGAGGCGCCCGGCAAGGATGACCGCAGCCAGCGAAGGTCCGGCCGAAAGAATCAGCAAGGCCGGCAGGGAGCCTAATCCAGTCAGTTTCGATAGCCCTGCGATGGCGTAAGACAATCCCCAGAATTGTTTGACCTGCAGTCCGGAAAGGCTCCAGGTGCGGATGGCGTCGGCGATGTGCATGTACGTCCAGCTATCGCCAAAACCCAGAATGAGTTGCACGTAATTTCTCGGGACGCATACAGTTGTTACGAAAGCCAGGGCGGAGCAGGCCCACAGAACGATCGCGTCTTTCAGCGTCGGTGGCTGTGTCCGAGGCGAGGAGTGCAGTTGCGCCGGCGTTTGGATTGCGTCTTGGAGAGTTTGGGTCGTCACGGTGCCAGGTCGAAGTGGAGACTACGGGGCGCAGGACATTCCTGCTGAAAGTTTCCTCCGGAAGAGCGAAGCATAGCATACGAGATCGTCGGAGAGCGGGGATTGCATCCTGTGGATATTCGTTTCAGAAAGCGGGAACAGAAAGCGCGCAAGATTTTGCTCGGCAGGGAAGGCGCTAGCGCTGTTGCGAATGGGCAACGAATCGCGTGATCGCTTCGAGCGCGGCGTCGGGTTGGTCGCGCTGTGGAGAATGACGGCAGTCGTGGAGCGCGAGGACTTCGAACGGGCCGGCGCACTGGCGCTGGATAGCCTCGACCTGTTCCATGGTCCCGTACTGATCTTCCCGGCCTTGAATGACGAGAATCGGGCAGGTGATCTTCGGCAGATATTCTTCGATATTCCAGCTGCGGAAATCGGGATGAAGCCAGACGTGGTTCCACCCCCAGAAGGTGCGAGCGGCATCGCGGTGGTGGCGTCCGAGTTTTTCCGGAAGATTCGTGGTTTCAAATTTCGTCTTAGCCTCGGCGATGCTGGCCACGCTCAACTCTTCGACGAAGACATGCGGTGCGAGAAGAATGAGACCGCGGACGTGATTGTGCATTCCAGCGTAAATGAGGGCGATGGAGCCGCCGTCGCTGTGCCCGATGAGGATGGGATTTTCGATTTTGAGCTGCGACAGAAGTTCGGGCAGGGATTCGAGCGCTTCGTGGTGCATGTAGCGGATGGGGCGCGGTTCGGTCAGAACGTCGGAATTCCCGTTGCCATAGCGCGAGTAGACCGTTACGGCGCATCCGGTGGCTTGGGCGACGCGTGTGGGAAAATCCTTCCAGTGCGAGAGCGAGCCCAGGCCTTCGTGGAGAAAAACGAGTTCAGGAGCGCCTGGCTTGCGGGCGGGAATGCGGAGAACTTCCAGGCGATGATTGTCTATGTTCAGGAAAGAAATTTGCGATTCATTCATTGAAATGAGCTGTGAGCCATTGGAAATTCTACGGCAGTCGCGGACGAGGCGTCCGCGGCACATACCGGCTTGTTTCTGCATCAAAGCTCGCAGATATCGTAAGCTATAAGTTCAGGAGGGTGTGTGCGCTGCCCACGGTGTGGGAACGAGAATCCGCCGACGAACCGGTTTTGCGGCATGTGCGGAACGACGCTGTTACAGGCCACCGCGCAAGCACCTGCTCCGCCACCGCGCCCGGTTTCGCCCGAGCCACCGACTGCTGCTCCCAGTTCTGCCCCCGCGTCTTCGCCTGCCGCGCCGAGGATGCCGGCTCCCGTGCGGGAAACTCCAGCGGAAGAGCCTGTGATCAGCGGGCCTTCGTTTCTAGGATTGAATCAGCCGGCGCCGCGATCCGGGGGAGAATCACGGCGGGGCTCGTTAAGCATTGATCCGAATGCTGCGCCTCCATCCCGCAATCTCGATTACCTGCTCGAAGATGATGAGCCGAAACGAGGCGGCGGTGGGTGGAAAGCTGTGGTGATTTTTCTGGCGCTGGTTCTGGCAGTTGGGCTGGGATACCTGCGCTGGAAGAACCAAGGCTTCGCGTTTTTGAATCCGGGTGCGGAGAAACATGGCGCTCCGGCCGCAGACAATGCGAATACGAGCAGCCCTCCGACTTCGCCGCCAGCCGCGAATTCAACTGCAGCGCCAGCGAGCGCCAATGCGCCGTCATCGACCCCGGCGGCTTCGGGCAACTCGGTCACTCCCACGACCACGCCGGCCGCGACTCCGAATGCTGCGCCCGGTTCGACCACTCCTGCCGCGCAGGCTCCGGGACAGGCTTCCGCGCAACCAGCACCACAGCCAGCCGCGAATCCGGCTTCTGGAAATCCTGCTTCTGCAAACTCGAGTTCTGCAAGTCCGACAACAGGCGCGCCAACGTCGCCTGCTCCATCGAATCCGCCAGCGCCGAAGTCGCCGTCGCAGCCAGCTACTCCTGTGCCGGATTCGAGCGCCAATGGGACGGATGGGTCGGCCGCGAGTTCGGCGAATTCCAACGACGGGAGCGACCAGCCGAAAGCTGCCTCGACGAAGGAGACAGTGAAGGCGACCCCCGAGGTCAAGCCGAAGCCGGTGGATCCGGTGGCCGACGCGCACAAATATCTGTATGGGGACGGTGTCGCGCAGAATTGCGATCGGGGACTGAAGCTGCTGAAACCGGCGGCGGACCGGGGAAATGCCAAGGCGATGAGCGAAATGGGGGCACTGTATTCGGCGGGGCTGTGTACGCCAAAGGATCTGCCGACTGCTTATCGCTGGTTCGCGATGGCGTTACGCAAGGAGCCGGACAATAACGATGTGCAGACCGACCTGCAGAAATTGTGGGGCGAGATGACGCAGCCGGAGCGGCAGTTGGCCATTCGATTGAGCCAGTAGCATGTCCCAGGGGCCTCCCGAAGAAGTAAGTTGAATTTCGTTCGAGGGGAACATGAAATTTCTGCCGACCCTCGCTCTTGCATTGGTTTCTCTTCTGAGCAGCCTTGCCGCCGCGCAGGATCATCCTTCATCCGAGATCTCTATCCGTCACGTCACCGTGATCAACGTGGTCACGGGCGCCGAATTGCGCGATCAGACGGTGCGGATTCAAGGAAATCGCATCGCGTCGGTTGTTCCCACACAGGAAGCAGGCAATTCGCTGCCGGACAGCGTGGACGGGCACGGCGCTTTTCTGATTCCCGGGCTGTGGGACATGCACGTGCATGTGCATGACAAAGATGAACTGCCGCTGTACATCGCCAATGGCGTGACCGGAATTCGAATCATGTCCGGAGAAAAAGACGAGACGGCACTGAGGGCAGAGCTTTCAGAGGAGATCCCCTCGCCGGAGATTTACCTGGCTAGCGCCATTGTCGATGGCAATCCTCCCGTGTGGCCCGGATCGATCGTGGTGAAAAAACCCGCCGACGCGCGGCGCGCAGTGGATGAGATTAAATCGAGCAGCGCGGATTTCATCAAAGTCTATAACCGGATTCCGCGGGATGCGTATTTTGCCATCGCCGATGAGGCTAGGCAGCAGCACATTCCGTTCGAAGGCCACGTGCCGGATGAGATTACTGCGCAGGAGGCCTCGAACGCGGGGCAGCGCTCAATCGAGCACTTGACGGGAATTGCGCTGGCCTGCTCTTCGCAGCAGGAATCACTGATGGGAGACTTTGTGCGGGCGCAAATCTATCGCATGAGGCTGATGATTGAGTCGCAGGCATATCACAGTCTGGACCAGAGAAAATGCGCGGCGCTGTTCGCGGAATTCCGCAGTAACGATACGTGGCAGGTGCCGACGCTAACCGTGCTGCGGCTGTGGGGGAATCTGGACAACTCGAAGTACTTGTCGGATCCGCGGCAAGAGTATATCGATAAGCGATTCCGCGAGCGCTGGGAGCAGCGCACACGTTTTCAGAGCACGCATTGGACGTACGAATTGTTCCAGATGGCGCGGGACTTGTTCACGATGGATGAGCGGATTGCGGGCGCGATGTTTCGCGCAGGCGTGCCGATGATGGCGGGAACGGACGCGATGAATCCATATTGCTTTCCGGGATTCAGCTTGCACGATGAATTAGCGATGCTGGTCGATTCGGGTGTGACGCCGCTGGCCGCGTTGCAGATGGCCACGATCAATCCTGCGAAGTTTATGGGGAAAACGGCAGATCTTGGAACGATTGAAGCAGGAAAGATCGCAAACCTGGTGCTGCTGGAAGCCGATCCACTGGCGGACATTCACAACACGACGAAGATTCAAGGAGTGTGGCTGGAAGGGAAGTACTTCGACAAGCCAGCCCTGAACGAGGTGCTGGAAAAAGCGAAGACCGAAGCGAAGCACTAACCAAGTCGTCTAAGTCCGCGAGTCAGAGTTCTCTTTTTGCAACAAACGCGAAAGGATGGGCTATCCCGGCACTAAAAGTTGACGTTAAATTTGAGGCAGAGCGTCTTTTAACGTTTCTCACTTCACTCAACCGGGCCCCCCATCTCGCAGAGTCGGCGAGACCTGGGCATCCCAGCTTGATTGAAGAGGCGGCCGCTATCGCGCACGTTATTTCATCGAATCTGTTTGCTTCGGTGCGGGCACGGCCTGCTGCTCGCTGGTGGGGGGGACGATGCCTTTCATCCTCATATACGTGACCAGGTTTCCGTAGTGCTCCATGTTGTGGCCGATATTGAGGCTCAGCATGGCATTTTTCGGCAGATCCATTCCGAAAAACTTCACCGTCTGAAGCGATGCGGCATCGGTCATCGAGTCATACACTTTGTCACAATAGGCGAAGGCGTCTTTGAGGGCGGCGACTAGATCGGCTTTGGAGGTCTTCGTCTTCTCGATGTTCAAGCCAGGATCCTTTTCGCCCGAAGCAGTTGAGCAAAACAGATATTGCGCGTCGGCAAGATGTCCGATGATCTGGCCGTAAGTGCGAACGGTGTCGACGGGCTTGAAATTGTAATTTTCTTCGGGCATCTTTTCCGCCGAGCGCAGCAGGATTCCCGTAGTTCTTACATAACCGCCCTTGTTGATCGCGCTGAATGGATTGCCGGTCGACTGAGAAAGGGCAGGCAGCGCCAGCAGACACAGCAGCATTGTGGGCAAAGCTTTTCGCATCGGTTCTCTCCTTTGTTGGTGTGTTGCAAGGGTAGCAGAGAACTCAAAAAGAGGTGTCACGCGGTGGAGGGCCCACGCTAGTCTCGCTTATAGCCTATTTTCTCGTGTTGTGAAGGACGTGTAGCCCACCCTTTCGAAAAAGGCGCGAAAGGATGGGGCACAATAATTGGCTCTATGCGCCGACGGCAGCGTGATCCGCGAGGCGGCGCTTGTTGTAGCGCAGAGCGACGTTCATGTAGACGTTGCCGAGGGAAGTTTCGAAGCAGATCATCAGCGCTTCGGTGTCTTCGCTGGTGCGATCCCCCTCCTGGGAGGTCAGGAGCAAAGGAGGGTGAACGCGGAAGTGGAAGCCCTGATCGTTCAGCGAAGAAATCGCGTTGCCCACGACCTGGTTCGCGAGTTCGAAGATGGTCTCCTTGACGAGCGCGTCGGATTCGGGGAGTTCTGCGCCCGCGTAATGACTGGCCACGCGGACCGCAGTCTGCGGTTCGAGGTCGAGGATGATCCGGCCCTCAATGTCGCCAGTAAGAGCGATCATGCCGGCGACACCCTTGCGGCGATAGGCATCTTCTTCCATGGTGAGGTTGCCGACTTTGGTCGTACCCTGCAGGCCTTGCGACAACACGGCGTCGGCCGCGTTGATGAAAGGCTGGATCAGTTCCATCTTCATTGCGATAAACTCCGGTCGAATTAGAGTTAAACGCCAGCGTTGGCGGCGGCGGCCACCACGCCGTCTTCGCCGAGGACGTATTTGATCACTTCGTAGAGCACTTCCGGCTTCACCGGTTTCTGCACGAAGTGGCGGGCGCCGCGCTGCAATGCGGCGACGATGTTTTCCTGATAGCCCACCGACGAGACCATGACGATGCGGGCTTCGGGATGAGCTTGCACGATGCGTTCGGCGGCTTCGATGCCTTCCATCTGCGGCATGGTGATATCCATGAGCACGATGTCAGGATGCGTGCGGTCGAACTCGCTGATGGCGGTGAGGCCATCACCGGCTTCGGCGGCGACCTGTCCACCGAAGGTTTCGATCATGCGGGCCAGGTTTTTGCGGGCGAAGACCGAGTCGTCCACGATCAGGTAGCGGACCGGTTGCCCATCTTTGCTGCGCTTTACAGGTGCGAACTGCTCCATACAGACCTCCCCTTCCTACTCCATATCATGACCAAAGGCTCGTGGGCCAGATGACGCAGGTCACGGCCTTTCCGTGCAGATCCATGTCGAGACTGCGTACCGCCAAAACTTCCTACTGCCAAGCCCTTGTACGTCAGACTTGGCAATGCAAAACCCGCTGCTAAAGCCTGCCGCCGTCAGTTGCCCGCGCGGACGGCGCGCCCGGCTGAACTGGCGTCGGCGCCGCGGCCGCAAATCGACTGCAAAGTCGCGCTCATCACATCGAGGCTGACGACGCGAATTGCATACCCGCGATCGATGGCGGCTTTTGGCATGCCAAAGACCACGCAAGAGTCTTCGCTCTGAGCGATGGTCATGCCGCCTTCTTTCTTTATTGCGCCCAAACCTTCGGCTCCGTCGTCGCCCATGCCGGTCATAATCACGGCGACCGCTTGCGATTTGAATTCTTCCGCCACGCTGCGAAAAAGCACGTCGACGCTGGGACGGTGGCCGTTGACGCGAGGCTCGTCGGTCAACACGGCGATATCCCCCATGGGAAGCCGCTTGACCCGCATGTGGCGGCTGCCAGGACAGATGAGCACGCGACCGGGCTGAAGCATGTCTCCAGACTGTGCTTCTTTCACCCGCAGGGCGCAAAGTTCGTCAAGGCGGCGCGCAAACATGTCGGTAAACCCGTCAGGCATGTGTTGGACGACGACAATCGCGCCGGGGAAATCTCCGGGCAACTGCGAAAGAAGATATTCCAGAGCTTGCGGGCCGCCAGTGGAGACGCCGAGCGCGATCACTCTTGTAGGCGAACCCGAAGACGTAATCTTTTCCGGCTTGGGCGAAACTCCAGGCAGGGCGCGTGGTTTCAGCTTACATTCAGCGGCGGCTTTGACCTTGGCAATCAATTCTTTGGACGTTTCCGCCATGTGGGCGGTGGCGTCCCTTGGCTTGGAGACGAAATCGAATGCGCCCAGGCCGAGAGCCTTCAGCGTGACCGACGCGCCTTCCGTCGAGTGCGAGCTGAAGACGATCACCGGCACGGGATGGCGGCGCATGATCTCTTTGAGCGTGTCGATGCCGTTCATGCCGGGCATTTCCAGGTCAAGCGTGACGACGCTGGGCTTGAGCTCTTCAATCTTTTTCAGACAGAAGGTGCCATCCATGGCGGTGCCGACCACCTCGATGGACTCGTCAGAGGCCAGCATCTGCGGAATCAGCTTGCGCATGAGCGCCGAATCATCGACCACGAGAACGCGCACAAGATTTTTCATGCGGGTTCTCCTGTTGTCGGAGTGAGCGCCAGTCGAAGCCGGTCGGTATGAGTGAGGAGCAGCCCAGAGTTGACCTGACCAGTTTCCAGCGGCCGCGATTTGGCAACGTGTTCGACCACAGCCGCGAGATTAAGAATCAGCACTACCCGGCCATCGCCAAGAATGGATGCGCCGGAAACCAGATCCGTCGAGAAGGTCTGATCATCCAGCGCCTTGATCACCAATTCCTCTTCCCCTTCGAGCGCGTCCACAATCAAACCGTACTTCCTCTCTCCAACAAGAATGACCAGCACAAAAAGCTTGGCTTTGCGGCCGTCAGCGGTCTGCGGTGCAGGCCGCCCCAGACGCAATAGCGGAAGAACCTGATTGCGCAACTGCAGCACTTCATAATTGTCGACCTGATGCACTTCGGCTTCCGAGGTGCGGGAGATCTCCATGACGTTGTTGAGCGGAATGGCGTAGAGCCGCTGTTCCACCCAAAACAGCAAAGCCTTGATGATGGCCAGCGTGAGCGGCAGCTTAAGGCGGAAGGTCGTGCCCTGGCCGGGACGAGTCTCGACATTGATGCTGGCTTTGAGCCGGTGCAGAACGCTCTGCACGACATCCATGCCCACGCCGCGGCCGGAGACTTCGGTGACATGCTCGGCGGTGGAGAAGCCAGGACGAAAGATGAAGTCGAGCGTCTCGGTCTCAGTCAGGCGCGCCGCTTCGTCGGGAGTGGTCAGGCCAAGTTCAATGGCTTTCGTGCGGATCTTATTGGCGTCGATACCGCGGCCATCGTCCGCAACCTCGACGACGACTTGATTCCCCTGATGGTAAGCGTTGAGCCGTATAACGCCGTGCGCCGGCTTGCCCAGCTTGCGGCGCTCGTCCGGGGATTCGATGCCGTGGCTGACAGCATTGCGCACGAGATGAGTCAGAGGTTCGGCGATGGCATCGAGAATGCCTTTGTCGAGATCGGTGTCGTGTCCGCTGACGACGAGCTCGACTTCGCGTCCGCATTGGCGCGAGACGTCGCGAACCATGCGCGGAAAGCGGCGGAAGAGCTGATCGACCGGGACCATGCGAATCTTCATAACCGAGCGCTGCAGGTCGTTAAGGACGCGCGCCTGGAACGCCATGGCATCGGCAAACTTGCCGCGCAGCAGTTCCTTGGGGTACCGCTTGGAGAATTCGGTGAGCGCCTGCTGAAGCATAGACTTGCCGATGATCAGCTCGCCGACCAGATTGAGTACGTTATCGATGCGCCCGGCTTCGACGCGCAGAATATTTTCGACCAGAGCAGAAGGGGCAGCAGCTTCCGGTGGAGGCACTGGTGCCGGAGTTTCCGCCGGATGTACGGCTTCCACAGGCAATGATGCGGGGGCGCGGACGCTTTCGTCGGCCGCCGCCGCGGCCTCGGCAGCGTGCATCACCTCAATAGTGACTTCTCCGACGATGGTCGGAATTTTGCATTTGGCGGCAATCTGCTCAGCCGTTTGCACGCTGGCCAGAACGAACTCGATTTGCTTGATGGCTGCCGGAGAGCTGGGATCGGGGCGAACGGCGATCACGCTGCCCATGGTGCCGATCGCATTTTGGACCAGTTGGCGGCCGGCGATGGGCATGGCACAGTGCGGATCGATCTTCACGCTGACGTGCAGGACATCCTGCCCCTCGGCTTGCGCCTTAGCCATGGCGAGCCGTTCGTACTCCGTCCAGTCATTCGCCGCGCTGTGAACGGCGGACTTGGCCGCTCCGCCGGACTTGCGCGTCGCGCGAGTCCTCTCAGCTCCGGGTGCAGCCGTGAGATTTTGAATCTGCCGGCTCAGGTCGCGGGTCGAAGGAAGCTTTCCGCCACCGCGATAGGCGGCGATCATTTCGGCAAAAAGATCGGCGGCAGCGAAAGCGATTTCGGCCACCGCGGCATGCGAAGCCGCGCTTTCGAGTGAGAGAGCGTCTTCAAACTGATGCGCGAGTTCGCTGAGTTCGCGAAGTCCGCAAGCGGCGGAATCGCCTTTCAGCGTGTGCACGGTGCGGCGAATGCCGCGAACGATTTCTTCGTCGCCGGGCGTCTTTTCCAGCTTGAGGGCCTCGTCGTTGAGGGCCTGCAGCAATTCCTGCGAAGTCTCGTAAAAGAGCTCCCGCAGTTCGAGTCCGCGCTCATCGGAGGACTGCGTCATGACTCCCTCACCTCGGTGCGCTGATAGGCGGTGCCGCTGTCTTTGTGGACCATCTGGAACTTCTGGGTCAGCCCCAGTAGGCTTTCGGCGTGTCCCACGAATAGGTAGCCGTTGGTATTCAAGCAGCGGTAGAACTTCTCGATCAGCCGTTTCTGTTCGGGCTCATCGAAGTACATCATGACGTTGCGGCAGAAGATGACGTCATTGCGCTGCGGCAGGTATTCAGTTTTCAGATTGTGAAAGTCGAAGTGAACCAGCTCTTTCAGCGTTTTCTTCACTGCGTAGCGGTCGCTGACTTTATCAAAGTAGCGCAGGCGATAGCCGTAGTCGACCATCGACATCTGATTCTCGTTGTAGCTGCCCTCCTGGCCGGCACGCAGCACCGAGTAGCTGATATCGCTGGCTAGAATCTCCACCCGCCACGGCGGAGGAATCATAGGCTTGGGAAGCGGCATTTCCACCGGCAACGGATTGCGCAGGTAGTAATACGCGAGCGCGTCGGTGACCAGCATGGCCAGCGTGTACGCTTCCTGCCCGGTGGAGCAACCCGCGCTCCATATGCGGATGGAATACTCGCGGCGAACGCTCTTCTGTTTCAGGATCTCCTCGAGAATGGTCTTCTGGAACAGATCAAGCTGCGCCTTGTGGCGGAAAAAGCTGGTTTCGTTGACGGTAAGATTTTCGAGCAGCTTGGCCAGCTCTTCTTTGCCTTTCTGGCTGATCAAAAGGCGATAGTACGAGTAGAAAGAGTCGACCTTGCACTCCTTGAGGCGGCGCAGCAGCCGGTCCTGGAGGAAGTGCGTCCGCCGCTCGTCGAAGTGCATGCCGCACTCCTGATAAACGAGCGCCTGCAGCAGCTTGAGTTCCGCCTCCGTCAGTATGGGAGCTGGTGCTGCTCCAGTTGAGCTCATGCTAGTCCCTAGTCCTTAGCTCCGAGTCCTTAGTCCCGAGTTCCATGTTCCAAGTCCTCGGCCACTTACTTCGCTGCGGCTGCTTTGGCCGCGGTTTTCTTTTCCCCACTCTCCGTCTTGGTGTGCAGGCTTCCCGGTGCCAGCAGCTTGCTCATATCGAGCAGAACCACGAGGCGGCCACCCACTTTGCCTAATCCGGTGACGCAATTCAGGCCGCCCTCCTGAAACACAGCCGGCGGCGGCTCGACTGCGTCAGAGGGAATCTTGAGTACTTCCGAGGCCGCATCGACGATCAATCCGGCCAGTCGTCCGGCATGTTCGACCACCAGAATGCGATTCTGCTTCTTGATCGCCGCCTGTTTTTCCCCGAAACGCTTGCGCAGATCCATTACCGAGACGATTTTGCCGCGCAGGTTGATGACGCCCTCGAGATAATCGGGAGCGTCGGGCACAGCGGTGATTTCCGGGACGCGCACGATCTCGTGCAGAGAAGTGATGGGAACGCCGTAGGTCTCGCGCCCGACCTGAAAGCCCACGATATGGAGTTCTCGGCTCATTCGTTAAAACCCCGCTTTACTGCAACGTCCTCAACCAACCCTGGCATGTCGGCACAACCTTGCGGTTAGAATTGCGATCCAGCCGCGGCGGCGCGCTTGGCGCGGCCAGAAGCTTCCCCAGACGTGGCGCGCGAGGCATCCTCGAGCGAGAAGCGGTTGAGCGATTCCAACAGGCCGCGCGACATCTTCGACATCTGTTCGGAAGAAGCGGCCAGCTCGGTCGACCCCGACGTCGATTGCTGCACCAGTTCGCGCATGCGCTCCATCGCCTTGACCACGGCTTGCGCGCCGGAGGCTTGTTCTTCGACCGCAGAGTTGATTTCGTGCGTGATTTCGTTCAGCCGCGTGGTGGCGCGGGCAATCTGCGAAGATCCGTGCGACTGCTCGTTGGTGGCCGCGCCGATTTCCTGGGCGAACTTGTAGACCTCGGTGACCACGTTGGAGATTTTCTTCAGCGCCGCATTCAACTCTCCGCCGAGTTCGAGGCCCTCATTGACGATGCCCGTCGAGCGCTCCATATTTTCGACCGCTTTGCGGGCTTCTTTTTGAATGCTCTGAATCAGTTCGGAGATTTCCTTGGTCGACTGCGCCGATTTTTCCGCCAGCTTGCGAACTTCGTCGGCGACGACGGCGAAGCCGAGTCCATGCTCACCGGCGCGGGCGGCTTCGATGGCAGCGTTGAGCGCGAGCAGGTTGGTCTGCTCGGCGAGATCGTCAATGACCTCGATGATCTTGCCGATATCGTCGGCGCGCTGCCCGAGGGCTCCGATGATCTCGCCCGACGACGTGATGGTCGTGTTGATGCGGTTAAGGCCGTCGGTGGCCTTATCCATGGTGGTGATGCCGCTGTGGACTTCTTCCCGCGAGCGGTTGGAAATGTCGAGCAGCACTTTGGCGGTGTCGGCGACGCGCTGAATCGATGCCACCATTTGATCGATGGAAGCCGACGTCTCGCTTACGCTGGACGCCTGCACCTGCGTCGACTTCACCATGTTCTGCACGTTCACGCTCATCTCGTGCATCGTGCTGGTGACTTCATCGATGGCGGAGGAAGCCTGCAAGCCGATCTTCGCCGAATCTTCCGAGGCGCAGGCGACCTGATCGGAGGCACTGGCAACCTGCGAGGAAGCGTCGCGCACGCTGCGGACCAGGCCGGCCAGGCCGTCGACCATTCTGGCGAAGGCGTTGCCCAGAGTGTCATGCGAAGAGCGCGGCTTGACTTCGACGCGCAGATCGCCGCCCGCAATCGATTCCGAAACTCCCGCCATCTCCTTCAGGTAGGTGACCATCTTGGCGAAGGTGCGCGCCAGTTCGCCGATCTCGTCATCGCGGCTCAGGTCGATATTGTGTTCGAGGTCGCCGGTGTTGCCGATGCCGCGCGCCACGCTCATCAGGTTAGTCAGCGGTTCCGTGATCGATTTGGCGGTACGGAAGGCGATCACCCCGCCCAATCCGAGCGCCAATAAAGTGCTTAGCAGGGAGACGGTGATGGTCCAGGTGGCGGCAGTTTCATCCGATTTGCGGCGAGTGTCGACCAGCTTGCGGTTTTCGCCGTCGGCCACATCCAGGGCATCCGTGGAATTCTTGACCCAGGATGAGGCGTCTTTTTGCAGATAGTAAATCTGCAGTTCTGCGACGGTGGCATTGCCGGAGTCGACATCTTTGCGTTTGGCAATCAGTGGCTCGGCAAATTCTTTTCCCCAGGACTGCTCCAGTTGCTCGACTTTGCTTAGCGCGTTCTTGACCTGTTCGGAGGCGGCGAGGTTGCGGCCCTGATCAATCTTGTCGCTAAGTGTGCGCAGGCCATCATTCATGCGATCGACCTCGCGGGTGTCGCCGCTGAGCAAGTAATTACTGAGATAGAGACGGTCCTGCATCATTTGGAAGCGGATGGAGTTGGTGGTGTCGGCCAGTTCGAGAGAAGCCGATGCGGCGGCCTTGGCGGCGTGTTCGCGCTGTACGGCCGACCAGTTCACTAGGAACAGCACGATTACCATGGCCAGGATGATGCCGAAGTTCATGTACAGCTTTTTGCCGATCGTCATGCCTGTCTCCTACGCATCCAGCCGCAGCTAGTGCGGCTCAAACTTGAATTCGATCAGTCCCTTGCTCTCTTCCGCCGCCGGTTCGAATTTCCACTTGCGAGCCGCTTCCAGCGCGGCGCCGGCCAGAACCGGGTGTCCGCCGACAATGCGCGCCTCTCTCACCGTGCCGTTGGGCGCGACCACAACTTCGATCCGTGCCGCACCCGTGATTTTCATCTTCCTCGCCAGTTCGGGGTAGTCCGGCTGGACCTTACTTTTGGCTCTGCGCAGAATCTCGTCATTCTGTGACGCTTGGGCCAGTGCACAAGGCGCAAAGGCCATCGCCCCGGTCGTGCTCAGGGCGATGAACAGGGCCATCGCCGCCTTATGAGACACAAATCCTCCTCGAACCGAAGAAACTGCTCAGGCCGAGACGTGCAACGTTCGGGCCATGCACTTACTTCGATCAAAACCAAAGTAATGGGCTGTAAAGCAATGATACTTAATAACTTATGCTGCTAAAGATGAGGGAGCAAAGAGCGGATTGACGTGATATGTGTCTCATTTCGGGCCGTCGGGGTTATGCTTCTCACTGTGAGACGCCTTTCTCACCATGTGGCAGTGGATTTCACAGCAAGGCACCTGTCTCTCCATTTCTCTTGACTCAAAATGAGATGGCAGGTAGTTTCCCATTAGATTCAAGCACTTGTGAATCAAGAATCTTTTCACACGAGGGCCGGCGAAGCAGGACGTGTCTCAAGTGGCGCAGCCGTCATTCGCGCAGCGAGCGGAGCTTCCGTTTCCGATGAAGCTTTTCAGAAGCTGCTGTTGCGCCTGGCTGCAGCGGCTGGCGAAGAGCCCGATCCGCAATCTCTGATCCAGTTATTTTGTCGGTCCACGCGGGAGTTCTTCCAGGCCTCCGGCGTCTACTTCTGGCGCTGCCAGGGCGATGATCTGGTCGGCGAAGTAGCCGAAGGGAAGATGGCGGAAGGCTTTTCCGGAAGGCGCTTGCGCCCGGCACAAAGCGCGGTCACGGCAGACGCAGTGCGGCAGAGGCGGACCATTTTCCTCAACGAGATTGATCCTGGCGCGTATCCGATTGCGGGGGAATTTGGTGCGCGCTCGATTCTGGCCGCTCCCTTGATCGTGTTTCATGAAGCGATTGGAGCGGCGACATTCCTGCACGATTCTGACCCGGAGTTCTTCACTCAAGATCTGGCGGCGAAGGCGACGATTCTCGCCGGTCAGTTAGGCAGCCTGCTGGAAGCCACGCGGCTAAGCGCCGCCTCGCGCGAAGAGCATCGGAGGGCGGAAATTCTTGCTGATGTGGCGCAGGTCTTGCACGGAACTCCCGATGTAAATTCCATTATCGAAGCGCTCGCGGATCGTTTGCGTTTGTTGCTGCGCACGCGGCTCGTCTGCGTTCTGCTGAAGGACGAGCGTGGCTTCGAATTGCGCGCGGTTTCGGCGGAGACGCCGCAAATGGCGCACGCGGCGCGGGCGCGGCATGATGGGCAAACTCTGCGCTTCGCTGCTGATCTGGCCCAGCGCGCGGTGGTTGCCGGCGAGCCCATTACCGTCACGATTGGCGCTTCCGGCCATTCGCTGGGGAATCTCGCAAGCCCCGGTAAATTGATTGCCGCATCGCTGCGAACCTCGCGAACCCAGGGCGCGATTCTGGTATATCCGCGGCAAGAGGGAGCCTTCAGCGCGGAAGAGAAAGCTCTGGTCTCGGCCGTGGCCGGATTTGGAGCGGTCGCCGTGGCGCATACCGAGCTTTACGCCACTGCACACGCGCAGGCGCACGAACTTCATCAATTACTTGAAATCTCCTCGGCTCTGAGTTCGAGCGGCGACCTCGAGCAATTCCTTCAGGCCTTCGTGGTGCACGCGGCCGATTTTCTGGGCTACGGACGCTGCTTCATTGCGCTGCTGGAAGACGATCACTTCCAGGTGCGTTATGGCGTGGAACGAGGCCAGTCCAAGCGCGTCGATACTGCGTTTCCTGAGGGTGTGGCGTCCAAAGCATTTCGTGCGAAGGAAGTTTTCTGGACCGATGATGCCCGGCGAGTCGAGGACATCAATCTGGAAGTCATCGACAAGTATGACATAAAGCAATTCCTCGGAGTGCCTCTGGTGTCGGCAACGGGGCGGTTACTCGGTATGTTTGGCGTACTGGACCGGCTGAATGGAGCGGCCATTTCGCCCGAGGATATTCGTCGAGCCCGCGCGCTTTCGAATCAGGTCGCGGTCGTGCTCGAAGTCGCGCACAATCTGCACTTGTCCGAGCAGCATCGCTCCCGTGCTGAGGCGCTGATTGATCTGGCGCGCGAGATTTGCAGTGCCTTGCGCTTACCGGAATTCGGACGGAGATTTCTTACCCGCATCACCGGTCTCACAAAAATGCGTGCCGGTTTGCTGGCTGTTTTGCAGGAGGGCCACTGGCAGGTAGTTGCGGTGCATCCGGAGGAGCAGGACTCGGAAGCGGATAGCAAGGCGACCGAGGGGATAACCGTGCGCGATAGGCCGAGCCGCGAGCGGGAAATCGAACGCGCGCTGTCATCGGGGGTCGGTGAGAAAATCTCGCGCTCGCGCGACACCGTCAGCACAGGCACAGCAGTGGACTTGCTTGGATCAGATATTGCCTCCACGCTGAAGTGGCAAGATGCAACTCTGGTACGGCTCAGCGGGGCAAATGAAGAATTAGCTGGCCTACTCTGCCTCTCAGGACGTCTCGGGGCCCTCGATGCTGAAGACAAATTTTTCCTCGAGACCGTAGCCGGTCATGCCGCCATGGCTCTGGAAAATGCGCGGCTGTTCACTCGCATTGAGCAGGCGAACCGGCACTGGGTAGAGATCTTTGACGCCATCACCGACTTCATCGTGGTGCACGACCAGTCTGACAAGGTTCTGCGCGTGAACCGCTCACTAGCCGCGATGATTGGGGTGCAGCCCGCAGAGCTGATCGGAATCAACATTCGCTCCATGATGGCGCTAGCCAGCGACGCCGCTTCCTACTCGTGCCCCTTTTGCCGCAGCATGGTGGATGATGCCGATGAGTTCGTCCATCCCGTGTTCGACCGGACCTATCTCGTTTCTACTTCGCGCGTGCACGGGCCGACGGATGAGGGATTGCAGATTATCCACGTCTTGAAAGACATCTCCGATCGCCGCGAGGCCGAGCGGCGCTACCGCGAGTTATTCGACAATATACAGGAAGGCCTTTTCTTCAGCACTCCGAATGGACGCTTCGTCGAGGTGAATGACGCCCTGGTGCGCATGCTCGGCTATCCCACTCGCGAAGAACTGCTGCAGGTCGATATTCCCACGCAGCTTTATTTCAACCCGGAAGAACGGGAAAAACATTCGGGTCTGATGGCGGAGCAGGGCAATTTGCGGAATTTTGAGGCGACCCTGCGGCGCAAGGATGGAACGCCGATCCATGTGCTCATCAATGCGTTTGGGTTGTACAACAACGCCGGGACGTTAACCCAGATTCGCGGCCTGATGCTCGATGTGACCGGACTGCGCACCTATCAATCGGAATTGCATCGCGAGCGCGATTTCTCGGCCAAGATTCTCAGCAACACGCAGAGCCTGATTCTCGTCGCCGATACCGCCGGACTAGTCAGTTATGGCAACCGCCGGTGGTATGAGGCGGGATTCGAACAGAAAGAATTGCTGGGGCGTCCACTGCTGGAGTTGGCAGCGCCGGGATTTGTGCGTCCGCTGGCCGATGCCCTGCAGAGCACTTTGGACGGACAACAAGTCGACAATCTGGAATTAGAGATCGTACGCAGTGTCGGCCCGGCAGGAAAATTCTCCGCCAATCTCAGTCCCATGCGCGATGAGCAAGGAAACGTCACCAGCATTGTCGTGGTGCTCAGCGATATTACCGATTCCGAGGTGCTGCGCAACAAGTTGGTGCACGCCGAAAAGATGGCCGCGGTCGGTCAGCTGGTTTCCGGCGTCGCTCACGAAGTCAACAATCCTCTGACCGCAATTCTGGGATTCGCCGACCTGCTCATGGAAAATCCCGATCTGCCGGAGGCAGCGCGCAAGGATCTTCGTGTCATCCTGCAGGAAGCCCAGCGGACGAAGCAGATCGTGCAGAACCTTCTGAGTTTTGCGCGGCAAATGCCGCCCCAGCGCAATGCGGTACAGCTCAATGCGATTCTCCGCCGCACCGTGCAACTGCGCTCCTACGATTTCACCAGCCACGGAGTCGAAGTTATTGAGCATCTCGACGAAGGTCTGCCTGATGTGATGGGCGATGCCCACCAACTGCAGCAGGTATTTCTCAACATCCTCAACAATGCCTATGACGCTGTACATGAAGTCAGGCGCCCGGCGCGAATCGAAATCATGTCCACCAAGTCGGGAGAATCGGTCGAGGTGTCATTCCGCGACAACGGGGATGGAATCACCCAACCCGACAAGATTTTTGATCCGTTTTTCACCACCAAGGAAGTTGGTAAGGGGACCGGTTTGGGGCTGAGCATCTGTTACGGGATCGTGAAAGAACACGGAGGCGAGATTCTCTGTCACAACAATCTCGGCGGGCAAGGCGCGACCTTCATCGTGCGCCTCCCGGCAGCGTCGCACACGGCTTCGCTGGGTGTAGCCGCAGGAGTGATACCAACATGAGCGTGCCCGCAGTGAGACCTTCCACTCTCCCAGTTTTGCTCATCGAGGATGAGCCCGCCGTCATGGCATATGTGCAAGCTGCGCTGGAGCGCAGCGGATATCCGGTGGTGTGTTGCGAATCGGGCGCGGATGCCCTGCGTCTGCTGGCCAATGGCGAATTCCTCGGGGTGGTGTCAGATATGCGGACGCCTGGCGGAGTTGACGGCGGCCAGGTCCATGCCTGGATCAAGCGCCATCGCCCCGATCTAAGTGCGCGCGTGGTCTTCATCACCGGAGACATCGCCAACGAAGAAACTGTGGCGACCCTGCGCGAAACGGGCGCCCCGTGCGTCGAGAAGCCGTTTCGCGTGCAGCAATTCATCGAAGTTGTTTCTAAGACGATGGGGAAGGCCGAGTGAACACAGGAGATCAGAAAACAGCGGTGACAAGGGAAGATCTGCGCATCCGGTTGCTGGTCGTCGATGACGAACAGAGCATCCGCAAACTTTGCATGACGGTTGGCGAGGCGCTGGGGTTCGAATGCCTCGAAGCCGAGAGCGGCGAATCGGCGCTAGCTCTACTGGAAGAGCAACCCGTGCACATGGTGTTGACTGATATGGTCATGCCGCGCATGTCGGGGCTCGAATTTCTGGAGAAGGTGAAGAAATTCCTGCCGCGCATTGAAGTCGCGCTCATGACCGGCCACGGATCTATCGAAACGGCCGTACAGGCGATGAAACTCGGAGCCTACGACTACATCACCAAACCGTTTTCCCCGCTGGAAGAGTTACGCCTGTTCTTGCGACGCATGGCAGAGAAGGTCCACCTGGTGGAAGAAAACGAATTCCTGCGGCAACGCATGGATTCGGAAACAGCCGCGCACGGAATTGTCGGATCGTCGCCCAAAATTGAGGAAGTGCTGCGCATGGTGTCGCGCTTGAAAGATACGCGCACGCCGGTGCTGATCTACGGCGAGAGCGGAACAGGAAAGGAACTGGTGGCGCGTGCCATTCATTTTCGTGGAGTATTCGCTTCGCGGCCATTTGTCGCCGTCGATTGCGGATCCCTGGTTCCTACTCTGATCGAGAGCGAATTGTTCGGCTATGAGAAAGGAGCATTCACGGGGGCGCTGCGATCGAAAGAAGGGTTGTTCCAGGCGGCGAATGGGGGAACCATATTTCTCGATGAAGTGGGCGAGCTTCCAGTAGAGATGCAAGCCAAGCTACTGCGGGTTCTGCAGGAAAAAGAAGTGCGCCCAGTGGGGAGCAATCAGCGGGTCAAAGTAGACGTACGGGTGATTGCCGCGACCAATCGCGACCTGGAGGCGGCCTATAAGGCAGGCACTTTCCGCAAGGATCTTTACTTCCGTTTGAATGTGGTCACGGTGCACGTCCCGCCACTGCGCGAGCGGCGCCGCGACACGCCGCAGTTGGTGAACTGGTTTCTGGAACGCTATGCCCCGGGCGGGGAGTTGCACGTGTCTAGCGCAGCCTTGAAGGCGTTGATGCGCTACGACTGGCCGGGCAATGTGCGCGAACTGGAAAACTGCGTCGAGCGCGCCGTTGCGCTGGGCAACGGACAAATCATCGATCTAAACGATCTGCCTCCAGCGATCGCCAGTGGAAGCTCGACGACTGGAAATCCCATGACTGGGTCTGCAATGGCTGGATCCGCGTCGGTGGCCGTCCTTGCCGGCAAAGCTGCCGAGCGCACGGGCATCCTCGATCCAGATTTGGCGGCGATAACCGATGGAACGGTCACTGCATCCCCGCACGGTGCTGTTTCCACGACCGACCTGGAAGATATTGAGCGCGCGACCATCCAACGCGTCTTCGAGCAGGTGAAGGGGGATAAGGCGCTGGCCGGGCGTATGTTGGGCATCAGCCGCGCGACCCTCTATCGTAAGCTGAAACGCTACAACATCAGCGCCAGCTCATCGGAGTCGAGTCACACGCTGCAGTAAGCTCGGTGAGTTTGCTCTGCGGCCGCTGGAGAATCTTCTAAGAATTCTTGAGAAATGCGTGAGGGACTGAGACGGCGTCTCAGCCTGAGACGTTCGCGTGGCACGGGCTCAACGCGCAGATTGGGAATTGTCCCTAACCCACTGAAAAATCACTCACCTCGGTACTAATCCTTCCGTTCGCGGCGATGGCTTGTGTTTTGCACCATGATTTGGCGAACCGCGGAGATCGGCTCCCCAATCGCTCTTCCTAACCGGGAAGAGGGGGAGCCCACCCGCACTTTTGTGTTGCTATTCGGGCAGAGCGAGTCGGGGGCGAGGGTTTGTAGGCTTGGGTCAGCTAGGCACAGCAGCTGCGAGGAGTGCACAGAACACCAGTCAGGTGGCGGAATTGGCGCGCTTTTTTCCGGAAGCCACGCAGATGCGCATTCCGGTGCAACTGGCACGTTCCCTGGCGCCTGGCGAATCGGTGCCCAACGTCTTCAGCGAGACTACCATCCTCGAATTTGGCACGACGCGCGAGGTTTTGTTTGCCTGTCACACTCCCCTCGAGTTCGCCGATGTGCTACATCTGAAAAATTCTGATGGTACGCTCGACGTCGATGTTTCCGTTGTCGCCGTGCAGTATCATCCCGGCCAGACAGTCGTTGCCGCACGTTTTCTTCAGGATGTTCCCAACTGGATCGTGAAACCATGACCCCTACCACACCCCAGCAAGATCTCGCCACGCAATGGACCACCGCACGCCGGTTGTATCCGATTTACTTTGAGCTGGCGCGAGAGTTTGTCCTCGATGTTAAGCCCTGCGCCGATTTGGAAGCCGGAACCGAGTCGCCGGCAAAAGAGACAGTGGAGCAGGCCTGTCAATGGCTCGACGAGATGGATGAACTGATCCAGGTTCATCAGTTGCGGCAGTTTCTGCAGACCAGTTCGCTGGTCGATCAGGAAGGCCTGCTCAGCCTGATTCAGCACTTCCTCGCCAACACCAAGAAGAACGATGCGGTGCGCGACAAGATCGATTTCCTTCTCGTGCAGTACTTCAGCCAGCTGGCTCCGACCGGACTGGCCGACGCGGAAGTGGAGCTTGGCTATGTGGCGGAGGCGCTGGCGCAGGTGCTGGGCGCGGTAGATCTGAAAGCTCCCGTCTGGCTGAACGCCCTCGATCGCGTGCTCGACTCTGCGCGGCACTGCAAGTCGCTCGACGAGCTGTTGCATGGTGGAATCCTCGAACAAGGCCGCAAAGCAAAAACCCAGGCGGGAGAATTGTTCTATTTGCCCGTGGCTTTGGCCGCGTTCACCCGCTTTGGATATCTCATGCGCCGGACTTTCTTCCGGCTGATGATCGGCGATCTGAATGTGATCCTCGACGGCTTGAATGAACTGGAAGAAAAAGATGTTCACACCATCGATTGTCGAAGGGCGCAGTTCTCGGCCGAAGAGCCCATCCTGCGCTTGCGCATGATCTGCCAGTCGTGGAAAGTCATGTTCCAGGCGGAATATTCGTCGGGGCAGCCTCTGCGCATGCTGGTGGATTTGCGAGCCGCGGTGGAGAGCGCATTGGGGCGCGGTAAACCTGCCGGTGCAGAGAAAAGAGTGAACCCGGAACCGGTGAAAGCGGATTCTGCAAAGGCCGATTCGGTGAAATCAGGGCAAGCTTCGAAATCGATGGCGGCCAGAGCGGGCGCGGCGGCTACGTTCAGCGATCCAACCCACGCGCCGGGCGAAGCTGCTCTTGCCGGTGCGGAAGCGCCCGAGTTTGAAGTTTCCGGCGATGTGGGATGGGATCCGGATTCGCAGCCAGGCACAAAGAAGTAGATTGCGGCGGGTTCAAACGCTTTCGTGCGAACGTTCGCTGACAAGATCTGAGGAATCTGGAAACGTGAATACACCGACGGTATTGATCATCTCTGACGAGGCGGATTTCTCGCGGCAGGTGACGGCGCGCTGGCAGGTTGAGCGCAGCGCTCCCGGGTTCACGCTGCTCAGCGGTGATTTGTGGCCGCGATTTGTGGCCGATGGCTTCGACGTGGCGATCGTGGATGAATTGCGGCGGGAACTGCTGTCCGTGGTGCTGGAGCCGCTGAACTCTGCCGGACAGCCGATTTTTTGTGTATGCCGCGACGCCGCCACTGAAGAGTTGGTGCGCCGCCGCTGGCCGCGCATTTCCATTCTGCGGCAGGATGACGGGTGGTTGAGTGCTCTGATTCTTGCCGGCAATGAGGCGCTGCACCGCTCCCGCGCGGAATCGCGAGCACGCGCTGCCGAGCAGGCCTGCGCGGCGCTTGAACAGCAGGCAACTCTGGGCCGCTACATGGTCGAGATGCGTCTCAGTCTGAATAATGCCCTCACGTCGATCTTGGGCAATTCGGATTTGCTTTTGCTCGAACCGGGCAGCCTTTCGGCGCAAGCGCGCGCGCAGATCGAGACGATCCGCAACATGACCCTGCGCATTCACGAAATCATGCAGAGGTTTTCGTCGTTGGAAAAGGAAATGAATGTAGTCGCGAAGCAGGCGGAAAAAGACGCAGGCAAACGGTACGCGGCCACGGCCGCGGGAATCTAGACTTCGGAACTGATCCTCCCCTGGAAGCAGCCGATCTTTAGAAAGTGATGCGCCCGATTGGCGCAGCTGAGGGCCGGCGTGTCCTGAGATGTTCCAAGGAGAAGGGTCTATGCATCGATTGATGACGGGCGTGACCATACTGGAACACGAACTCTCGGAATTGCGGCTGCTGGTGGAGCGTCAAACCGGCATCCTGCTGGATTGCCCGAACAGTGCCCTGGTCGCGCACGTGGCGGACTACCTCGAAAGCCATGAATTGGAGTCAACCGCGACTTTGCTGCGCCGGTTGCGCGACAGCGATGGCGATCCATCGCTGCTGCCGCGCTTTCTGGATGGCGTTCTTAACGTAAGCACCGGATTCTTCCGCCATCCCGGAGCGATGAATGCGCTGGCGCGGCAGGTGGTTCCGCAAATCTGTGCGCGCAAGTCAGACGATGGGCCATGCACATTGCGGATATGGAGCGCAGGCTGTGGTACGGGCGAAGAAACCTACTCGATCGCCATGGCGTTGTGCGACGCCGCGCCGGCCGGGAATGGAAACGGCAACGGAAGCGCCGCGCAGGCCAACGGAAAAGACAAGAGCAGTGGCAACCGCAATGGCGGCGTAGTGGAACCGGGGGCGCCCGCTGGCCTGCCGTGGACGAAGGAGTGGTCGGTGCATATTGTTGGCACGGATCTGCTGCCGACGGCGATCAAAGTCGCAGAGCGTGGGCTGTATCCGCAGTCAGCGTTAGCGGGCCTGCCCCCGGCGATGATCCGCGGCTGCTTTTCAAAAATTGCGAATGCAAACGGCCAGAACAGTACTCAGGAACCTGCGGCAAATCGCGCGGGAAACGGAGATGGCACGAGCGTCGCAAACGCGCATCTGCTGGTGAAACCGCGCCTGCGTAGCTTGGTGACATTCAACACGATGAACTTGACCAAGCCGGTTTACATCGGGCGCTTCGATTGCATCTTCTGTATGGACGTGCTGCCGCACCTCTCGCGCACGCAGCGCGCGGCGCTGCTGGAACGCTTGCATCTTTATCTTGAACCGGGCGGTTATCTCTTCTTGAGCCAAACGGAGAAGCTGTCGGCACCAAATCTGAATTTTCGCTCGGAGACCTTCGACGGATATACCGTTCACCGCAAGCCGCTGGCGGCGAGCGCAGCGTACGGACGGTGAGCGGATTACGCGAACAGGAACTCTTTCGTTCTGAGCTCCTTGATAGTGTCGCGGAGCTTGGCAGCTTTCTCGAATTCAAATCGTTTGGCGGCTTCGCGCATATCTTCCTCCAGTTTGCATATGTATTTATCGACTTCTTCCTGCGATTTGAATTCCGGCATGCCCTCGGATTCGCCCGCCGTTACATCCGCGTAATCCGCAGCTACGATGGCGGCCAGCGCCATATCGACCGGGCGCACGATAGATTCCGGAGTGATCCCATGGGCTTCGTTATAGGCCTGCTGAATGGCGCGGCGGCGGGAAGTTTCGTCCATAGCGCGTTTCATGGAATCGGTGACGGTGTCGGCATAGAGAATAGCGCGCCCGTGAAGATGGCGGGCGCAGCGGCCGATGGTCTGAATCAGCGATCCAGAGGAACGGAGAAATCCTTCTTTGTCGGCATCGAGAATTGCGACCAGCGAAACTTCCGGCAGGTCGAGGCCTTCGCGCAGAAGATTGATGCCAATCAATACATCGAATTCGCCCCTGCGCAAGTCGCGCAAGATCTTCACACGCTCGAGGGTTTCGATCTCCGAGTGCATGTAGCGGCATTTCACACCGACTTCGGCGTAGTACTCGGCGAGATCCTCGGACATGCGCTTGGTCAGAGTCGTGACGAGGACGCGCTCGCCTTTTTCCACACGTGCGCGGATTTCGTGCAGCAAATCGTCGATCTGCCCTTTGACTGGGCGAATCTCGACTTCGGGATCGATCAATCCAGTAGGACGAATGATCTGTTCAACGACAACACCCGCAGATTTCGTGAGCTCATACGGACCAGGCGTGGCTGAAACGTAGATGAGCTGGTTGGTCCGATGTTCGAATTCTTCGAAGGTCAGAGGACGGTTGTCGAGCGCGGAAGGCATACGGAATCCGTATTCGACCAGCACTTCTTTACGCGAGCGATCGCCGGCATACATGCCGCGCAACTGCGGGACGGTCTGATGCGACTCGTCGATGAACATGACAAAATCGCGCGGAAAATAATCGAGCAGCGTGGGCGGAGGCTCACCGGGTAACCGTCCGGTGAAGTGGCGCGAATAATTTTCGATGCCGTGGCAATAGCCCATGGCCTTGATCATTTCCAGATCGAACATGGTACGTTGATGAATGCGCTGGGCCTCAACCATGCGGCCCTGTTTCTCGAGCTCTGGTTCCCACCAGGCGAGCTCTTTCTTGATCGATTCCACGGCGGAGGCGCGGGTCTCATCTTTCATGACATAGTGCGTCTTCGGATAGATGGGCAGACGCACATATTTCTGCTTGACCGTGCCGAAGAGGGGATCGATCTGCGAGAGCGATTCGACTTGATCTCCCCAGAGCTCGATGCGGTAGGCCATGTCGTCGTAGGTAGGGAAGACTTCGATCACGTCGCCGCGCACGCGGAAGGTGCCGCGGCGGAATTCACTATTGGTGCGGTCGTACAGGATATCGACCAGCTTGTGAGTAACGTCTTCGCGCTTGATCTTCTGGCCGCGCTCAAGGAAGAGCATCATGCCGTAGTAGGCTTCGGGAGATCCCAGGCCGTAGATGGCGCTGACTGATGCCACAATCAGGGCGTCACGGCGTTCGAAGAGCGAACGAGTGGCGGATAAGCGCAGCTTGTCGAGCTCGTCATTGATGGTTGCTTCCTTTTCAATGTAAAGATCGGCGGCGGGCACGTAGGCTTCGGGCTGGTAATAGTCGTAGTACGACACAAAATATTCGACCGCATTGTGGGGAAAGAAGCTCTTGAATTCGTGATAGAGCTGGGCGGCCAGCGTCTTGTTGTGCGCCATGACCAGTGTCGGGCGGTTGAGCGCCTCGAGGACCTTGGCCATGGTGAAGGTCTTTCCTGATCCGGTGACTCCGAGCAGAACCTGATGCTGTTCTCGATCAAACAGACCGCGGGTGAGGGCCTCGATGGCGGCCTTCTGATCACCTTGCGGTTTGTAACTGGAAACGAGTTTAAAGTCCATAGAAAAGCAGCTGTCAGCCTTCAGCGTTTAGCAACCCGCAACGGCAGCGAGGTCGAAGGCGGCCCAATTCTGGTCGGCGGTACCATAGAAACCAATTCGGCTAACAGCGAATCTCCCTATTATATCGCCCGCGAGAAAGGGAAGTTACGCGATGGGAACTGCCTTTTTCAGTGATATAGCTATTCCACGGCAGGTCTGAGATCGACTTTCTTCGTGCTAATCACGACCTTGGCGGATGGCAGATCTTCCGCCGAGGCCTCGACGGTAATCGTGCCGGGTGTGCGGCTTGACTGCACGATCGCTTGCGCCAGACCATTGAATAGGCTGCGCCCCAATCCTTTGTCGGATTCCTGGCAGTTGGGATCGCCGTTGCCAACGCCGATGAGCGCGCCTTCGCCGCTGACCTTGAACGAAATTAGATTATCGGCGGTCGGAACGTGCCGTCCTTCTTTGTCGAGGGTTTCTACTCGCAGGATGACGACGTCTTCGCCGTCGGCGTTGATCTCGGTGCGATCGGCGGTCAAACGGATTGAAGCGAGAGAGCCGGTGGTTTCGCGTTTTTCGATCAGCACGACTTTTCCACCTTTTGTGCCGCGAGCTTCAAGCACGCCTGGTTCGTATTTCACTTTCCATTCGAGATGCGTCAGGGGCGCGACTTTTTTGCTGCCCAAACTGGTGCCGTTGCTGAAGAGTTCCACTGAATCGAGATTCGAATGCACCCAGACGGCAATGGGTTCCCCTTCGCGGCCTTGCCAATTCCAATGAGGAAACAGATGCAGCACAGGTTCTGGTCCCCACCACGATTTGTAGTAGTAGAAGTTATCTTTGGGGAAGCCGCATGTATCCACAATGCCGAACTGCGAACTGATCGATGGCCAGCCGTAAGGCGTAGGTTCGCCGCGATAGTCAAAGCCGGTCCAGGCAAAGCCACCGGCCAGCCATTCGCGCGCCGCATAGAATTTCCACCACTGCTCGGCGGTTTCGGCCCATGGCGGAAAACTCAGGTCGTAGGCGCTCACCCAGTTGCGCAATTTGTCGATGGAATAAATTCCACGCGTGCAAACTGTACTGGCGGTCTCCGTGCCGACGCTTGGTTGCTTCGGGTGCTTCGCACGATAGGCATCGATTTCGTTCAAGTTGTAGTTGAAGCCCATCACGTCGAGCTGTTCTGGAAATTTCGTCTGAAAAGCGGCATTCACCGCGGCCGTGCAGAGACGCGTGGGATCGAGTTCGTGGGCCCGAGCGATCATGTCATCGATTATGGGCGGGCCTTGGGGCTCCGACATCATCGTCCACTCTTCGTTTCCCATGGACCAAAGGATGATCGAGGGCGAATTGCGATAGCGCTTGATCATGGTTTCAAGCTGACCTATCGCCTCAGGATTTGAACTCATCATGCGCGTCTCGCACATCATCATCATGCCGAGGCGATCACAGGCTTCGACCAACTCAGGGGTCGGCATGTTGTGGGAGGTGCGGATGGCGTTCGATCCCATTTCTTTCAGAACTGCGACGCGGTAGTACTGGAGGCGATCGGGAAGGGCTGCGCCGACGCCGGCGTGATCCTGGTGGTTGCAGGTGCCTTTGATGGCGACATGCTTGCCGTTGAGGAAGAAGCCGTGGTCGGCATCCCACTTGATATCGCGAATGCCGAAAGTGATGCGTTCGGCGTCGTGAATAATGCTGTTCGATTCCACTGTAACGATGGCGGTGTAAAGGCTCGGAGTTTCTGGTGACCAGAGCGCAGGATCAGGCAGCAGGAGATCTCCCTTCTGGGCCTTGGACTCGCCGGGTGAAACGAGTGTGTGCGCTTCGCCACCGGATACGACTTTTCCGCTCGGGTCGAGAATCTGGTAGCGTATCTGGCAATTTTCGGGTTGCTGGCCGTAATTCTGGACGACTGAGTCAACGGTGAGGAATCTTTTGCCATTTTCCGATCTGGTTCGTACGTAGCTATCCCAGCGTCCCAGGTGGAGTGAGTCGGTTTTCGTCAGCCAAACATGCCGGTAGATTCCTGCGCCCTCATAGAACCAGCCGTCACCGAAGCTGGCGTCCATGCGAACGACGAGATAGTTCTTCGCGCCATAGTTGAGGAAATCGGTGAGATCGAAGCGGAAGGGCGCATAGCCGTTGTCATTGCGGCCGATGAAATATCCGTTCAGAAAAATCAGGGCACTGCGAAAGGCGCCGTCGAACTCGACGGAAATGCGGCGGCCGGCATCTTCCTTTGGAATGTCGAAGGTGCGCCGGTACCAACCCACGCTCGTCTCAGGATACTTTCTGCCGAGCGGTTTGTAGCCGTGGGACTGGAGCGAGTCGTCATGGACAAACGGTAACCCGACGGCCCAATCGTGGGGCAGGTTCAGGGAGCGCCATTTGGAATCGTCGAATTTGTTGGTCGCGAATTCGAACTCGCCGGATTTGGCGAAATCGCCTTGATCGTTTCCGAAGCCGAGGTCGCGAGCAGGATCGCAGGCATGTCCCTGTAAGAACTTCCATCCGAAATCGAGCAGCAGACGCTCGCGCGGCGAGAGGGAAGGCGCGGATTCGGGAGCTATTCCGTAGCGATCGAGTAGGGCATGTGCACGCTCGAAGGGACAAACGAGACCCGATGCCGATAAAGCAATCGCGGATTGAAGTAGATCACGACGGGTGATGGGAGGCATCGCGGGAATTATAAAGGGAACCCAATCGGCGGGCGTTGCAAAGATGCGGGGTTGATTTTACTGGCTGCTGGGGACGGCCTGCACGCTCACAATTTTCGAGGAGGTACGAAACTTTTTGTAATCCTGAAATGTCTGCTCGCCGTCTACATCGATTCCCTTCAGAAGTGCGAGGCGAGCGTCAATTTTGTAGGTGACGTGCAACGGGAGCCAGACTTCGTCATTCACGCGCGTCTGTTCCAGCATGAAGTGAGAGCCCTTGTGAAAACGGGCCAGAAACAATCCCCAGGAGATATTGTCGAGGGCCTCGACATTTAACTTGGCGAGCTGCAAGTCTGATTGATCGATCCATACGCGGCCGTGGAATTTGGTGAGGTATTTGGCGTCTTTGGCATGAGGCACAAAGTCAGGACGCGGTTCGCCATCAATAACCCAAGCCTCACGGCCGTTCAGACTTTCTGTGCCGACGAGAGTGAAATTGTAGGCGTCGGCAACGTCGCGAATGAAAGCACGATCGTCCTCATGTTCTTTTTCCTCTTTGGCCTCGCGTTTCTTGCGGTCCTCGTCGGATTCGTTCTTACGCTTATCGATAATCTTCTGGATCTTTTCGTCTTCTTTGGCAGCGTCTTTTTCATCCAAGGGCTTGTCATCTTTCGCGATCAGTTTCTGCACCTGTTCGCCGTAGATTTCAAGGACGTCATAAGTTTTCGTTTCCGTGGACTTGGTTTGGCCCTTGCCATTGAGCGTTTTTTGGATGTCATGTTCGGTATAGGTGTAATCGCGTAGGAGCTTGTCGTTCTCCATGTCCTTGTCCGCCACCACGCGAAGCAACGACTGCATTTGCTCCTGCGAGAGCCTGCCGTTCGAGTCAGGAGTGAGATCAAGCTTTGTTTCAGGTTTTGCAGCGGAGGCTGCAGGGTCGGCCGCTGGAGGGGCGGCGGGCGACTGCTCCTGGCCGGCACTGAAAACAGCTAAAGCAGAAACCATCACAAGGACTGCGGAGGCGGCTCGGAGGGACGTCATAGAGCTATCTTACGCATAGAAATGAACACAGGTTCTCGAAAAGAGTCGCGGAAAAAGAATTTCAGAGAGTTTTCGGAGAGAACAAAAGTTGCTCCATGGCGAGTTGGCGGCAAGTTTGGCCAATTCTGTCGGTCGGGGTGGCAGGTTCGACAAACTGAAATCCGTAACGGAAGGCATTGTGCTGGCGAACCAACGCGAGAATCTCCACGGGACCGAGGGATACGCTAAATTCGAGGCGAACCACTTCGCCAATCGGGATTTCCTCACGCAGCATGGCGGCGATGCCGGATTCACTTAAATCGACCGTGTGGCCATATACCACGCTGCGATTGCGAGGATAGATCCGGATGGGAACGTCCAACCGAAAACGGGGCTTCTGTCTGGCGTCGTGGACGTAGCTTTCAGGACCAGGGGTAGATTGAGTTAAAAAATCCAAACGGCAACCTCCGAGTGCGCCGTGGCGGGCGCAAATTTAGGGTTCTAATACTTGGATTATCGGCAGGATTGCGGACAACTTCAGGCAGGCTACGGATTAACTACCTCGCTGTTTTTACCGCTCGGCCGACGCAACCCGCTTGAAAAAGACGCCGGTCGACGCGATGGACGCGTTTTTCCTGAAATTTGGTTAGGAGCGAATAATGGTCGATCTCAAAAAGATGATCGACGATGAACCAAATGGGTTCGTCGGTCGTCATCCAGTGTTGCTGGTCAAAGCGATTCAGATTGATCGGACGTGAATAACGGCGCAGGCTGCGCTCGCCGAGCATGTTGAAATAAGTATCGAAATAGCTGAGAGCGAGCTCGCGCAAGCTGCGATGGATAGGCTCGCGCCAGCGGCATCCGGAAAAGTTGGATTTTGCGATGGCGCCCCAGCAGCCATCTTCGCGGTAAATCGCGATGACGTGGTCAGTATCGCGCTCGGCCTCGAGATCAAGCAGCAGAGGCGGGTAGCCGTTCGCGCGCAAAGCGGCGGCGGCGAAGATCGCGCCTTCGAGGCAGTGCGACGAATTTTCCGCCAGCACCTTGCGCGGCGACCACGCGGTATCTTCGAGGTGATACGGCATGTCGTCGAGAAATCGCTGGATGCCGTACGGATTCTTGAGGCTGCGCAGCTTGCGAAGTTCTTTTGGCGTGAAGCTTGTAGCGGGAGAGTTCGACTGTCCTTTGTTCTCGGCGCGCAAGGTGCAGGGGCCTCGTTAGTCGGTAACAACTGTCTTCTTCTTTTTGACCACGGTCCCGGTGTTCGCGTCAAATGAAATTACGCAGCGAAAGCCTTCTTCCTCGAGAACCCACTGATCGCTGACACGCTGCTTTTCATCCACGGGAAGATTGCGATCGGCCAGCACCTTGCCGACATTTTGCCTGGTCATGCCCGGAGAAACTGCATCGCAGACAGAGGTATTGTGCGGGTTCAGATGTTCTGACGGTTGCAGCTCTGTCTTTGCGGAGGTTCCCATCGGCAATGCCGCTCCTGAGCCGAGCAGCCGACGCCAGAGTTCGCGACCATCATCCGTGATAGCTCGAACCAAGGTCCCTTGCGGACAATCTTCCTGCACATAAATGTCGGGTCTGCCCGCACTGGGCACGGCGGGAATAATCTTTCTGTCCTTACAGCCGGGGATTTCCTTCACGGACCAAATCACCGAACCTATTTGCCGCGGACCCTGGGGTAGGATTTCGATTTCCGCCTCAGCAGTGTCGCCTTCTGCGTAAGCCGTCAGAATAACCGACGAGGATACCTCCTGCGCCTGCACTGTCGCCTCATCGCCGTTTTGCGTGAGCGTGGCGGCGTTCTCCGGAGAGATCATCCAGCGTACATTGTGCCGCATCCTGCCATCTTGACCGACCGCACGAAATGTATGGGCCTCGCCTACCAGCATGTTTGCTTTGCTTGGAGACACCGACAGCGTGGGCAAGTCCTGGCTTGAAGTCGGGATCGAAGCGAAAGTCATCGCGATCGCAACCGCATGCACGGCTCTGCTGAGATGACACATAAAACGCCCTGATTATTTATGTACTCGATTGTGGCGCGAGAAGAAAGTTACTTTCGCGGGAAAGCTGCAGGTTGCGGCTTGGCTGTGAGCTTTGGGCTGAAGACTTGTGCGAGTTCTTCCGGGGTGTCGACGAGCACATCGGGAGGGGCGTCAACCAGCGTGTGCGGCGCAAATCCGTAGGTGACGCCGATGGTTGTCAATCCGGCGTTGCGGCCAGTAGCGATATCGACGTGAGAATCCCCCACAATCGCCGCCTGTTGTGCCTGCACGCCGCTTTCTTCGAGCAACTGCCGCACGCCGCCGGGATCCGGTTTCTTAGTGGAGAAGCTGTTTCCACCATAGACCTGAAAGAAGTACGGCTTCAAACCTAAGGCTTCCACGATCGCGCGCGAGGGATTGACGGGCTTATTGGTCAGTACGGCCATTTTTCGCGGGCAGCTATTGTTGGAGTTCTGGATGGCGGCAAGGCACTCTGGGATTCCGGCATAGAGGGTCGTGTGGTCGAGCTTATGCTCCCGATAGTAAGCGAGAAAGAATTCCAGTCCCTGGCGAACCAGAGCTTCATTGGATGCTTCGGGGCCGAGAGCGCGCTGAATCAAGACGGGCGCGCCATCACCGACGTAGCTGGCGATGACGTCTGCAGGAAGTTCGGGACGATTAATGCGACTCAGCGCCGCGTTGACGGAATGGACGAGGTCGAGGCGCGAATCGATGAGCGTGCCATCGAGATCGAAGATGACCAGCCGAATGGAGTGAGGATCGAAGGAGCGGAGCGTGCGGATCATCTTTTCCAGAATAAACGATTGGGCGGCGCATCGAGGGATTAGATTGAATTCAGAAAACGCTCGAACTGAGACGCCGGCACTTGTCCGTGTCTTTTTGAGACCGCCTCAGACAAGGCGCCTCCTCGGAAAAGAACTCGCAGTCGGACGACTGCGGTGCGCCAGACTGCCAAGTTGTCCTTGAAAGAGTTAGTCTCCGGGAGGGCCCCCAAGCATCATCCGAGCATGCTTGTGTGGTGGGGAATTTACGGCAAGGGTGTTGGCTAGTCTGTGTCTCATACCACGTAACTGAGTGACTTTGGTCACATGGTCTGACCTGCGTCGTGATTTCGTGGCCGGGATGCGAAGAGTTCTGCAACCACAGATTCTGCTCTACTGTGACTTCCGTCTTTCGCAACAGCCACGTAGCATTTACAATGCAACAGGTTTCACGAAACGCAGGGCGGCTGTGGGGCCCTGGCCGCAGAAACGTGAAATCGCCTTACGGTACGGTGCATCCAATTAACCAACAGGAATCCAGGACGGATGGCCACTACAAAAACCGACCCTAAACTGACTCTCGTCTCCAGCGGCGCGAAGAAGTCCCGTTCCTACGAGTCGAAGTCTTATGAGGGACTTACACGCGACCAACTCATCCAAGCCTATCGGCTGATGTACACCTCGCGGCGCATCGATGACCGCGAGATCCTGCTCAAGCGGCAGCAGAAGATTTTCTTCCAGATGTCGGGTGCCGGGCATGAGGCGATCGGCGTAGCCGCCGGACTCGCGCTTCGGCCGGCATACGACTGGTTCTATCCCTATTATCGCGACCGTGGGCTGTGCCTGGCCCTCGGGGCCAAGCCGCAAGACATGTTTCTGCAGGCTGTCGGGGCGGCGAACGATCCCAGTTCGGGCGGCCGGCAGATGCCCTCGCACTGGAGCTATCCAGCGTTGCACATCGTGACGCAATCGTCGCCGACCGGATCGCAGATCTTGCAGGCCGTCGGATGCGCGGACGCCGGGAGGTATCTGGCAAGGCGTCCGAAAGCGGCGGAGATTCCGGACATCCCGGGATCCCAAGCGGCCCCAGATTATCGCCATTTCAAGAACGTCTCGTTTCAAGGAGACGAAGTCACGTATGTTTCGCTGGGCGATGGCACTTCGAGCGAAGGCGAGTTTTGGGAAGCGATGAACGCTTCCGCTCTGGGCAAGCTGCCTGTCATTTTCTGCGTAGAAGACAACGGCTACGCGATTTCTGTACCGGTGGAAGTGCAGACCGCAGGCGGTAGTATCTCGCGGTTGGTTTCCGGATTTCCCAATTTTCATTTTGAAGAAGTGGACGGCACCGATCCCGTAGCCAGCTACGCGGCTTTCGTACGCGCTGCGCGCTATTGCCGCGAGGGGCATGGTCCGGCGTTTGTGCATGCGCACGTGATCCGTCCGTACTCGCACTCGCTGTCGGATGACGAGCGGCTCTATCGGCCGGACTCGGAGCGAGAGCGCGATGCGCAGCGCGATCCGGTGACGCGGACGCAGATGTTCCTGTTGCGCGATGGCATTCTCGATGACAAGGGAATCAATCAGCTGGAAAAGGAAGTTGAAGCGGAACTTCAAGCCGCGGTGGATTTTGCGTTGGAAGCATTGCCGGCCGCGCCGGAATCGGTGACGACGTTCCTTTATTCGCCCGATCTCGATCCGACATCGTCTGCGTTTGAAACTCAGCCAGCCGCGGAAGTGGCCCACGAAGGCAAGAAGCCGGCCGCCAAAACCATGGCCGACCTGATCAACGCCACTTTGCACGACGAGATGAGACGCGACGAGCGCATCGTAATCTTCGGCGAGGATGTCGCGGATTGCAGCCGCGAAGAATATCTCAAACAGAAGCTGGTGAAGGGGAAGGGCGGCGTCTTCAAGCTGACGTTCGGTCTGCAATGCGAATTCGGTAACGACCGCGTTTTTAATTCTCCGCTGGCGGAAGCGGCCATTGTCGGCCGCGCTACGGGCATGGCGACCCGAGGATTGAAGCCGGTGGTCGAAATACAATTTTTCGACTACATCTGGCCGGCGATGATGCAATTGCGCGACGAGCTGCCCACCATTCGCTGGCGGTCGAACAACGGATATTCCTCGCCGGTGGTGATCCGCGTGGCGATTGGCGGATACCTGACGGGCGGCGCGATTTATCACTCCCAGTGCGGCGAAAGCATCTTCACGCATATCCCTGGGCTACGCGTCGTGTTTCCGTCGAATTCGCTTGATGCGGTGGGGCTGCTGCGCACTGCGATTCGCTGCGACGATCCTGTCCTGTTTCTTGAACACAAGCGGCTTTACCGCGAATCGTATGGCCGGGCAGCGTATCCCGGGCCGGATTACATGATTCCGTTTGGCAAGGCGAAGGTCGTGCATCCGGGAACGGACTTAACCGTGATTACCTACGGAGCTGTCGTGCCTCGCGCTCTGCAGGCGGCACAGAAGCTGGAGCGAGAGCAGGGAATAAGCGTCGAACTGATCGATTTGCGCAGCCTGAATCCGTTTGACTGGGAGACGATTGCCGCGTCGGTTGGTAAGACGAGTCGGGCGTTGGTGGCTTACGAGGACACGCTCAGCTGGGGATACGGAGCCGAGATCGCGGCCCGTATTGCAGATCAGCTCTTCGATCAGCTCGATGCGCCGGTGCGCCGCGTCGCCGCGAAAGATACATTCATTGCTTACCAGCCGATTCTGGAAGACGCGATCCTGCCGCAGCCGAACGATCTGTTCCTGGCGATGAAGGAACTGGCGGAATACTGAAGAGCAGCTGCCAGCTGGCAGTGGTCGCCTGCAAAATCTGCCACGGATCTGCGCGGATTTACCGGATGAAACTTTTCAGAATCTCTTTTGGTCATCTGTTTTGATCCCCATTGAATCCGTGGCTGATTTTATTTTTTTCGTGTGGGTTCGGCTGATGTCGCCTCGTGCTCTCCGTTGTAGGCTCTCCACGCCCCATCAATGACATAGGCATGAATTGCGTCGGCCTGCTTGGTTGTCATGCGCAGATGTGGAAAGGCGAACTTCGGTGGGTTGGCAAAACCGGGCATGCCCTTATCCCAGTGCGTTCCGGCCAGCACGATGCTGTACCACTGGGCGTGCACGTAAGGCGGGGCGTAGCGCAGATCCGGAATCGCCCCGTTCTCGACCCAGGCGCCGCTGCCGTCGAGCCCGGGAGAGTGGCATCCGTCGCAGTAGAAGGTTTTGTAGAGTTCTTTCCCTTCGGCAATCATCCCTGCATCCCAGTGCTGCACAGGTGGCTTGGGTACGGACGGAACGATGTCCGGCGGTGTGGGGAAGGAAACGTTGCCGCCGAGCTTAAAGGCCAGCAGTCGCGATGGGCCACGCTTCGATCGCGGCGTGGCCATGGTCCAGGCAGGTGCGAAGAGACGAGAACCAGAGCCCCATCCTACGGGAACGAGAACATATTGTTCGCCGTTCACCGAATAAGTGACAGGAACTGAATCGATGGCGGAGCCGGTTTGAATCGTCCAGAGTTTCTTTCCCGTATCGGCCGTATAAGCGGCGAATTCACCAGTGCCTTGTCCCTGGAACACTAGATTCCCCGCAGTAGAAAGAACGCCGCCATTGGTGGCGATCTCTTCTTCCACAGACCAGCGCTCGGACTGGCTGACGGGGTTCCAAGCGACGAGTCGGCCTTCGGTTTGCTGCATCCACTCGCCGGTTTCGACTTCAGCATGCGTCTCAGGCTTGCGGTCGGTGGCCGGAATGTAGACAAGGCCCGTGCCAGCGTCGTAACTCATGGGCCACCAGTTGTGGACGGTCCACTGCTTGCCGCCGCCTTCCGATGCAGGAACTTCGACCGCTTTGCCGGTGGCGAGGTCGATGGACGTCGCCCAGTTCACCTTCACGATTGGCTTGGCGGAAAGCAATCTTCCCGTGCGCGCAGCGAGCACGTAAAGGAAACCATTCTTGGGAACGGTCATGGCGACGTGGCGTTTTTCGCCATCGATCATCAGGTCGGCCATGACGATGTGATTGTTCTCCGTCTGCATGCCGGGAGAGCTGGTTTGAAAGTGCCAGACGTATTCCCCGGTGTCGGCTTTGACAGCGACAATGCATCCCGCGAAGAGTTTGTCGCCTTTGGCGCGCAGAGATGCGATTTCGCCGTAATCTGCACCGGCTCCCGCGGTGCCGAAGATGACGTAGTCGGTGACAGGATCGTAGGTGATCGCGGTCCAAACGTCCCCGCCGCCCATTTTCCAGGCATCGCCGCCCGGCCAGGTTTTGGCTGCGATGTCTCTCAGCGCATTCGATTCATATGGTTTTGTTGGATCGCCGGGGACAGTCCAGAAACGCCACAATTCTTTGCCGGTCTCGGCGTCATAGGCGGCGATGGCGCCGCGGACACCGTCGTCGGAGCCGTTGTATCCCATGAATACTTTGCCCTTGGCGACGTGCGGGGCGTTGGTGATGCCGGTTTGCGTGGGCTCGCAAACTTGCGCTTGCCAGATTTGATGGCCAGTGGCGGCATCGATGCCGATCAGACGGCAGTCGCCGGTTCCGACGAAGACTTTGCCTGCCCACACGGCGACTCCGGCGTTGGTGCGCGCGGAGTAAGAGCCGTTCAGCGCCTGATCAAGACGAATGTGAGGATCGAACTCCCAGATCAGCTTTCCGCTAGCGGCGTCGACGGCGTAGACCTTGGACAAAGGCGCGCTGACATAGGCGACTCCATCGACCACGATCGGCTCGGAGACGATGCCCATGGCGCTGTCGATGTCGAGATACCAGGCAAGGCTGAGTGTCGAAACGTTATGATCGCTGATCTGCTTGAGCGGGCTGAAGTGCTGCGAGGAGAAGTCGCGACCGTTGAGCATCCAGTTGGCGCTATCGGAATCTGCAGCGGCAGCGCGGGCTTCGGTGACGTTACCGAGCTTGGGAGGATTGTCGGCGGAAATGAAAATCAGCGCCGAAAAGACGGACAGCAGGAACATGGCGAACACTTGCGGCGGACGTAGCACGGGGCCCCCTGTTGCGAAGCTTCTGATCGCCCATGGTAGGAAGGGAAGAGGCGTGAAGTCAATCAGAGCCACAGATTTCCAGGATCGAGCTTGAATGGTAGCGTCGGCATCGTGCAGGCCGTCATGTGGACATCTTGCCCACATGCGGGCCGCCGAGACGGCGGCGTCAAATCTAAAGGGCCGATTTCCTAGCGGTTGTTGAAGGGAGAGCTCGCGGCGTTGTGCTCTGCGACAATCTTGCGGGCGTTGTCGGCCAGCGCCTTTGCCTGTGGCAGAAGATCCAGAGCCTTCATGACCTCAGGATCCGACTCGGCACGGACCTTCATCCCCTCATCCTGGCCGAAGGCGTCGATGAAAATCTCGGCGCGGATATTCGATTTGATCCAATCGTTGTTATCCATCAGGTCCGCCTGGGTGTAGGGAATGCTGGCATCATCGAGGGATTTGCGGAAGAGCTGCAGGGTCGCGTCATCCACTTCAAAGCTCTTCGTCGGATGGTGATCTACGACGTAGCGTTTAGCGAAGTTGAAGAATGCGTAGTGCTGCAGCAAAGTGTCTTGGAAGTGATTGGTTTTGACGGGAGGGATGCTAACGTCCGGAGTAATGCCTCCGCCGCCGTAGACCGTGCGTCCGCTATCCGTCAGTTTTACTTCACGATTCGACGTGTTGGAGGTCTCGTTTTCGCGGCTGTAATAGTAGTCGTACAGCGAAATGTTCGAATAATCGCGCTGGATCAGACGTCCGCTGGGCGTGTAGTAATGCGCGGTCGTCAGCGCCAAGCCGGTATTCTCCGACAGCGGGTAAACGGTTTGGACGAGACCTTTGCCAAACGTGACCTCGCCCGCGATCAGTCCGCGATCGTGATCCTGAATCGCGCCAGAGACAATCTCAGCCGCCGATGCCGTCAGGCGGTTCACAAGAACTACGATGGGATAATCCTTGCCCCCATTTCCGTGCTGCGCGAAGTAGCGCTTTTCAGCCGAGGCGCGTCCGTGGTGCGAAACGATGAGCTGGCCCTTTTTCAGGAACTTATCGGCAACGCCGACGCCCTCGCTCAACAATCCCCCGGGATTGCCGCGTAGATCAAGAATCAGCCCTTTCAGATCGCCGAACTGATCGAGCGCTTCCGAGACTTCATGCTCGGTAGTCTCGTTGAATCCGTTGATGTGCATGTAGCCGACGCCCGGCCGGATCAGGAAGTGCACATCGACGCTATAGCGCGGAATTTCATCGCGAATCAGCGTGAACTCCATCGGCTTCTCCACGCCTTCGCGGGAGATCGTAATGTGAACGGTCGTGCCCTTGGGTCCTTTGAGCAGGTCGGCAATGCCTTCCGAACTCATGTTCTCGGTGTTCTTGCCGTCAACCCCGATAATGACGTCGCCGGGGTGAATTCCGGCTTTATAAGCCGGAGTTCCGACGAATGGATATATGACGATGACTTTGTTATTACGCGGGCCAACGGTCATGCCGACGCCGTAATATTTGCCGCGCTGATCTTCGCGCATGAGCGCGTACGATTTGGGATCGAAAAAGTTCGAGTGGGGATCGAGCGCGTGCAGCATGCCCGGGATTGCGCCGTTGTAGATGGCCTTGTCGGCGTTCACCGGCTCAGCGTAGTTTTGCTCGACAATCGAATAGACCTCGGAGAATTTTTCCAGGCTGTCCTTGACCTCAGAGTCGCTGGACAATGAGGACTGCTGGCCGCTGCGCTGGGCAACCAGGATGCCCAGAAATCCGCAGGCGAGAAGGAAAAAAACGACGAGTGAGAGTGATCGGCGAGAACTACTTGCCATCTTTGGAAATCCTTTGTGAGGGTGTGCTTCCACCCCGGCTACCGCGCTGAATACACGCAGTATATCACCTGGTTAGACTGGCCAAGGCAGGGATAGTCACCATTGGTAACACCCCTTCAAGGCGCTACAGGTGAGATGCCAGGGATGGCTTTTGGGGTGTACTGGCGGGGTGGGACGCTCAGTCCGATCCAGGATCGGCACAGCGAAAACAGCGAGCTGAACGTCGGGATCATGCATTCCAGCCAGCACATTGCCGCTTTCTAACGAGGGCAGTATGATGAGCGCGTGAGCTTTTCCGAGACCGTATTCCTGTTTGTCTTGGCGCTGGTTGTCTTCGGTCCTAAGAAGTTGCCGGAGATTGCCCGCCAGTTGGGCAAATTGATGGCGGAATTCCGGCGTGCCTCGAATGAGTTCAAGTCGCAGATAGAGCAGGAAATCGCCCACCTTGAGGTCGAAGACCGGCGCAAGTCGATGCTGGCCGCGGTTCCACCTCCCGAAGGTACGGCGAGCCGCAAGCCGATTACTACTCGCGGAGAATTGACCACCTTCGAGGCACCAGCCACGCTGGCGGCTGCTCTTGAACCTTTGGCAAGCGATAGTGAGAGCCCGAAGCCAGCGGTCGGGGCGATGGAAGCGGTTCCTTCCGCAGAAACCGATGCTGCACTTTCAACAAGTGCGGGCTCGGTTCCAGAAAATGGCGTAGGTTCGGTTTCAGAAACCGCGGCAGCTCCCGCCGCCACTTCATCAGAATCCCACGAGTCATCGTCGCAGCGTGAGCAGCAGGAGTCGCATGCCTGAGTTGGCGGCAACAGCCTCCGCTGCCGAGGCCGAAAAAGAATCTATGCCCACGATGGGCTTCCTCGATCACCTTGAGGAATTGCGCAAGCGCATTGTCTACTCCTTCGTGGCCGTGATGCTGGGCTCCGTCGCGTGCTGGGGATTTCGCGAACGCATCTACGGCATCATGCAGCGCCCCATCATGGATGCGCTGAAAGCCAACGGACTTTCCGAACGGCTGGTCTATCTGAATCCGACGGAACCGTTCAATCTGTACTTGAAGATTGCCGCGCTGGCGGGATTGTTTCTTACCTCGCCCTTCGTTCTTTACCAGGTCTGGATGTTCATCTCGCCCGGCCTTTACCGGCATGAGAAGCGCTACGTCATGCCCTTCATGATCTCGACCATTTCTTTGTTTACGTTGGGGGGATATTTTGGCTACAAGGTGGCGTATCCGCGGGCTCTGGATTTTCTCATCGATTTCGGCAAGCAGTTTCAGCCGATGATCACGATCGGCGAGTACACCCATCTTTTCCTGAGCATCGTGATAGGCATGGGACTGATCTTTGAGATGCCGATCATCGTTTTCTTCCTCGCCTTCATGGGCATCGTCACTCCGGGATTTATGCTGCGGCATTTCCGCTATGCCGTGCTGGTGATTTTCATTCTTGCGGCCATCGTGACACCGACGCCCGACATCTTTAACATGTGCGTTTTCGCGTCACCGATGCTTGGCCTCTACGCACTCAGCGTCGGAGTGGCCTGGCTGGTGCATCCCAACCGGCGGAAAGCTCGCAAGGAGAAACAGGCGCAATGAGGAATTGGAAGACCGCGCGCTGGATTCTGCTGGCGTGCGTGATTGCCGCAATTGCCTGCGACCGGGATAAAGACGGCTCCTCGCGGCAGACATCGTCTTCTCCGGCATCTACGGCATCTTCGCAAAACCCTGCCGACGTTCCTTTGCCGTCATTGAATCTTCCGCCCGACAGCGGTCCTCCGCCCACGTTCGATGGCGAACGGGCCATGCAGTACGTGAAAGACATCGTGAAGTTTGGTCCGCGTCCGCTGGGCAGCGCCAATCACAAAAAAGTCGAAGAGTTTATCGGTTCGCATCTCAAGGGCGATACCGTCGAAGACGACGAATTCACCGCCGACACGAATGTCGGAAAGTTTCCCGTGCATAACATCATCGCCAAGTTTCCCGGCAAGAAAGATGGGATCATCGTCGTTGCCAGCCATTACGACACCAACTATCCGCTGCGCGACACGCCGTACATCGGAGCCAATGACGGAGCTTCGACGAGCGCTCTGCTGCTCGAACTGGCAAACGAACTTCGCGGCAAGCCAAACGATGGTTATTCGATCTGGCTGGTGTGGGACGATGCCGAAGAGGCGATGAAACCCGAGACCGAGGTTCCGTTTATGGATGACAGCCTTTACGGGATCACCCACCTCGCCGAAAAGTGGCAAGCTGACGGTACGCTAAAAAATATCAAGGCTTTTCTGCTGACGGATATGATTGGCGACGCCGACCTCGATATTGATCGTGACCTGAACTCAACGCAGTGGCTGGAAAGCGTGGTTTACGAAGCAGCGACGCGTCTCGGCTATCAGTCCCACTTTTTTGCGCGGGAAAACCAGGTTTCCGACGATCACATTCCGTTCATGAAACGGGGCGTGGCTTGCGCTGATCTGATCGACTTCACTTACGGCTACAACAACGTCTTCTGGCACACGCCGCAGGATACGATCGACAAACTCAGTCCCAAGAGTCTCGACATCGTGGGAAGCGTGGTCCTGGAAACGATCCGCATTCTCGACAAGATGGAACCGCTGCCATCCAAATAGAACCTCTTCTTTGCGCTTTTCTGCGGTTTCATTTCTAATGGCTCGCCATATGGGAACCCGGAAAGTGTTTTTATCGCTCTGCATTTTCTGCCTAGCGTCTTCTCTAGTCTTCTCCCAGACCATCACACAGGAACAGAATCAGGTCATCCATGCCGCGCTGCAGCCTTCACCGCTCGAATCAAACCTGCATCGTCTGACCGACGAAATCGGAGGCCGAGTCCCGGGCACGCTGGCCATGCAGCATGCAGTGCAGTGGGGCATGCAGGCATTTACCGCTGCCGGCGCGGACTCGGTGCACACGGAGTCATTCGAAATTCCCAACTCGTGGGCGGAAGGCGACACGCAGATGTCGGCCACGACTGCGTTTCAGGTTGATCCGGCAAAAGTGGGCGGGGGAACGGTGTTATCGAGCTTTCGCGTGCATGCTGTTTCTGTCGCGTGGGCGCCGGCGCTTGCTCCCGTGAAACACGTTCAGGTCGTGGACGTTGGCGAGGGCACGGAAGCGGATTTTCAGAAGGCCGGGGATGTCGCCGGCAAGATTATTCTGGTTCACACCGTTGTTCTGAAAACCTGGGACGATTTGTTTGGTGAATATCAGAAGGCCCCGCCGATCATCAATCGCGCGGTAAAAGCCAAGGCGAAAGCGATTGCATTCATGGCCTCGCGTGAGCATGACATTCTTTATCGTCACACGAACACTGATGCCGGGGAGATCGATAAACTGCCGCAGGTCGTGATTGCACGCGAGGACGGCGAGCGTATCGCGCGGCTTCTGGCTGCGGGCAATCTGGTTTGGGCTGACTTGTCAATTCCAAACCAGATCGCGGGACCGATTCGAAGTTCGAATGTGATTGCTGAAATTACGGGAAGCGAAAAGCCGGACGAGTTCGTCATCTTGGGTGCGCACCTGGATTCGTGGGAATTGGGCACGGGCGCGCTCGATAACGGCTGCAATGCTGCGCTCGTGGTCGATGCTCTGCGAGCGATCAAGGCTTCGGGCGTGAAACCGCGACGAAGCATTCGCTTCATTCTCTTTTCCGGCGAAGAAGAAGGACTGATGGGTTCGCGAGCTTATGCTGTCGCGCATCGGCGTGAACTCGACAAGGCTGCGGGGGTGATCGTTTACGATTCGGGAACCGGCAAGACCACGGGATTTTCAGTTGGGGGCCGGAAAGATGTAATTCCTACCGCTGAGGCTCTGATTGCACCTCTTGCCCAGTTTGACGCGAAAGAACTGCATTCCGACATGGAGTGGGGCACCGATCATTTCGACTTCATGCTGGAAGGCGTGCCAACGTTTGTTGCCGACCAGCTAGAAGCGAATTATCTCGAAAACTATCACGCAATTTCGGATACGTACGATAAAGTCGATTTTCCCCAACTCAAGAAGCATGTTGCGGAGGCTGCGGCATTGAGCATCGGACTGGCGGACCTGCCACAGAAGATTGGCCCGCGCTTATCGCGCGCCGAGATCGACCGGAGCATCCGGGAGAGTAACAGCGTGGAGATGTTCAAAGCGTTCGGCCTGTGGGACGAGTGGACCAGCGGCCAGCGCGGAAGAGAAAAATAATCTGCTAGATGGCTGATGGATGATCGGATGGACTTCACTCTATCAATCATCAACAATCCGCAATCGACGATTCCCTTGTTCTATCCCTGGATACTTTTCAATCTGCTGGCGCTCGGCTTGCTGCTGTTGGATCTGCGCATCATCCATCGCGGCGGGCGCGTGGTGCGTTCCCGTGAAGCTCTCGGCTGGAGCCTTTTTTATGTCGCGCTGGCCGGTGTGGTTGCGGTCGTCATTTATTTCTGGCAGGGGCATCGGGTTGCGCTGGATTTCGTGACCGGCTATGTGGTCGAAGTCTCGCTGAGTGCGGACAATCTTTTTATCTTCCTCGTCATTTTCAAGTTCTTTGCGGCGCCTGAAGAACTGCAGCATCGTGTTCTGTTCTGGGGAATCGTCGGTGCGATGCTCATGCGAGCAATATTTATCTTCACGGGCGTTGGTCTTATCCACCATTTTCACTGGATCCCATACGTTCTTGGCACTTTGCTGATTTATAGCGGAGTGCGTGTCTGTGTGTTGGGGGAGCATAAAATCAATCCGGCGAGAAATCCGCTTGTTAAGTTGCTGCGCCGCTGGATTCCAGTTACGGAGAATTATCGGGGCGGCAAGTTTTTCGTTCGCGTTCCCGCCGAAATGGGTCGCCTTTACGCCACGCCTCTGTTACTGGTGCTTCTGGTGATCGAAACCAGTGATCTTCTGTTCTCCGTCGACTCTATTCCGGCGGTGCTCGCCATCACCCTGAATGCCTTCATCGTGTACTCGTCGAACGTGATGGCCATTCTTGGCTTGCGGTCGATGTACTTCGCCGTCTCGGGATTGATCAAGATCTTCCGATTTCTGCATTACGGCCTGGCTGTCGTGCTCGTTCTCGTTGGACTGAAGATGCTGATTGCCAACTGGCATCCAGTTTCCACGGAGGTGACGCTAGCGGTTGTCGGAGCCGTGCTGTCGACTGCAGTTGTGGCTTCCATATTGTTTCCCGCCAAGAACAACGGGATCTAGGGCGCATCAGACGAGCATACTCAGGCTGTACGCTATGATGGAAACCGCATGGCGCAAGTCACCATCCATGTCCAGCCGCGACCTTACCAGGCCATCATTGAAAATGGCCTGCTGGCGCGCTCCGGATCCATCCTCGCCGACCTGCTCCCGCAGGCCGGGCGCATTTTCGTCGTCACTGTGCCTCCCGTGCGCAAGCGCTGGGCAGGTAGGCTGATGGCTTCTTTAAAGTCGGCCGGATTTACCGCGCAGGTCATCGCTATGCCGGACGGAGAACCAGCAAAGCGCATGGCTACGGTCGAAACGCTCGCGGAAAAACTGGTGCGTCTTGGCGCGGACCGCAGAGCCGCTCTTGTCGCATTGGGAGGAGGCGTCGCCGGCGATGTGGCTGGTTTTCTTGCATCGATTTATATGCGCGGGGTGGAGTTCGTGCAGATTCCAACCACGGTTCTGGCGCAGGTCGATGCGTCGATTGGAGGAAAGACGGGGGTGAATCTGCTTGCCGGGAAGAACCTGGTCGGCACGTTTTATCATCCTCGTGTTGTGCTCGTCGATCCGAACGTGCTCAAGACGCTTCCCGAACGCGAGTTCCGCTCGGGATTGTATGAAGCGGTAAAGTGCGGAATTATCGGCAGCGTCGAGCTGTTTCTGCGTTTCGAGCAAAATCGCGCGCGTATTCTGAAGCGTGATCCGGCAGAATTGGAGTGGGTGATCGCCCAATCGGTGAAGCTAAAAGCGGAAGTCGTTTCCGCCGACGAGCATGAGGGTGGACTGCGCCGAGTGTTAAATCTCGGGCATACCATCGGGCACGCACTGGAAGCGGAGACCGGCTATAAGAAGCTGCTGCACGGCGAAGCCGTGGCTTGGGGAATGATCGCCGCTAACAATATCGCGCTCCGCGTTGGCCACACCGACAGTGTGACAGCAGGCCGTATCGCCGATGCCGTGCTCAGTCTCGGCCGTTTGCCGGAGGTGAAGGTTTCGCCGCGCAAGATCCTAGCTCGCCTGCAGAATGACAAAAAAACGCAGAATGGAGTGGTGCACTTCATTCTTCCGCGAGAGATTGGAAAAGTTGAGATTGTGAACGATGTTCCGGAGCGCGTCATTCTCGAGTCTGTCGAAGAGCTTTGCCGGTTGTCGCGCGGCGGCTGGGTTTGGGGAAAATAAGAGCTGGGTCAGCGGAAAATCAAAATAGGGGAGGCGGCAATGCCAGAAACCGTGGAGCAATATATTCAGCGAATCTTAGGTCATGTGGAAGGCAAAGATGCGATGCACGTGCAGCACTCGACTGCGATCCGGATAAAGAAAGCCATTCAGGGACTGACGGCGAAGCAATTGAAATGGAAGCCGGAGCCGGGG
>DATKQB010000120.1:0-3569 GCA_035523795.1 Verrucomicrobiia bacterium | reverse complement strand
CTGTTCGTCATTCTTCTGCTGATGAAAGTCGAGGAGTCGCCGGCCTGGCGCCAGGGCATCATCGAGCGCAACCAGGGGACCCATTTGGGCCATGACATCGCCTCGCACGTTGGCCTATTCGCATTTCTCATCCTGTTGATGTTTGCCTTTAATTCCTTCAGCCACGGAACGCAGGATCTGTATCCGACTTTTCTTGAACGAAATATGAAATTCGGCGCGCACTCGACGGCAACGATCGTGATCGTCTACAACCTGGGAGCGCTGCTGGGAGGAATCCTGTTCGGGTCATGGTCGGAGCGGATCGGGCGGCGACGAGCGATCGTCATTGCTGCGCTGCTGGCGATTCCCGTGATCCCTCTATGGGCATATTCGCGCACGCTGCCGATGCTTGCGTTCGGCGGATTCCTGATGCAATTCATGGTACAGGGCGCGTGGGGCGTGATTCCCGCGCATCTGAACGAATTGTCGCCCCCGGCGGTCCGAGGAACACTGCCGGGATTCGCTTATCAGCTGGGAAACCTGTTGTCATCGCGAAACGCGGTAATTCAAGCCAGGCTGGTCGAAACGCGCTTCGGCGGACGATATCCACCTGTGCTGGCGTGGACGGTGCTCCTGATTGCATCACTGGTTGCGATTGTGACGCGGTCTGGCAGAGAGCGTCGCGGGATGGACTTGACGAAAACCTGAGCCAGACTGGCGCCTGGCACGCCTAAATTTGGCGCCCACAGACGAAGTGAACGCTCGGGCCTTTTATTTTGTTTCCTCCTCGTCCTCCGCATCATTCACCAGGTCGACGACTTGCCCGCGAATGGCGAAAGTCTGCTTCTGGGCCTCTGCGGCCTCAAAGCTGACCCGCGTGGGGTTTCGCTGCCACACCGGGGCCGCGCAGGCAGAATCCGGTGCGGCGGCGTCCTTCACACCATCGTTGGACAGGAGCTTTTTCAGAACCGGCTTGCGGCGCCCGATCTGCGCGACCACGGCGTCAGTCTTCTTTCCGTCATCGGCGATGCCGCAGTAGGCAACATAATCCCGATACCAAGTCGCCACGGAATAGAACGAATCGAACTCCGGAAGAGCGATGGCTGAGACCCGGCCAGTCAGGCGATCGACCATGAGCCATCCAGCGCGCTGCCATTGCCAGCGCAGAGCCGAATCTTCCGGCAAACTGTCATTCACGCGAAAGGCCCGACGCACGACGAACAAACGATCTGTGACTTCGTGAGCCGGCCCCAATATGTACTCCTTCACGCGGCCATCAACAATGAGCGCCCGAATTCTTATCGGCAGCGGCTTCGCATTCTCGGCCTCCGATCCGGGGATCCACTGCACTGTCATCGGTTTTCCGAAGGCAATCACGTGGGTCTTGCTCTCAGCCGGCGAATCTCGAATGAATACTCCCATCCATATGATCCCCACCAACACGGGCATCTGCCATCGCATGGCATGAGATTAGGAAGAGAATCGGCCGGATGCAAGCGTTGCGATCACTTCGGACCGCTGCGAGTTTCGAATTGGGAATTTCTGATCGCACGAAGGTGCAATCTGTTTCACAAAATTTTCTTCCACACGGTGGGGCCGAGCACAATAATGTTGGAGTTTTGATCTAGAATTGATGTTCATTAGGCTTACGGATTGTCGTTCTTCGGTCGGTTCGGTTGCAGAGGACAACTTTCCGCGCCAACACAGCTTCTTAATCTAGAATGGGTGACCTTCTTCCACGACGTCGTGCTCCGAGAATTCTGGTGGTCGACGACCAGCCTAGTGTTGCGGGGCTGATGAGCCAATTACTGGCTATCCGCGGTTACGACGTGATTACGGCTTCCAATGCGGAGCAGGCGGAGGCGGAAGTGCGCCAACGTGCGCCCGACCTGATCCTCTCTGATGTGATGATGCCGGGCAAATCGGGATACGACCTCTGCCGCACACTGAAAGAAGATCCGGTTACGCGTCTGATTCCGTTCGTGCTGATCACGGGGCTGAGCGACAGCAACGACAAGTTGCGGGGAATTGAGGCTGGAGCCGACGACTTCCTGAACAAGCCCGTCTTAGCCGAAGAACTGATCGCCCGCGTGAAATCGCTGCTGCGCCTCAAGGAATTTACCGATGAACTGGAGACCGCCGATTCGGTTCTATGTACTCTGGGGTTGATCGTAGAGGGCCGCGATCCGTATACCGAAGGTCATTGCGAGAGGCTGGCACTACGTGCGGCCGACCTCGGCCGCCATCTTGGCATGGATGAAGACTCCATCATCGCGCTTCGGCGCGGCGGCTACCTGCATGACTTGGGCAAGATCGCCGTGCCGGACGATATCCTCAAGAAGGGGCCTGATGATCCCCTCACCCCTGAAGAATGGAACGTAATCAAACAACATCCCATTACGGGCGAGACTATCTGCCGGCCCCTGCGTTCCTTGCGACTCGTGCTGCCGATTATTCGCTATCATCACGAACACTCCGACGGTTCTGGCTACCCGGACGGCTTGGTGGCGGCGAACATTCCGGTTCTTCCGCGCATACTGCAGGTAGTGGATGTGTACGACGCGCTGCGAACCGCTCGTTCTTATAAGCCCGCGCTGACCCATGATGAGGCGGCGCAGACCATGCGGGAAGAAGCCCGCCGCGGACTTTGGGACGCCGAACTGGTGGCCGAATATTTCGCCATGCTCGAACAGCAGCGCCAGGTTGCGTGAACGGATTATCGAGAAACCATCCGGTATTCAATTGATTCGCACCCCGATTTTCTCGCAAAACTCTCTGCACAAACGTACAATGACGCAGCCTCACTTTTCTGCATCCTAAGCTTCGGAGCTGCTGTGGCTGAGGCTTTTTATCAGGAATTGAGAGCGGAGAAAGATTCTTTCTTGGACCCGACATACAGCATCGTCATTCCCGCGTACAACGAGAGTGCGCGCCTGGGCGGGACACTGGAAAAAGTGCTGGCTTACGTGCACTCCCAGGGATGGAATGCAGAAGTGATCATCGTGAACGACGGGTCACGGGACAACACGGCCGAAATCGCGGGCCAATTCGCGGAGAAAGATGCGATCGTGCGGATCGTGAACAATTCGGGGAATCGGGGCAAAGGTTATAGCGTTCGCAATGGCATGCTTCATTCTCGTGGAAGGATCGTGATCTTCAGCGACGCCGATCTTTCCTCGCCCATCGAAGAAGCGGCCAAGCTGATGGATGCGCTGGAATCTGGCGCCGATATTGCCATCGGATCGCGCTGGCTGCGCGCGGAAACGCAGACACAACGCCAGCCCCTGCATCGCCAGATCATGGGGCGAGTTTTCAATCTCTTGCTGCGCTCGACCCTCGGCCTGAAATTCAAAGACACGCAATGCGGGTTCAAGGCGTTCAAACAACGCGCGGCGCAAACCATTTTCCCGCTGCAGAAAATCGAACGCTGGGGATTCGATCCGGAAATCCTATTTCTTGCGCGAAAATTCGGATTCAGAGTCGAAGAAGTTCCGGTGCTCTGGGGGCACAGCGGCGGAACCCGCATCCACCCGCTCATCGATGGCTCGCGGATGTTCGTAGAGATGCTGCACATTCGCTGGAACGATCTA
>DATKQB010000119.1:0-18636 GCA_035523795.1 Verrucomicrobiia bacterium | reverse complement strand
CATGATCCATCCCTGGCACGATGTAACTCCCGGCGACAAACTGCCGCACGAATTCGATTGCGTGATCGAGATCCCCTCCGGCTCCAGCGTGAAGTACGAACTCGACAAAACCAGCGGCCTTATCCGCCTCGACCGCGTTCTCTACTCCGCCGTCTACTATCCCGCCAATTACGGCTTCATTCCGCAAACTTTCGCCGAAGACGACGACCCGCTCGACGTTCTCGTTTTCTGCCAGGAAGCCGTCGTTCCGCTCACCATTATTCACGCGCGCACGGTCGGTCTGATGACCATGATCGATCAGGGCAAGCCCGACCACAAGATCATCGCAGTGGCCACGCAGGATCCGGAATTCAACTCCTATCACGAAGCCGCGGAAATGCCCTCGCATCGCCTGCTCATGCTGCGCCGCTTTTTTCAGGATTACAAATTGCTCGAAGGCAAGGCCGTCGAAGTCGATGAAATCCGTCCCGCCGCCGAGGCTTTGCCCATCATCCTCGACGCCCTCCAGCGTTACAGCGACCAGCGCCGCAAAGGCTTCAAAGCGAAGACGTAATACTGCACCTACTGCAAGCTTTGAAAGGGCGCGGCTTCAGCCGCACCGCAAAGCACCACGATCAGAAATTGGGGGCTTCAGCCCCTGAGGCGAGCCGTTGATCGCGAACGCACAGAAAGATTCTTTTACTTCTTGTTTTCCGGATTCGTAAACACCCGCTTCGTATATCCCGCAGGAATCTCAAATAATCTCCCCGGCTGCGCTTCTTCTCGGATATTCTTCAACTCACCCGCGCTCGCAGCATTCTGCCATTTCACCGGAAAGTGGAGTTTCACGTCGATCCACATTGGCCCCGCCGCACCCTCCTGAGGACTCACTTCATACTTCACCGTGTCCCGCCCGTTTACAGTCTCATGGCCGATCTTTTTGCATTTCCCTTTTTCCACCTGCGGCAACTTCAGATATTCCCTGCAAGCGCTCTCGACATCTTTCGCCTGGAAAAACGCAACGCCTTGCCCGGGGATCTGCGGCATTTTGCTTTGCACATATTGCTTTTGCTGCGGAACCAGCACCACCGAAGTCCGGCTCACAAGATCGACAAGCATGATGCTGTTCGGACGTCCACTCTTATCTTCGCCCTCAAAGCGCAGCTTGCCCCTAGTGGAATAAATTTTCGTCTGGAAAGTATTGCTGCTGGTCAGCGTATTAGCGATTTCGGCGGAAAAATCAGCCTGCGCGAACGCGGACGCGCAGGCCAGCAATACCACAAAACTCACTCCCCTTATCAAACCCAATCGGCATCCTCGGTAAGAAATCTCATTGCGGACGCTGCATCATCATTCCGCCCATGTCAAACTTTTTGTAATCGGCCGGGACCTCAAACAAGCTGGCTGGCTGCGATCCCTCCTGAATGTTGCGCAATTCTCCGCCGCCATTCTTCCCTTGCCACTTTACCGGAAAGCGCAGCTTCGCATCGAGCCAGACGGTCCCAGTCTCTCCTTTTGCATTAGTACCTTCGTACTTCACCGTATTCCGTCCATTCACGGTTTCATGTCCTATCTTGTGACAACTTCCACCCTTGTTGTACGACTGGGCGAGCCAGTCGGCGCAAGCATCTTCCACGTCTCCGGAACGGAAAAACTCATAGGCGGTGCGCCGGTTAGCCATCTGTCCACTGGCGGGCACCTCCATATACATGTGCTGCTGATCCAAAAGCACGGTCGTAGTTTGCGTGGTCATGTTGACGATGGCCGCGCCTCCGCCGCGAGTATCGTTTTTAGTCGGCTCGACCCGGAACTTGTCTTTGCCGAAGTAGATTTTGGCCTCGTTATTGTTTGCTCTCTCGAGATTCACGATATCGGCGGAGAATTCTGCCTGCGCCAGCAGGTAGCTGGCGGCTAGGAAACAACCAAGCAAGCACGACGTTTTTGCGACGAGTCGAAGCATGGCGGACTCCTGAATCGAGTTTCTTGCAGAAAACGGCAGAAGCATATCAGAAGAGCAATCCGGGCGTTAAAAATCTCGCAGCCGCGTGCCCCATTCTTCCGCCAGGTGCCGTGCTTCTTACTTCGGTCTCGAATTACGGCTCGCGGCCCTCAGCCGCAATACCGTGCCTACGCCGCACTTTCCAGCGCCAGAGCCATCCCCATGCCTCCGCTGACGCACAGCGTTGCCACGCCTCGCTTGGAATTCCGTTTCAGCATCTCGTGTAGGAGGGTTACCGTGATCCGTGCTCCAGTGCATCCGATGGGATGTCCCAGCGCAATTGCCCCACCGTTCACATTCAGCCGATCGCGGTTGAAGTTCAGCACGCGGTCGCAAGCCAGCACCTGAGCGGCGAACGCTTCATTCAATTCGATCAGCCCAAAATCATGCAGCCGCAGATTGTGCTTGTCTTCGAGCTTCTTGACCGCCGGAACCGGCCCAATTCCCATCGTCCGCGGATCGACTCCCGCCGACGTTACGGCCACTATCCGCGCCAGTGGCTTCAGATTATTTCTCTTTACGAAGTGCTCGCTGGCGACAACCAGCGCAGCTGCTCCATCGGTGATTCCGGAAGAATTCCCCGCCGTGATTGTTCCGCTTTCCGAAAACACCGGCGCCAGTTTGGCCAGCTTCTCCATGCTGGCGTCCGGGAAAGGATGTTCATCGCGGCTGAACGTCGTCGATCCCTTCTTCCCTTCGATGGTCACGGGTACGATCTCGGCTTCAAATCGTCCGGCTGCAATCGCCCGGGCGGTGCGCGTCTGTGACATCAGCGCATATTCATCCTGCTCTTCGCGCGAAATCTTGTATTCCTCAGCCAGAACTTCCGCCGTGTCGCCCATCACCATTTTCGCCAGCGGACAAAAGAATCCATCGCGATACATCCCATCGACAAGTTCCTGGTTCCCCATCCGGTAGCCCCATCGCCCTTGATCCAGCAGATAAGGCACTCGCGACATCGATTCTGTACCGCCAGCCAGAATGCAACTCGACTCGCCCAGCAGAATTGCCTGATACGCCAGCGCAATTGATTTCATCCCCGACGCGCAGGCTTTGTTCACGGTAAAAGCTGGAACTTCCTCCGGAATACCGCTGCGCACCGAAATCTGTCGCGCTGGATTCGGCCCGCCACCCGCCTGGCGCGCATTGCCGAAAATCGTTTCCTCCACTTGCGTCGGCTGAATTTCGGCCCGTTCCATTGCCGCCTTGGCCGCGACGACTCCCATATCCGCCGCGGTCTGCGATGCCAGCGCCCCGCCGAATTTCCCAATCGGCGTACGCACCGCCGAAAGAATATACACAGCTTGCAATCCTCTACCTCCCGAATTCCCTACCCATTGGACGACCGCACAAACCGTCGTTTCGCTTCCTTCAATTCTTTTTCCATCACCGTACGCAGCGCCTGATTGATTCGCGTTTGATAGCGCCGGCCGTCTTTCTTGAACCACGCCAGCACATCAGCGTCGATCCGCAGAGTAATCGGCCTTTTCAGCGGCCGGTAGAAATCTGAAATGCGCATGCCCTGAAGCGAGCTTGACTTGCGCTCTCGCTTCGGTGGCGCTCCGCGACGTTTAGAAGTCGTGCTGCGCGCCGATCCGCTCTTGCCTGTCATGGATCGCGCCGATCCGTGCGGTTTCCTGCTCTTCATAAATCATCCGCTCCTTCCAATGCGATGTGTACACCCGCGTACATACAGGATTGTAATTCATGTTCCTGAAGGAACACTTTTCCATTTTGCCTTCAGCCCGCCAGGTCTTCCGGAATAACTTCTTCTAAGTCCATGAAAGCAAAGGCTTGCTGCGGCACTGGATTCTGCCAGACGGGCGCAAACGACTGCCGGTGCAGCGGGCTGGGGCCATGCTCGCGCAGCGCAGCGATATGCTTCGGCGTGCTGTATCCCTTATGTGACGCCAAACCATACAAAGGGAAAATGGCATCCCATTCGCACATCATGCGGTCGCGTTCTACCTTGGCAAGAATCGATGCCGCGGCGATCGAGGCAGACAGCGCGTCGCCATGAATGATGGCCTGTTGTGGCACCTCGCAATCAAGGCGTAACGCATCAATGAGCAAATAATCTGCTGTAGGAGCAAGCCGCGTGACGGCATCGCGCATGGCTACGCGTGATGCCTGGTAGATGTTGATCTGATCGATTTGCGCCGCGTCGACCGCGGCGATAGCCCAGGCGAGGCAATGCTCGCGAATGCGTTCAGCCAGAATTTCGCGGCGTTCAGCCACGAGCAGTTTGGAATCGCGCAGTCCGCGCACCCGATAGCCGGGATCAAGGATCACCGCGGCCGCTACAACCGGACCGAACAATGATCCCCGTCCGACCTCGTCGACTCCGGCAACGTGAACCGCCCCGCCAGACCAAGCTTTTTTTTCATAGCGCAGCGTGCAGCGCAGTCTTTTGAGCAGGCGCAACTTCAAGGCAGATGCTGAGAGTGTTCGCGTTAGGGAGGACTTGGCGCGGGACGACTTCATTGGCGAGTCGTCTTCATCATCACCGACAGCGCGCGGTGAATGCAAGTGTGGCAGAAAGAAGAAGAGCGGCAGGATCTGCTTCGCTCTGCGCGCGTTGCGTACGAAAGCGATGACCTGATTTGCATCAGGTCATGGCAAGACGTTATGACTTTTCGACGTCGCGCAGGCGCGCGGCTTTGCCCTTCAAGCCGCGAAGATAGAACAGGCGGGCGCGGCGAACCTTAGAGGAGCGCACCAAGTCTACCTTGTCGATCACTTTAGATTGGATGGGAAAGATGCGCTCGACCCCCTGGCCAAAGCTGATCTTTCTAACCGTAAAGCTGGCTTGCGGTCCGTTGTCGCGCTTGATCACGACGCCTTCAAACGCCTGCAGCCGTTCTTTGTCGCCTTCCTTGATTTTCACGTGAACGCGAACCGTGTCACCCGGACGGAAGTCGGGGATGTCGGTGCGTTTAGTTTTTGCCAAAAGTTTCTCAATGATTAAGTTCGACATGGTGGTTTCCTTCTCTTGCAAATTCCCTCAGCGGCCAAAGCCGCTTAGAACGTCATCTTCTGTGGCGCGGCTGAAAGCCGCGCCCTTTCAAATCGGCGCAGACAAAATCAGATACGAACCCTTCGCCGCTTCGCGCCTGGAGCCGGGCCTTTCAATCCTGATCTTTGTTGGCGCGCGCCAGAATCCCTAACTCCTCCTCGCTTAAACTCGCGCCCTCCAGCAGATCCGGACGGTTGCGCAGCGTTTTCTTCAGAGCCTGCTCTCGCCGCCAACGGCGAATATCCTGATGATTGCCATTGATCAGAATCTCCGGCACCTGCATGCCGCGAAACTCGGCTGGCCGCGTGTAGTGCGGATAGTCGAGCAGGCCGCCGGAACCGCAGGTTGAATCCGGACCTGCATTTTCTACAAGCTCTTCTTCGACCGCGTGCGAGGTGAACGATTCCTGCCGCGTTGATGCCTCGTTGCCAACTGCGCCTGGCAACAGTCGCGTCACCGCTTCGACGACAACAGCCGCTGCGAGTTCCCCGCCGCTCAGCACGTAATCGCCGATCGACAACTCGCGGTCCGCGAGAAATTCGCCCACGCGTTCATCGACCCCTTCATAGCGTCCACAGATGAGCACAAGACGGTCGAGCGTGGCCAACTCCGCCGCAACTTTCTGCGTAAAGCGCTGGCCTTGCGCGGAAAGCAAAATGACGGATTCGCTGGCTTTGCCGGACATTCGCTGTTCGCGAGAAGCGATGCCGAGCGATTCTAAACATTCAAAGATCGGTTCCGGCTTCAGGACCATGCCTTCGCCACCGCCAAATGGGCGGTCATCCACGGTACGGTGACGATCGTGCGTAAACTGCCGCAAATCGTGGACTTCGATGTTCGCCAGGCCCATTTCGCAGGCCCGGCGAGTGATGCCGTGGTTCAAAGGTCCGCGAAAGAAGTCCGGAAAGATCGTGACAATGTCGGCCTTCATTGGCGGAACTCAAAAAACTCTTCACCACAGAGGACACAGAGAAAATCAAAACCGCTTTCCCCACGGAGGCAGAGCGCTTACCTCAGGGGTCAAAGCCCCTTTTTCGCGTGGCGCGTTGATCGGCACGACTAAAAGTCGTGCCCTTCCCAAACGCTGGCAACCTTCGACTGGCCCAGGGGCCGTGCCCCATACAACACGCCGGGGCTAAGCCCACTTTATTTTCCCCGCCAGCGCTAGCGCTTCTTCCTTCCGCCCGCCTGTCGCTTCTTCTCCTCTGCCGTCAGCGGAGCGTTGACCTCCAACATGCCCTCGGGAAGATTCATGCGCACTTGCTTTTGCACGATATCGGCACCTTCCAAAAATTCCTCTGCGAAGGGGACATCGAACGCGCCTCCGTCTTTGCCCTTTACAACCAACAACGGAGCTTCACCTGCCCCGAACTGGACATCTTCAACGGCGCCAACCTCGCGGCCATGATCGAAGAGCGTGCAGCCGATCAGATCGCTCACGTAGTTCCAGCCGCGTTCGAGTTCTGCGCGTTCGGCGCTTGGAATCTGCAATTCGGCGCCGATCAACAGTTCAGCATCGGAAATCGACGCGATGCCCTCGAACTTGAAAACCAGAAACTCTTTATGGGGCCAAAGCTCCTCGATCCGCAGTTCCCGCCGGGAATTGTCTTTCCCCAGCGCGGATAACTTCATCCCTGTTGCAAAGCGATCCGGAATGTCGCTGTGGACTTCAGCAGCCACCTCGCCATGGCGCCCTTGCGTTTTTACAACGCGCGCCAGAGTGATGAAGCCGGCTGTTTTTTCTTTCGCCCCTTCCGGGACTTGTTCCTGTTTCACGCTAGTACCCACGGCCTACGCCGTGGGCTGAATTCTTGCGCCGCTTCGCGGCTCATTATGTGCCACGTCGCGAGAATTACGATCTCAGGTGCTAAAGCCCCCGTCTGTTTTGTGCGTTGGACCGGTGCGGCTAAAGCCGCACCCTGATACAACCGCGCGGACGCCCTACTCGATGATCTCGAGTTGGTAGCGTTTGTGGGCGCGATGGCCAGCCGCGCTCAAAAGCGAACGCAGGGCGCGAGCCGTGCGTCCTTGACGGCCAATCACCTTGCCAACGTCCTCTTCCGCCACCTCAAGCTCGATGACGCCATCGTCGAACAATTCGACGAAGACGTCCTCCGGCTTGTCGACGAGCGACTTAGCCACGAGCTCGACCAATGCGCAAACATCACCTTGCTGAGTCATCGATGTCTTCCAGGCAGTAGTAAGCGATTTTCTATGCGGCCGGGGCCGGGACAGGCGCAGCCGGAGCCTTGGAGAACAGCTTGTTCACGCGCTCCGACATCTGCGCGCCCTTGGAAACCCAATACTCCACACGCTCGCGCTTCATATCGACGGTCGCGGGATTGGTGCGGGGATTGTAGGTCCCGACCACTTCCACCGGACGGCCGTTGCGCGCGCGCGCCTTCTCAATGACAACAATGCGGTAATGCGGTTGTTTGCGCGCACCTACACGCGCGAGACGAATCATTAACACGAGACGTATATCCTTGTTCCGGAAGAGTCCGGCGAGGTCAAGACAAACTCTTATTATGCCGGAGGTTAGGTGGAATGGCAAGGGCGGTTGCTTGGGATGCCCCACGTCTCGCAAAGGCGCAGAGAAGTGGGGCATCCCAATTATTCGTGAATCCTTAGCCGTGGACAAGCGCGACCTAGGCTACGGCTTGCTTCTTTTCTGTTTTGAGGAAGGCAAGCAGCGCCTGGTTCACTTCTTGTGCGTGGGTCCAGGCGACATTGTGCGGGCCGTCTTTGATGACGACCAATTCCGCGCCTTTGATCAGCTTGGCGGTGCGCTGCCCGGCGGAAGCAAAGGGCACAATGCGGTCGGAATCGCCATGAATCACCAGGGTCGGGACGTCGATCTTGGCGACATCCTTGCGGAAGTCTTCATGCCAGGTGGGCACGCAGGCGTAGCTGGCAAAGGCGGACGAGAGAGCAGCGACAGTCGAACTCGCCTGGATGGCCTGCTCGCTCACACGTTTCCCGAGATAGACGTCGGCGTTGTAGAAGTTCTTGAAGAACTCGGTGAAGAACGCATAGCGATCGGCAGCCACTGTCTTCTGAATTCCTTCAAAAACTGACGCGTCGACTCCTTCCGGGTTGTCGGCAGTTTTGAGGAGGTAGGGCGGAACACCGCCCATGATGACAGCCTTGCTGACATTCTTCGATCCGTACTTGCCGATATACCGGGCGACTTCGCCGCCGCCCATCGAGAAGCCGACGAGAATGACGTCCTTAAGGTGCAGATGGGTGATGACGTGGTGCAGATCGGCAGCAAATGTGTCGTAGTTGTAGCCGGTGGTGGGCTGGCTGGACTTGCCGAATCCGCGGCGATCATAAGCGATGACGCGATGGCCGGATCCGAGCAGTACGGGAATCTGCTTTTCCCAGGATGCGCTGTTCAATGGGTAGCCGTGGATCAAAACGATGGGCTGACCGGAGCCATGATCTTCATAGTAGAGGTGGACGGGAGCGGAGTTTTCTTTTCCGACTTCGATATACGACATGGGGAGTCTCCTCGTAGGATTTGTGAGAGTTGGGCGTTTGGACGGTAGCTCGAGTCGATTGGACGAGCTGCCGAGAAGATTCGCCTTCTTCCAGGATGCGTGACTACCCCTCCCGGATACAGGCTGGCTGCCCACAGAGTACAACATCTGGGCAGCCGGAACGGGGTTACTTCTTTTCGTTCTGTTTGAAGTCCAGCGAGGCGGAGTTCATGCAGTAGCGAAGTCCCGTGGGAGCAGGCCCATCTTCGAAGACGTGGCCGAGATGGGCGTCGCATTTGGCGCAACGGACCTCGGTGCGCACCATGCCATAGCTCGAGTCGCGGTGCTCGATGACTCCGCCATTCTCGACTGGTTCGTAAAAGCTCGGCCAGCCCGTGCCGGAATCGAACTTGGTCTGCGAACTGAACAGCGGGGCATTGCAGCAGACGCAGTGGTACATGCCGGTCTCGTGATTGTTCCAATATTTTCCGGTGAAGGCGCGCTCGGTTCCGGCTTCGCGGGTGACGTGATATTGCTCGGGGGTGAGCTGCGTCTTCCAATCGGCTTCCGTCTTTACGACTTTGTCAGCAGTTTTTTCGGCCATGATCTACTCCGTTCTCATGATTTCGTTGGTATTCATTGGATGTTTGACAGCAGGAAAAGTGGCATGGAACCACCCTTCCCAAACCCGAGTCTCAAGAAACTTTTAAGGAACTTCTTCTCCCACCCTGCGGTACTTTCCACGAAAATACAGCAATGGCTCTCCATCGCGCACGACTACGTCCTCAACTTCCGCGATAAAGATGGAATGGTCGCCGGCCAGCTGTGCGGAATGCAGGCGGCATTCGAGATAAGCGAGCGCTCCGTGCAGCATGGGAGTGCCGTGGGCGGTGCGCTCGAAACGGGCTCCGGCTTCGGCTTCGGCACGCTCGTGGGTGCGCTCGGGGCGGGCGTAATACTCCGAGATTGCCCGCTGATCCTCACAAAGTACGTTGATGCCGAATCGTTTCTTGGTGTGAAGATGAGCGTGGGTGCGCGTGGAGTGATCGACGCAAACCAGCACCAGCAAAGGATCGAGTGAGACGGAGGCAAAGGCGTTGGCGGTCATGCCGTGGACTTCTTCGTCGCCTGGGCCTCCGAGGTCGACGGTGAGGATGGTGACGCCGGTGGCGAAGCATCCCATGGCACGGCGAAATTCGGCAGGGGACAGGGTCATGTATATCGGCCGCGGTAGAGAATCGGGTCGGGGAGGATCCGGAAGAACGGTCCTCTGCACGGCAACCGCCTACATTAGCATGTTCGGCCGTTGTATCATTCGACGTAGCGTGACCGTGATCTCGAAGGCTTCGGAGAAGGTTGCCGCGGCGATGAAGTGTGTGCGCCCGGGCGAGGCCATCTCGCGGGAAAGTGCCGTGCGACTGATTCGCTGCCCGGACGAAGATATGGCGTCGCTGTTGGCGGTGGCGCGGGCGGCGAAAGAGCGATTCAAGCCACGGGTCATCACGTATTCGCGAAAAGTTTTCATTCCGCTGACCAATTTGTGCCGCGATTATTGCGGATATTGCACCTTCCGGCGCGATCCGGGCGAAGCTGGCGCGCACACCATGACGCCGGAGGAAGTGCTGGAAGTCGCGAGGGCGGGGGAAAAGCTCGGTTGCACGGAAGCGCTGTTCAGCCTGGGAGACAAGCCGGAGCTGCTTTTTCCCGAGATGCGGGATACGCTGCGGCATCTGGGCTACAAGTCAACGTTGCATTATCTCGAGGGGATGTGCGAACTGGTGCTGCGGGAGACGAGCTTGTTGCCGCATCCGAATCCGGGATTGTTGAGCGCGGAGTGGGTTGGGCGGCTGGCGGCAGTCTCGCCCAGCATGGGGCTGATGCTTGAAACCACAAATGCCGCGCTGCTTGCGCCCGGGGCGGCGCACGATAACGCTCCGGACAAGCTACCGGCAAAGCGCCTCAAGACGATCGAGGATGCGGGAAAGCAGGGAGTGCCTTTTACCACCGGGCTTCTGATTGGAATTGGTGAGTCGGCGGAAGATCGGGTAGATACTCTGTTGGCAATCCGCGAACTGCACGAGCGATATGGGCACGTTCAAGAGGTCATCGTGCAGAGTTTTCGCGTGAAGCCGAATATTCCGATGGCGCATTGGCCAGAGCCCAGCCGGGGTGAGATGCTGCGCACGACCGCGGTAGCTCGATTGTTACTCCCCAACGTGAATATTCAGGCGCCGCCGAATCTTTCCGCGCCATACTATGAAGACTTGATGGATGCGGGGATTAACGATTGGGGAGGAGTTTCGCCGCTGACGCCGGACTATATTAATCCGGAGAAGCCTTGGCCGCATCTGGAACAATTGCGTTTGCGGACCGAGGCGAAAGGGTGCGAATTGCGGCAGCGGCTGCCGGTCTATCCGGAATTTGTTGAGGGGCTCAGGAAGAGGCCGGGGCTGCTCGCGACCAGAGTGCGAGAGTCGATGTGCGAAGATGGGCTGGCTCGGAGGGCGGCATGATTTGCGTTCTTAGCGGCGGCACGGGAGGCGCGAAGTTTGTCGACGGATTGCGGCAGGTTATGCCCGCCGAAGAAATCACCCTCGTCGTGAATACCGGCGACGATCTGCTGTGGTGGGGATTGTATGTTTCACCGGATATTGACTCGATCACTTATGTTCTTTCCGGGATGCTCAGCCGGGAGCGCGGATGGGGCGTAAAGGGCGACACATTCCTTTGCCTGCAAGCTATGGGACAACTGGGCGAGCCAACATGGTTCCATACTGGCGATCGCGATCTGGCGATGCATCTGCTGCGCTCGCGGCTGCTGGCTGAAGGAAAGACGCTTTCCGAGGCAACGTCAGTCATCTCTGAAAAGCTCGGAGTCAAAGCGCGGATTCTTCCCATGAGTAATTCGCGGGTCGAGACACGTGTGGATACTCCTGTCGGCGAGTTAAGTTTCGAAGAATATTTCGTGCAGCGCTGGTACCAGGATCCAGTGAAGTCGGTACGGTTCGCGGGAGCATCGGACGCAGAACCGGCACCGGGAGTGATTGACGCTATCACCACGGCGGATGCGGTGCTCATCGCGCCAAGCAATCCGGTGACAAGCATCGGGCCGATCCTGGCGGTTCCTGGGATTCGCGAAGCTTTGGAGCGTGCGCGGGGAAAGATCGCGGCCGTGAGTCCGATTGTTGGCAACGCGCCAGTGGCGGGCCCGGCGGGAATCCTGATGCAGGCACAAGGGCTGCCATGTTCGATTGAGGGCGTGGCGAAAGCGTATGAAGAATTTCTCGATGTCCTAATCTGCGACAGCCGCGATGCCCGGGCTGCGGAAGGCGTGCGCAAATCTGGGTTGCGGGTACAGTGCACGCAGAGCATCATGCGCAGCGCGGAAGATAAAGCGACCCTGGCGCGCGAGGTGCTGGCCGTCTCCTGCGCCGACCTGCTTCGCGGCGAAGCCGCCGTCGGCGGATGGCCGCGCCGCATGGAAACCCAGCCGTGATCCTCATTCCGGTTAAAAATCTTTCTTCCGCGAAACAGCGGCTCTCGGAAATTCTCGATCAGCCCTCACGCACACAGCTGGCGCAGGCGATGCTAGAGGACGTGCTGAGTTCTCTCTATGATTGGCAAGACCGGCCGCAGGTCGGCATCGTTACGGGTGATCCGTTCGCAGTTGAGCTTGCGGTGAAATTTGGCTTCGAAGTGATTCCTGATCCCGAAAATCCTGGAGAAACCGGCGCGATCGAGATGGCGACTCGGGTGTGCACGAAGCGTGGGGCAAAGTTCACCATGGTGATTCCGGCCGATATCCCGCTGATTGAGCCTTGGGAGTTGGAGGAAATTTTCAAGCATGCGCCGCAGGAAGGCAGTGTGCTCGTTCCCGCTGGGGATGGTCGCGGAACGAACGCGGTGTTGCGGCGCCCGGCGAACTTGTTTCCCTTGCGATTTGGCAATGACAGCTTCAAGCCGCATCGCGCGGCGGCCGAAGCAACCGGCAAGCCTTGCGTGGTGCTGAACTTGCCGGGAATTGCAGTGGATGTCGACAATCCCGCGGACTGGCAACATCTCATTTCCCTGCCCGGGGAAACGCGAGCCCAACGGCTTGCTCGGGAGTTGGTTGGCTCAGCGGGACCGAAAAGCATGCTGGCCTGAACGATCATGGCGAAGTCCGACGCCCCTAAAAACAATTCTGCTTCGAAGGCCGCCCCCGAACTCCGCATCATTTCGATTCCTATCGCGGCGGATATTCATCCCGGCGACGATCTTGCGGAAATGCTGCTGGCATCAATGCGCTGCAGGCGCGTTCGCCTCGAATGCGGGGATATTCTCGTCGTCAAACATAAGATCGTTTCGAAAGCGGAGGGCCAAATTGTTGACCTCGCGACCATCAAACCTTCGGCCGAATCAATTGCCTGGGCGAAGCAATACCGTTTGGATGCTCGCGTCATCGAACTGGCATTGCGCGAAAGCCACAGCGTCATTCGCCGGCGAAACGGAGTGCTGATCACCGAAACACGGCATGGATTTTTGTGCGCCAACAGCGGCATCGACGTTTCGAACGTGGACGGCGGCGAACATGCCGTGCTGTTGCCTGCGGATCCGGACCGGTCGGCACGGAATCTGCGCCGCGAAATTCAGAAGCGCAGTGGACGCGCGATTCCCGTGATCATCACCGACAGCTTCGGACGTCCCTGGCGCGAGGGGTTGACCGAATTTGCGATTGGCATTGCTGGCATGAAACCGTTGCGCGATGATCGTCGCAAGCGCGATCCACACGGCTACCAGCTGAAAGCGAGCGTCGAGGCTGTGGCCGACGAACTCGCCTGCGCGGCAGGTTTGGTGTGCGGAAAGCTCAAGCGCGCTCCCGCTTGCATCATCCGCGGATTTCGCTATGAACGGGCGGCGGGGAGCATCCGGGACCTGTTGCGACCGGCGGAAAAAGACCTCTTCCGCTGAAATTCGTTAAAATCATTTTTTCGTTCCGCGGGCAGAACGTTGCGTGCAACGTCTCTCGCAGATTTGTAATCCATTACGTGATCTTTAATTCGTCCGGAGGAACGCATGCTCCGAGAAGTCCCGCATTCTGAACTGCAATCATTCGCATCGCTCGAGTGGTCTGAAATCTCGCCCCGCATTTCTTCGGAGATTCGCGCAGCCCTTGAAAAAGTTTTAGAGAGCCAGGATGGCGCCGCGGTAACGCTGGAAGAATCGTACGCGCTGGCCAACTGTGAAGGCGAGGATCTGCTCGGTTTGCTCGTAGCCGCAAATACGCTTCGCGCCGAATTGGCCGGCAATCTGGTGACATATGTGGTGAATCGGAACATCAATTTCACCAACATCTGTTTCGTCGGATGCAAGTTCTGCGCGTTCAGCCGTGGACCGCGTGAGGCGGATACGTACTTCCTCAGCCCTGAAGAAGTCGCGCAGAAGGCAGTCGAAGCGTGGCAGATCGGAGCGACGGAGGTTTGCATTCAAGGCGGACTGCCCCGCGGGCTGCCGAAGTTTTACTACCGCGACGTGCTACGCGCGATCAAGCGCGCGATTCCGCAAATGCACATCCATGCATTCTCGCCGATGGAGATTGTGTACGGCGTGGAACTCACGGGCATGCCGCTGGCGGATTACCTTTCCATGCTGCGTGACAACGGACTCGGCACGCTGCCGGGGACTGCGGCCGAAATTCTGGATGACGAAGTTCGCCACGTGCTGTCGGCAAACAAACTCACGACAGCACAATGGATCGACGTCATTCGCACCGCACATCGCTGCGGAATTCGCAGCACATCGACGCTGATGTATGGACATACTGAAACCCCTGCGCATTGGGTCCGGCAAATGCGGCTGCTGCGCGAAATTCAGTCGGAGACGGGAGGGTTCACCGAATTTGTGCCTCTCGGTTTTGTGCATCAGAACACGCTACTGTTCCATCAAGGACTCGCGCGCACCGGTCCCACACTGGCCGAGCACCTGAAAGTTCACGCGCTGGCGCGGATTTTGCTTGCGGGATCGATCATCAACCTTCAGGTTTCTTGGGTAAAACTGAATCGCACATTGTCGCAACTCTGCCTGCATGCGGGAGCCAACGATTACGGCGGCACATTGATGGAAGAAAATATCTCGCGTGAAGCCGGAGCCACCGCGGGCCAGTACACCAGTCCGGAAGATTTTCAGGCAATGATTCTGGAGATGGGGCGCATTCCGGCGGAGCGCAATACGACGTACTCACGGATCAAAATTAAGGCGCCGCTCGATGCCTTCACTGCGGAACAGACAGTTGAGGCCGAGTTCGCATGAGCCCGGACGCGTCGTCGTCAATTCGACCGATTGCGATCATTGGAGGCACCGGTCCGCTTGGTACGGGCCTGGCGCTGCGATGGACACGGGCTGGCGAAACAGTGATCATCGGGTCGAGAGACGCAGTTCGAGCGCAAGAAGCTGCCCGCAAGATTCAAGAGAAAGCTGGAGCGCAATCTCGCGTATCGGGCATGGAGAATGGCGCGGCATGTGCTGCCGCGGACATACTTATGCTGACTGTCCCGTTCGAAGGCCAGGCGGCAATCCTCAAACTGCTGAAAAATGCGATCAAGCCCGGCAGCGTCTTGATTGACGCGACGGTTCCCCTTGCCGCTAGCATTGGGGGACGGGCATCACGCACGCTGGGCGTATGGCAAGGCTCGGCGGCGCAGCAGGCCGCGGAACTGGTCCCTAAAGGAGTGAGCGTGGTGGCGGCGTTTCACAGCGTCTCTGCGGACCTGCTGAACGGGGACGATCCCATCGATTGCGATGTGCTGGTTTGCAGTGATGATCCGGAAGCAGCGAAGTTGACGCGGGAACTAGCCGCCAAAATTCCGAATGTGCGCGCCCTCGATGGCGGCAAGCTGGAAAATGCCCGCATCGTTGAACAAATTACGGCGTTGCTGATTGGGTTGAATATCCGGCACAAAGGGCATTCCGGGATTCGGATTACCGGCTTGCCGCCGGAAGCCTACCGGTAATGTGGTCTGGCTCTCCAGCCAAATTATTCTGGCAAAATAAAAAGGGCACGCTGAGCGTGCCCTCGTCTTTCCGCGACACAGACTTACTCGACACAACTTAAGTTTACGCGCTGGCGGTGGCTGCCAGAGCTTTCGGAGCCTCAGGAGCCTTCTGCTGATGGTGCTGTTGCTGGGGTTGCGGCTGAGGCTGTTCTTTATGCTTCATTTCGTTGCGCACCTGAATTCCGCCCTTGAGGGCCGCGCCATCTTCGACGCTGATGCGAACGGTGGAGATGTCGCCCTGCACAGAACCTTCGCTGCGGATGTCGACCCGGTCGCTGCAGTCGATGTTGCCGTTCACCTTGCCCATGATCACAACTTCGCGGGCAGTGATGCTGGCATCCACTTTGCCGTTGCGGCCAATGGTGACGCGGCTGTCGGGCATGGTGATTTTGCCTTCGATGCAGCCATCGATATAGAGAGCTTCGGAACCGCTGATTTCGCCCTTGATCGTGAGCGTGCGGCCAATGGTCGCCTGATCCACAGGGGCAGTCACAGTCTTAACGGGGTTGTAAGCATTGGGGTTGGAGCCCAGTGAACTGGACTTCGGGTTAAACGAATTCTCCGAGGACTGAAGCATGCGACCTTCCTTGTTCCGCTGCGGCGTGCGCTCATCGGGCGCCACTAATGCGGCTGGTCTTGGATTTTTTGGACCGGGGGAGCGCTGGCTTCAACAGTTGCTGCCCACTCGGCCAAGTTGAATATCGCACAGAGGTAAGCAAATTCTTAAGATTACGGAAGATGCTGTACGGGCGGAGTGTTACTCGGAGATCTGCAGGGTTTCGGCCAATTCTTCCCACTCCCGGATTAACTCGGCGTGTGAGGCTCTCTGCTGCTCCAGTTCCTGCGACTGGCGCTGGCTTTCTTCGGCGCTGACGAAATTTTGCAGCGCGGTTTCGAGGCGCGCGATTTCATCTTCGGTCCTGCCGATTTCTTGCTCCAGTTCGCTCACACGATCTTCCATTTGCTTGCGCTTGATGGGATTCAGGCGTTTTTTGGGTGCGTCAGCGGCGTTGCCATTCCCACTCTTCGCAACATCGGCGAGAAGTGGGGCATGCCCTGTTGGTAGAGAAGAAGTGGGATGCCCCATCTCTCGCTGTTTTTGCGAGAGATGGGAAGAGGAAGCCGTCTCGCCGACTAATTCCAGCCCAGGCACATCGTCGAGTGTCGGTGCGATATGCTGTCCGCCCTGCTTGCGCCACAAGTAATCTTCGTAATTGCCGGGGAAGATTGCGACCTCGCCATCGCCGACTTCGAACACGCGCGTGGCCAGCTTGTCGATGAAATAGCGATCATGCGAGACGAAGACTACCGTGCCCGTATATTCCATGAGGGCGTTCAGCAGGACGTCTTTGGCGCGCATGTCGAGGTGGTTGGTTGGCTCGTCGAGCAGGAGAAAATTTGCCGGATGCAGAAGTAGCCGCAATAAAGCGTACCGGCCGCGCTCGCCTCCGGACAGGACGCCAATTTTCTTGAAGACGTCGTCTTCGGAAAACAGAAAACATCCGAGCAGACTGCGCAGTTCGGTCTCGCTGGAGCGCGGCGAGAGCGCACCGAGATCGTCAAGGATGCGGGTGTCCGCGTCGAGTTCTTTGTATTGATCTTGCGCGAAGTAATCCGCCTGCACGTTGTGGCCAAGGCGGTATTCGCCGCTCGTCAGCGGCTCGGTGCCAGCAAGCAGTTTGATCAGCGTGGACTTTCCTGCCCCGTTCACTCCCACCAGCGCGATGCGGTCACCGCGCTCGATCATGAAACTGACGTTTTCGAAAACCGTTTTTCCAGGACCCCCGGCCGCCGTTTGTGCGCCGTCCCCGTTTCGACCGGACAACATGCGCGGCGGATACGTTTTCGCGACTTGTTCAAATTCAGCTACAATGCGACCGCTCGCCTTGGGCTGCGGAAATGAAAAGTGAATCGTCTTTTCTTCCGGAGGAATCTCGATCCGCTCTATGCGCTCGAGTTCCTTGATGCGGCTCTGCACCTGCTTGGCTTTTGTCGCCTGGTAGCGAAAGCGGTTGATGAAGACTTCCAGTTGCTCGATCCTGTGCCGCTGATTGCTGTAGGCCGCCTGCAGTTGTTCGTTGCGTTGCGTCTTCTGCGCCAGGAATTTGTCGTAGTTGCCGGTATAGAACCAGAGGCGCTTATTCCAGATTTCGATAATCTTGTCGACCGTCACGTCGAGGAAGTAGCGATCGTGCGAGATCAATACAAAAGCGTACGGATAATTTTGCAAATACTCTTCCAGCCAGTTGCGGGCTTCGAGATCCAGATGGTTGGTGGGCTCATCGAGCAGTAGCAAATTCGGCTTTTGCAGCAGCAGCTTGGCGAGCGCGAGGCGCATCTGCCAGCCGCCGGAGAATTCGTCTGTCTGCCGCTCCCAGTCTTCTTTTTGAAAGCCCAAGCCCATGAGGACGCGGCCGACTTCCGCTTCGATCGAATAGCCGTCGCGCGCGCGGAATTCATGTTCGACACGCTGATAGCGGTCGGCCACGTCGGCATACTCCGCGCTGGTGTGGTCTACCTCCGCCATCTTGTGCATCAGCGATTCGAGTTCGCGCTCCATCGCCCGTACATCGTCGAAAACCGACATGCACTCTTCGAAAACGGTGCGGCCGGAAAGAGTGAGACCGTCTTGCGGGAGATATCCGGCAGAAGTGCCTTTAGCGACGGTTAGCGAGCCGTAATCGAGGGTGTCGAGCCCCGCGAGGACCTTCATCAGCGTGGTTTTGCCGGTGCCGTTGCCACCGACGAGGCCGACGTGGTCGTTGGCAGTAATCAGCCAATCGACGTTCTCGTAAAGGAGTTTGTGGCCGAAGCGTTTTCCGGCGCCGGAAAGCTGGATCATGAGATGGATTTATCGTCTCATAAAAAGGCCAGAGCGAGTACCTGGGACGCGGTCACGAGTCATGAGTTGCGAGTCCGGGGCGCAACCGCTGCGCGGGGTGGAATTAGGTAGCGCCGGCGTCTCGCAGGCTGTCGCCAAGGCAGCCTGCCGTCGCAATGGGCGCGCAAGAAACGAAGAAAGAAAACTTACGGATGCACGATTGCTCGCCCGTTGCGGCTTTCGTGCTCGCGACCCCATAGAGCGCTATGAAACTGAATGCGCTCCAAGGCGCGGTCGATCACAGCTTC
>DATKQB010000118.1:0-68524 GCA_035523795.1 Verrucomicrobiia bacterium | reverse complement strand
GCGCCTCTGAGCGGGCGTGGTGTCCCATCATGATCAGCAGGCCTCCAACCATGGAAATCCAGCGCAGCATGTCGAGGTTTTAACATGCTTTCGCTAAATCTCCCCCGCAAATCTCAGTGACTTTTTCAACACCCACGCCTGTTTTCAACAATCAAGCCTACATTTTCAATTAAGTGTCCAGTGCTGCATTCGGAGTGGATGGTCGGATAGACTTATCCCATGATCGACGCCAAGAAGGGCGAGTCGCAACACCGCCCAATCACAGTGAAAGAACGCGCCCTGATTGAGTGGTTGTTGCGGCACGGCAATCCCAGTTCGGAGCAGTTTCTTGAACAGCTGGATTCTCTTGTCGTGGTCTGGAAATGCTCATGCGGATGTCCAACAGTAAACTTCGCACGCGAAGGGAAGTCGGCGCCTCACGAGGCCGAGCATATCCTTGCCGATTATTTGGCCACCGTGGATGGAGAGGACGTTGGCATTATTCTCTTCCAACGAGGAGGTCGTCTCAGCTCACTTGAGGTTTACTCTCAAGCCGGTACTGACAAGCCTTTTGGTCTTCCTGAGATCGAAACCATTTATTCGTACCAAGAGTTGGCTAAACGCCAAAAGCAGCGAAATCCTGTGAACTGACGGCACTTCGCCGTGTACAAACCCGCTCCACCTTGGGTTCACTGTTGTCAAATCCTCATTTCACTCATCCACGAACCGCGCCTTGCGCGAAATGGGATAATGGCAGCGGAGAACATCCCCTTGCCGCCCTACCAAGAGCAGTTTCCTGTGGGAAGCGCAGTTCGCGTAAAAGCGCGTCCCTTTCTAGAACAATTCCAGCGAGAGTGGAAGTACCACCATCCGATTTCCGCCGATCAAGTTGATTCCGCTGGAAGGACGGATACCGTCAAAGGCGTTAGCTTCTATCACGGAGGCGACGTTCTTTACCAACTGTCACAGATTCCAGGTACTTGGCACGAAGTGTGTCTAGAATCTGCTGCGTAGAGCGAGGCCGGGGCTCAACTGGCGAAATATCGCCATTACACTCGTTGATCCTGGCGGAAATCTTCTGTTACCGACCTCAGCCTCGCCAGTTCACTCCACGACTGCGGTCCCCCGGGCGATCTGCTCGAAGTTGTCGCGCAGACTCGACTCATCATTCCGCGGCACCTTGGCCGGACTGGGAACCGAGTCGCGAAATCGCGGGTCCACCTTCAAGTCCTTGATTCTGCTTTCGAGCATGATCCACCCACCTCGATCGTCTACGATGCGCACGAAGGCCGGCGCCACAATCTGCGCCTCGTCTTCCAGCTGTTCGCCCATCGGGTGATCATAGGGCAGCCGGGCGTTGACCAATGCGTTGACAACTTCTTGATGGATGAATCTGCGCATAATGATTGTCTTTTCCATGCCCACCTCGTCCGAACTGGCTCAGGTTAGCATGACATGCCCGACCAAGGGAGCCCCCCGCGCGGCTCGGGTCGGTCCACTTCAACGGACACGCCCAGCCTCACTTCACGAGTGTTGATCCGTCCGTCAGGGGTTGCGTCGAGACGAAGGCTTCCAACGGCCATCGACTAGTTCCTCGCATGTCGGATATCCTGAAGTCCTCTTGCGGTTTGTCATACTAGTCTCCTCACTGCACGCGCTGCGTGACCATCTTCCCGAACATGTCCTGCGCGTTCTGCGCCGACTTCTCCGCGATGTGCGCGTACCTGCGCGTCGTCGCCGGGTCCAGGTGGCCGACGGACTCGCCGATCACGAGCAGCGGAATGCCCCTCTCCGCGAGCCACGAGCAGTACGAATGCCGGAGGTCGTGGATGCGAATCTTCAACGTGTACCTCTTGAGCGGCTTCCCGCTTTTGCCCACGACCGTGTACTCGTCCGCCAGTCCCACCTTCCGCAATATCTGCTCCCATACCCGGCGGATGGTCGTCCTCGGCCTGCCCGCCGACTCCGACCCTTTCGTCGGCTTGCCCGGGAACAGGAACGGCTCGCTCGCGGGCGTGCTCGCCATGACGCGCCGCAGGACCACCATCACCGCCGGACTCAACCGAACCGTCACCGGCTTCCTGCTCTTCACCGCGTGCGACGGCTTGGTCCAGGTCGCGTGCGCCATGTCGAAGCTCTCCTTCTTCGCGCGCATCCACTCGCGCCGACGATAGCCCGTCAGCATGAGCAGGCGCACGAGTTCGCCGGCGAGCGCCGCGTTCATGGCCGCGGCCTCTGTGCCCAGCACTCGCTCCGCGCTCTCGGCGCCGTACTCGGTGATCGCCGCGTCGATCGCTTTCAGTTGCTCCTCGGGCATCCACACCGCCCGGGGGTCCTCGGGAAACTTCTTCACGCCGCGCGCCGGGTTCTTCGAGCACAGGCCGCGCTCGGGACCCATGCCCCAGTTGAACATCGCCCTGATAGCGCTCAGCAGTCGGTTCGCCCGGTACGGCTTCTTCCGCATCGACTTGTGCAGGTCCGTCACCATCACATAGGTCACCGCATCGGCCTTCAGCTGGTCCCACTCCTTCGGCATTCGCACAGCGCCGGCCTTCGTGTTGCTCGGCTTCTTCCCGACGCCGAGCAGGCCGCGCACGGCGCGCTGCTGGTCCTCGCCGTTCTCGACCAGGACGTGCTTCTCATAGAAAGCCTGCTTCAGGTCGGCCACTGTCGGCTCGGCCGCCAGCCTCTCGCGCTCGATCCGCTGCCGCTCCCGCTCTTCGCGCTGGCTGGCGTGCGGGTCGATGCCCTTCTTCACCCCCTCGCGCAGGTTGAGCGCTTTCTCCCTCGCGACGGCCAGGTCCAAATTCTCGGGTCCGTCAGCAGGGCCGATCACGAACTTCGTCTGCCTGCCGTCGATGCGGTAGGCGAGGACGTACGACTTCACTCCGTTCGCGGTGATCCTCACACCGAAGCCCGGGACCACACCGTCCCACTCGATGCGGGTTTTCTTCTTCGCCCTGAAGTTATCCACAGCCGTCTGTGTAAAACCTCTCATTGTCGCCTCCCTCCCGTGGCACCACGGTGGCACCACAAAGCGGCATTCCGTGGCATTCCAGTGTCACGCGATGGCAGTCAGATGTCAATCTGTTCGTTGAAAACGCGGGACTTGGCCGGTAAGTCCTTTAGTCGACCGTTGGAGGGGTGCTGATCCAGAGTCAGCTGTCCTGCCGTTGAACGAGGGGGCAGTTTGAAATGAAGGGAGCCTTCGCAGGCTCCACTCGATTTTATGGGCCGAATCGCAAGCGGTCAACCTTGAAGCCTTTCTGTGCGCATCACGAAAGTGAGGGGGGTAGAATTCGGGAAGAGAATCTTCCTAGGCGGAGCCGAAATGATTACCGCATTCGAAAAACCTGCTGCTTCCGATTACGCCGAGATCGCGCGTCGACCGTTAGAGGCTGAGCATTGTGCGCTCGTTGTAATCGACATTCAAGAAAAGCTGCTGCCGCCGATTTTTCAGAAAGAGCAGCTCGTGCGCAACGCCCAGTTGCTGATTCGGGCCGCCGGAATTTTGAAAATTCCCACGTTGCTGAGCACGCAATATGCGAAAGGTTTGGGAGGAACGGTGCCAGAGATTGCTTCCCTGCTGGCGGGAACGGAGGCGATTGATAAAACTCTTTTCTCCTGTTTCGGCAGCGATGCTTTTTGTGCCTCGGTGAAGCGCTTGCCGGGACAGCGGAATACGCTCTTGCTCTGCGGCATGGAGAGTCACATCTGCGTGGCTCAAACCGCGCTTGCTGCTTTGCACGAGGGATATCTGGTGCACGTGGCATCAGACGCCGTCAGTTCTCGGACGGAGTGGAATTGGAAGATCGGCCTCGATCGTATGCGCGCAGCAGGCGCAGTGATCTCGTCGACGGAAATGATGATTTATGAACTGATGCGCGCGTCTTCGTCGGCGGCGTTCAAAGAATTGCTACCGCACTTGAAGGGCTGAGGCTTGCCGCATGGTTTACGATAACTGAGGCAGTCGTCTTGAACTTGCTCCGCAAATTCGTCGCTCTACTCGCCGCTATAGTCGTTTTGTCGGCCTTGATTGGGATGGGAACTACCGCGCACCTGTGGGCAATTCTCGTTCCTATTCTGATTTTCGCAGGGCTGGTCGTCGCCGTCCTGATCGATCTTCCGGCCGAGAATGTGGAAGCGCCGCTCTTCCCACTCTTATCAGCAATCACTGTTCGCGCGCCGCCCTCCTGCTGAGCCGCATATCGGTTCATAGATAACAACTCACGCTGAGCCGCGGTGATCTCGTGCGCCCGCATGCTGCGCACTTTCATCGCAAGGAGGAACGGTGTCCATAAAGCACCGCCTGCGCACACTTCTGATATGCCTGCCGCTTTTGTTCGGATCACTTGGTGGCATGCCGATGCGGCCGGAAGAAATCGAGGAATTGATGCACGCGATGAACGAACAGAAAATCGTGGTGACCGTCGAAGATGAGGGCGACAATTACAACCTTCCCAAGTTGCCCAGCCTTGATTTCTAGTCTTCCGCTTTTTTCTTCACCCGCACAACCGTGATCTTGGCGAAGCCTTCCTCGAAGGATGGGGGCTTCAGTTTTGCAGCCATGCGGCGCATCGCGTCTTCGGGAACGACACGATCGCGGCGCTGATGCCGCTCGATGCAGACCTCAAGCGGCACATCGAAAAATACGGCGTGGACTTCATAGTTATAATCTTTCGCGAGTTTGATCCAATGCTGACGCTCTTGAGGTGTGAGGTTCGTGGCATCCACGTAATTCATGGGACGCTTGGCGATCAGGCGCGCTTTCAGCATGGCGCGCAGATTCGAGAAGACCAGATCCTGGAAGCGCTGCTCGCGAACATCATCAAAAAGAAGTGCGCGCATCATGTCGCTAGAGAGCGGCGTGAGGTTGTGGCGCTTGAACCACGTGCTCTTGCCGGAGCCCGGAAGTCCGATCGCCAGTACGACGATTCCTTTCGGCGGACGCGTTGGCGCAACAGCCACAGGTCGTGGAATCGCGGGTTCCTCGGGTTGAGCAGCAGGCTCTGGTTCGGCAACTTCAGTTGCAGGACCCTCGGGCGGTGCCGATTCGACAGCTGGGGCCGCCACTCCCTCCGCGATTTCCGGAATGGTTCCCTTTCCTGAGGCCGGAGCAAAAGCTTGGGCCACGGCCGCCTCACGGCCACGTCCGCCGCGGCCTCGTCCTCCGCGACGGCGGCGGCGACCGCGCTGCACATCGCGCTTTGAAGATGGCTTGCCAGTGGCGGGAGCCCGAGGAGACGGAGATTCTTCCTGCGCTGCCGGTTCTGCACTTTCCGGCTCGGTCACAGGCTCGACGTGCCGCTCAGGCTGTGATGCTTCCGCTTCAGGGGACTCAGAAGTTGCGGCTTGTTCGGCCTCAAAATAGGCGGGCTGCAAAGGGGGAAGGGCCGATTTAGTCTCTGGCTCGGCGGTCTTTTTCTTGCGACGCTGTATGCGGTCGCGCATCCATTTACGCATGTTCAGGCTTTTAACACAGATGCGGTTTCCGGAGCAATTGCAGGAAATGTTCTGGGATCCAACTTGTACTCTGTGATTTTTACCTTTCGGTGTTGCAAAAGTAATTCGCCCTTCAGGGGTTGGCTGTTTACAGATGAGGAACATTGGAATCGATGTCGAACTCAATTCCAACTCAAATTCATAGACAGAAGTACATTTCCTTGACGACATTCCGCAAGACTGGCGTGGGCGTTGCCACGCCGGTATGGTTCGGTGAAGAGGACGGCAAGCTCTACGTTATGACGCGCAGCGATATGGGAAAGACGAAACGGATTCGCAATAATCCACAGGTGAAGGTAGCGCCATGCACCATTCGAGGAAAGGTGACAGGGCCAGAATTTTCCGCTACGGCGCGGCTTCTGCCTCAGGAAGATTTCCCGCATGCTCGCAAGACGTTGACAAGTAAATACTGGCTGGCGAGGCTCACCGCGCCATTCTCGCGTGCCGACGCGTTCTTCGAGATCACGTTTTAGCGGCGGCGCACTCCAACCGAAAGAGATCCTTCGACTGCGGGGGCTTCGCTATCGCGAAGCCAAATCCTCGCTCAGGATGACAACAGAAGGAATCTACCACTCTCCCGTCGTCAAATACTCATGAATCGAGTTTGCGGCTCGTCTTCCGGCGCCCATAGCCAGGATGACCGTCGCGCTGCCCGTCACAATATCGCCGCCGGCAAAGACTCCTTTGCGAGTGGTGCGCTGGGTTTCTTCGCTGGCCTGAATGTAGCCGCGTTTGTTCGTCTGAAGACCGGGAGTCGTGCTCTGCACGATGGGATTGGCACTGGTTCCGATCGCGATCACTGCCACCGAAAGCGGCAGATCAAATTCGGAGCCCGCCTTGGGCACGGGCCGCCGCCGGCCGGAAGCATCGGGCTCGCCCAGTTCCATGCGGACGCAGCGGGCAGTCGTCAGCCATCCTTTGCCGTCAGACAGGAATTCAACGGGAGCGGTGAGCATCTGGAAGTCAATTCCCTCTTGCTGAGCGTGGTGAACTTCTTCGGCGCGAGCGGGCATTTCAGCCTCGCTGCGGCGATAGATGACGTAGGCCTTCCCCGCTCCAAGGCGCAGCGCCGAACGAATGGCATCGAGAGCCGTATTGCCTCCACCGATCACTGCCACGTTCTTTCCCTTCAGATCAAGCATCGGTTCGTCATATTGAGGGAACTTGTAGGCCTTCATCAGGTTAATGCGCGTCAGAAATTCGTTGGCGGAATAGACGCCATTTAGATGCTCGCCGGGAATGTTCATGAACTGCGGCAATCCGGCCCCGGTGCCAATGTAGACGGCGTCGTAGCCTTCTTCTTCCATCAATTCATCAATGGTGACGGTACGGCCAACCACGACATCGGTCTCAAATTCAACTCCCATTTCCCGCATGTAGTCGATCTGCTCGCGAACAATTTGCTTGGGCAAACGAAATTCCGGAATGCCATAGACGAGAACGCCTCCGATTTCGTGCAAGGCCTCAAAGACGCGAACCTTGTGGCCTTTCTGAATGAGGTCACCGGCGACGGTCAGGCCGGACGGTCCGCTGCCGACAACGGCCACTTTCTTCCCAGTCGGTGGCACTTTCGGCACAATGTGTGTGCCCATGCGCTGTTCGTAGTCGGCAACAAAACGCTCCAGATACCCGATGCCGAGCGGCCTCACTTTTTTCGAGAGCAGGCATTTCCCTTCACACTGGTCTTCCTGTGGGCAAACGCGTCCGGTGATGGCTGGAAGCACGTTATCTTCGCGAACCTTGGCAGCTGCGCCGAGGAAATCACCGGCAACAACAAGTTCGACGAATTCTTTGACCTTCACACCCACCGGACAGTTGTCCGTGCACGTGGGCTTGGCGCATTCCAGGCAGCGCTGCGCCTCGTGCTGTGCCAGCTCGGCGCTATAGCCGAGGTTCACCTCCTCGAAATTGTGGGCGCGAACTTCGGCAGCCTGTTCCGGCATAAGCTGCCGCGGAACCTTCATGCGATCTTTGATTGCCACCGGGTTGAACGACTTTTTTGCCGTGGTCATCTTTTTTCTCCGCGTGCCAGGCAGGCGTGCTCTTCATGCTCGGCCTGACTGCGCTTGAATTCATCTAGCGATTGTTGTTCGGCGGGCCGGTACATGGAATTGCGCTGCACCAGAACTTCAAAGTTCACTTTGTGGCCGTCAAACTCAGGACCGTCGACACAGGCAAATTCGCTCTTGCCGTCGATCATGACGCGGCAGCCTCCACACATCCCAGTGCCGTCGATCATGATGGGGTTCAGGCTGACCACGGTATGAATATTTTCCCTGCGGGTGAGCTCCGACACAGCTTTCATCATTACAATCGGGCCCACGGCAACAACGAGATCGATACGGGTGCCGTTTTCAATTAATTGACGGAGCTTGTCGGTTACGAAACCTTTGTCAGCGTAGCTGCCGTCGTCGGTCGTGATCATCACCGCATCGCTGACCTCGCGCATTTCTTTTTCGAGAATGACGAGTTCTTTGTTCCTCGCGCCGACGATGGACAGCACCCGGTTTCCGGCACGCTTGAGAGCGGCCGCCGTCGGATAGGCCATGGCCGTGCCGACTCCTCCGCCCACGACTACGACAGTCCCGTAATTGGCGATCGCCGACGGTTTCCCCAGCGGCCCGACGACATCGAGGATCGAGTCACCGGTTTCCAACGTGTTGAGCAGTTGAGTGGTCTTTCCTGCCGATTGAACCACGATGCTGATCGTGCCGCGCTGCGAATCAGAGTTTTCGATGGTGACCGGGATGCGCTCGCCTTCTTCGTAGATGCGAAGAATGACAAATTGTCCGGGCTTCTGTTTGCTGGAGATGCGCGGGGCTTCGATGATGAATCGTTTGATCCCGGGCGCGAGAAATTGGGCGTGGATGATCTTGAACACTGGCCCTCCGGCGGGAGGAATGCCTGCCTCTCCGCTCCCAAAAATTGTGTTCGGAGAGGCTTCCGACGGGCTGTGATCCGGGTCACATAGGAGTGTGCGGTCGGTGTCGTGGGAAGGCGGTAAGCCTGGATACAGACAGGTACTAGCGAGCGTGTAAGATCTTAAGTTCTGTCTGCATGTCGATGAATCCTAAAGACGATCAGCTTCTCCACCAGGCACTGGAACTGGCGCGTGCGGGCGCTGGATTGGCCTCGCCGAACCCGTTGGTGGGGGCACTGATCGTGGATGTTCAAGGGGAACTCGTTGGAACGGGAACCTACAGTTACGCAGGCGTAAAACATGCTGAGATCCTGGCGTTGGAGTCCGCTGGGGAAAGAGCGCGCGGAGGAACGCTTTACGTCAATCTGGAACCGCATGGACATCAAGGACGCACTCCGCCCTGCACCAATGCGCTGATCGCGGCAGGAGTGCGACGCGTTGTGGCTTCGATGGCCGATCCGAATCCAAGAGTGAGCGGACGCGGTTTCAAGCAGTTAGAGAATGCTGGCGTGCTAGTGGATGTCGGCCGTTTTGAACAGGAAGCGCGCCGATTGAATGAAGCCTTCGCGCGCTACATCCGGCACGGCGTGCCCTTGGTCACACTCAAGTCCGCCATGTCACTGGATGCAAAAATCGAGCCGGGTTTTTCCGGCAAGAAGAACGCAGCCTCTAACGCTTTCTCGGGAACGTGGATCACAGGCGAGGCCGCCAGGAGGCACGCGCATGAAATGCGCCATGAAAATGATGCGATCCTCGTAGGTATTGGGACCATCCTGGCGGATAACCCGCTCCTTACCGATCGCAGCGGATTGCCCAGGAGAAGGCCGTTGCTGCGTGTAATTCTCGATTCGCAGCTTAGACTGCCAACTGAGTCGAGGATCGTGCAGAGTGCAGCCGCGGAGCGGAAGGACGATGTTCTCGTCTTCTGCATTTCAGCTGATGAAAACCGCCAGCATCAACTCAAGCAGCTTGGAGTCTGGGTAGAGCAAGTTCCCGCGGATGCGAACGGGCGGCCAGAGATTCGGGAAGCTCTGCGGCGTTTGGCGGACCGGGAGATTACAAGCGTGATGGTGGAAGGCGGAGCATCCATCAATGCGGCGATCTTGCGACAGCAAATCGCGGACAAAATCTTTTTCTACTACGCTCCCGCGATTCTGGGGAGCGGTTCTGTACCTTTCGCTGTGAACCGAGGCGAGAATGTACCTGGCGACGATCTGCGCCGAGGTTTGCGAGTCACAGACGTCCGCCTGCATTCATTCGGAGAGGATTTGGCGGTGGAGGGATACCTGCGCGATCCGTACGACTAACTGGTTATCGTCCTGAGCAATCGTTGTTTACGCGGCGAAGAGCGTGTCCTTGGGCGAAGTCGAAGGAATCCGGGTGAGCGCGATGGCGGCGCGTTCTTTGTGCCGCCACGATCGCACGTTCTGCTCCCTTCCACTTAGGAAAGACCCAACTGTCCTCGGCGTGAGCCGGAGGGGTCCGCGGTGGATTATCATTTGAGTTCGAAGCGGAGGTGCTTATGTTTACTGGAATCGTAGAAGAAGTCGGACGCGTCACTCGCATCGCGCAGAGCGGCGAGAATCGGCGAATCACGATTGCTGCTGAGCGCACGCCAAAAGAGCTGGGAACCGGCAACAGTGTGGCCGTAAGCGGGGTTTGCCTCACTGCTCTTGATATCAAGCCGGAAGCTTTCTGCGCCGATCTGGCGCCGGAAACCTGGGTGCGAACCTCATTCTCGCGTATTCACGAAGGTGCGTTGGTAAATCTGGAATTGCCGATGAAGGCTGACGGACGGTTTGGCGGGCACATCGTCCAGGGCCACGTTGATGGTGTGGGAAAGCTGATCTCCTTCGAGCGCATTGCCAATTCGGAGAACTGGTGGCTGGATATTGAAATTCCAGGTGACGTGGAAAAATACACGGTTTTCAAGGGTTCGCTGTCGATCGAGGGAATCAGTCTTACGGTCGCCAAGTTGGAAAAAAATCGCTGCACCGTCGCCATCATTCCACATACAGTCGAGATGACCAATCTGCACTCGTTGAAGTCCGGAGACCCGGTAAACCTGGAAGCTGATCTGATCGCAAAGTATGTCGAGAAGATGATGCGGGCAGATCAGTCCGAAAGTGCGTTGTCAATCGCGGAGTTGGTGGAACAGGGATTTTGACGGAATCGCCAGCCAGCGGAACTCTATTTTTTCGGCTGGCTCAACGCGGCAAGCACTCCGTTGCTAGCTCGAAGATAATCTCCCGGCGCGAGAAGGATCTGCAGGCCGCGCATCCCGGCTGAGATCGAGACCACATCGAAGAACTCGATGGTCTCATCTACATACACCGGAAACTCTCGTTTGGCCGCAAGTGCCGTTACCCCGCCACGAATGTAACCGGTGACAGATTGCAATTCCTTGACGGGTACTAGCTGGACACTTCTTTCGCCGGCTGCCTGGGCAAGAGCTTTCAGGTTCAGTTCTTGATCTCCAGGAATCACGGCCATGCAGGCGCCATTGCGATCTCCGCGGGCAACCAGCGTTTTAAAGACCTGCTCGGGAGCAAGGCCTATTTTCATTGCTACGGATTCGGCCGCGAGGTCTTCGGGATCGACCTCATACTCGCGCAGTTCGTAATGAATCCCAAGCTGATCGAGCAAGCGGGCTGCATTGGTCTTGGCGGACATTGCGGAATCGATAGAGGCTAAGCTTCCAACTTGAGCTCGTCGAGCTCGAGGAACTCCTGAATGATGGGATGCTGGTCCTTCTCCATCTCCGCGTAGGTTCCGAAGAAAATTGCTTTGGCTTCGTGCAGAAAAACCACGCGTTCCGCCAGTTTCTTCGCCAGCCGCATATCGTGTGTGACCACGATGCTGGTGAGATTGAGTTGAATCTTAAGCCGCTTGATCAGATCGCCCAGCAGCTGCGCCATCAAAGGATCGACCATCGTCGTGGGTTCGTCATAAAGGACGCATTCGGGCCGTGCCGCCAATGCCCGCGCAATCGCCACTGACCGCTTCATTCCGGTCGAAAGATCAGAGGGCAGCAGGTCTCGCATCTCTTGCACGCCGACCATTTGCAGCAGGCCATCCACGACCTGATAGATCTGCTCTTCGCTCAGATCCTGCGTTTCGCGCAAAGGGAACGCGACGTTTTCGCCAACCGTGAGTGAGTCGAATAATGCGCCATTCTGAAAAACCATCGTGACTTTCTTGCGAATCGGTTCGAGTTGCTCCTCGTGGTAGTCGGTAATGTCTTCCCCCGCAACAATGACGCGGCCGGCGTCTGGCTTCAGAAATCCCATAATGTGATGCAGCGACACCGATTTTCCCACTCCGCTGCGTCCGAGAATGCAGACCGTTTCCGCGGGCAAAACATTAAAGTTGACGTCATCAAGCACAACGTTTGATCCGAACGCCTTCGAGACATCGCGGAATTCGATATACGGAAACGTTTTGGGAGCGTCGGGCATGAAATTAAGATTCAGCTTGCTGGTTTTTCTCTCTGCGTCGTGCGGAACTCAGGAAAATATTATGCATTCTTTCAGAGCTTTGCGGTGCTTGCGGACGACAATTCTTCCGGCGTGTTGAGGTTACGAAAAATCGCAGGGGCGAAGCCTGCCACTTCGAGCTCTTCCGCCGAGATCGCTTGCAGTTTCGCTCGGTCAAATAACGCGTCGATTTTATAATGTCCGGCACGCAGAGCCTCCTCGGCGAGTGGTGCGAAATCCCTCCGATAGACCGCACAGAGCGGTTGCCAGTATCCGCTGGCTTGGGCGACTGTTGCGGCGGCATCGGAGCTGCGGGCGCGCGAAATCAGGAACTGCAGGAGCGCGAATGAAATGAAAGGAATGTCTACAGCCAAAATGACGTTGAGCTCTTTTTGCGAACCCGCGAGCGCGGCATGAATGCCGCCGAGAGGTCCACAGTTCGCAAAGATGTCTTCCACGACGGGCGCAAACGGAACGAATTTTGCGCGCTCGCCCACTATATACACCTCCGACGTTATCGACCTGGCCAGATCAAGCGCCCGGGCCAGCAGCGTACGGCCGTCGAGGGTTACGTAACACTTGTCCATGCCCATGCGCGTGCTCTTGCCCCCGGCAAGGATAAACGCGGCCAGGTCATGTGGATTGCCATCCATGGGGCGATGATACACAAAGTCCGTTTCGCTTTACTCGGCTTGCATCCCTGCACGAAAGTAACCTACCAAAAGTAAAGCCTTCGGGCGATGATGTTGCTGCGTCGGAGGGTTTCTTACCCGGAAGTTTCCATCATGCCGCAAAAACTCATGGATGTGCTTATGCTTGGGCGCTGCTCTCACGAGTTCTCCTGGCCGCGCCGTGGTGCGGATGGCGACTACTATCAGGTTTGCCTGCTTTGCGCTGCGGAATACAAATACGATTGGGCCACCATGCGCCGCACCGAGCGGGTGGAGCATGCCACACCGGAGACCGGGATTCGGCGTAGCCATCCTCGCGAAAAGCGGCCATCTTGGGTACCGCGCGCGAGGCGGCTTAAGCTCGATATCGCTCTGCGTTACCGGGTCAACAAAACCAGCACCTGGTACGAAGGCGCGATTGAAAACATCAGCCAGAGTGGAGTACTTTTCCGCGGCCCGCAACAGCTGCCGGTAAACGCGCTGATCGAGATGGTATTCGAGATGCCCGAAGAGATTTCCGGCCAGAAAAACAGCAACGTGGTCTGCCAGGGACGCGTGATGCGCATCAAGTCGAAAGACAAGCCATCAGAGGGAGAACCTACGGATCTGGCCGCATCGATCGTCGATTACAAGTTCATCCACTAGAGGCTAGAAATCAGGACGATCTTCCTTCTCCGGCAGTCCTTTCTGCTCCAGCACGAGATCCTTCCAGCGTGAAATAGAACGCTGCGCCCTTCCCGACCGCTCCCTGTGCCCAGACTTCGCCGCCATGGCGCTGAATGATTCGGCGCACCGTCGCGAGTCCTACCCCGTTCCCGGGGAAATCTGATGCTGCATGCAGCCGTTGAAATGGCTGGAACAGTCGCTCGGCGGAAGCCGGGTCGAAGCCACTGCCATCATCCCTGACAAAGTAAGCGATCCGTCCATTGCTCGTCGTATCTCCAAACTCAATCCTCGCCTGCGGGTGCTTGGAAGTGTACTTCCAGGAATTGCGCAGCAGGTTCTCCATCACAATACGCAAAAGCTGTGGATCACCCTGAACCTCCTCCTTGTCCGAAGAGATAAATTCGACGTTCCTCTCGGGAGCATTTCGGCATAGCTCTTCCATAATCGATCGTGCAATCGCGCTCAAGTCCACCGATTCCGAGCGCATGGCGCTGGTTGTGACGCGTGACAGGTTCAGCAGATCATCGATCAACTGCACCATGCGTCTTCCGCTGGCGCGAATATGTTCAATCAACTCCCGGGCATGATCATCGAGCTTGGAGCCGTATTGCTTGAGCAGCACATAACTGAAGCCGTTGAGAGCATCGAGCGGACCGCGAAGGTCGTGCGAGACCGAGTACGAAAATGCTTCGAGCTCACGATTGGCAGACAGTAACTCCCGGGTGCGCTCGGCTACGCGTTGTTCAAGTTCATCGTGAGATTTATGTAATTCCGCCAGCATTTCATTAAACGAATTCACCAATACGGCGACTTCATCGTTGGTGGCAGGGTGCGCAACGCGTGTGGTGTAGTCCTTGTCCCGAGATACCTTCTGAGCGGTGTGAGCAAGCTCAACGATAGGTTGGGCGACCGATTTCCGGAAAGCAGAAGAGGCCAACACCGCGGCCAGCATAGAGATCAGAAGCACCACGAAGGCAATCAGAGCGTATCGCTCCAGCCGTTTGTCGATTTCCTCCAGGCCTGCACGGAGATAAACGAAGCCAATCGGCTTGCCTTCCGAGATGATCCCGCGAACCAGAATGACGTGCTTGTTTCGGAACCAGTAGCCTTCAATCTGTCCGGGAGCGAGTCTGGGAATGATGAGAGCTTGATCGGCAGGTTCTCGCGAATACTCCGCTAAGGGGTGATCGTCAGCAGTAAAGATGCCCGCTGTGGCTACATTCCGGGAATTTCTCAACGCCAGCAAGGTGTTGTCAGCGGCTTGCGGGTCGTTAAACAGAATAGCCGAGACACTGTTGGACGCAATGATTTGAGCCTGCGCCGAAAGGGTTCGTACCAGGCTCTGACGGAATGTGATCTGGTCATACGTAAAGAATCCGGCGCACGCCAGCAGCAAAGCCACGGCGCTCACGAGCACGTTCATCATCGTGAGGCGGGTTGCAATCGACTTGGTGTGGGCCCTTGGCATGCTTCTAATCTTGAGTCCTCTTTTGCTGAATCACCCTGACTGCGACTTTCAGCAACTCCGAACTGAGCAGCAGACGACTTTGCTCGGCCGCGGTTCGATTTACTTCGAAGCGGACGCGATCCTCCTGTCGGACCAAACCAATGATCCCACCTGCCTCTGCGAAGTGCCTGATGTTGCTTACCGTCAAGAGGTGAAGCTTGCGCGAGTCTTGGAGAATTCCCTCAAGATGCCAGTCCTCCGAGGAAGCGACAAAGAGAATGTTGCAGGCGCCGGCATCCTGCATGGAAAGAATTCTCTGCACCTTGATGGGCTTCTGGCCGATGCTCTCGCCTGCGACTATGGAGTCCAGCGTCTCGCCAAAAGGATCCTTTCCCAGGATGCAGATGGTGAATAGAGCTGGGGCACGATCGGCGGCGGGCCAGGTTACAAACTTGCCAAAATTGAAAAGATAAGCGGCTTCTACTTGAGCTTCGGTGGGAGGAGTATTCTGTCCCAACAAATCAGAACCAAGAAAAAGCAGAATCAGGGGGAAGGCCAGCTTGATGGCAAACGCGAGCATACGTGGCGCAGATCTGCCTCGCATCACTCGCAGCTTATTCCTCACGCCGACGCCGGTGCTTATTTTTGCCAAGTGATCTGCCCGTAGACGGCACGCTTGATGGCCACATTCGGTCCCGGACTACTCGCATACTCGAAGTGATAGGGCTGAAAAAGATTCTGCCCAACCACGGAGAACATCAGACCTGAGCGGGCATGCCAATCGAATCTCGTATCGGCAGTGGTGTAGGCGCGAATGTCCTGCGAGGGCAAGCGGCTTTCGTATCTGAAGGTGAGATCAAGACTGAGCGCTTTACTAAAATCGAGCCCGGACGTGAGCGTCGCTTCATGCCGTGGACTTGAACCTTCCGTAATTGGGGCTGTACCTACATCGAGCGAATTCGTTCCCCTACGCAATTCCATTTGAAGGAACGAATAAGATGCCCGGAGACGCCAGAACGCCATCGGTCTCCACTCGGGACTAACCTCTACGCCGCGAGTTGTGCCAACTAATCCGTTGCCGAAATCTGCGGGAAGAAGGTAATGAGGCGGCGCCGGGCTGTTCTCAAGGAAGGGTGCGCCGATAATATCCTCGCTGAACAAGTCTCCATAATGATTGTAAAAACTGGCGATATCGACGTACACATTCTCGCGAAATAAATGGCGATATCCAATCTCGTACCCGTTCATTTCCTCAGAATGGAAATTGGGATTCGGTCCGAACCGGGCAAAGAAAGGCAGCCCGTTTGCAGTCCCGATGTATCCGGTCAGGTTGAACGCGCGCTCGGCGTCGGACGGGGTCCTCAATGCATGGCTGAAAGCTGCCCACAGCGTTTCTGTCCTGGTTGGAGTCCACAGCAAGCGCACGGTAGGCTGGAATTGAACGCCTGTGTAATTGGTCTTGATGAGCTTTGTACCGAGAGAGATGGAAAGCCGGTCTCGAAGCGGACTGATCTCATCCTGCAGAAAGCCGGTGAATAATTCGTCCGTCCGAGTCGGGGGTGTGAAGTACAAGCCGGAAACAATCGTCGGATTCGTCCCCCGGCTGAAGCGCATTCCCGCTCCCCAGGAGATTTGCTGCGATCCAGGCAAACGGAAACGATCGAGAAAGTCCGCATCATAGGTGTCCCGGAGGTCGGCAAAGTTAAGTTCGTGGCGATTCGTGCGGTCGTAGTACGCCTGTATATAGAAATCCTTTCCGGGAGCCTGCACGCGACGCCAGTGCATAAGAATATTTCCTCCCGAAAGTCGTGACGTACCGTCCAGAACTTGCGAATATGGCGGCGTATAGGTCGTCGCGGTGACGCTCTCACCCGCACCCTCGTCGTAAATGTCTGCTTGAATCGTGAGGTCATCGCGCGGGCCACTGATGATATCCACGCGACCTCCGCCCTGAACAGCGCGCCAGTTGTCATATTCCGGGCCACTCACGTGATATTCGGGACCGCGATCAAAGCCCATGCCGTAGACACGATAATTCACCCCTTGGCCATTGTTTCCGCCGTAACGGACACTCGCCAATCCCTGATCTACGTTGCCGCCGGCCACGCTGACGATCTCGCCTTGCGTGTCCTTGGTGTTCTTCGTGATGATGTTGATGACGCCATTCAATGCGTTTGGACCCCAGATAATGCCTCCGGGACCGCGGATCACCTCGATCCGGTCGACATCCTGCATCATCAGGTTCTGTACATTCCAGTACGTGCCAGCAAGCAGAGTGCTATAGACGTTCCGGCCGTCAATCAAGACGAGCACGTCGCGCGTGAGATTGCTGCCAAAGCCGCGAATGCCGATGGACCATTCGTTGCTGTTGATACGGGCCACTTCTACTCCGGGAGCAAGACGCAGAGCTTCTGGAATCGTCGTTGCCCCGGAACGGTGAATGTCTTCCTGCGTAATCACATAGATCGCCGCCGTTGTCCGCCACACTTCCTGGGGCTCTTTCGAGACGGTTGTTACCTTAAGGTTGCCCAACTCGGCGAGGGAAAGATTCTTCAAGGATCGATTTGATTCCTGGTTCTGGTCGATGGCGAGCGCGTAGGCGATTGGACGAAAGACGATCGGTTGCAATAGCAGTAATGACGACAACAGAGCCGCCGCGGTTCGGCGGTTCATACGGCCCCGACACCGCAGGCGACTTCGCAGCTTCATCCAGAACTGTCCGAGACCGTGGTCTCTCATCTCGCTTCTCGGCCTATTGATGGTTCACCAGAATGTGGACTGATCAGCTTGAACTACGAAGCTCGATTAACCGCTCCACTTCATTGACCAGGTTTTCCGGATCCGCGTCTGCCTTCAGCATCCAGGAATCAACAATGACCCCTTCGCCCGGCAGGGATGTAAATCCTGAGAGCATGACGATTGGGGTCTTCGGCCGCAGACGCTTCATTTCTTCCGCCAACGCCGTGCCATTGCCGCCGTGGCCGGAAAGCCAATAGTCCATGACGACCGCATCTATGTGGGACGAACGAAAGGCGTCCATGGCCGCGCTCGCCGACGGTGCGGCCAGCACGCGATATCCTGCCGACTCAAACAGAGTTGTACGCAGCTTGAGTTCAAGGTCCTCGTCTTCGACACAAAGGATGGTTTTCTGCGCACGAGCCTTCCAGCCGGGTTCCGGCTTGCGCAGTAGTGCATCGACGGTGGACAGGAGCACTTCGGGGTCGTGACCCTTGTGAAGGGTGGCATCGACCAGATTGAGTAGATTTTGCGGCAGCCTGCCAACCGCGGAGACCGCTACCAGGGGCAGTTGCGGATAGCGTTCCCGCAGCTTCGCTGCGAGTTCGTCGCCTTTCATGCCCGGCATGAGGTAGTCGAGCAGCACCAGATGAACCGTGGCGCGGGAAGCTACGAGATCAAGCGCCTCCTGGCCGGAAGTTGCCGTAAGTACGGAATATCCACTGGCTTCGAGCAGCAGCTTGCGCGCGGCGAGCGTGTGGGAATCGTCGTCAACACAGAGTAGCGTTTTGGTGGGCACAGGTCGCTTTTCGGCTAGCCGAAAGCAGCCGATCATTTCAGGTCCGTGCGGCCCTTTGGTATACGGGATTTACCTGAGAGCCATCCCCGAATCATGGGTAGCGAATTTAGGTTCGCGTGCGCGACGGTTTGGGATCGTGTGCGTGTTCTGCCAGGTATCGGGCTACGGAAACCAATTCTGAAGCAGAATCCCCTTTTCCGATCACCCGCCACACTCCAGCCGCAAAAGCCTCCTGCTCAAGCCGATACGTAACGAAGGAGGTGAACATGATCAACGGGACCTCCGGCATCAGCTTTTTCAAAATCCTGGCGGCTTCAATGCCGTTCATGACCGGCATCGATAGGTCCAGGATGATGCAATCCGGATGAACCTGTTGAGCCTTCTCAACTGCCTCTTTTCCGTTACCCGCCTCCCCGCAAACTTGCCATTCGGGCGATGACTCAAAGGATTTGCGCACGTGGGTGCGAACCAAAGAACTGTCATCCACAATTAAGACACGACAAAGCATAAGAATGGTCTGCAGACGTCAATGAATTTCGGCGAAAAAGTGAACACTCTCGCATGACAGCACGCTCAGGGTTGAGAGTCAATGCTTGAGTTCGCGTAAGTGCGCAATGCGAGGCAATTACGGGGAGATTGATGGCCAACATGAGGCTGCATCAAAAATGTGTCCGCCCTGGCACTGGTGAGCTGCCAAGGCGGACACTGAGCGGAGCTGTGGAAAATTCAGCGAGCACTCTACCTAGAAACTCCCGCCTGTCATGTAGTTGTTTTGTCGCATGAACCAGCCTCCCTCAGCGATATAGAAGGGCCATGGGAAGCTCGAATTCACGTACTTGCCTTGAATGCTGTTGATGTAGGTAGTGAGTCTGCCCTTATCTCCCATTGCCGCGGCCGCATCGCCCACCAGGCACCAGGGGAATCCATCCTGCGCGTTGAACGATAGCGTAGGCCAGCCCGGCCACGCGTTGTTAAACGCAGCATAGGACTGCTGTGCCCGCGGATCGGATCCGCTGACGACTCCTTCGAGTACAGGAAACACCTGAGCGGTGGCATCGGCGTACCACGTACCCATATTCGGTGCTGCCAGTCCTCCAATGTCGTTCTTATAAACAGCCCACACACCATTCATCCACATCCCGTAAATGCCGTTCTGCGAGGCATTGGCGGCAGCATTGTAGTAGGCCGCTTTTGTGGTATCTCCAAATGCGGTCTGATAGAGCGACGCGAGATCGCGCAATCCGCGATACACCTCGGCATTGTCCATCAAATACTTAATCTGATAATTCGGCTTCGCCCAGGTGAGGCCATCGCTCTGCTGGGTCTGAATGAGTACCCCGCCGATCACATCGAGCTGATACGAAATGCCTGAGATGAACTGCTGAGCGCTCTGGTCTCCGGTCTGCCACGCATCCCAACACAAGGTAAGGAAGGTCGCCGCGTACGAGTCGGTCGAGTCCGCATCGTTCGTGGAAACCTCCGTGCCATCGACGATGTTGTAGTTATACGTGGTCCCGTACAAGCCCCACTGATCGGGCCAGTTCAGATGATTGATGTACCAGTTCATCCAGGCTACGACCTGTGGCATGCGGTTTGGATCGCGAGTCATGCCGATCGCGGCGATGTTTGCGAAATACGGATCGATTTCCTGGGGCGTGTACATGAGGGCTCCGTCTGATCGCGAGAACTGGTTCAAATACTGCGACGTGGCGCCGAAATTTTTCTGATATTGGGAATTGCCGGTGGATGACGATCCAACGTTGATGTTCATCGCGCTGACATAGACGGCGCCCGTGTTGTCCCAAGCCTGCGTCGTGATTTTGTGCGTTCCCGAGGCAACGGGCAAAGACGTATTGATGCTGGCTGCCGATACTGTGTAGGCCGAAGTATTGTCCACGTAGATCCGCATGGCATTGATTTGCCGGCCACTTGGAGCCACAGCGGAGGCTACGAACTGCACCGGCGATGAAACCGTCCCGCCCGAAGAGGGCGAGGAAACAGTTACGCTACCATTCGTGCTTACATTCGTGCTGACGTTGATATAGGCGGAGTTCACCGCGACTTGGCCTACGGAATTCCAAGCCACTGGCACCACATGATGCGAGCCCGCGGAGAGAGAAATCGAGGTGTTTACCGACCCGCCCGCCGTTTTGTAAACAGGTTGGTTATCGACATAAATCCAGATGGCGCTGACAGGGTAACTTCCACCATTTGCCGTCGCCGTAATTTGAACCGGTGATGCCACGGTCGAACCATTGGAAGGCGCGCCCAAGCTCACACTTTGAGCGATCGCAACCAGACTCAATGCGGCAGCCGCCAGACCGCAGCGCAATGCCTTCAGAGCAACGATTCGACGAGATTTCGCGGAGCCGGCACAAAATAAGCCGGAAAGCACACGTAGATTGACCTTCTGCAAAACAGACCTCCGGTATTTTTCGTGGGAATTGCCCAGAGAGAAAAAGGCGGGAGCGGCCGGGACTTCAACGTCTACTGGGTTTCGCCAGTGAAAATACAGGAAAGTACCGATTGACGCAAAATCAAAGGTATTACGTCCGAAGATTGGTGCGTCTCTGAAATGATTGAAAACTGGAGGGTTATAGCGCTAGCAGGTTGAATCGGCAGCTACTTGCCACGACACGACTCGTAAACAACCGTCGCAGCTTACAAGAACTTTCTGGCTGGGGGCAAAATCAGAGGTTTTAGCACTGCGAGGGCGCAAGGCTTACTTCTTTTCCTGCCACGCGAATGGCAGAGCCTTGATCCTTTCCCGAATCTCGACTTCCGTTGTCTAGATATCGAGCGAATCAGGAGATTTCCAACTCATGCCCCACGAATAGAAGCCGATGAAGGCGAGGATATCGAGGAATGGTCCGAAGACGAAATACAAGACAGGCATGAACAGGATCGATCCATGCAGCAGATATACCTGAAGCAGGTATTGATGGGGGACGAAGAGGATGAGGTGACCCATCGTAGCCAAGGTCAGGGCCACTTTTTGTGTCAAGCTAAAGTTTAATAAATAGAATGTAAACGCATAGAGCACTGGGACTAATCCGATAAGAATACAACTGAACACCAGCATGCTGACGGTATAGCCGGGAAGGTCGTGCGGAAAACGTGCGGCGGCAATCGCAAAATATCCAAGCGCCGTGGCTTGAAGTAGACACAACCCGCGTATTAGATAGGACCACGGCAAAGCTTCTTCGCTTAGCAGGAAGGTTGCAGAAAACGCAACGACTGTGATGCCGCCGGTGATCCACCAACTTGTTCCTGTTGCCGGTCCTGCCGATATCGGAAGGCAAGGCAGCGCAAATCGGATGTGCCACCATCCTTGCGGAACCATGAGCACTTTGGTTTTCAGGTCTAGTTGATATCCCCAAAAAGCAAAAATGCGTTCCCAGAATTTCCCCACGAGAGGTAGCGCGGCTAACCATAATCCCGAACCAAGGAGGAACAAAAGGAAGGTCTCAGCGATTCGGCGCGGGCCGATCCTCAGTTTCACAAAGGCCCGATGTGGCGGAATGAGCCCGCCACGCCATCCTCGGTGGCGAAGATCTGGCGCCGACACCCCGAATTTCTTTTCTTCCTCAGCCCTAAAAATCGAGGAATACACCCAAGGTACCTCCCCAGCGGTGATACGACGTTTCCTGATGCTGCTCGATGTTGAGATTTACTCCCCAGTTCGGGCCAATCCACTGCCGCCACGTCCCAGTGATCGTGTGTTCAGGAAAGTCAAAGACCACGTTGTATGAAGGGGATGAATCTACCGGAGGACCGATCACTTCGTAGCCTTCGCGCCCATATTCATAACGTAGCGAAAAGTAATGTTCCTTGTTGTAGCCTTCGTTAATTGCAATGTATTGCGTACGTGCAAAGATGTTTCCCGGGCTCGTGTGAGTCCACAAGAACCCTCCTTGCAGAACAACTGGAATGTGGAAGTAGTACGCGGCTCCGGCTTGAAATCGTTCGTCGTAATTGACCGTCTTGCTCTGATCGAACCCGAAACCGCCGTTGACCACCAACTCTTTTTCTTTTAATAACTTGCGATTGAGAATTGCGCCAACACTGTATCTGTTTAGGAAAAATCCGCCGACGCTCGCTCCGGCCGAAAATTCCCCGTACCAATTGCTGGAAAATGTACGCGTCAGGCCAAGCGTCCCAAAATATCCGCTGTCGCCGAAACGGGCTTCGTGGGTGAATTCATAATTGAACGTGTTCTTCCCACCGGAGAGCACGCCCCGAAGGTACTGATCGTTCCAATTGCTATAACCGCCGCTCAGATTGCTGTGGCTTCCTCCAACCTCGATGTAACCAGGGCCATTTAGACCCAAGGCGAGGCCTCCCATGCCGGGCAGACTCGATCCAGGAGCCACCGTCGTGTCATTGGTCGACTGCGCCGACATAAGACCGCATAAAAGCAAGCAAATGAATAAGAGCGGAGAGGTTTTCTTCATCGTTTCGCCTCGATCGGCGCACTCCTTGTATCCCTGAGATCATTTTTTTGTTGCAGTTGAACCTCTAGTTCGCGTCCATCCGTTGCTGTGACGAGGATCAAGCCATCTTGAACCTGAAAGCTTGCGTGCCCCTTGATCACACGCGGCCGACTGTACCGTTCCACAGAGAAAGCCCAGGTTTGATGAGCCAGAGTCTTTGGATGCGACGCTACCAACGTCACCTCATCGCTCGAGTCACGTAGCAAAGACCAGTGAATGAACTCGCGTTGTGTCATGAATTCCGCGAGGTCGGTCATGGTGTACCAGCGGAATCGGCCTTCCTTTTCGAGAGCATCAGCGTTATCGAGCCACGTGCGCAGTGTGGGGAAGAATTTTTCTGCTCCGTAAGGGTGCGTATAGACCAAGCGTGCGGTGTGCCGGCGCGCCGTATATTCAGTTACGGCCAGGAGCCAATCGCGTACAGCATCAATGGGAACATCGTCGAAGCTCATTTCCTCGAGGCTGGCTTCTTTGCCCATGTGAAGAATCGGGAAGGCCCAGATATCAGCGGCGTCTCGCTCCCCGTCGCGATAGACGCGGGTGGGGCCAAGACCGGCGTCACCGGTGAAGTAGTAGGCGATAATGCCGTGATGCTCCAACCAGCGGGTCACCCACGCCGGATGATTGCCGATCGGCGCCGAGTATTCGGTGACATGGGTACCCGTCACCTTTTCCAGAGCATCCTTGTTGAGTTCGAGGTATTTCTGAAATTCTGCCGCGTCATTGTCGTTGACGTGGTAGCCGAAGTAATTGTGGATCCATCCGCCATGGCTGCCGATTTCATCTTTTCTGGCCAGCAGATAGTGAATCAGTTTCTGGGCCTCAGGGTCGTGCAGCACATCGAGCCCCTTGTGATCTCCGAATGCATCCACATCGGGGCCGGCCGTGAAATGAACTGAGAATCGGCCGCGATCGAAGACGCCTTCGTTGACGAGAGTTTCCAGCGGACGCAAAGAATTCTTGGCATCAATATGCCAGTTGAATACCAGGCCTCCGACTCCGTCCGGCACAGAGGTGAGATAGGGCAATCGCAACATGCGGAATGCGAAAAAATGCAGGAAGGAATGCAGCAGCAAGCCGTCCGTTCGCGAGGCAAGATACCCCAGCGGTAGGTTCACAAATAAAACCTGTCCGAGATCTTCATGCCGATATCCGGCGGCCAGCGCATACTTTGATTTCAGCAGCACCGTTCCATCGAAGTTGCCGACTGTGCGGAACACCGGATAATCCACGGCACCGTAGAGATATGTGGCGAACGCCGAACGGGTATCCGCACCCTCAGCTTCGCTCACCGCATGCCATAGGCCGAGCCTGCCGTGATTATCGATGGGGGAGAAACTTCCTGGCGGGATTCCTAGCTCTCGCATCGCAGCCATGGTTCCCGTCACCTGCGCGGGTTGCATCGTCTCTGTCGTGTACAGGTCATAAAGCGCGTATTGCACTCCGACGAGGTCGGAAAGACGCGACGCTCCCGGAGGAAACCGTCCGTTCAAATCCCAGGTACAAGCGTCGTACACCACCATCAAGTTCCCGCCGCCGCGGACGTAGCGGTGCAGCTCGCCAATCAAAACGTCGTTGGCGGAACGGTGAAGCTGATCCGGCAAAATGATGCCTGCGGAGTGCAGCGTCGAGAGCGGGTTGAGAAATTCGGAATCATGAATGGGTTGCAGGTGCAAACCCTCTTCACTTGCCGCGTCCAGCCACTCTTGTACGGCAGGTGTTCTCGCGTCCAGATCGTCGGGTAGAAGCAAAAGGAGGGTGTCGGCGCCGGGTCGTCCTGCGGCTCCTTCATAATGCTGCATGTAGCCCACAGTCGCGAACAACAGCAACGGCACCGCGGCTGCGACACACGCGTACTTCGCCCGCTTTTTCATGGTTCGGATAAGATGGCCGAGCAGGCGTTTGGGTCTAGCAGTTGCGGCTGGGCAAAACGCGCCCGCAACGACTGCCACGCCGCTTCTTCCAGAACGTTCCATGAACTGCTGCCGCGCAAGGGGTCGGATTGCGCCGTCCAGCATTCTGCCGAGGCCGAATCGCCCAGCTTCTCCGCCGCCATGGCGACCAAACCCCAGGGATGAGAGTCATAACGGCGCTCAATCCACGCTGCGCCAAAGTTGCGCTTCCATTGCTCCCATGCATCTTGCGCATTCTGACCAGGGCCGCTCACATTCGCCAGCCAGGGATAAACCTGGCCCACAACATCCGGATAGAAGGCCGGAACAGTTTTTTCGAGGGACGGCCGAAAACGTTTCGCGTGATGATCCCAGAAGACATGATCGATCGCGGAAGCGAGTTGATCGGCACGATGGCTGGTAGCCGATGCCTCCGGATCGTGCAATCGAAGTTGCCCTTCCGCCACATCGCGGAGCGCAGCGTACACTTCGATGTTGTCCATCAGCAGCGCAGCATGATTCCACTCCGAAACGTGATAGACACCGAGCCTTCCATTTCTCAGCTTGTCCAGCCTTTTCTCGGCTAATGCGACGCTGTGTTTCCAGTCTGCCGGCATGCCGGAATCAGGAGCCATGCGATAGAGCAACTGCATCCACAACGCGAGCATGGAATCATCAGCATCGGCGGCAGCGCAGCTTTGCCATCTGCCATTCTTTCGGCAATAACGGCGAAACAATCCATTCCTCTGCTGCCGCGGCAGCACCCAGCGAATCCAGGCCAATGCGGCCTCACGCACATCCAGGCCGCCATCCTGCGCTACCAGCAACGCCTTGGTCGCGAAATAGGGATCGACGTAATTGCTGCCGGGGTTCACTTCAAGAGCGCCGTCGGGTTGCTGGTAAGTGGAAGGAGAAAACGCGGTCGCAGATGCGAACACGAAGCCTGATCCGCAGAAAAGCACTGCGGCCAGGGCCAACAACCGTAATGTTCCTCTACCCATTAGTCCTCGACACTTCCCTGCAGCCGCGCCCAAACAGACCCGTGGATCTCACATCCGGTCGAGATCTTCACCGTCCGCGATGAAATCGTTGTGTGCGCATCGGATCTCCCAACACAGCTATCTGCGCCAATCTGGATTTCTCTTTCGGCCATGATCGGTCCGGCGGCAAAACATCGTGAACCGATTCGGATCGTGCCTTCGCACACGATGCTTCCATGCGTGCAGGTCTCTTCCCCAATCCTTACGTCGCCGTAGCTTTTGAGATTCCCAAAAAATCGCGTACCTCGTTCGAGGCGCACATCGCCGGCGGCAATCACATTCGCATTCAGGGTTTCTCCCGCGGGCAAAACGAACTCACCCTTCACTCGAATTCGCGGACGCGACGCGAATGTGCGTGAGCGGAATGCAGACGATGGGCCCGGATCTTCCGCTGACTCACACCCGCAGTGCATGGGGAGATGCGGCGAATGGCGCGAATGCCCAGTCGAAATTGATGGAGCATGTATGTGCTGGAAGATCACTCCTGGCCGCAATCGAATCGATTGCCCAGCCGAGAGACGACCGAGCGCAACGCTTCCCTTCTGCAGGTGGATGTCTCCATCGGCATGCAGCCAGCGAAGAACTTTGCTGTTTTCACCAAGGCTCACGTTTCCAGCGGAGAGCGCGGCCCGAAGCATCGAACCGTCTCCCACGTTCAGCATCTCCTCTGCGTATATATCGACCTCGACGGCACAATCAGCTGGAATCTGGGCGCTCTGGGCGAAGATCAGCGCGGAAACGCCATACATTAGCTTCTGATCCAATTCGAAATCTTTGCAGCCGACGACCAACACGTCCGCGCCTTCCATCTGGACTTTTTCGATCTTCCCTTCATCGCGGCACTGTTGAAGTGCGTAACGGACCTGATCCACTCGGCCACGAAACACTTCAGCAAAATTTTCAATGTGCCCATCATGCCGCGACGTCGGAAGCGGAGATGCGTCTTTCCTTTTCTTCAGTTCGAACAGAGCTGGCGCAATAGGAACAGCCAACAGACCAAGAGTGACCATCATCAGAAAAAAAGGCGCCATCTCGGTCGTCATGGCGCCTCTTTCAGCGCCGGTAGGGCCGAGTCTTCTAGCACGGATGCGGTGCACGCCAGGACCGGCGCGGTGCGCGATCGTTCCGTTTTATGCCAGACCAACTCTGATTTTCCGAAGATTCCCTCTTGGCATTGCTGCCAAGCTGCACGAGTAACGCTGACCAGGCTCACCGTAAATCCAAACAGCGTCAGCGGCAGTAACCGGATGCGTTGATGTGAGCCATCGAGGCGCGCTGCCGCCGCAATTTCGAAGAATGCGGCGAAGTTCCCCAGCGTCGTGAACGCACCTAACGCCAGGACCGTCAATCCCCCGCCGATTTGAATGCCCGTGTAGAAGAGCACCACCGCGAGCAGCCATCCCAACAGCAGAACCGGCCCCATCAGATACACACCCAGAAGCAACACACCGTCCACTCGCTCGATCCAACTCAGTTCGGAATTGCGAGCGGTTGTGAGCAGGCACTTGGTCATCACCTGGTTGTGCCCTTTGGCCCATCGCATGATCTGCCGCACGCGTACCGGCCAGCGTTCGGGCACTTCCTCATAACATTCCGCCCGGTTTTCGTACGCAGTCTTCCATCCCGCGAGCAGCAAACGATAAGTGAGGTCGGTGTCTTCGGCGAGCGCGTTCTCATTCCATCCGCCGATTTCGTCCAACGCGCTCTTGCGAATCCCGGCCACAGTTCCGCCATACTGCGGAACCATGTGCAGATTCATCCTCGCCTGTTGATCGACTTGGTATCCGCCGGAACGCTCAAGATCCAGAAGACGCGTCAGCAGTTTTTTCCCGACGTTCAGCGGAACCACGCGGCCCATTACCGCACCAATCTCCGGGTCGAAGAATGGGGAGACGAGTTGGCGGATCAACGCCTCCCCCGGAACGTAATCGGCGTCAAAGATCAAGACCACCTCGGTATTGACCCGCTCCATCGCGTCCTTCAGCGCCGCCGCCTTCCCCGGCTTTCCGCCCACTCGATGGAAGGGCTCGATTTGCGGATACTCTTCGACAAAGCTGTCGATAATCTCGCGGGTTCGATCCGTCGAGCGATCGTTGACGGGAATGATGATCAATCGATCCGCGGGATAATCCACGGTGAGCAGCGCTTTCAATATGTCGGCCACCACGGCTTCCTCGTTATGCGCCGCGACCAGAACCGTTACTGCAGGCCAGTCCGCGCTTTCCACATCCACATACGGATGTCGCTGCCGGCCAAAGAGACGATTGAGCGTAAAAAAATAGTGGCGCAGGGTGTAAATGCAGATCAGTACCAGGACCGCCCGAAATAAGACCAGTAACATAGCCGTCGCCGAGTTCTCTTCCCGTTTGCTAGGGGGCTAGCTGTGCTTGTTCCGTCACGTTTAAGCCGCGACTGGTTCCTTGCTCCCCGCTACCTGGAACTGCTCAGAATCCTGCAGGACGGGTACTTCGTTTTCGAGCCAACGCGATAACGCGAGAGCAATTCGTTCGGCAGCGTGGCCGTCCCCGTAAGGACACTCGCCCGAAGCCATGCGTTGGTAAGCAAAGTCGCTGCCCAGCAGCCGCGACCCCTCACGCACAATCGCTTGCCGCGATGTACCAACTATTTTTGCCATGCCCAGAAGGGACGCCTCCGGACGCTCTGTGACTTTCCGCAGTACCAGCACTGGCTTATGAAAAATGGGCGCTTCTTCCTGCACACCGCCGGAGTCGGTGAGCACCAGATAGCAGCGCCGAAGAAGCGAGAGGAACTCAAAGTAATCCACCGGTGGGATCAGGTGGATTCGCTCGCGATTTCCGAGTAAGGACTCTACTGTAGTACGAACGTTTGGGTTGAGGTGGACGGGATAAATGACGCGCACATCTTGAAAAGCACTGACTAGCTCGAGAAGGGAGCGGCAGATGTTCTCCAGCTCCACTCCCCAGGATTCCCGCCGGTGCGAAGTAACTAACACGATCCGTGAGCCATCTTCGGGAACGCCCTGTGGTAAAGGATGGTCCAGAGCGCGCATCTGCAGGAGCTTTTCCACAGAATCAACGATGGTGTTGCCGGTGACCACGACCTCATCCACCGGAATGCATTCTGAAAGCAGATTGTCCCGGGAGAGCGGGGTTGGAGCGAAGTGCAACCGCGTGACAACAGCAGCCAGACGCCGGTTTGCCTCCTCTGGCCAGGGCTGGAAGAGATCACGACTGCGCAATCCTGCTTCCACGTGGGCCACAGGAACCTTCTTGTAAAACGCGGCTAAAGCGGCCGCAAAAGATGTTGTGGTATCTCCCTGCACTAACAAAGCGTCGAGAGAAGTCTTATCCAGCAGCGCGTTCATGGAAGTAAGGATGCGACACGTTAGTTCGCTTAGCGTCTGGTTGTGGCGCATAAGGTCTAGCTCTACGTCACAGTTCACGTGGAAGAGGTTGAGTACTTGGTCCAGCATCTGACGATGCTGGCCGGTGGAAATGACGAAAGGCTCAAATTCGCTCGCATGTTTGCGAAGCTCAAAAACGATTGGAGCCATCTTGATTGCATCGGGACGAGTACCGAACACAATTCCGATCTGTTTTTTCATTCATGGCGCTCCTCAAGCCACGTTTAGAGTCATCGCCAAGGATGGTTGGTTGGCTTCTCAGTAATTCGCTGCAGATTGCTGGTTTGCATACTGCAGGCGGGGTCCGATACGGCAACCAGCCGCCTACATCTCTCATCCATACGCGCACCGTGAACAGCTCTTCAGAAACCGGTGCTGCGCTTGGTGTGCAAAGGAATTCACAGTGGGCGCATTTTGCCGGATATTTTCCCGTGCGAGATGGGATCGGAAGCTTTGGGGCGCTCGATGTGTTGCAAGACATCACTGACCAGCGCTGTTTGGAAGATGCGCATCGCGGGGCGGAGCGCATCAGTGCATTCGCTCGTGCCGCAATGGAGGTAGCACAACTTAAGCCTGCGCTGCCTTCGATGGCTCATCTGCTGGATTCACTTGTCCGCGATGCCACTCTTCGCTTTGAGGCGCGCGGCTATACCGAGCTTGCGCAAATTGAACTCGGTCGTTTTGACGCGCTCGCGAAATGCTTGGCACATCTGGCTGGCGTGGCTTAGCGACATGTGGAGTAAATAAGTGGTGTCCTCGGGGCATTTCGTCCATGAAGTTCATCGTCCTGTCCGCTGGAATACGTTTGTCGCCGGACTCGCACTCAACGCCATCTTCGTTCTGGTGGTGACGCTGGTAGCGACGCACCTCGATCACGGTGTGGTCGCTCGTGAAGTGGAAACATCGCATTTCGTGAAACTTGTCGCGCCCATCTATACACCGTCAATCGAACAAGCATCAACAATCTCGCCTCCCATCCGGGAAGTTCATCAACTGGCTAAGCTCCGGACGCCGAGGTTCGTCGCGCCCCTGCCGAAAATCGAATTACCGAAGCCACAACGTGTGGAAACGGCAAAGGACGCACCGAATCCCGTCCAACTACAGCCGCTCCGTCCAGACGAGGTTGAAATGGCTGTCTCGCCTTCACCCTCTGCGGCGCCTACCACCAGCCCGCGCCCTGAAATAAGAACGAACGTCTTTGCTTCTGCCCCGAGCGAGTCGGCGACAGTGCGGGCACCCGAGCGCAAAGTTCAGACTGGCGGTTTTGGTGATCCTGACGGTGCCGCCGGCCACGGAGATCCCAAGCGCGACACCCTAGCGATGGTTGCGATAGGTTCCTTCACTTCCCCGGCCGGCCCAGGAAATGCAAATGGCACAGCGGGTTCTTATGGCGTGAGCGGTAGCGTTCGGAGTTCCGGATTCAGCAGCGAAGTTGCATACGCAGCGCCCGCGCAAGTTCGCGCCATTGCGTCCAGCGGATTCGGCACTCCTGTCAGGCAGGTCAGTGATGTGTCCGTTCAACAGATAGCCTCGACGTCCCGCTTGGAGCCGGTCGAAATCATTTATAAGCCACGGCCGGCCTACACGGTAGAAGCGCGGCGCCTGCGGGTGGAAGGTGAGGTTCTGCTGGACGTCGTCTTCGCCGCAAACGGCTCACTGCGAGTGAATCGCGTGGTGAAAGGGCTTGGGTACGGCCTCGACGATATGGCGCTGCAGGCAGCACAGAACATCAAGTTCAAGCCTGCGCGCCGCGATGGTCAGCCTTATGACTGTGCTGCACTCGTTCACATGGTTTTTGAATTAACCAAATGACCCTAAATCTGGAGATTCATATGCGTGTACTCCGCTCGCAAATGGTTGCAGTCGTCCTATTACTTTGCATTTCCGGCGTCGCCCTCCAAGCAGCCGACGATTCGCGCGCTAAATCTCCGCAGGAGAGCGAAGCCGCCGCTAAAACGAACGAGATTGCCGACCGTATTTTCTATCGTGAGGCGAAATTTGTGCAGGACCTCAAGCCCTACACGCCGGTGGTTGAGACCTACATCCAGAATTTCAAAGCCAACGATGAACTCGGACAAGTTCCCACCAGCGACAAATATTTCATCGGCCGGCTGGTCATGGATAAAGGCATCGAGGATATTTCCTTCCAGCAACACACAAAATCGCCCGGCACGGCGATCCTCGAAAAGCTCGATGGTTTCTACAAGATGAACTATGTTGCTCTCGGATTCATGCAGATGGTCTACATCTACGGCTTCGACAAGAGCAACTACGACCTCACATATCTTCACCAGGAATTCTTAGGGGATGTCCGCACGCTTGTCTTCGACGTCTCGCCAAAGCCGAAGGTCAAAGGCCCCCATTTCGAGGGTCGTATCTGGGTCGAAGATCAGGATTACACCATCGTTCGCTTCAATGGCACTTACATTCCTCAGCGGATGATGAACTTCTTTTTTCATTTCGACAGCTGGAGGCTCAATATTCGCCCGGGAACGTGGTTGCCAGCATTCATTTACACCGAAGAATCGGATGCGAGATACGCCCTCTTCCGCAAGCTGGCCATGCGCAGCCAGACTCGTCTGTGGGGATACAGCTTAAAGCTGCCCGTCGACACTGACGAATTTACCGCCATCCAGATCGATCCTGCTTCAAACGTTTCGGACCAGACCGCAACAGCCAACGAAATCGTTCCTGTGGAAAGCACGCATGACTGGCAGCGAGAAGCCGAAGATGACGTTTTAGACCGTTTGCAACGTGCTGGGTTGTTGGCGCCAGAAGGTGACGTCTCGAAAGTATTGGAGACGGTCATCAACAACATTGAGATCACCAACAAACTTGATATTCAACCTGAAATCCGCGCGCGCGTACTTCTGACCACTCCACTCGAATCGTTCACTGTCGGCCACACGATCGTAGTCAGCCGCGGCTTGCTCGACGTGCTGCCAGACGAGGCGTCGTTAGCCATGGTTCTTGCCCATGAACTGGCGCACATCGCGCTCGGGCATTCGCTCGATACCAAATACGCCTTTGGCGACCGCATGGTCTTTCCGGATGAGCAAACTTTTGAGCGGATTCAACTGGCCCACTCTTCTCAGGAGGAAGAAGCAGCTAATCGCAAGGCGATGGAGTTCCTGCAAAACTCACCTTACAAAGACAAGTTGGCGACTGCCGGATTGTTTCTCCGTTCGCTCGAAGCGCATTCCAAAGAATTGTCGTCATTGATTACGCCCCAATTCGGCTCTCGCATGGCGAAGGGGAACAACGTGCTGTTTATGAGTGCGCTACTGCAATCGGCGCCCGCTCTTCAGCCGGACAATGTCACTCAACTTGCCGCGCTTCCGCTTGGAAGCCGAATCAAGCTTGATCCCTGGGATGACACCGTGGAGCTGAACAAAAGCAAGGCGGTCGCTCTGCTCTCGGCTCGCGACAAGATGGCGTTCCAGGTTACGCCCATGATTCCTCATCTGGCTCGCTACAGCGGGCCAGAGATTGCAAACGCAGCAGCAAGCGGTAAGTAATCGTGTGCAGATGACGAGTCACAGATAACAAGTCAAAAGAAAGCTGATCCGGAGGTCCGCTATGAATCTATGCGCCAAGGTTCGTTACGTCTTCCCCTGTTTCGCTATCGTCGTCGTGCTGTCTTTCACGGGGTGCGGAAGCGGTTCGAAATCTTCCACGGGCACGACCACCACTACTACGACAACATCGACCGGATCCACTCCGAGCCCGATTAACCACATCATCTTTATTGCTGAAGAGAATCGTAGCTTTGATCACTATTTCGGCAAGTTGAACGATTACCGCAGCGCCGCGCCATTCAATCTGCCGGCGGAGGTCAACGGCCTTCCGGACAGCTGCAGCGCCACCAATTCCGACTGGACAGTGGCTTGTGGAGCTATGAATTTGTCGCCGAATGCCAGTGGTGTGCCGACCACCCCTATCTATGCCTTCCACTTGCTGACCACGTGCATTGATGGATTGAGTCCGGACTGGATTGCTTCCCATTGGGATTTCAATTTGGAGAGTCCCGATTCTACGAGTCCGGGAACAACGGGACTTCCGACCAACGCGCCCGATGGTTTCGTACTCAGTGCAGCCAGCGCCGCCCTCGCTAACGGAGAAAACGATGTCGCCGGCATTCGAGCCATGGGTTTCTACACGGGCGCCGATTTGCCCTATCATTACTGGCTTGCGACGGAGTTTGCCACGTCAGACAGCTGGTTCGCTCCCGCACCGGTCCGGACCCAGCCGAATCGTTATTACATGATGGGCGCCACTTCAGGCGGTTATGCCTACCCGCTTGTATCGGGTGAGCCGCTGATTCAGGCGAGCACGATTTGGGACTCGCTGCAGGCTGCTGGCGTCTCCTGGAAAATCTATACCCAACTTCCCGGCGGATACACTTACGCTTCCGCATTCAACGGTTTCATGACGCGATACGGAACCACCGGAAATATTGTCGTAGATCCCACGTTTTCCCAGTTCATTGCAGCTGCGCAGAGTGGAACGCTGCCATCCGTTGTATTTCTTGACAAACCGGATGCCGACGAAAAACCGGACGGGGTTGCGGCTGACATTCAGAACGGCGTCTCTGAAACTGAGCAGCTCATTAACGCGGTGATGTACGGCCCCTCCTGGAAGGATTCCGTGATTATTTTCACGTTCGATGAAGGCGGAAGCTTGTACGATCATGTGCCATCACCGGCTAACATTCCCAGTCCAGATGGAATCCAACCTGTTGACATTTGCACCGGACCAACCGATCCGCGTTGCACACTCGCCGCGTTGACCCATAGTTCTCCCCCCTACGATCCTCCTGGCGACTTCACCCGCTATGGTTTTCGCGTGCCGCTGGTCGTGATCTCGCCATTTACCAAGTCAGGCTATGTTTCCCATGTGACAACTGACTACACAGCCTGGCTCAAATTTGTGGAAGAGCGATTCAATCTGAAACCCTTGAACGCACGCGACGGGTGGTCGGGCACAAGTGATATGAGCGATTTCTTTGATTACCAAAACCCGCCTTGGACAACGCCGCCGCAGAACCCTCCGTCGGATCCCAGCGGCTCGTGCTATGACACCTTGCCATGAAGCGCTAAGGTGTCGGGTGAAAGAACACTTTGCACTACTGGACTTCTAGCGCGATACCACATCGAAGGGCCGCATCATCTCGTTGTCCTCGTGCTCAAGGTTGTGGCAATGCCACACGTAGCGTCCCGCGAAGCCTTCGAATGGGATGATGATGCGCGTAACCATGCCATGATCGGCACGCACCGTATCTTTCCAGCCTGCTTCCTCCGGCGCCGGAGACGTTGCTGGGCCCACATACTTGATTTCGCCCGTTGTACGATATGCCACCGAATCAAAAGCCCTCCGGTCGAGAATCTGAAAACGCACCATATGGAGATGGATGGGATGATCATCCGTCGTTAGATTGATGAGATTCCAGATCTCTATCGAGTCAAGCTTTGGATCTTCGGTCACAGGCTTGGCCCAGCCTGTGTTGTTTAACAGCATCTTGACTGCTCTACCGGACTCGTCAATCTCGACCAGAGTCAGCGAACGTGTCTTCACTGCTTGAGATTCGGAAAGCCGTTGAATCGGTCTCAGGACCTGAGGCAATGAACTGTCGTCTAGCGAACCTTTGGCGGCAACGCGAAATTGCATCACGTTCAGGTTGTCGTCTCTCAGAAAGACATTGGAGCCGGCATGACTGGAAAAGTCGAAGATCGCGTCCGCCCGCTCAGCCGGCGCGAGGCGAACGCGTGCCACAGGAACGGGAGAAGATAACAGCCCCTGATCGGTGCCGATCTGAAAGAATCTGGGAAACCACGCTGCGCCCGTATTGAAGGTCAAGCTGATAGCCTTTCCATTCGCGCCGTTCAGAATGCGAAAGCGATACTTCCGCGGTTCGACTTCCAGGTACGGAAAGATCTTTCCATTAATGACCATCGCATCGCCGGAAACCTCCGGGACCCATGGCGACTTCGGATTGTCCGAGACCGGGTAATAAAGCTGTCCCTCGGTGTCAAATGCGCGGTCGTAGACGACGAGGGGGACCTCATATTTTCCACGAGGAAGGCGGAGTAAGCCCTCTTGTTCATCCCGAACAAAAAATATTCCTAACAATCCCGCGAAAACATTAAGGCGATTGATCCCCATTGTGTGGTCGTGATACCAGAGCATCGTCGCGTCCTGGTGGTTCGGATAATGAAACAGAGACGATTTCCCTGGCACAAACCAATTTTCAGGATATCCATCGCTCGCGGCTGGAGTTTTGCCGCCGTGCAAGTGAACCACCGCACGCACGTCGGGCTTCTGAATGTCAGCGCCAGGAATCGTGTGGTCGATGGGCAAAAAGTGTTTCGAGGGCAATGCATTCGCCCATTCGACCAGTAATCCCTCGCCGCTGCGCGTCTCGAAAATCGGTCCGGGAGAAGTCGAATCGTATCCCCACAAGCGAGTGGGTTTCAGATCGCGATGCAGCTTCGCTTCGAACTCCCTCATCGTCACCTTGTAATAAGGAATCTGAATTTTCGACTGTCCTGGATCGGGCCGATATCCGATAGGCTGCATAGTTTCCAGGATCGGCAGCGGGTCCACAAACTTCGCCAAAGTCGCCGCGGTTAACTGTGTCTGCGGGCCTGAGGCATTCGGACGCAAAAAGGCTTGGGCCATGCTGTGGCGAATGCCGAGTGCAGCAGTAGCCCCGCCCGCTTGCGCAATAAATTGTCGCCGATTGATCACTACTTGATTATCTCTGAAGAGTGTGGAGCCAATCCGTGCTACGCATCAGCAGATTCGCGGCAGTTGTTCGCCGCTGAGCATATCGACGACGCGGTTGCCGCCGATTCGGCTCTGCAGAACAACCGTCCGCCCGGGATTCTCTTCGACTGTACCAACCCGAACAGAGCCCTGCGCAACTGGATACTTCTTTAGAATTTCGAGCGCTGCTTGACCCTGGGCGGCCGGAACGAAAACGGCAAATCGGCCTTCGTTGGCCACGTAGAGGGGATCGAGCCCGAGAATCTCGCAGGCGCCTTGCACCACTTCATCGACCGGAATAGCCGCTTCCTCGAGTTTTATACAGACGTTGCGGTCAGACGCGATCTCGTTGAGCGTTGTTGCCAAGCCGCCACGCGTCAGGTCGCGCATACAGTGAAGGTCGATTCCCGCGTTCAATAGCGCCTCGACTGCAGGCCAGACACAAGCCGTATCGCTGAGAATGGGCGATTCGAACTCGAGTCCTTCGCGGACGGAAAGAATGGCAATACCATGTCGTCCCAGATCGCCGCTGACAATGACGGCGTCTCCCGGCTGAACCGAAGCCGGGCTGACCGGCGTCTTGAGCCTCGTATCGATCAGACCGATTCCCGATGTATTGACAAAAATGCCATCGCCTTTACCTTTGTCGACGACTTTCGTGTCGCCCGTGACGAGCTTGACTCCCGCAGCTGCAGCGGCTTGCCGCATCGAAGTCACCACCGTCCGCAGCGTCTCCATTTCCAAGCCTTCTTCCAAAATGAATCCGCTGCTCAGATAAAGCGGACGAGCGCCGCACATCGCCAAATCGTTCACGGTGCCATTGACAGCAAGATCGCCGATGTTTCCGCCGGGAAAAATTAACGGCCGTACAACAAAGGAATCGGTGGTAAACGCGAGGCGCGATCCGTTCACCGGAATCACGGCGCCATCGTGCCGAGCTTCCAGCATGGAATTAGAAAATGCCGGAATAAATATCTTTTCGATGAGCTGATGGGTCAGTCGTCCGCCGCCGCCGTGCGCCAAAACGATGCGGTCATCAGAGACTCGCGGGACTGGGCAACTCAGGTTGAACGCTGGTGTTTTGGCGTCTGCCATAGTGATAGTAGGCCGCGCACGCGCCTTCTGAAGATACCATGGGCGCTCCCAGCGGATTTTCGGGCGTGCATTTCACCGCAAAAGCCGGGCAATCGTGCGGTTTCTTGATACCCTGCAGAATCAATCCGCTGATGCATTCCGGCGATTCATGCGCCGGTACGCCCGAGAATGGAAAACGACGGTTGGCGTCATATTTCTGAAAGCGTCCGCGGAGTTGGAAACCGCTCGCCGGAATTTCGCCCAACCCCCGCCATTGCCGCGGGGTAATCTCGAAGACCTCGCTGATTGTTTTCTGTGCGGGACGGTTCCCTTCCCGCCGCACCGCGCGGCTATATTGATTTTCCACTTCGTGTCGCTTCTCTTCTAGTTGGCAAACCGTCATGTGAATGCCTTCCAGAAGATCAAGCGGTTCGAATCCGGTAACAACGATGGGAACCTTGTACTTTTCGGTGATTGGGAAATATTCTTCGAATCCCATGATGGTGCAAACATGCCCGGCGGCGAGAAATCCTTGCACGACGCAATTGTCGGAAGCGAGGAGTGCCTCCATGGCGGGAGGAACCAGCACGTGGGAAACCAGCAATGAGAAATTTTCCACCCCGTCGTGATCAGCCTGCCATGCAGCCATGGCGTTGGCCGGAGCGGTTGTCTCAAATCCCACCGCAAAGAAAGCCACTTGCTTTGCCGGATTGTTCTTGGCCAGCTTCAACGCATCTAACGGCGAATACACGATGCGCACGTCCGCGCCTTCGGCCTTCACATCGAACAAACTTTTGTTTGACCCTGGCACGCGCAGCATGTCGCCGAAAGAACAGAAGATCACCTCCGGCCGCTGCGCGATCGCGATGGCTTTGTCGATGAGCTCGATAGGCGTGACGCAGACCGGGCAGCCGGGCCCGTGAACCAGCGTGATTTCCTTGGGCAAGAGATCTTCGAGCCCGCTCTTGACGATCGTATGGGTCTGCCCGCCGCAGATTTCCATGATCGTCCATGGGCGCGTAGTTTTCTGTCGGATCGCTGCCGCTAATTGCTCAGCGGCCTTTTGGTCGCGATATTCACTGAGGAATTTCACCGAGTTCCTCTTTCAGCGAGCCCAATTCCTCGAGATATTGGAAGACTCGTTGCGCTTCGGCTTCATCAATCACGCTGATCGCAAAACCAACATGAACCAACACATACTTGCCGACCTCAGCCTCTGGAGTGTAGGCGAGACTGACTTCTTTGCGGATACCCCCGAAGTCAACCTTGCCGCGACGGAAGGCGAGATCGTTCTCATCCATGATTTCAACCACACGGCCTGGAACGGCAAGGCACATTTGATTTCCATCCCTTCAGCGTGGCGCGCAAACTCAGATATTAAATCTATCCAACCATTACCACTTGTCCCAAGGCGATTCCGCCATCATTTGGCGGGACCTGGCGATGCGTGATAACTTGAAACGCGCGTGCTTCGAGCAGGGCCGCAGTCCGCTCCGTCAGATATCGATTTTGAAATACTCCACCACTCAGCACGACCTGCTCCAGCCGCGTCCGCTCCGCCACTTCAATGATCCAATTGACCAACGCGTTGTGGAAGCGCGCGGCCATCAATCCCGTGGCAACGCCGGCCTGCCTATCCTCGAGAACCGCCAGAATCAGCGGGCCCCAGTCCCCGCCTGGTAAAGGATACGCCTCTTCTGTCCGGAATGTGCCGATTTCGTTCTCGAGCAACATGGCAGCTTGCCCTTCAAATCGGTTTTTTTGAGCCACTCCAATGATGGCGGCCACAGCGTCGAACAAACGGCCAACGCTTGTGGTAGGAACGACGTTGACACCGTGTTCGAGCATATAGCGCACCGTGGGATCGTCCAATCGGGGTTTCCCTGTTTTCGGCTGAATCTCGTCGGAGATAATCCACTCTTGCAGATGCAACTCAACAATTAAACTCGCCGCGGATCGCCAGCCTTCGCGCACGGCTGTATCGCCGCCGGGCAGGCCGAAAGAGCGCAGATGCTCGATTCTCTCGAAGTGCTTGTCGGCGACGCGAAAGAACTCTCCGCCCCAAATGGCGCCATCCAGGCCGTAGCCAGTACCGTCCCAAGAGACGCCCAGGTATTCGCCCTCAATATTGTTCTCCGCTGCGCAAGCCGCGACGTGGGCCTGATGGTGCTGCATACGGAGCAAAGGCAAGCCAGAACGCTCAGCCCACTGCGTTGAAGCGTAATCTGGATGCAGATCGCAGGCGATTAGTTCCGGCTTGAAGCTGTATAGACGACACAAATCATCGATGGCTCTCTCAAAGGCGCCTCTGGCCTCGAGAGTGTCGAGATCGCCGATATGCTGGCTCAAGAAAACATCCTGGCCTATTCCGATCGCGACCGTGTTCTTCAAATGTCCGCCGACAGCGAGTACCGCGGGAAGGCTCTTCCCCACGCGAATGCCCAACGGAGCATAGCCGCGCGCACGTCGCAAGACTCCAGCACGCCCGCGCGTCAATCTGACCACCGAATCGTCGCATGCACGGACAATCGGCCGGTTGTGCATCAGGAAATGATCGGCGATATCTTTCAATCGCAGCGCAGCTTCTTCGTTGCTAATGCAAATCGGCTCGTCGCTGCGATTTCCGCTCGTTGCAATGAGGGGATAACGGCACGCTTGCATTAGCAAGTGATGCAGCGGCGAATACGGCAGCATCGCTCCCAGATATGGCGAGCAGTGAGCGACATTCGGAGCGATATCAGTGCCGCGTTTCGGCTGAAGTAGCACAATGGGCGCAGCCTGCGATTCGAGCAACTGCACCTCGGCCGGGGAGATTTCGCAATACTGGCGCGCCATTTCCAGCGACGGCATCATCAACGCGAAGGGCTTCTCTTCGCGATGTTTGCGTTCTCGAAGACGCGCCACGGCGGCAGCATTCCGCGCATCGACGAGCAATTGAAAGCCTCCGATCCCTTTCAACGCCACGATCTCGCCTTGCAGCAGCGCCTCAGCGGCATCTTCAATCGTCCCATCAAGTTGCGGTCCGCACGCCGGACAGGCATTTGGCTGGGCATGAAAACGACGGTTCGCCGGATTAGTGTATTCCTCGCGGCATTTGGGACAGAGCACAAAATCGCGCATTGTCGTGTTCGGACGATCGTAGGGGATGTCGACGACGATGGTGTAACGCGGACCGCAATTCGTACAGTTGGTGAAGGGATATTCGAAGCGGCGGTTCGAAGGATCAAAAAGCTCTGCGCGGCAGTCGGAGCAGGTAGCCAGATCCGGCAGCACGTTGACGGACTTTCCGGCGTCGGTTTCGCTCAACAGGATCTCGAATCGCTTCGAGCCTTGCGCCGCAACCCAATTGGATTCGCGCACCGTCACCACTGACGCTCGCGGCCTCTCGCTTTCCAGCCGCTTTTCGAACTGGCTCAGTGCATCCGCGTGGCCTTCGACTTCAATGACCAATCCAGCCGAAGAATTCAACACCCAACCTGTGAGAGACAGTTCCGTCGCAACCCGGTAAACGAATGGACGAAATCCCACTCCCTGCACGGCTCCACGCAGTGTAATACGCAGGCGCTGCGTGCCGTGTTTTGCCAGAACCGTCATAACCCAGAAGAATTCTGTGTTGATTGTAAGACTGGCGGGAGGAGAATTCATCCGCGAGCGGGATTGGCGATGGCCGGTGCTGCACTTTCGAGGATTTTCTCTTCAGTCTTCGAGGGTGATATTTCAGGCAGCACGGAGATGGTGATGAAAGTCACATTGTCCTGAAACTGTGAATCACGGAAGCGGGTCAGTTCGCGAATAAGGAAACAGATGTCCGGCATTGGTGTAGGAAAACGATCGGCCCTCGGCATCCAGCACACCATAGAAAAACGTCACAAATTTCCAGGTGATGTTGGAGCAGAGGACCGAATTTACCCGCGAGCACAGGAGGGACGGAGCCTCGCTGTCACTGGCAAATGCGCAGATGATCTCGCGTTGCAGTTCGCGTCTCGAGCCACTCCCGGATGTGTGGTAATCTAGCTCCGTTCTTAGTTGGGGACTACGCCATGCGAGCGGGAGTAGTTCAGCGGTAGAACGCCAGCTTCCCAAGCTGGATGTCGCCGGTTCGATCCCGGTCTCCCGCTCCAGAATTTTCTATTTCTCGTCGACACCCGCGACCCTTTTCCAGACCTTCATCCGTTTTCGCCTTTTCTACGTGGTTCTCCGGCAGGTTTCTGGATTTTAGCTGGCATTTGTTACTTCGGTTTGCGGCTGGCACGCAAGTTCTGTGATTTGGATCACCAAGACCCGTGATGTCTGCCATTTTCACGGCCTTACGATTGGCCGGAAGATGAGCTTGGACAAAGCGGAGATGTGACCCGGGCAGGGTACATCCCACGCGTGCCGGGACGATTTCAGGCCGTGGAGGCGCCGATGAGCACCACTCATACTCACGAACCCGAAGTAAAAGAAACAAGAACTAAAGAAGCGCCAGCCGCTATTCGCGCGGCGGCCGCCACCCTTCCGCGCCAGGAGGTCGTTGTAACGCCCGCTCAGGGCCGGATGATGTTCTCCGATAGCCTGCTGGAGTTTGGACCGCAACGCAAACGCAAGTTCTTTGCGACCACCACTTCCTTTATTTTGAATATCTTGGCCATCCTCGTGATGCTGTTGATCCCGCTTGCCTTTACCGAAACACTGCCCAAAGCGCAGTTGCTCACTTTCTTGGTAGCCCCTCCACCACCGCCTCCTCCGCCTCCGCCGGCTGCGGCTGAAGTGGCCAAAGTGGTGCACCAGATCCAGACCGATATTATGTCGACCGGCCAGCTGCGCACACCGACGCGCATTCCCAAGAAGATCGAGATGATCAAGGAAGAGGAAGCTCCGCCGCCAATGCCGGTCGGAGGAGGCGTAGTCGGCGGCGTCCCGGGCGGCGTTCCCGGGGGACAACTGGGCGGCGTCATCGGAGGAATTGTTAACGCAACCTCCAATCTCAATTCTGTGCCAAAGCTGGTTGCTCCGACGGTGCAGCGCGTTCGCATTTCGCAGGGCGTGACCAAAGGGTTGTTGATCCATCGTGTCGAACCTACATACCCACAGCTGGCCAAAGCCGCTCGTGTGCAGGGAGAAGTCGTCCTCAGCGCAGTTATCAGCACCAACGGCGAGATTCAGAATCTGCAATTGGTGAGCGGCCATCCGATGCTGGTGCCGTCCGCGATTGCAGCAGTGAAGCAATGGCGCTACAAGCCCTATCTCTTAAATGGAGCACCGGTGGAAGTAGAAACCACCATCACCGTGATCTTCTCGTTGAGTTCGTGAACGGAGAGCTGAGTTCCCAAATCTGTTTTTGGGAGTGCAAGATATGCCTTCTGAATATACCTTTCGCGTATCGGCCTGGTGGACCTCAGGCCGCACTGGGCTGGCCAAATGCGAGTCCTCGCCTAACACGATTCATTTCTCGGAAGCAGCAGAATTTGGCGGTCTGGAAGGCCGCTGGACGCCGGAGCAGTTGCTGCTTTGCTCCCTGGCTGGCTGCTTTACCACCACATTTCACGATGTGGCCCGCAGCGCGAAATTTGAGTATACCGACCTGGAGGTCGAAATCGAAGGCAGCGTGCGTCGCAGCCGCGCGACTGGCAATAACTTTACGGAGATCCTGCTGCGTCCACGCCTGACCGTGGCTGGCGAAGAGCAGCGGGAGGCTGGCTTGGCCTTGTTGCGCCGCGCGAAATCAATATGCATGATTTCGCGCGCGATCACTGTGCCGCAAACCCTGGAGCCCTGCGTGGAAACCGGCAAAGTTCCGGTGGAAGGCTGGGACCATCAGGATGCGACGGTGAAAATCGGAGTTTAGTGGGCGAAGAAAGTAAGTGGGTTGCGGTTTGTGGGCTGAGGAGGGATCTCAGGGGGTGCTTATGATGTTCTCGTACAGACTAGTCCGTCTGATCGAATCTCACGCCGACGCGCTCGCCTCCAGCTTGGAGGAGCGGGTGCAAACCAATTCCCAGGTAAGCCATTTCCTCAACATCCCGGCGCACGAACTCCGGGAGCGCGTGTACGAAATCTACCGGCATCTTGGCGAGTGGCTGCTGGGAAAGAACGAACTGGATATCGAGCATCGTTATCGCGAAATCGGCAAACGACGCGCCCAGCAGGGCGTTCCGCTGAGCGAACTCGTGCAGGCCATCGTGCTCACCAAAGAAAATCTGTGGGAATTCCTCAAGAGCGAAGCGGTTATGGACCGGGCAGTCGAGATTATGGGAGAACTCGAGTTGCTCCAAATGTTGGAGATGTTTTTTGACCGTGCCATTTATTATGCCGCAGTCGCCTATGAGGAGGAAATCGTAGGCGGAGAGCGGCGCAGGGAAGCCCTGCGCGCCTAGAGCTGAACGGGAGAATGATTTCCATGTGTTGGGAGATCGAATACAAGCGCAGGCTGAAATCTGCCGAGGATGCCCTGCAATGCGTGCAGTCGGGGATGCGTGTCTACATCCAGCCCGGCTGCGCCGAACCGGAAACGCTGGTGGAAGCGCTCATGCGCCGGGCGCCGCATCTGCGCGATGTTGAAATCGTGCACATGATGACGATGGGCTGCGCGCCCTATGTCGCGCCTGAAATGGCGGGGCACTTCCGCCACAACGCCATGTTCATCGGTGGCAACGTGCGCGAGGCCGTCAATGCCGGGCGCGCCGATTACACTCCGATTTACCTCAGCGAAATCGAGGAGCTATTCGAGAGCGGGGCGATGCCTATTGATATCGCCTTAATTGAAGTATCTCCTCCTGATTCGCACGGCTTCTGCAGTTTTGGCGTCGGCGTCGATACCACTCTTACGGCCGCCAAATGCGCAAAGCTGGTCGTAGCGCAGATCAACGACCACATGCCGCGCACCTACGGCGACAGCTTCATTCATGTCAATGATATCGACATGGTGGTTGAATCCTCGCGGCCTTTGTGTGCCCTGAAAAAGCCTGAACTGACCAATTTGCATGTGTCCATCGCGCGCAACGTTGCCAGCCTGATTGAAGACGGCGCAGTCATCCAGACCGGCATCGGCGGCATTCCCGACGCCATACTGCCGCTCCTTATGGACCGCAAGGATCTCGGCGTTCACAGCGAAATGGTCTCTGATGGCGTAATCCCGCTAATAGAAGCTGGCGTCATCACCGGAGCACGCAAGAATTTCAAGCCGAGGAAAATCATTCTCGGCTTCGCCCTGGGCACGAAGCAACTGTTCGACTTCGTGGATAACAATCCCATCTTTGAATTTCATCCCACGGCATACACGAATGATCCGGGATTGATCGCGCGCAACGACAACATGATCGCGATCAACTCGGCCTTGCAGATCGATCTCACCGGCCAAGTATGCTCGGATTCCATTGGGCAGAGCTTCTACAGCGGCATCGGCGGGCAGGTGGATTTCCTGCGCGGCGCTTCGCGCTCAAAGCGCGGCAAACCGATCATTGCCATCTCTTCGACGGCCAAGCACGAAACCATCTCGCGCATTGTCCCCATGCTCGATCCGGCCGCGGGGGTGGTGACCTCACGAGGCCTGGTCCGCTACGTCGTTACCGAATATGGCGTTGCTTATCTGCACGGCAAATCGATCCGCGAACGCGCCAAGTCGCTGATCGAGATCGCGCACCCCAAGTTCCGCGACGCGCTTTACGAGTACTGCGAAAAAACAAAGTGGCTGCAGCATCCCCGGGCAGCTGCACAGAGGTCCCCAGAATATGTCTAGCCCACGCGGTAATGTCACCATCGATGTCGAAGAGTGCAAAGGATGCGGGTTGTGCGTCGAGTCTTGCCCGCCAAAATGCCTGGAACTGGCTCCTGATCTAAATCACTACGGAGTGCACGCCGCCCGCTATACGGGCGCGGATTGCACGGGTTGCGGCATCTGCTTCTACTGCTGTCCGGAGCCCGGGGCCATCACGGTTTACCGTCTAGCCGCACCGCCAAAAGCGGTTGAAGGCCAGGTCCGCGTGGAGAGCAACGCAGGAGGCGAAAATGCGCCAGCTCTGTAAAGGCAACGTTGCTGTCATCAAAGGAGCAGTGCTCGCCGGTTGCCGCGCTTATTATGGCTACCCCATCACTCCGGCCAGCGAAATCGCAGAAGCCGCCGCATTGTATTTGCCCGAGGTGGGCGGAACTTTTGTGCAGGCGGAGAGTGAAACCGCTTCCATCAACATGGTGTATGGGGCTGCGTCCGCCGGTCAGCGCGTGATGTCTGCGTCCTCTGGCCCCGGCCTCAGTCTGATGCAGGAAGGCATCTCATATCTCGCGGGCGCTGAACTGCCTTGCGTCATCGTGGATGTGATGCGCGGGGGCCCAGGGCTGGGAAACATTGCCCCCGAGCAGAGTGATTACTTCGCGATGGTCAAAGGCGGAGGCCATGGAAACTACCGCAACCTAGTGGTTGCACCGGCATCGGTGCAGGAGATGGCCGACCTTACGATTCTTGCCTTCGAACTTGCTGACAGGTATCGCAACCCGGCCATCGTCCTCACCGACGGCTTCGTCGGCCAAATGATGGAGCCGCTCAATCTCGAGTACCGCGAAATCGTCGCGCCTGAAAAACCGTGGGCCGTGAAAGGGACCGCCGAAACCCGCAAGAACATGGTCAGCTCGATCGTGCTCGAACCCGACGAGTTGGAAGAGCATCAGCGGAAGATGGAAGCGAAGTACATCCGCGCGCAACAGAACGAGGCGCGTTGCGAGCAATATCTCACCGAAGACGCCGACGTCATCGTGGTCGGCTTCGGGATCGTTTCCCGCGTGCTGCGCTCGGCCGTCGATCTGGCGCGCACGCAAGGAATCAAGGTCGGCCTCTTCCGTCCGATTACGCTGTGGCCGTTCCCGTCCTGCGAACTTTCCAGGATTGCTCTGCATGTCGAGAGGTTCCTGGTCGTCGAATTAAGCAATGGACAGATGCTCGAAGACGTCAAGCTCAGCGTGGAAGGCAAGCGTCCGGTCGAGTTCTACGGCCGCGTCGGCGGCAACGTTCCGACCGTCGAGGAGCTGTTCGCGAAGATCGAGGAACAGGTGAGCGCAGAGGTGTGAAACCGCCATTCGGCTGCCGGATAAGGGGTTTGAAAGGGCGCGTCTTCAGGCCGCGCCGCCGAAGCTCGAAGCAGAAATGCGGCATTAGCCGCTAAGGTAATCCGTGGCGGCGAAAGAAAGCAGGAAGCCGCTGAAGGCGGAAGACGAGGTCTAACACATGGCGGAGCACGATGTAATCACGGAGAAACCAAAAGTGACCATCGACCAAATCAACCAATATGAGATCGTGCACGAGAAGTCCGAACTCTTCTATCCGCAATTTGATCGCAAGTCCGATCTCAAGCACCAGACTCATTACTGCCCAGGTTGCGGTCACGGCGTCGCGCATAAACTGATCGCCGAGGCTCTTGCGGAACTTGGCGTGCAGAATGACACAATCCTCGTTAGCCCGGTTGGTTGCTCCGTCTTCGCTTATTACTACTTCGATGTCGGCAATGTGCAGGTTGCGCATGGCCGGGCTCCCGCCGCCGCTACCGGCTTGAAACGTGCCTGCCCTGACAAGATCGTCATCGCCTACCAAGGCGACGGAGACCTCGCCGCGATCGGCACGGCGGAAATCATTCATGCCGCCAACCGGGGAGAAAAAATCACTGTCTTCTTCGTGAACAACGCCATTTATGGCATGACCGGCGGCCAAATGGCTCCCACCACGCTGGTCGGCCAGCGCAGCACCACCTCACCCTGGGGACGCCGTCCCATTAACGAGGGCTTCCCACTGCACATGGCCGAGTTACTCTCTTCGCTGGAGGCGCCGGTTTACATCGAACGCGTGGCTCTCTCCGACAACAAGAACATCATGAAAGCCCGCCGCGCAGTTCGCAAAGCGCTCGAGCTGCAGAAATCCGGCGCCGGATTCACATTCGTCGAAATTCTTTCCCCCTGTCCGACCATTTGGGGAAAGGATCCCGTGGAAGCGCGCAAGTGGGTTGCGGAAAAGATGATCCCGCAATTTCCGCTGAATGTCTTCCGCGACAAGAAAATCGAGATCCCCAACAATAACGTTCCGCCGCACAAAACCGTCGAAGAGATCGTCAGTGGTGAGCGCAAAGCCGCAGCCGAAGCCATGGTGTCCGGACGCCAGCATCACTTCCGCGAGATGGGCATTAAAATCGCTGGATTCGGCGGCCAGGGCGTGCTGTTGCTGGGCCAGCTTCTGGCCGAGATGGGCATGCGCGAGGGTCTGGAAGTGAGCTGGCTGCCTTCTTACGGCCCAGAGATGCGCTCCGGCAGCGCCCACTGCCACGTGTGCCTGTCGAAAGAACGCATCGGCTCGCCGCTGCTCTCACATCCTGACGTACTCATCGCGATGAACGAAATCTCGTTGCGCAAGTTCGCCTCGCAGGTCCTGCCGGGCGGCACGATCATCTACGGGATGGACCGTCTTCCTAACGACATCGAGATTCCCGAAGCGCAGGTCGTATGCATACCTGCCGCCGCGATTGCCGACAAGCTCGGCTCTGCAAAAGTCGCCAACGTCGTCATGATGGGAGCGCTGCTGGAAGAGACCGAATGTCTCTCCCCGGCGACCGCAATGAGTGTGCTGGAAGCGAAAGTAAAGAATCCCGCACTGCTGGAGCTCGACCGCAAGGCCCTCGACGCCGGCCGTGTGTACATCGACCATACCGTCGCAGTCGGCGCCGTCACTCAGGCCGACGGCTTCGCGCAATAAGACCGAGGGAAGGTAAGAAACCGGTTGCCCCGTTCAAGTTCGCTTCAGCGGGGCTTTTTAATTTACAGGGAGAATGGGATACCCCCACGGCCTGAGGTTGCCGAATGGGTCTCGCCGATCTTGCAAGATGTGGGAGCCTTCTTCCGGGAACTCCCGCATTGACGCCGGACCGCACTCGCGCTACTCTGCCCTTCGCAATGAATGCCGAAATCATTCCCTTCGACCTCGACCAACTGCGGATCGCATACAAGAATGCGGTCGACAAATGGGTCGACGCCATCCGCGCCGAAGAAGCGCTTGCCACCCCCGACCATTCCATGGTTGCCATGGAGCATTGGGACAACGCGTTTTTCCGCGAGCAGGACGCGCGAAGAAAAGCTGCCGAAGCGCGAGACGCCTACAAAGACGCTCTCCGCAAAGTGAACTACGGTATTTAGCGGAATACCCCGAGTCGTGTAGGGGGAATACCGTGGTCCGCAAAGCAGGGTCGGCCCATCCTTATCGTGCATTTTGCGACAGGGTCGGGAGGTGAAAATCGGCCAACCTCAGATGACCAATCAGTCAGAAAGCGAGCGTCTACTCTCGCGCTGAACTCCGGTCTGAGCATCGCAACCCTCTTTCTCCTCATCCAAATAGGTAGGAGGATTGGAGGTTCTATGAAGCTGTCGGGGTGGCAAGTGATTTCCAGCTTGTTCCTCGCAGCGCTTCTGTGTGTGCCCGCATGGGCTGCAGATACTGACACTAGTTCAGCGTCCGCAACGGACACCTATTCAACGCTGCCTGGAACTCTTAACTACGTCGAAGGACAGGCCCAGTTCAACAGTAACGTTCTCAACTCCAAATCGGTAGGCGAGACCCTCGAAAATGGCCAGACGTTGAGCACGGAGCGCGGCCATGCCGAGCTGGTGCTTACACCAGGTGTCTATTTGCGCGCTGGCGACAACTCGTCCCTGAAGATGGACGACAACAGCATTAGCAACACGTCGTTGCGCCTGCTTCACGGCCACCTCATGGTCGATGTGACCGAATATCACAAGCAGAACGACATTCGGGTTAAGGAAGGCAATGCGACAGCCCGCCTGCTCTCAAAAGGACTCTACGACTTCGATCTGAACGATCAGCAGGTTCGCGTGTTCAAGGGCAAGGCCGTCGTGTACGAGGGCGACCAGCATGTAATGCTGAAGGGCGGCCACGATATTACCCTGGCCGAGAATGCGCCCAGAAAAGCCCAGAGCTTTGATGAAAGCAAGCTCGAGAGCGGTTCCCTGTACCGCTGGAACCACCTCCGATCCACCTATATGGCTGAGTCCAATCCGCAGTACAACTGGGGTTGGAACTACCCATACTGGGGTTGGGGTCCTGGTTGGGGCTGGGGATGGGGTTGGGGCGGTTGGGGATGGGGAGGCCCCTGGGGATGGTGGTGGTAACGCACCATCACTCTGCGCGAGTCTGAAAAAGATCGTGTAGCCCTGCACCGGCCCATCTGTGGTCGCGAAGAGAAGGAGCCGGCGATTGGTCTTGAGTTGATGGCTCTTTCGCTGTGTCCTTTGTGGTGAGCTGAAAAGAAAACTGCCATTCAGAGCGAGCGCGAGTCGAATAATCCTTAACCGCGCTGGCTGTCTTTGCTGGCTCGCGTTTAGTTCCTCGCACGAGGCAGGAAATCGTCTGCTTTTCGTGGTTTCTACCAATCTCCTTCGCTGGAGTACGACGCTTACTCTTGTGCTCCACAGCCTGCGCACGCGATCATCGCGGAGGCAAATCGTCCGGCTTAGCCCCGAAGCGGGCTTAAAACTGCGGAAACGAGACCTAAAGTGCTGATTCTAAGAGGCCGAGGGAGGCGGGGTATATCCCGGAATTCCAAGAAAATCGCAAAACGGAACCGGACAATGAATCGGCCGTTCGCCTGTCGGATGTGATGTCAGTCACACGCGCTCGTGACATCTGCCATACCCCATCTCGCAAGATCGGTGCGATGCTTCCGCTAGAGTGCGGGAGGTGTCTTATGGCACTCACTGAAGCTCATATCATCCCAGAGAAGAACGAAGCGTCCTCGCAATCGCCATTTGCGGTCAAGAACGTTTTGTTCGCCGCCGATTTTTCTCCCACCTCAGAGGCCGCTTTCCCCTATGCTGCGGCGATTTGCCGCCGTTTCTCTGGAACGCTGCATCTGGCGCATGTCCTCTCCGATGCAGGCCTGATCATGATGACCGGCGGAGTGGATTACGTCAGCATGGGAACCCTCTACGAAGACGCGAATGCCGAGGCGAAAGAGAAGCTGGAAGAAATCGCCTCGCATCTGGAAAACGTCGCCCATTATTGCTACGTCCGTCACGGGCAAGTCTGGATGAACCTCGCCGAGATCGTGTCTGCAAATCATATCGATCTGATCGTTGTGGGAACACACGGGCGCACTGGACTGGGCAAGCTTCTCCTCGGCTCAATAGCCGAGGGCATTCTCCGGCATGCGCCGTGCCCCGTTCTGACAGTGGGTCCGCGAGTCTCCCAACACGACCGGTTGCCGGCATTTCACGACAGTCATCGCGACCTCGCGCCCGCAGAACTTGGATTACAAAAAATTCTGTTCGCGACCAATTTTGCTGCCAATGCATCCGGAGCAGCCAAGATTGCCGCCGGAATCGCGGCAGAGTTCCGCGCACAACTCACGTTGATGCATGTGATTGAGGACTACAACCATTTGGGTAGCCGGCCACAGCCGATCGAATCGGATCTCCGGCGATTGCACGAATTACTGCCTGAAGATATTGCTTTGCAATATGCGCCGGAGTATGTGATTGAGTTTGGCTCGGCGTCAGATCGCATTCTGAAAGTTGCCGGCGATCGGGAAGAGGATCTTATCGTGCTAGGCGCCCGTCCCGCGTCAGAGCCAGGCACAACGCATCTGCCATGGTCTACGGCGTATGAAGTGATGGCACGCGCCCGCTGTCCCGTTTTGACACTGCGCGGATAAGCCATTTCCGGCAGGAATTCGGGCCTCATCCAGCCCGTTTTCTAGTGACCCGTTTTTCTGGGGAATCATCAATCACTTCGCTTCTTGCAGAGGCACCGTACCGCTGCGCAACTTCATTGCGTTAGTGCAAGAGGATCTTTGCTTCCCTTACGGCCGCAAGCGGCCACTTCACTCATGGGTCATCTAGGCCGCATTGATTGCCGTCATCTCTATACTCGGAGTAGACGTGGTGAACGTCATCCCTTTCGGGCTCACAGAATGCAAGGGCAAAGCTTATGGCAATTCCTTATTACAGGCCGGAAGTTCCCATTCACGGCTACTCTGTCGCTGGCATAAGCTTTCGGGAAGTTGTGGTTACAACACTTTCCCAATTCCGGCCAAGCCTGTTCGATTTTCCGAAAATCCCGAGTGCTGGCTGCTGCACGTGGCGTGGATCGTGATAACGTTTCACGGCGCCAAACGTTATGCCAGGGTGATAACAGGACCTTCTGAAGGCGGGCACTTTGCCTTCGGTGGCTAAAGCAGCGTAGCGGGCGGCCCGGATGGCACCGCTAGCCGTGCCCTTCCAAAACTTTCTCTGAAACAGAGTGTACGGATTTATCAGGAGGCTCTCTCTTGCCGGATTTCTTCACGGATGTCATACAAAAAAGCAGCCAGTTCAATTTGTCTAGCCGCGTGGCTGATCCGGAACTGCTCGAGCCAACGACCCGGCAACTCGTGGAGCAGATCCTCATTGCGGCACAGCAAATGGGGATCAGCCTGATTATCTATGAAACGTACCGCAGCCAGGCGCGCCAATTGGAGCTTTTCAACTCGGGGGCGACCAGGTTGCGAGCCGTGGGCGTGCACCATTATGGACTGGCATGCGACATCGTGAAAGTGGTTGGCGGCGAGCCGTCGTGGAAAGGAGATTTCTCGTTTCTCGGGCAGCTGGCGCGCTCAAGCGGGCTGGTCTGGGGCGGGGATTGGGGCAGTCCGGATATCAAGCACACTTTCATTGATGCCGTACACGTTCAGCGTTGCACGGTGGCGCGGCAGGCAGCATTGTTTGCGGGCACATGGTATCCGGACGACGGCTACAATCCTTATACCGACGACCCGCACCTGCTGTTTGCCTCGGCGGTCCAATCCGGGTCAGTGGCATCAGCGAAGGCTGACGGGACGGTTGCGAAGCCTCGCGGGCAGAAGCGGCGCACATAAGTAAGCTCGTCGAATTCAACAACGCCGAACACTGCCGCACCGGGGCTTCAGTCATTAATGAACCACAGGGCCACGAAGGCGCGAACGAAGACACTACCAGCCATCAACGAAGTGCGAGGAGACTTGGTTCCCTGATAGGATTTTCCTTCCGTGAAAGAGTCGGGAAGGAAATAATCCATGCCTCAAGACTCACGTTCAAGATCCCGTCGTTCGTTTCTGAAATCTGGGTTGGTTGCTAGCGCCGCTGCCGGTATCTTTCCGACATCTAGTGCCGCGCGTGCGAGTGCGCTATCTACGCCACTGCCAAAGTCGCAACCCGCCGAGGTTCCCGCATTTGAACTGGATGAAATCACGCTTTCCGAATTGCAGGAGGGCATGAAATCCGGGAGGTTCACATCGCGTTCGCTCGTCGAGAAGTATTCCGCCCGGATCGACGAAGTGGACAAGAACGGTCCGGCGGTCAACAGTGTGATTCAAATGAATCCCGATGCGCTCGCGATCGCCGAACAGCTTGATCGGGAGTTTAAGGCGAAAGGGCCACGCGGGCCGCTGCATGGGATTCCGGTACTGATCAAAGATAATATCGACACCGCCGATCGCATGATGACGACCGCCGGATCGCTTGCGCTGGTGGGCTCAAAACCGGAGAAAGATTCGTCTGTAGCGCAGAGGCTGAGGAACGCAGGAGCGGTCATCCTAGGTAAAACGAACCTGAGCGAATGGGCCAATATCCGCTCCAGTCATTCCACTTCAGGATGGAGTGGGCGCGGTGGGCTGACGAAAAATCCGTACGCGCTCGATCGCAATCCTTGTGGATCAAGTTCGGGAACGGGTGCTGGGATATCGGCAAATTTCGCCGCAGTAGGAATCGGGACAGAAACCGATGGCTCGATCGTCTGCCCTTCCTCTTCGAACGGGCTGGCGGGAATTAAGCCGACGGTAGGGCTGGTAAGCCGCAGCGGCATCATTCCGATCTCGCATAGCCAGGATACCGCCGGACCCATGTGCCGGACGCTGCGCGACGCGGCCATTCTTCTGAGCGCGATTGCCGGCGCCGATCCGGAAGATTCCGTTACATCGGCTAGCAGTGGGAACGTTCAAGCAGATTATGCGCAATTCTGTGATCCCGCCGGCCTGAAAGGCGCGCGGATCGGAGTAGCGCGCAAATATTTCGGGTTCAGCGACACCGTCGATGCGCTGATGCAACAGAGCCTCGATGTAATGAAACAACAGGGGGCCACGCTGGTCGATCCAGCTGATATCGCCACATTGGGGAAGTTCGATGACAGCGAAATGACTGTTTTTATGTACGAGTTGAAGGCCGACTTAAACGCGTACTTGACCCGGTTAGGGCCGGCTGCTCCAGTGCATACGCTCAGAGACATCATTGATTTCAATGAGCGGAATCGCGCGCGCGAGATGCGTTATTTCGGGCAAGACTTATTCCTGAAGGCCGAGGCTAAGGGACCACTTACGGAGAAGGAATACCAGGAGGCGTTGGCCAAGAATCATCAACTGGCTCGGGCCGAAGGAATTGATGCATTGATGGACAAGTATCACCTCGATGCGATTGTTGCACCCACGGGCGGACCGGCGTGGATCACTGATCTGATCAATGGTGATCATGTCGCCGGTGGGAGTTCCAACGCCGCGGCGGTCGCGGGATATCCCAACATCAACGTTCCGGCTGGTTACCTTTGGGGGCTGCCGGTTGGCATCTCATTCTTTGGGCGCGCCTGGACCGAGCCCACTTTAATTAAGATTGCCTACTCATTTGAGCAAGCCACCAAGGCACGTAGAGCACCACGTTTTCCGCCGAGCGTCTCGCCGACCGGGCCTATGTAAAGTTTCGAAAACGCTGTCTGAGGTAGCGAAGGAGCCTTTTAGAATAGAGCTGAAACCGGAGGTAAGCCTATGCTTCTCCGCTCGTTTTCCTCGTTTTTTTCGGTTCTTAGCAGATTGATATTCGCCTGGGTTGTCCTTTCGTCTCTCGCTTTCCCTCAGGTTTTAAATCAAGACCTGGAGATTGAAGTCCACGATCTCCCGTCACTCATGGCGCGGACGCCGCATTCTGCCGATGTGTTTCTGACTTCCCTCGATACTGTTCTTCATGACCGAGAGGTCTGTTGCGGAAAAGATTCGGCTCTCGAGGACAGCGCGGCGGCAGCCGATCCGAAGTCTTTAAAGGATGCCGCCAGCAGGCTGCAAGGACGGCATTTGCTGAGTGACGGCCGCCCCATCATCGTAAACGCGACTTATCTGACTCCCGACGCGGTGAACTCGGGGCTACTCATCACCTGGTTTCAAAACCAACATGCCGCCCTGATGCAATGGAACTCGCGAGTGTATGTTGTGCACGGCATCGTGTACAGGTGGACGGCAAACTATACTCCCGATGGCTCTGGGCAACAAGGTACAGTCATTCACAAGTTTCTGCTCTGGGATACGAGATGCAGCGATTCGCGACGCGAGGTGGTATTTAACCGCGATACTGACGACTTGAGTAAGGTGCAAGGCTTCTTGTTTGTCGAAGCCAAACCGCAAAAGTGATTCTTAGTCACCTTATCTTGGTGACATGTTAGGGTCTTAGTCTCTAATATTCCCAATCGGACCCTCTTATCGTGTTAGCCTTAGTCCCAGTGAGGTGTCCGAATGGACAATCTGAACAAGGTAGTTACTTCCCTGCGTGCGGAGTATTCCCGTCTCGAAAAAGAGATGGAACGAGTGGGGAAGGCGCTGCACGCTCTCGGGAATGTGAACGGGAATCGGGCGAAAGGTAGAGGACGCACCTTGAGCAAAGAAGCCCGTGAACGCATCGCCGAGGCGCAACGGCAACGCTGGGCCAAAGTACGGAAAGCCAAAGCGGCCAAGTCGTAAGTCGCAGTACTTCGCAAGCACCGCGGACGGCCTCGCACGTGACGTATTTCGCGTCGAGGCCTGAGCGGGGCAAGAAATCGCCTAAGTCCAACGGAACCACTTCAAAGCCAGCCCGAAGGAAATTCCTCCCCAGAAAATCATCACCAGCAAACGTGGCCATTGATGCAGCAAGGGCGTGCCTTCGAGGATGCTGGCCCGCAGGGCGTCGTTGAGAGCAGTAAGCGGAAGCGCCTTGATAAGCGGCTGAATTACCGCTGGAAATCTTTCGTACGAAAAGAATACGCCGGAGAAGATCCACATCGGCATCATCACCAGATTGATCAGACCGCTGACCGATTCGATCTTTTGTGCACGGCTCGCGGTCAGCAGGCCGACGCCGCCAAAGGTCAACGAGCCAAGTCCGGCGATCAGGGCAATGGCGCTGATCGAGCCCAGAACGCGCATGTGAAAGAAGATCACTCCGAAGGCTAGCAGCAATCCAACTTCGATGATCATCAGGATGAGCCGGCTGGAAGCCAGCGCCATCAGAAAATCTCCGCGCCGCATCGGTGTGGCCACGAAGCGCTTCAACAGCTTGCGCTGACGCATGTCGACGAGCGCGAAGCCGATGCCCCACATCCCGGAATTCATCAGATTCATGCCGAGCAAGCCGGGAATCAGAAAGTCGATGTAACGGGAGCCGGGCTCGGAAGAGACGACCGTGTCTGTCGGGACCACGTCTTTGCGTCCGGCGGCCGCTTGAAGTGCGTCATTCACCTCGGATCGGGCGAGCACGCTCTCGGGGCGTGCCGGGTCATAGAGGTATTCGAAACCGCCGTTGGGTGCGGGCTCAATCACGAGATCGAACTTACCCAAGCGGAAACCCTTCTGCGCTTCCGCTGGGTCGAGGACCTGAGTCTTAAATGGTTGGGAAGATCGAGCCAGCATTGATTGCGCCGCTTCCGCTCCTTGTACGATGGCGATGGAGGACGCATTGCCCGGCTTGTTGCGGAACGCGATTCCCAAGCCCAACGCCAACAATAGAGGGAAAATGAATACCCAGAAAACTACTTCCGGCTCGCGCTTGAGTTCCAGCATCCGCGCCATGAGCAGGTGGGAGTAACCCGCCCAACGGCCGTTGCGGCGGACGGGAGCGGGTGGAGTTTTCTTCACATCTACCGGAGTTTCCTGGGCAACGCTCATATCTCGAAATCCAATTTCTTCACTTTATTCTTCCCGCAGATGGCGTCCCGTAAGCCGTACGAAAACATCCTCCAGGCTGGCCTGGCGGGTGGTGAGATGCTGCAACTCTCTTCCCTGCTTGTCAATCACATCGAGCAGCGCCGGAATGGCCAGATGCGGCTGTTTCACGTTTAAGGCCACAAGGCCGTCATCCTCCCGCACCGATTCGACTGTGGGCAGTCCGCGCCAGGCTTGCAGAGAGGCGCCATCGTAGTTTCCGCCTGTCGAGAATTCAACGACGTGATGTCCGCCCAGACGGTCGATCAGTTCAGGCGGCGAGCCTTCGGCGATGATCTGCCCATGATCGACAATCGCTAACCGGTCACAGAGCCGCTCGGCTTCGTCCATGTAATGCGTGGTGAGCAGGACCGTCCCGCCATTGCGCTGAAAGACACGAATGATGTCCCAGAGCTGGCGCCGGCTCTGTGGATCGAGGCCCGTAGTCGGCTCGTCGAGAAACAGAATCCGCGGATTGCAGACTAATGCGGTCGCTACCGCCAGGCGCTGGCGCTGCCCTCCGGAAAGCTTGCCGACCCAGGAGTCGGCTTTTTCGGTGAGTTGCAATTCCTCGAGCACTTCATCAGTCGAGCAGGGCTGTCGATAGAAACTGGCAAATAGATCGATGGTCTCGCGGACAGAGAGTTTCTCGGAAAGGCGCGTTTCTTGCAGCGAGATGCCCAACCACTCCCGCATTTCGCGCTCGTCCTTCGCCCAGGTATGGCCGAAAATCGAGACTTCTCCCGAAGTCGGCGCCAGCAGGCCTTCCAGAACCTCGATAGTAGTCGTCTTACCGGCCCCGTTCGGACCGAGCAGACCGAAACATTCGCCCTGTGCGATTTCCAGGTTCAGGCCGCGCACGGCCTCGACCTTCCCGTCGTAGGTCTTGCGCAAATCGCGGCATTGGATGGCAGAGGGCATGACGTGATTCTACCGGATTGTTGCCGGAGCTACTCCGCGGCTGTGATTTCTTGTGTATCCGATGGCAGCAAGAGTTCACAAACCTCCGGTCCACCTTGGTACAGCCATCGGGAAAGTAGCGAGAAGCCTATGACTCGCGCGACAAGAAAGCCGAGAGCTATGAGGTCGGAGTGCCGATAGTACCGCGTCGCAGAGGCTGAAGAAAGCTCCACGCTGGAGTAATGCATAAACGTGTAGACGGTCCCAGGCAAGTGAGACAACTCTGTAAAGGCCCACACGAGTAGCAGAACGGCAAGCGTGCGGCTGGCCAAAATCACCCCATCTTTTCTCGACATTGATTCCCCCTGAGATACGCGTCTTGCTAAAATACCGCAACAATTCGATTTTTGAACGCATCTTCTCATCATGCGCCATGGCGGTTTCACTTGAATGTGTTGCCCTCGAACACCCGTGTGTCGTCGGCCCGCAATCTTTTCACTCACAGATATCCAGACTTGTGGGAAAGGAAAACGTTTATGCCGCGTAGGATTTCGGTGATCTTGGTTCTTCTTGTCCTCGCCCTGGTCGCATCTGCTCAGGAATCACGTCACTTCACATTTCATTACGGGTTCACCGTGAAAAACCTTCCTCAAGGAAAGAAGGTCCGCATATGGATGCCGGTGGCACACTCGGACGAATGGCAGGAAGTAAGAATCATTTCCGCTAAAGGCGATTTGCCACTAAAGAAAGACCACGAGTCGAAGTTTGGGAATGAAATCTACTTTGCCGAGACCAAGAAGGCGAAGTCGCCGGAATTGCATTTCGAGGTCGACTACGACGTGGTACGTCACGAACGTATTGCACTGAATATGGAGAGGCCCCGTCTGCTGACGGCTTCGCTTCCCGCGAAAGAGCACGATCAATATCTGCAGCCCGATGCGCTCGTCCCCGTGACCGGCTTGCCTGCTGAACTGGCTGCCAAGGTGACTGCAGGCAAGGCCGATCCGCTGGAGAAGGCCCACGCTATCTACGACTACGTCTTTACAACCATGCGTTACGACAAGACTGGCAAGGGTTGGGGACGTGGTGACGTTCTCTATGCTTGTGACGCGAAGAAGGGCAACTGTACCGATTTTCATTCCCTGTTCATCGCGATGGCGCGCTCACAAGGCATTCCAGCGCGTTTTGAAATCGGCTTTGCGATTCCCCCTGACAAGCATTCCAGCGAGATCGCCGGCTATCACTGCTGGTCCGATTTCTTCGTCGATGGCAAAGGGTGGATCCCGGTCGATATCTCGGAAGCATGGCAGAATCCCGTCAAGCGCGGCTACTATTTCGGATCGCACGATGCTAACCGGTTTCAATTCAGCATGGGACGTGACCTGCGTCTCAATCCGCCCCAAGACGGCAAACCGTTGAACTATTTTGTCTATCCCTATGTCGAGGTGGGTGGGCAGGAATATCCCAACGTATCGCTGGCGTTCTCGTTTGCCGATGTTGGGGCGGCGGTAGCGCAAAAATAGCTTCCCCTCAAGGTTAGTCGTGCTGGCGCGATTTTGTTTATCCTAAGCTGTTCATGGACAACAAGGCGCTGGCTAACGTTCTCTACGAAACCGCCGACCTGCTCGAAATCGACGGGCAGGACTCGTTTCGCATTCGCTCTTACCGCAATGCGGCGCAGGCTATCGAGAATCACTCCGAGCAGATTCGTGACCTGATTGCCGAGCCAAAGAAGGTGCTGGCCATCCCGGGCATCGGCAAGGGCATGCTGGCTAATCTGCAGGAACTGTTGAAGACCGGCAAGCTCACGCTTCAGACCGAACTGCTGGAGAAGTATCACCCTTCGATGCTGCAGTTGCTGAAGATTCAAGGATTGGGCCCGAAGACGATTGCGTTGATCTGGAGCGCGTACAAGATTTGCGATATCGATGGTGTGGCACAGTTGGCGCGCGAAGGCAAAATTCGCATCCTTCCCCGCCTGGGCGAGAAACACGAAACCAAGCTGCTCAAGGCAATTGAGGATTATCGGCGGATTGGCGGCCGTTATCTGATTGATGCGGCTGAGAAAGAAGCGGACAAGCTCGCCGAATATCTTCACAAATATCCCGGCATCGACAAGATTACGCCCGCGGGATCGCTGCGCCGAGGACGGGAAACGGTGGGCGATCTGGATATTCTGGTGACTGGCGACTGCTGCGTGAAGGAGGACGAACGGCAAAAGACGATCGAGTTTGTGGCGAAATATCCGCCATTGATGGAGGTCATCGCCAGCGGTGACAACAAGATCAGCTTCCGATTGCGCAGCGGAATGCAGGTCGATGTGCGAACGCTAGCGCCGGAGTCGTTCGGCGCGGCGATGCAATATTTCACCGGATCGAAGGCACACAACGTCGCGCTGCGACAGCGCGCGCTTAAGATGGGATACACGCTCAACGAGTACAGCCTGGCCACGCTCGAAGGCGGGACTCCGGTCGCGGGAAAAACCGAAGACGAGATTTACGGGAAGCTGGGACTCGATTGCATTCCTCCGGAGATGCGGGAAAACCTGGGCGAGATTGACCTTGCCGAAAAGCATGCCTTGCCGCGCCTGATCACCGAAAAAGACATTCAGGGCGATGTGCACATGCACACCATCGAAACCGATGGCAAGAACACGATTGAAGAGATGGCCGTAGCCGCGAAAGCGCGCGGATATAAATATATGGCTATCACCGACCACTCGAAAAATCTTGCCTTTGCGAATGGTCTGGACGATAAGCGCGCCGTCGAGCACATTGCGCGCATTCGCGAGGCGAATAAGAAAATCGATGGCATAAAGATCTTCGCCGGCATTGAGGTGGATATTCTGACGGACGGGGATCTGGATCTATCCGACGATGTGCTGGCGCAGATGGATGTGGTGATCGCGAGTGTGCACTCGGTGTTTAATCAGGAGCCGGCAAAGATGACCGACCGACTGCTCAAGGCGGTTTCAAATCCCAATACTTCGATCATCGGCCATCCTACAGGCCGCATTCTTCTGCGGCGCGACTCTTACCAGTTCGACATGCAGGCTGTATTGGCCGCGGCTGCAAAGAACAAAGTTGCCATGGAGTTGAATGCCTATCCTGACCGCCTTGATTTAAGTGATGTGCATCTGCGCCAGGCCCGGCAGCAAGGGGTGAAAATCGTCATCAACACCGATTCGCACCATACTTCGCACATGGAAAAGATTCATTACGGGATCCTGCAGGCGCGGCGTGCGTGGCTGACGAAAGAGGACGTGCTGAACACCCTGCCTGTCGAGAGATTTGCCAAGGCGATGAAGCACGGCTGGTGAGCCAGCCGGATCCAGCACAACTCGCGGGAGTACAATCGGCAACTAACGAACTATGTCGACACCACCTGTACCTCCGGCTTCGCAAAAGCCGCCCAGTGAGACTGCTGAGCCCGCGCAAGCGGCCGGCGCGTCGCCTGCCGTCCCCCCGAAACCAAAAGGGCCGACAATCAACATCGGGGAAGAGTTCGGCACGGCAAAGAAGAACTTGCCGCCCGCGATGATTGTGATCGTTGGAGTCGCAGTGATAACGCTCGTCGTGCTCATCGCATCCTTCATGAAGCGGGCGAAGCCGCAAGGCGCAGGATCGTTGGATAATGTAGCGGCGGTTGGGGTGGAAGGGCAAGGAACGACGATGGTGGCGCTCACCTTCACGCTACACAATTCCAGCGACAAGATTCTCTATGTGCACAACGTGCAAAGTATCTTGCAGTCGCCTAAAGGAGAACAGAAAGCCGATGCAGTTGCGGCGGTCGATTTCGAGCGCTATTACCAGGCATTTCCTGGGCTAAAAAACGGCGCGCAGCCCCCGCTCTCGCCGGAAGATAAGATTCAGCCCGGCGAATCGGTGACGCGGACGATCATTGTCAACTTCCCCGTCACTCAGGACGTTTTCAACCAGCGGAAGTCGATCAGCGTTCTCATCTGGCCCTACGACCAGACGTTGCCGGTGACACTCAGCCAATAGCTGCCGCTTGCATGAATCTGCGAGATGCGATTCCATAGCGGCATGGCAAAATTGCGATCTGCTCTCTCACGCGTAGTCCTTCCTCTCATTCTCTCGATTTTTTTCAACGTTGGTGCCGCCAGCGCTGTCGATGGCGGAAAATATCTCGTCTACATCGGGACCTACACCCTCGGAACCGACGGGCAAGAGCAAGCCAAGAATACCGGCAGCAAAGGGATATACGTCTATCGTTACGACGCAGAGACCGGAGATATTGCGCCACTCGGCGTGGCCGGGGAAACGACCAACCCCTCGTGGGTCACAGTCGCTCCGAATGGCCGTTTTCTCTACGCGGTCAATGAAGTTGGCAATTTCCGAGGCCCAAACAGTGGCGGGGTGAGCGCGTTTGCCATCGACCGTAAGACCGGCAAGCTGATGTTTCTTAATGAAGTCGCATCGCGGGGAGCCGATCCCTGTTATGTCGCAGTCGATAAGTCCGGCAAATTTGTTCTGGTCGCGAACTACACCGGTGGAAGCGTCGCCGTGTTTCCAATTCTTGCGGATGGCCAGCTGGGGGAGGCTTCTGATTTCATTCAGCACACTGGCCATGGCGCCGATCCCCAGCGGCAGGAGGGGCCGCATGCCCACTTCATCGATCTTTCTCCGGACAATCGTCTTGCCTTTGTCGACGACCTTGGGCTGGATGAATTGTTGGCTTATAAGTTTGATAACACGAAGGGAACGCTGACGCCGAATGATCCGCCGTTTACGAAGCTGGATCCCACCGGTTCCGGACCGCGGCATTTCGCGCTTCATCCCAGCGGGAAGTTTGCTTATGTCATCAGTGAAATGGCAGGCACGGTAACCGTTTTTTCAAGCGATTTAGCGGCCGGAACGTTCCGCCAGAGGCAGGTGATTTCGACTTTGCCCGCTGGCTACAAGGGTCCAAAGGAAGACGCGGAGATTGAAATCGCGCCTTCCGGGAAGTTTCTCTACGCATCAAACCGCGGCGACGCCAACAGCATTGCGGTGTTCCGGATCAATCAGCAGGACGGCGAGCTGAGTCTGATCGAGATTGTTCCAACTGAGGGCAAGACGCCACGTAGCTTCGCGATTGATCCCTCAGGGAAGTCTCTGCTGGTCGCGAACGAAAACTCTGACAATATTGTCGCCTTCCACATTGATCAGAAGACCGGCCGCCTCACTTCCACCGGCAAAGTAATGCACGTGCCTGCACCGGTGTGCGTGAAATTCTTGAAAATCGATTGAGCCCTCGCAATCGGCTGCCGAATCTTGCAGTAGGGATGGTTCGTATCCAACGAAATCGCTCGGCGGTTTCGTTTTCGCGCAGCATGACAAGGGAAGTCGAATTCGATCTTTTTACTAGTTTGCCGTCACTGGCGTCGGTGCATTCTTTGGCGTGCTCAGGTATCCCGTAGCTTTTTTCTTGTCTACGGTCCATACCACCAATTCGAAGAGCAAATGATCGCGACCGGAATAGAACTGAATCGGCTCGGCAATATTGCGATCTTTTTTCTCAATGGTGCGGTCATCGGAAGTGACATCCAATGAGAACTTGCCATGCTTCGGATCCACTTTCTTCAATTTCAGGCTGACCGTAGCCACGGGCTGCGGCTTTGCACCTCTGAGCAATGTGAACTCGTAGTAGTTGCGGTCGCCCCTGTGTTTCAGGACTTCCAGATCGGAGCGGGTTGTTGCGATCAAGCCACTTTGCACTCCTAGATCGCCGATCGTGCTCTGCAATTTCGCCTTGGTTGCTTCAAGGTCAGACCTGGTGGACGCGACGTCGGTCTTCACGCCACCCACATCCGTCTTGACGCCGGCGATATCTCCGTTGACCTGTCCAATCTGAGCCGCTTGCGCTTTCTGCTCTTTCTCGAGACGCGATTCGGCCTCGCGTTCGGCCGCTTGCAACTGTGCCGCACGGTCGGCCAGTTCTTTCTTGGTCATGCCGGCCTGGCGGGCGAGAGTCTCTTCCTCGGCCTCGGCGGTCTGCATGCGCGCCTCTAATTCCTTCACTTGCGCCTGGCTGGCATCCAGGCTCTGAGAGAGCTTCTGCACGGTCTGATGCGTCGTGATGTAGCCATATCCGGTAGCGGCTACGAAAAGCAGCGCTAATATAACCAAAATCCATTTGCCAGCGTTCGACGGTTGATCCAGCTGGATTTGTTCGCCTTCATCGGCCATACACTTCTTCCTCCTTCAAGGAAGCACTCACTGAACTTGGATGGAATACTTCATTGTTCAGCAGCATCTTCAAGCTGTCAATTGGTTCATTCGATGCGGGAAATGGGCAACGGTGATGCCTTTTGCAGGGGGCGCAAGAGAGCTAACGAACGCCAGCCAGAGCGTTCTCTTCTTTTAGGGCGTTGCGCCGCTTTTTTTGAGCCATCAATTCCGCAGCTTTCTGAGCGATATGCTCGGCGCTGACCTCGAATTCCCTGATTAGTTCCCAGGGCGCGCCGGAATCTCCGAAGCGGTCTCTCACGCCAATCGCGCCAGTAATGATGGGAATTCCGTAGAGCTTCGGACTTTCAGTAATCACACCGCTCACGCGCCACGCCAAGGCGCCAATCTGATGCTCTTCGGCGGTGACGACGACTCCGGTTTCGTGGGCCGCCCGGATGATAGCTTCGCTATCGATCGGCTTTAGCGTGTGAAGATTGACAACCCGGGTTTCGTAACCAAATTCCTTCTTCAGGATGTAGGCCGCGCGCATAGCCTCGGGAACCATGGGGCCGGAGGCGATAATGCTTAGATCTTCGCCCTCATTGACGTAGTGCGGTGCAAGAGTGGTCTCGAACGCTTTTGCGAATTCCGATTCTTCGCCTCGCAACCGGATTACATTTGCGCAGCCGAAAACAAACGGCGTTTTGGCATCCGTAACGATCGGTGTGGCTTCGCGGGCGAAACGAATATATTTCGGACCAACATGCTGCAGCAGCAGATAAGTGGTTGCCTTTCGAGTTTCTTCGACATCGCAGGGCACGACTACCGACATGTTGGGAAGCCCCTGCATAGCAAACAGGTCTTCGAGCGCCTGATGGGTAGCACCGTCCGGACCAACGGAAACACCGCCGTGCGCACCGGCAATAAGCACATTGAAATTGCCGTAGCAAACCGAGGTGCGTATCTGATCGAGATTGCGCGCAGCGGCGAAAGTGGCGTAGGTACCCAGGACGGGCAACTTCCCTTCCCGCGCCAAACCGGCCGCCACGGAAGTCGCCGACTGCTCCGCGATACCCATGCTGAGCCAGCGATTTTTGCGCTCCGGCTTGCCTGAATAGAAATCACTGATGGTGATCGAGCCAGAGATATCGAGCCCGAGGCACACCACACGCTCATCATCGCCATTCTGGGCCAGCGATGCGCCGAATCCTTTGCGGGTCGGCTCCATCTTGACCTTCATATTCTCGTCGGCATTCCACCAGTAATCGCGGCTGAACCTGGGCATTTTCGCCCGCAGTTCCTGATCCACGCCCGCCTGATACCTCCTCGCCCTATCGAGTAAATGCTGAACCGGGATCCGGTCGATCACTCCGAGTTCCTGCAATCCTTTCCACATTTCGTCAGCGTTTGGCGCCTTCCCGTGCCACCCAGCCACGTCTTCCATGAAGCTGACGCCTTTGCCCTTGATGGTGTCGGCTAAGATCACGACCGGACGCCCCTTTACGCCTTTGGCTTGCTCGAGCGCGTCGACCACCCGTTCCATATCATGTCCATCGATGCGCATCACATCCCAGCCGAAGGCAGCGTATTTAGCGGCGAGGGGTTCGACCTGCATCACGTCTTTCACCAAGCCATCGATCTGAAGGCGGTTGCAGTCGATGACGCTAATCAGATTGTCGAGATGATAGTGGCCAGCTTCCATCGCCGCTTCCCAGACTTGACCTTCTTGCTGCTCTCCGTCGCCCATTATGCAGAAGATTTTGTGTTTCTTTTGATTCAGGCGAGCAGCCAGAGCGAGACCTACGGCGATGCTCAATCCTTGTCCTAATGATCCTGTGGAGACTTCGACACCGGGCAATTTCAGCCAGTGTGGATGCCCCTGAAAGGGCGAACTCAACTTGCGCAGCGTGACAATGTCCTCAAGGGGATAGAAGCCGGCGAAGCCAAGGCCGAGATACAGACTTGGAGCCTTGTGTCCTGTGGACCAGATAATGCGGTCCCGGTCGGGCCAGTTGGGGTTTTCGGGGTCGTGATTGGCTACGCGGAGATAGAGCGCGGCGGTAATGTCCATGATGGAAAGCGTGCCGCCGGCATGTCCGGACCCGGCAGCGTTCAGGGCCACTAAATCATAGCCTCGCATTAGGTTGGCAGCATCCTTCAGTTCCGGAATGGCATAATCGCGGACGATTTTTCCAGTTGCGGAGTTGACGAGGGACATGGGCCATGCCTCCCTTGGACGTTTGAGTCGCTAGCCGAGGTTAGGCCGAGTTCCCTTTCATGGGCTGTGATCGAGATCACACGAAGGGGTGACTCTGAAGGAAGCCGAACATATTGGCGCGAGATATCTCAGAACAAATCCCGCCCAGACCGAGGCCTGGACGGGACTTTTGCAGCAGGGGGAAGGAACTACTCATTCCGAACCTTGCATTGCGAATCTTCACTCCGACTGCCAGGTCACGGTGAAGGTGGCTCCAAAGCAGGTCAGACCGGAAGGTGCGTTTTATCCGCGCCGCTGCTGCCGTTGACCGTGATCGATTCAAAGACATTCGAGCCAAAGTTCCCTATCGCGCCGGAAACCGGAGGAATCGACGCATTTTATCCGCGTCCGTTTTGCGTTCAACCGGTTGAGCTGTTTTGTTTCGAATTCGTAAATGCTGCACTATTGACTGGAAACCCACAGATTCTTGGCAGAAGCCTTGCATGCCCGCGTGACGGTCCACGTCGCCGGTCGGTAGCTGTCCCCGATGCTAAAATGGCTTGTGTCTATCCCTTCCCAGCCTTCCATTCGGCTTCTGGCTACCGATATCGACGGGACATTGCTGAACCCCCAATTCCAGATATCTGAACGAGATATGGCCTCCCTGCGGCGGGCGCAGGAGCGCGGAGTTGAAATTGTTCTAGTGACTGGAAGACGCCATCGTTTTGCGCTTCCGATAGCCGAGCAGCTCGGGTTCGATCATTGGCTGATTAGCTCGAATGGAGCCATCACGCGGTCCTTAAGCGGGCAGACGTTTCACCGTGACCTCATGCCCGCTGAAACCTGCCGGAAGATCTGTCGCGCCATGCAAGAGTTCCGTGGCAACGCCGTTCTGACTTTTGACACCGAAGTCAAGGGCGCGATTGTGCTGGAGAAGCTGGATGAGGTTGGAACGAGCATCCGGCGCTGGCTCGAAAAGAATATGGAGTTTATCGAAATCATTTCTCCGATCGAACGCGCTCTCGTGACCGATCCGGTGCAGGCGATGTTCTGCGGGACGATGGTCCGCATGACCCAGGCCTTGCAGGTGCTTGAGGATTCTGGGTTGGATGACCTGATCACGATCCTGCGAACCGAATATCCGGAACGGGACCTTTCGATGATTGACATCCTGAATGCGGGATGTTCGAAAGGTCACGCCTTGGAACGTTGGGCCGCGCATCGGGGTTACGCACGCGAAGAGGTCATGGCCATCGGTGATAACCATAACGATGTAGAAATGCTGGAATTTGCTGGCCATCCGGTTATCATGGGAAATGCGTGCCAGGAGTTACGCTCCCGCGGCTGGCGCGTGACTGGTGGCAATCACGAGTGTGGATTAGCCGCGGCCATCGAGCTGGCACTGGGCGAAGATCTGGTCCTCGGCCGCTAGTCGGTGTTTGTTTACTGGGGTTGAATGCGCTTGATGCAGGTTCGGAGAATATCGCTCATTTTTGTCGTTCTTGTGACGGCGCTTCCTTGTCTGGCCGGCGAAGTGGCCGTGCTCAAGAATGGCTTCTCCATCCGTTATGAACGCCGGGAAATCGTCGGAAACACGACTCGTCTCTATGTAAGCGCAGATGGATCGAGCTTTGTCGACGTGCCCACGGCGGAGATCGATCGATACGAAGCAGCGCCCGACCTTCCGAAGAACGCTTTCCAAACATCCACTTCCAAGCAGACTGCCACTTCTCCAAGTTCGACCCAGCCTGCAGGATTCTCCATTCTACCGAGGGCGGACCTAAGCACAGTCGTGAATGAGGCCAGTGATCGCTATCGGCTGGACCCCGACCTGGTGAGCAGCGTGATCAAGGCAGAAAGCGGATTCAACGCTCGCGCAGTATCGCCGAAAGGTGCTCAGGGACTGATGCAGCTCATGCCGGGTACGGCGTCGGAATTGGGCGTGCCCAATCCGTTTGATCCGGCAGCGAATGTCAACGGCGGCACGCGTTACCTGCGCGAACTAATGGAACGCTACGACTTCGATATCGTGAAGGCACTGGCTGCTTACAATGCGGGCCCGCAGCGCGTGGAACGGTATGGCGGCGTGCCTCCGTACTATGAGACGCGAGCCTATGTCGCGCGCGTGGTGAAGGATTTCAACAAGAAGAAGATTGCACAGAAAATGGCACAGAAGAATTCTTCGGCGAAAGCCAGAACGACGTCCAAGTCAGCAACCAGATCGACGGCGCAGCATAGTTCGCCATCTACCGTGCAGGCGCGAGCCCAAGCGAACTAGCGTTTGACTCGGCTTCTGGTTTGACCCCTCTGATTTGCTCATTTACCTTGGAATTGCCATCCCGCCGCGCCGCGTTTGCTAAGGGTTGCGGCGTGGAGTTTCTTTTATTCCGGAGTTTTCCTGTTCATGGATAGAAAACGCCTTCTGGCCAGCGCGGTCGTGTTTCTAATACTGGCCGTACTGGTTTACTTACAGTACCGGCACTGGCGGACTTTTGACTGGGCCACTTTTTGGAGCCAGACCGACCGGGTTAACAAATGGGAAGTGCTCGGTGGCGTCGCCCTGGTTTATTTCGCTTACGTGCTTCGCGCTGTGCGCTGGAAGATCTTTTTGCGCCCTGCGCGCCCGAATACTACATCAAGCGAACTCGTATCTCCGACGCTCACCGGCTTCACTGGGTTGGCGCTGCTTGGCCGGGCGGGAGAGTTTATTCGTCCTTACCTGATTGCCCGGCGAACCAATTTAACCTTTTCGTCACAACTTGCCGTGTGGGCCATCGAGCGAGCGTTTGATGTAGGCTCAGTAGCCGTCCTTATGCTGCTGGCGATTTTTCGCGCGAGCACGATTCCCTCAGCTTTACAGCCGAAGTGGTACCCAAAGCTGTTTCTCGGCGCGTATGTTCTGAGCGCGCTGACGCTCGGGATGGCAGCGGCCGCGGTGATTATTCACTGGCGCGGCGAGCGTATCGCGCAGTGGATTGAGGCGCGATTTGCTCACCGCAAGCACTTCGGGCACTCGCTGGCCATGAAGGTGCGAGAATTCAAAGACGGTTTGAATGCGATTGCGGGTTTTAGCTCATTTGTGCAACTGACAGCTGTATCGGTAGGGATGTGGTGCATCATTGCGCTTTCGTACGCGGCTGTAACGAGGTCCTATGGTGATCCTTCGCTCAATATCGGGCCGCTGCAGATTTTGATTCTTATGGGGTCGAGTATGGCTGGGTCGATGCTACAGCTGCCGGCCGTGGGCGGAGGGTCGCAGTTCGCAACCACGCTCGCGCTTTCAGGATTATTCGGCGTGCGCCCGGAACTCGCAGCCAGTTGCGGGATTCTTCTGTGGCTCGTCACATTCGCATCGGTTATTCCCTCAGGATTGCTTCTTGCTCAGCACGAACGCTTATCGTTGCGGAAGCTTTCGGAAGAAAGTCATCAAGCGGAAGA
>DATKQB010000117.1:0-70351 GCA_035523795.1 Verrucomicrobiia bacterium | reverse complement strand
CGTGGGATCAGGCGCGGTGCGCACTATTGCGGGCACGATGAAGATCCATATGGAGCTGGAAGAGAAGATTGCGCGCTTCAAGAATGTCGAGGCGTGCGTGGTCTTTCAGTCGGGATTCACGGCGAATGCGGGCACGGTTTCGGCCGTACTGGGGAAAGAAGATTTCATTATTTCCGACGCGCTGAATCATGCGTCAATTATTGATGGCGCGCGCTTGTCGCGAGCAAAAATTCTTGTGTTCGAGCACAAGAACATGGCGCAAGCAGAAGAGAAGCTGGCGAGTGTAAAGAACGAGCCGGGGAAGAAGCTGCTGATCACCGACGGCGTGTTTTCGATGGATGGCGACATTGGCCCGCTGCCCGCGCTGTGCGATCTGGCGGAAAAATATGGCGCCATCATGATGGTGGACGACGCGCATGCTTCGGGCGTCCTGGGACGCAACGGGCGCGGGACGGTCGATCATTTCAAGATGCACGGGCGGGTGGATATTCAAGTCGGAACACTGTCGAAAGCGATTGGGGCGCTGGGCGGATACGTCTGCGGCACGCGCGATCTGATCGATTTTCTCTATCACCGGGCGCGGCCGTTTTTGTTTTCGACATCGCATCCGCCGTCAGTTGCGGCAACATGCATTGCCGCGTTCGATGTGCTCGAGCAGGAACCCGAGCGCATGGAAAAACTTTGGGAGAACACGCGTTTCTGGAAAAAAGAGTTGGGGACGCTCGGATTTGATATCGGCGGTAAAACCACTCCGGCGAGCGAGACGCCGATCACGCCCATCATCATTGGCGATGGCAAGCTCACCATGGATTTTTCCCGCGAACTGTTTAAAGAAGGCGTGCTGGGGACGGGTATCGCATTCCCAACCGTGCCCGAAGGCAAAGCCCGCGTGCGGACGATCATGACGGCCACGCACACGCAAGAAGAGTTGGAGCAGGCGCTGGAAGTGCTGAAGAAGGTCGGGAAGAGGATGGGGATTGTGCAGTAGCGGGGTCTATGGCGAAGATCAACCGCGAAATCGTCGTCGCGATCGCTGCGGTCATCATGCTTGCCTGTGCTTTGACGTACGCATTGCATCATTGAAGCAAGAAGGCGCAGGACCTGAAGGCGCCCCTCGCAGGGAATGGCGCCGCGTTGATAACTCAGGCGGAGCTAGAGAGAGTGCTTGGGAAGCATTTCGATGAAATACGTCGAGTTGACGATATCCCACTGAATACTAAGCGGTCATTTTCCAACTTGCTAGGAGAGCCGTTCGATCTAAGCAACCCCGGTGACCTGCTTGGTACTGACTATATTGTGCCGGGCGTATCTTCCAGGCAGCTTGTATTTGCCGCCGTGAGCTCGGACGCGGCCCTCCTGGTGTACCGGCAGGGTGGCTATGCTACGACCACTAATGTCGTGGTCTTTACGTCCCGAAATGGTGGTAGCTATTGGCTTGCTCGAATCACCAGCAGTGCGCCACCTCGTGATTTGCGGGCCCTCGAAAAAGTAGTTGCAGGGTCGGAATACAGCGTATGGGTTCCTTACGCTTCGCCGTAGACGATTTTCCCGCCGACGATGGTTGCCACAACTTTTCCTGTCAGTTGCCACCCGTCGAAGGGAGTGTTGCGCGATAAGGACCGCGATTTCGATGCCTCGAACGTCCAGCGCTTTTTCGGATCGAAAATCGTTACGTCGGCGTGATTGCCTTTAGCGAGCGATCCGCGGCCACGAAGATCAAAGACATGCGCCGGACCGGAAGCGAACAACTCCACGATGCGGGTAAGCGGGATTTTGTGCTCGCGATGCAACTTGGTGATGGCGAGCGCAAGCGCGGTTTCGAGGCCGGTGATGCCGAATGAGGCGCGCTCGAATTCGACCTGCTTTTCATGCAGGGCGTGAGGAGCGTGATCGGTGGCAATGGCGTCGACCGTGCCGTCGGCGAGCGCGACAATGATCGCTTCGCGATCCGCTTTCGAACGCAGTGGCGGATTCATTTTGAAATTGGTGTCGTATTCGCCGACGTTCTCGTCAAGCAACGTGAAATGATGCGGCGTGACTTCGCAAGTCACGCGAGCCTTGGCGCGCTTGCCGCGGCGCACGGACTTGAGCGCGTCGGCCGTGGAAAGATGCGCGACGTGCAGGCGCGACTCATGAATCTGCTGGGCCAGCGTGACGTCGCGATCGACGACGGAAGCCTCGGCGGAAGCGGTCATGGCGCGCAATCCCAGGCGAAAGCTGGTTGGTCCGGCATGCATCGAGCAATTTTCAGTGACGCGGGTATCCTCGGCGTGCTGCACCACGGCTAAATTCAACTCGGCACCGAGGCGCAAGGCCATGCGCATGACGTCATCATCGAGGATGGGCCTGCCGTCGTCGGTGACGGCCACCGCGCCGGCACGCTGCACGGCGGCGAAATCGGTGAGAGTGCCTCCGCGGCTGCCGCGTGTGGCGGCGGCGATGGGAAACACGTTGACCACGGCTCCGCGCTCGGGATGGCGCTGCCAACTCACCCACTCGGGCGTATCGACGATGGGCGCGGTGTTGGGCATGGTGCAGACGGAAGTGAATCCTCCGGCGGCGGCGGCCGCGGTGCCGGAAGCGATGGTCTCTTTGTAGCTTTGTCCGGGCTCGCGCAGATGCACGTGAAGGTCGATGAATCCCGGAGCGACGATGAGGCCGCGTGCGTCAAATCTTTCGTCAGCCGCGGCGCGAATCTTTCCCGGCTCGGCGACTTCGGCGACTCGCCCATCGCGCAGCAGAAGGTCCATGGGCGCGTTGATCTTTGCCGCGGGATCGATGACGTGGCCGCCGCGGATCAGCAAAGATTCGGTATTTAATTTGGTACTAGCCATCTTGACGATGTCACAATTCGTCTTAACCATGAAGCTAAGAGCAGCTTCTTCTTTCGCCCCTTCGGGGCTTATTCCTTCACCTTCTGTCTACCCACGGCTTACGCCGTGGGCTGCATCCTTTCGCCGCTTCGCGGCTGGAACAATTCGGTAGCTGGTGTTTGTTTGCCCGCATGTTTCAATCCGTGCTGATCTGCGTAAGTCCGCGGGATAGAAGTCGCCATCCTCATTTTGCTTTCCCCAGCGCGCGCGCCAAGATTGCCATGCGCGTGGGCACGCCGTTATGGACTTCGTCGACGATGACAGACTGTGGGCCATCGGCGATTTCGGCGGTTAGTTCCAGCCCGCGAATGATCGGACCGGGATGCATGACGATGGCGTCGCGTTTGGCCAGCTTCAGGCGCGCGGTCGTCATCTGATAACGCGCGATGTAATCCTGCAGGCGAATCTTTTGCCCGGCGAGACGTTCCTTCTGCACGCGCAGCAGCATGATCACATCCGTGCCGCGTAGCGCGTCTTCAAGGTGGCGCGTGACGCGCAGGCCCGGCGCGAGGGTGGCCGCGACGTCGGGAACAAATTCCGGCGGACCGCAAAGCGTGATCTTCGCTCCGAATTTGGTCAGCAAATGACAGGCGCTGCGGGCGACGCGGCTGTGGTAGATATCGCCGATGATCGCGACCTGTAATCCCTTGAATGATTTTTTGTGCTTCAGAATGGTGAATGCATCGAGCAGCGCCTGCGAGGGATGTTCGTGCATGCCATCGCCGGCGTTCACGACGGGAATGTCGAGATGGCTGGCCATCAGATGCGGCGCGCCTGCCGAGGGATGACGCATGACGATGCAATCGGCGCCGACGGCGCGGAGTGTGTAGCCGGTGTCGAGCACGGACTCGCCTTTTTCGATGCTCGATCCGGAGGACTGGATGAGCGTGGTCATCGCGCCCAGCGATTTGGCGGCGAATTCAAAGGAAGAGCGGGTGCGGGTGGAAGCCTCGTAGAAAAGAAGAACGATGAGCTTGCCGCGCAACAGCGGCCGCGGTTTCTGCGGATTCATGCGGCGGGCCAGCTGGAGCAAGCCCAGGATTTCCTTCGCCTCGAGATGCTCGATCCCGAGCAGCGATCCGCGTGCGCTTTTATTCATTGAATCAAAGGTGAACGCCGCATGATACGCGGCAGACGCAGGAGGCGCAAGAGGGCCGGATGAGGCTTCAGGGCTAGCTTTTGGGGCGCCGACCGAAGGCGGCACCGCCGAGCGCGCCACCGGCGGTTCCGAGGACGAGGAAGAGGAGAAATCCGAAAAATAGCGCGCAGACCATCATGAAAACCAGGCCGGCGGGAGAACGCATGAAGTCCAAGCCAGCCTGAAATTGCGGATCGGGGTATCGGGCAGCGGTCTGCTGGATGGCATCGAGCATGGTACGGCGGATTTCGTCGCCCTTGTTGAGAATGGCGACGGCGAGGGCTTCGAAAACCGCTGTCATGCCGAAGCAAAAGATGCCGCAGAGCGCGCCCAGGCGGGCACCGGCGCTGGCGCTCATCAGGACTTCAGGATTGCGGCGGCGGTAAAAAGCGACAGCGAGAAATCCCGCTCCCAGGGCGGCGATGACCGGGACCATGAGTTTTAGCACCATGGCCAAAGCCGCGATAAGGGCTGCGATGGCGCAGGGACGGACGGCTCCCGACCAGCGCATGGGGACGGCGAGCACCGGAGCGGTTTGGGCGGCCGGAAGCGCGGTCGTTCCGGAGACCGCGTCCCCAGCAACGGCAAGGTTGGGCATCGGCTCGGGCAGAATCACGCGAATCTGGGGCGCACCGCAGTGCGGGCAGAAGGCGATGCCTTCTTCGATTTGCGCTCCACATTTGTAGCAGGGCTGATCCATGGGAATGCCGGAAGGTGGTAAGAGGAATTATCGCATGGGCTGGAGGTTAATTCGCCCTTCAACCGCCTCGTTAAACTCGACTACGTGCGCTACGGGGAGAAGGAGATCCCCGTTCCACGCGCTCGCTAAAGCTCGCTTGCTCAGGGCAGGCTCTCGGCATGACCGCGGGCCCAGGTACCGTCATTCTCAGATATCTCCTTGCTTGCCCCGAGTGTAGACATAGACGAGCGCGAATGTCGTGCCCTTGCCCGAATCCGCCGGCTCGACGGCGACAACGCGCTGCCGGTCTTCCGTGCCGACCTTCAATTCCGTGACTGGCCCGGAGTTGTTTTCGTCGCACTTGAGTTGCTTGCTGCCAGAAGAGTCTTTGTCGTCGTTGTTCACCTCGATGCCGTCGCCAGCATGTTTTTGCGAATGGCATTCGAGGACCTTGCCGTACTTCTTCAGCTTGTTGCGATAGAAGGCGACGATTTTATCGGGAGAATCCGGGGAGCCATACTTGGCGACGATCAATTTGAAACCGAAGGCTTCGGTGAGCAGGCTCAGGTTGGCGCGGCCGCTGTCTCCGTCTTTGTCGGATTCATCCGCCTTTAGCTGCGCGCCGGGATAGAGCGGCACTCCGACTTTCCTGGCATCGGCGTCGTCGCCGAGGTGAAGATCGCCCACCGAACTCTGAACGTCAAAGTGTTTGCTGTTGTTATTGGAATTGTCAGAGTTCTGCGCGAAAGCGCAAATACCGCCAGCTAGCAATAGAGCGAGTAGACAAGTTGGACGATGCATAACGATTCTCCTGCGGCGAACTGCTTTCTCTGAATCCCAGATGTGATCAGATGTCTGCGTCTTTGCCGTGCGTGCGGACGTAGACCAGCGAGAACTTCGAACCTTTGCCGTCCGGTTCGACCTCGACGATGTGCTGATTCTCATCGGTTCCGACTTTGAGTTCGATGTTGCTGCCGCTTTCTCCACTGCAGGTGAGGCTCTTCGAATCCTGGCTGCTCTTAAAGTTGGTGTTGACGTTGAGGCCGCTGGTGTGGCACTCGAGAATGCTCCCGTATGTTTTCAACTGATCCCGATAAAAGGAGAGCACCTTGGCGGGCGAATCGTCGGAATGATAGTCGAGGGCGACGACCTTGATGCCGTAACCGAAACCGGAAATGTTGACGTTGGCGCTTTTATCGTCATTGCCGGAATCTTTCTGCCTAAGGGTCGCTCCCGGATAGATGGCTAGTCCGACATCCTGAGCATCGGCCTGTTTGCTGACGTGGATGCCGCCAATGGGCGTGCTGATGTCGACTTTTTTATCGTCGCCGTTTTTTTCTTTCTGCACATTGATGCTGCACGCCGAAAACATGGCTACGATGGCCCCGAGCACCAGTAAGCACGACATGTGAAATCTAGTTCTGTTCATGCGGAGACCCTCCTTTCGCGACCTGCGCCGGGCGCTCAATTCCCGCGCCGCGCTGGGCGATATCCGGAATCGTGACCGGCAAATGGCCGCGCACCGGAATTTCTCCAAACAATGCCTTGACCGCTGCGAGTTCCGAAACCGACGCATTGGAGAACGTGCATAAGTAATTCTCGATCTTCGGAAAGTCGCTGGCCAAGTACGGATTTCCCATCGCCACGACGGCTGTTTTGCTGGCGGCGTGATCGAGCACCTGCTGCAGCAGCGTCCCGGTTGCGTCAGACATCGCCACCGAATTACCGACTTTGCCCGCTGTTGGAATCACATACACCGCCGCAACGACTGTGTGGGCTTCGTCCACAGCTTTGAGTACATCGAAGCTCATGCCCTGAGCGACACGGGGATCGACATAAATGACCCGCGCATCCGGGATGCGAGCGCTAAACTCCCGCCCGAATACGCGGCCTGAATCCATGCGCACGTCGTCGGAGAAGACAATCGCCACCACGTCGTTATGTGTCTCCTCTCTGGACATATACGGAAGAGCGGCCTGCGTGGTTCCCTTGGATTTGAGGGGAAGGACGCTGCCGTTGTCGCGCACCAGGGTAACGGCGGAATCGGCCACCTGCTGGCCAAAGGCGATATTTTCGGCCCTGCCGACGATGGTGGAGATTTTGTCGACGTCGACGGTCCGGGATTTGTCCAGCCCAAGCGAAGCTTTGGCTTCGAGAATCTTGAGCACGGAGTGGTCGAGGCGCTTTTTTGAAATTTCCCCGGATTTCACCGCTTTCAGCATCGCATCGTAGGAAGCCCCGAGGTCGGCGGGAATCAGCAGCAGATCGTTGCCGGCCTTGAAGGCTTCGACGGCGGACCGGCCGATATCATTCATGAAGAGATGCGTGAGTCCAGCCATGTCGAGGGCATCGGTCACGACGATGCCTTTGAATCCCATTTGCTTTTCGAGCAGACCGGAGACCACTGCCGGGGAAATCGTGGCGACGTGATTGGGATCGGGATCGAGCGCGGGAACGGTCACATGCGCCACCATGACGGAATCCACTCCCGCCGCAATCGCCTGCTTGAAGGGCGGCAACTCGATCGACTCGAGATGCTCCATGTTGCCGTTCACGCTGGCGACGCCAAGATGCGAATCGGTCGCCGTGTCGCCATGGCCGGGAAAATGTTTCACGGTGGTCAGCATCCCGCCTTCATGCGCGCCTTTGATGTAGGCGGCGACCAGGGCGCCGACCTGCGCCGGATCTTCGCCGAAGGAGCGCGTATTGATGATGGGATTCGCCGGGTTGGAATTGACGTCGGCATCAGGAAAGAAATTCCAGTGCACGCCGATGGCGCGGGCTTCTTCTGCCGTAATACGGCCAAAGCGCTCGGCATCAGCAACGCTGCCGTCGGCTCCGAAAGCCATAGCGTGAGGGAAAACGGTCGTCCCGATCAGTCGCATGGAGACGCCACGTTCAAAATCGGCAGCGATCAGCAGCGGCAGCTTCGATTCGCGCTGCAGGTGGTTCAACATCTCCGCGGCCTCATAGGGTTCGCTGCGCAAGAGAAATGGACCATCCACGTGGACCGTCATGGTGAATGAGCCCACGTGATATTTCCGCATGGCGTCTTCCCACTGCTGGTACTCAGGGCTATCGACGTTGAGAAAGCTGGCCCGGCACCAGATCATGAAGACCTGGCCGATTTTTTCTTCGAGCGTCATTTTGTGCAGAGTTTTTTCCGCCCATTTGTCCGCAGAACGAGAGTGCTGCACTTTCTCTTTAGCGGGGGCAAAGGCGGTCAGCAAGAGAATGAGGAAAAGGCAGATCAGAGCTCGCCGCATACGAGAAACGATACCAGAGCGGGGCGCGGTGGATGAGGGGAAATTCGAAGGTGGGCGGAACTACACAAGTCGCGGAAGGTAGCGCCGGAATCGTGTCCTGATTAACCGCGAGGACCGCAAAGCTCGCAAAGAAATCAGCGTTTACGTTCTTCTTGTTTTCGTGCGTCCTTCAGAGTGTGAGAACCGAGGACTCTTTCTCGGGGAACTGGGCGAACAGGAAGTCGACGAATGCCCGCGAGCGCGGACGTCCGGAAGTGCGGCCATGCGCGAGGCGCACGAGAAATACCAGCGCTTTCAGGATGTCCGACTCACGCAGGGTAGAGTACCCGAGATGTTTCTGCTCGGCCTCGCGGTATTCCTTCAGCATGCGTTCGACTTCAGCGGCGACCTGCCGCTGCGACTCGCTGGTGAGCGGCTGTTCGTAGTGCAGGCCTGACGTGGTGAGGCGCTCGTAGATTTTCGTTAGAGCAGAAAGAGAGCTGATGATGTCCTGATCGTGCAGGCTGCGGTCGGCGCGAGCCGCCTTGGCCAGTGCGTAGGTCAATCCCATGAGCAGGTGCTCTTTTTCGTACATGAATTGCTCAGGGACTTCGATCTGCAGGAAAAGTCCGGCGGGATCGATCTGATCAGAGGATCGAGGCTTTTCGTGGACGCGCGCCTGGATGAGATAAGGGCAGTCGCTGGGACAATCCAGCGTGACCTCGCGCTGCTCGCCGCAGCATTGCGGGCAGATGCGCCCATGCACGGCGGGACAAAAACGCTTCTCCTTTCGAATTTCACAGATGGCACAGGCCACCGAAATATTATGGCATTGCAGTAGAGGATTTCACCAACGCAGGCTAGCTATTGGGTGATTGGGCGATCGGTAATTGCGCCATTCATAAACGACCTCGATGGCGCAGCTGGATTTCGATTACCCAATCGCTCAATGGCTCAATCGCTCAATCATTACCACGCGGATACGCACGGCGGGCGCGCCTTGGCAGACATAGAGGCGAAATGCCCTGTAAAAATGCCTATCTCCGCATGCCGGATTCACAAAACCCCTGTAAAATATGGTGATTTCCACAGGGCGAGGGTATAAGATAGCGCCCAATCGGTATTAAATCGTTTTTTTTGAGGAGGAAGCATGGCAGCTGGCATGACCAAAACTCAGCTCATCAGAGCTCTGGCTGAGAAGAACGAACTCAACAACAAACAGGCAGCGGCGTTCCTGGAGAGTCTGGCGGATACCGCGATTAAAGAGACCAAGAAGAATGGCGTATTCGTCGTGCCCGGACTGGGCCGCCTGGTGAAGGCGCACCGCAAGGCGCGCACCGGACGCAATCCGCAGACCGGCGAACCCATTCAGATCAAGGCGAAGACCGTGGTAAAGTTCCGCGTGGCCAAGGCCGCGAAGGACGCGATCGCGCCCAAGAAGTAGTTCGGCAGGAATTCAATTCTGCAGGCCGGCTTGACCGCCGGCCTTTCTTTTTGGGATAGAGCGAGATCAAAGTGGCAAGGTGACAAGGTGTCATCGGCGCGACAGAACAGACACCGAACTTTGACACGTTGTCACTTTGCCGCCTTGAAACTTGTACTTCTATGCACAACTGGCTGGTAATCGGCGTTGGTGATATCACCAGACGGCGCGTCATTCCTGCGATTCAGGCGGAGCCGCGCAGCCGTTTGTACGGGATCGTCACGCGAGATCCGGCGAAGGCTGAGCCGTATAACGCGCGGGTTTGGACCGTCCTCGACGAAGCACTGACCGATGCCGCGATCGACGCAGTCTATGTGGCCAGCCCGGTTTTTCTCCACGCACGGCAAACGATTCAGTCTTTGCGCGCAGGCAAGCACGTGCTGTGCGAAAAGCCGATGGCGATGAACGAGAGCGAGGCGCGCACGATGGTCAATGCTGCGAACGAGAGCGGCAGAAAATTTGGAGTTGCGTATTATCGGCGCTGCTATCCCAAGCTGCGAAGAGCGAAGGAACTGCTGGCGGCGGGCGCGATCGGCCAACCTGTTTTGGCAGAGCTCACCTGCCATGCCTGGTTTGACGGAACAGGCATCCGGAGTTGGCTGGTAGATCCGGCAAAAGCTGGCGGTGGGCCGTTGTTCGATATCGCCTCGCACCGCATTGACGTGCTGAATTTTCTTTTCGGGCAGCCGGTGCGGGCGACGGGCCAGCTATCCAATGTGGTGCATAAATATGCAGTCGAAGACAATGCGACGGTGATGATCGAATACAGCAGCGGAGTCCGGGGAATCGTCGACGTTCGCTGGCATTCGAAAATCAGCCGCGATGAGTGCCGTATTCGCGGGACGGATGGGGAAATGGATTTGACGCCGCTGAACGGGGCGGAGCTGGTTTATCCCGGCGGGCGGGAAAATCTGCCGCCGCATCCGAACCTGCATTATCCGATCATCGAGAACTTCGTGGACGCGTTGGAAGGCAAAACTTCGCTCGCCGCCGGGACGGACGCGTATTGGACAGATTGGGCAACGGAGCAGGCGCGAAGAGGCTAGTTGCAAATCCGAGTCATCTCGCGGTCAAGAGCGCCCACGCCACATTAGCCGCCCGGTCCGTCGTTGGCGACGTATTGCTCGAGCGAATCGAGCTCGTGGCTGAGATCGTCGACGCGCCACTCGAGCAGGTTGCGGATGGAAAGAATTCCGAGCAGCTTGCCGTTATCATCCGCGACCGGCAGGTGGCGGAAATGGCGCTCCAGCATGGTGGTCAGAGCTTCGCCCGGCCCAGTGCTGCGGGTGGCCATCTCGACAGGAGTGGTCATTAAGTCGCGCACCGATGTCTTTCCGGGATCGAGGCCGGTAAGCGACATTTTGCGCAAAACGTCGCGTTCGGTGAAAATTCCCGCCACGCGAAATTCGCTGTCGACCACCGCGACGGCGCCCACATGGTGATCGAGCATTTTGTTGATGGCGTCGGCCACCGTGGCATCCAGCCCTACGGCAGCGATCTCCCGATCACAAAGTCCAAGAACGCTCATGAAGCACCTCCTCGGCTCCCCTGGGGAGGGAGTCTACCGACTTCTCAGACGGGATTGACGCATTATGCGCGAGGCGGAGCGGTTGTCAAGAGAAATCGGCCCCCGCAGTCTCCCAAGAGTGCAGGTTTCAAGCGTTCCGCGGTGGCTTCCACGGAAAGACTTCCTGCTGCCCGGTGTTGAGGAAAGCATCGGCTTCGATTTCGACCAGCATCTCGGGCGAGATCAGGGCGCTGACTTGAACCATGGAAGTCGCCGGACGGATGTCGCGGAAAAATTCGCCGTGTGCTTTGCCGATCTTCTCCCAGTCGCCGATGTTGATGACGTACATGCGTGTGCGCACAACATCTTTCATCGCTGCCCCGGCTTTCTCAAGCGCGCTCTGAATATTTTTTAGCGTCTGCACGGTTTGGGTATACACATCGCCAACCCCCGCGAGAGTGCCATCCGGGCCGGTGGCGGTGGTGCCGGAGACGTGTATGTACGGACCTATCCTTACAGCGCGGGAGTACCCGACTACGGGTTCCCATGGTGTTCCGCTTGAAATGTTCTGCCGAGCCATACGGGCGATTCCTCCAAAGGTGCTATTTTACAGGCGAAATTCGATATGTAAGAAGTTGTAATTGGCAGCCATTGGGGACGAGTGCCAGCAAATCCGCGTGCGACAACTGACGCTCCAAACGCAGCGTCTAACTAACGGAAATATTGATGATGCCGATAAACAAAAGTCACTTGCGTGTACGAGCAAATATGAGGTATCTACTCTGACCAAGTCGAGGAAATTCCGCGTGGGAGGCGGACTTTCGGGGGGCCTAGGGAAAATGATTCCGGAATCACATCCGTTGCAGCATCTGTTCGAAGATCTGGTGGGGCAGCATTACGCAGAAGAAATAGGGATTCGCGATCCGCAAATCGTCGCGTACGTGTCACATCTGCTGGCGGAATTCTGCGAGGCCGATCAACTATTCAAAGTTCGTGACCCAGCCGAGCGTCCGCTAGCGGATGTCGGTGAAATGCTGCTTGAATCCGATCCGGTCTATGGCCCGGCGCCGTCGTTTGACCGCGAGCGGCAGGTGCGCAAGCATATTGGCGATTACACGTTGTTTTTCGCGGGAATGTTTCCGGAGAGCATCAACCATTTCCGGCTGCGACGGCAGCGGCTGGAAAATCTTATCGACTGGATCAAGGCGGGAAAAGAAAGTTACTACATCGTGTCAAAATTCGAGCACTTCGAGTATGCCAAGGTCGCGCCCTTGTTCGCGTCTTTGTCGAAAAATTTCGAGGAGTGCGTCTACGGACTGAACATGGTGAAGAATGATCTGGAAGAAATGCAGCATCCCATTACTCGGCGGGGAGATGAATTGCTGATGTAGCTTAAGGCTCGAACTGTTCTACCCACGGAGGTCGGTGGCGCAGGCGCGGCGGTAAAAGCTCAAGGCCGCGCTCCCTTGAGCCAAAGTGCGAAATCTGCGCAGTTCCCCGAATTCGTCTCCGGGATCGAATTTCTTCTCATGCTCCGCAATGATCACTGACATTGCCCACACCACCGGCGACTCCGCCAACACGCGCAGAGTTTCGCGGTAAGATTCGCGCATGCGATAGGGCGGATCGATAAAAATCGCGTCGGCCGCCACGTGCGCGCGTTCCATCCGCCAGAAGGCATGCGGCATTTTTTCCTGAAGAAGCTTGTATCCACTCGTGATTCCCAGACTCTGCAGGTTCTGCCGGATAACCCCTGCAGCCGCTGCCGAAGCCTCGACGAAATAGACCTGCTTGGCTCCGCGGCTGAGCGCCTCAATGCCGACGGCGCCGGTGCCGGCGAACAAGTCCAGCCATACGCTGCCTTCGAGCGCGGCTGGGTTTCCGGCAGTAAGCACATTGAATAAGGTTTCGCGCAGGCGGTCCGAAGTCGGACGAATATCGACGCCACGCAACGACTTCAGCGGGCGACTCCGGTATTTGCCTGCAATGATCCGCATTCGAAAATCTCTGGACGGCGTTGGCTATCCGTTGCCGCTGGCAAGGACAGCCGAAACTCGTCCCCATGTAGAATAAAAGCATCAGAGCGATATGCGAAGCTGGTCGATTCCGGCGGGGCGTCTATTCGGGGTGGATGTCCGCCTGCACCTGACGTTCGTTCTTCTCCCTTTCTTCATTTTCTGGACGGAATACGCCGCCCATCAAGGCAACGCCAACGGTCCGCGCGATCTGGCCTTGACGGGCATTATCCTGCTTTGCGTCGCGGCGCACGAACTGGGGCACATACTGGCGGCGCGGCGCTACGGCTTCATTCCGAAGGCGGTCATTTTGCTGCCGCTTACCGGAGTAACACTCTACGATGAATCGCGCGCCGAAAAAACCGAGCCGCCTTCGTCGCTGTGGGTGCGGGAGATTCGGCTGGCGCTGATCGGCCCTCTGGTCAACCTGGCTTTGGCTTCGTTTGCGGTCGCCGTTTTGACCGGCATGGGGCGTGGAGCCGATCTCTGGAAATGGCCGTTTCTGCAGGCAGGAAACTTCCCACGCAGCATTGTCTGGGCAAACTTGTACCTGGCCGGGCTTAACCTGCTTCCGGCTTATCCGCTGGATGGCGGACGCATTCTACGAGCAGTTCTGTCGCGAGGCAGCGAACCTTCCACAGCCACGCGGCGCGCCGTTTCGATCAGCAATGCGATTGCGATGACGCTGATGATTGCAGGTTTGTTCAGCGACAGCTGGCTGACGATGATCGGGATAGTGATCTTCTCGGCGGCGCAACTGGAAGAGCGGGCGCTGGTGTTCCAGTCGGTGCTCGACAATGTGCGGCTGGAAGAAGTAATGCTCACCGATTTCGCGACGCTCTCACCCGCTGACACGCTCGAAGATGCTCTGGAAAAAGCGGTGCATTCGCTACAGGATGATTTTCCTGTGGTTCGAGGCAGCGACATGGTGGGGGTGATTTCTCGGCAGAAGATTCTGGATGCGCTGCGCGCCGAGGGCAACGGCTACGTGCAGGCGGTGATGAACAAGATCTTCGAGGTCTGCGTGCGGCAGGAGTCGCTCGGCTCCGCGTTCCGCAAGCTGACTGCCAGAAATGCCAGCATCATTCCGGTGGTCGAAGACCAGCGACTGGTGGGCATCGTGACTTTGCAGAACCTGATGCACTCCATGGCGCTGCTGGCGGAAAGCCGGAAACTGCGCCGTTCAGCATCTGAGTCGTAGCATGGATTTCCCGCGCTCGCAGTCGGCTGCGCGTCTGTTACCTTCGCGACGTTACCTGCGTCATCCATCGCGACAATCATTTGACCTTCCTGTGACAGCCGTCTGACACATGCATCCCGCGGCATTCTTACACTCGTCCTCAATGGGCCATCGCCCTTGGGAGGACGAGATGAAGCTTCATCAGAAAAGAACAGTGGTTAGCATGGCAGCCGTCGCTATCCTGGCCGCTCTCACGCTGGCTTGCGGATACGGCTCAAAGAATTACCCGCCCGTCGCCGGAACTATGCCTGCGATCAGCCAACTGAGTCCTGATTCAGTGAGCGCAGGAGGAGAAGCTTTCACTCTTACTGTGACGGGAAGCAACTTCGGCGCAAAAGCCGTGGTGAACTGGAATGGCGGAGCGCAAACCACAACATACGTAAGCGGAACGCAGTTGACGGCGACGGTGCCAGCATCGTTGATCATGTCGTCAGGAACGGCGATGATCACGGTGACGAATCCGGCGATCGCCGGGACTGGCATGTACGGCAGTGGCGGGACTTTGGCCGAGACCTCGAGCGCGGTGAGCTTCAGCATCAATTAGGCAATCTGGTCACGCTCGGCAACTGGTCTTCGCGGTGGTTGTCGGGAGCAAATAACAGCGTATTTCTTCCGCGAGTCGTATTGAAACGCGACACAGCGGATCCCGCTCGTAGAAAAGCTTGGTGGGCGAGATCCGCAAGATTCTTGCTACTGAAGCGGCGCGGAAACGTGCTCGTGGACAATGATCCACTTGCCGTTTTGATTCTCAAAAACGACGGTCCAGCGAAAGTTGCCCATTTCAACTTTCCCGGCGGTAGTTGTCATTTGCTCGGCGACAGTCGCGGTCGCCCAGGCTAAGTCGCCGTGCGGATGAATTTCGGCGTCATCGTTGACGGTGAACCGCGCGCTCTTGTATCCAGCCACTACGGCTTTTACGCCCTTCTGATAGTCATCCCAGCTACTGTATTTCAGAGGTGCGATGTCGTAAAAGGTGTGAGGACCCGAGGCGTAATACTGTGCGGCGTTGACGGGATCGAGCGTGGACCAACCGTCCCAAATCTTCTGCAGATAAGCCTTATCGGGTGCGGTTGGAGCCTTCGCAGCAGACGCTTTTTTCTTTTGCGCAGACGCGAGAGTGAGGGCGAGCAGGCAGAGCGAGAAAACGATCAGACGATTCCTCATGGCTACCTCCGAATTTCGGGGAGAATTCTCGCACACGGCCAAGCGAGCGGCAACGTTTTGATGTCGTGGGATTTGGCAGAAATCTGTTTGACCGGGTTCTGCGCCGCACGTTACACTAATCAAGTTTGCCTGTACTCGCCGACCCGTTCTGGGGGCGGCTGCCTTGGCGGCTTGAAGCGCCGCGCGGCGGAAAACACAGCAAGCAGAGAAAGATGAGCGAGCCCTTGATCGCGCCCGTGTGCGCTCTGGGTTCTTGCGGGCTGAAGGCAAAGATTTATTGATGGAGGCGGACGCATGTACGCAGTTATTCGCGCCGGGGGAAAGCAGTACCGGGTGGCGCCGGGCGATGTGATTCGAGTGGAGAAGCTCAGCAACGGCTCTAATGGCGAGGTGGAGTTTCCGGTTCTTGCCGTGTCGAGCGAAGAAGGGCAAGTTGCCAAGCAAGCAGACGCGCGCGTGGTGGGGCAGGTGGTAGAAGAAGGCCGCGGCCCCAAGGTTTTGGTTTTTCACTACAAGCGCAAGAAGCAGTACAAGAAGCTGCGCGGCCATCGGCAAGGATTTGCCGCCGTGCGCATCACTGAAATCGCGGCGGGCGGACAAAGCTTCAAGGCTCCCGAGTTGCCGAAGAAAGAAGCGAAACCGAAGAAAGTCGCTTCGTCCGAGGCAGCGGAAGATGTAAAGCCGGTGAAGGCGTCGGCGAAGAAGAAGTCGGCTCCGAAGAAAGCTGCAAAGAAAGCCACCGGGAAGAAGAAATAGTTCGAATAGCGAGGGCAAGAGCCCTCGCGACAGCCGGCAGCCTGCCCTGAGCGGAGTCGAAGGGCCGGCGCTACCGAGGAAATCGTTCCTGAGGAAATTATGGCGCACAAAAAAGGACAAGGCACATCACGAAACGGCCGCGATTCCAATTCGCAGCGGCTGGGGTTTAAGGCATTCGGCGGGCAAGTCGTGCCCGGCGGAACGATCATTGTGCGGCAGCGGGGCACGAAGGTAAAGCCGGGGCTGAACGTGGGCCGTGGCAAAGACGACACTCTCTTCGCCAAGATCACCGGACGAATCAAGTTCCTGGACAAAGGCTCGATGGGGCGTTTTGTGATGATTGAGCCGGTGGAAGCGAAGTAGAGAAGTTGTGCCAGTGTTTCGCGGGGAGGAGTGCCCGCGCCACATCAAGCCTCGCCTTCGGGCCGAGGCTTTTCCTTTAGCCCTAGGTCCTGAGTCGTTAGGATCAAGCTTTCAGCGAACGATAGAAGCGAGACTCGCGGCTCACGACTAGCGCCATGTTCATCGATGAGGCCAAAATTCGAGTGAAGGCGGGCGATGGCGGCAACGGCTGCATGGCTTTTCGCCGGGAAAAATTTGTTCCCCGCGGAGGGCCTTCCGGCGGCGATGGCGGCAAAGGCGGCGACGTGGTGATGGAGTCGAGCGAGCGCCACAACACGCTAGTGCATTTCCGATTCAATCCTGAATACAAAGCAGAGCGCGGACGACACGGCGAAGGGTCAAACAAGACCGGGCGCGAAGGCGTTGATGTGCTGCTGAAAGTTCCGGTAGGAACGATCGTTTATGACGACGAGACCGGCGACAAAGTTTTCGACTTTTCAGGGCCCGATCAGCGGGTGGTGATTGCGCGCGGAGGACGTGGCGGGCGCGGGAATGCGCGCTTTGCGACGTCGGTGCATCAGGCGCCGCGCGAGCATGAGGCGGGACGGCCGGGCGAAGAGCGCGCGTACCGGCTGGAGTTGAAGTTGCTGGCGGACGTGGGGCTGGTGGGATATCCGAATGTGGGCAAGTCAACGTTGATCTCGCGCATATCGGCGGCCCGTCCGAAAATTGCGGATTATCCGTTCACGACGCTGGAGCCGAATCTGGGAGTGGTCGCGGTCGGCGATGCGAAGGATGAAATCAGTTTTGTGGTCGCGGATATTCCCGGACTGATTGAAGGCGCGCACATGGGCGCGGGACTGGGGATGCAGTTCTTACGGCACATTGAGCGGACGCGGCTGCTGGTGCATCTCGTCGATGTTTCCGATGGCAGTGGGCGCAATGATGTGGTCAAGGATGTGGAAGTGATCATGGGCGAGTTGAGCAGTTTCGGAGCGCATCTGGAAGAAAAGCCGATGATCATGGTGGCGTCGAAGATCGATGTAGCGAATAAAGACAAGCTGTCGGTGCTCAAGAAATATTGCAAGAAAAAGAAACTGAAGTTGTACGAGATTTCGGCGGTCACGGGCAAGGGAGTTGAGGAATTGAAGTTCGCGATCGCCGATGAAGTGCAGGAATTGCGCGAGAAGGATTTGGCCGGGGCCGAGGAGAAGGCCTAGCGACGCGTGAGGTTCCCCCGCTGTTGCAAAGGGCGCGACGAGGGTGGGGCAACCGACAGAGTGATCTCTTTTTACGCCGAGGATCGAGCTTTAAGATGATCGATCCTCTAAATCGAACCTTTAATAAGACTTTTCGTAATTACAAGGTTCGTTTTACGCAGTTTTTACGACATTAAGTACCTGGCAATCGTGGCGACGGGAACCGAACCGATCCGGTAAGGTGAGCTGGCGCGGGGAGTGCCTGTGGCGTTCCCCACCCTGCCGCAGGGCGCGACGAGGGTGGGGCAACCGGACTTCGTAATCCAAGCTAAAACGTTTTACGCTCTGGGTAGCGGGCCGTGCTGGAAGTGGTATTGCAGAATGCGCGCGGCGAGGGCCGGACTCAGGTGATTGCTGTCGGCTTCGACGGTGCGCACGACTTCTCCGCGGCAAACGACTTCTGTAGCAGAGAGGCCGGCGATTTCGGCGGGCAGAACGAGATTGATCTCCAGCTGCGAATTGGGTTGCAGGGTTTCGTCCGCCTGGAAGAGCATTCCGGAGCGGCTGATGTTTTCGGTTTTCCCGTCGTGCCAGCTTTTTTCGCCGAGACGACGGTAACGCAACGGCAAATGAAGCTGGAAACGCTGAGCGCGGGTTGGCGCGCTCGCACGGGACGGTACTGCGGGACGTGATTCTACTGACTGCACGGACATGGCGACCTCCGGGGGAGTTGGGCTTGCATCGAGCACTTCGCGCACGACCGTTCTCAGGTCGCGAAGGTTGAAAGGTTTTTGGAGAAGGCGGACACCGGCGTCGAGCATGCCATTGTGTCCCACCACGTTTTCGGTGTAGCCGGACATGTAGAGCACTTTCACGTTCGGACGAATTTCCGAGATGCGCTGCGCCAGTTCGCGGCCATTCATGCCGGGCATGATGACGTCAGTGAGCAGCAGATGGATGGTGCCCTCGTGAGCGACAGCGATCTGCATGGCGACCGCGCCGTCGGCAGCTTCAATGACTCTGTATCCTTGCTTTTCCAGATATTGCCGCGCGAGGTAGCGCAAGTTGGGCTCATCCTCGACGACGAGGATGGTTTCTGTGCCGGGCTCGACGGCGCGTGCATCGGCAGCTTTGACGACTTGCGCGGCCGTTTCGCTGATGGAAGCCACGCGCGGCAGGTAAATTTTGAAAGTGGTTCCTTTTCCCACTTCGCTGTAGACCCAGATGTATCCGCCGCTCTGCTTGATGATGCCGTAAACAGTAGACAAGCCCAGCCCGGTTCCCTTGGTTCCCTTGGTGGTAAAAAACGGTTCGAAGATGTGCGACTGAGTTTCGGCGTCCATGCCGGCACCGGTGTCGCTGATGGATAACATGACGTAGTCGCCGACCGGCAGGGGAGCATGCTGGCGCGCCTGTTCCTCGTCGACGTTTATGTTCGAAGTCTCAATAGTGAGCTTGCCACCGCTGGGCATGGCATCGCGCGCATTGATGGCAAGATTCATGATGACTTGCTCGATCTGCCCGGCATCGGCGCGCACCGGCCAGAGACTTGGGTCGGCGAGCATAACCAGGTCGATGTCTTCGCCAATCATGCGGGTCAGCATTTTGGTGTTTTCGGCGACGATGCCGTTAAGGCTCACGATCTGCGGCGCGAGCATTTGCTTACGGCTGAAGGCGAGCAATTGGCGCGTCAGGGATGAGGCACGCTCGGCCGCGCTGGCGATTTCCTGGGCAGGAGCGCGCAATTCCGGGGCACCGACCAGACGTTCGAGAAGAAACTCGGAGTATCCGGAAATCACCATTAGAAGATTGTTGAAGTCGTGAGCGATGCCTCCGGCAAGGCGGCCAACGGCTTCCATCTTCTGCGACTGGCGAAGCTGTTGTTCGAGCGCGCGGCGTTCGGTGACGTCTTCTGCAAACAGCTCGAATAACACGACGGCATCGCCGTTGCCATTGGTTACGGATCGGCCGGATACACGAACAACGGTGGTCGAGCCGTCTTTGCGCTTCCATTCGGCAGTCAGGCCGTGGAACGGAGAGGCGGAACGCAGAAAGTCGGCGAGATCAAACCAGCTATCCGTATCTGCATAGAGGCCGAAGATATGCTGACCAATCAGCTGCTCGGTTGAAGGATGGCCGAGCAGATCGAGAAATGCCGGATTGACGTCGAGAATCTTTCCGCTGGAATCGCAGCGGCAAATACCGTAGGGCGCGTTCATCACCAGCGAACGGAAGTTCATTTCCGAGCGGCGAAGATTTTCCTGCGCGGCACGCAGCGCTGCGTTCAGCCAGCAGATCAGCATCGCGAGGAAGAAAAACAGAGAGAGGCGGATGATCGCCGTGCGCAGCTGTGCGGGGGTGTGTTCCCCGGCAAGTGTGAAGTACGCGCCAACGGTGAGCGCAAATGAGGTGGCCACCAGGCCGGGCTTCCAGCCGCCATACCAGGCGCTGATCATCACGGCGACGCCGAACAGAACAAGACGGCTCTCGGAAACATTCGCCAGAAGAATGGTGGGGATCAGCGCCAGCGCCGTGCTGAGCACGGCCACGCCATAGCGCAGAATGGGAGCGCGACCTGGGGGAATGCCGAGTAGGGGGAGGGTTACTCGCATGCCAACAATGTTAGTAGCAACTTAACTAACGCGCGAGTTACAGGAGTTCATCAGGGAGGTGCAGTGGGATAGGCTGGAGGTTGTCCGGATGGTCCGAGGGCCGATGCCCATTCGGACGATTCGGATCTGCATCCAGAAATCCTCGACTTGCATCCTGCGCTACAAATCGGGAGACTAGGCGAGGACTTCGAAAACACAGAAATCATGAATATTGGATTGTTTGGTGGAACTTTCGATCCGGTTCATCGCGGACACATCGCTCTGGCACGAGCGGCAATGCAGCAGTACAAATTGGGTCGCATTTATTTTGTTCCAGCCAGCCTGCCGCCTCACAAGCAGAAGCAACCGTTGACAGCTTTCCTTCACCGCTTCGCCATGCTGGTTCTGGCCACAGAAGACGAAAAGACGTTTGTTCCATCCCTGCTCGAAGCCGCTGATGAAAGTCCAAAGAAAAAGGATCAGCCGGAGAAGCCCAACTACACGATCGATACCGTGCGCCGGCTGAAGCGATCGTTAAAGGACAGTGACCGCGTGTACCTGCTGATCGGAATGGATGCCTTCGCGGACATCGCGAAGTGGCACCAGGCGGAGGAGCTTTTTCGTGAAGTGGAGTTCATTGTTGCCGGACGGCCGGGATACTCGATAGCGGATGTAGCGAATGCACTGCCGGAAAAATTGCGCCCGCGGCCGGAGGTCACCAAACCATTCCAAAAACAAGCCGCCTCAGGAGATCTTGTGCTGCCGGGAGTGGCTATTCATTTCCTGGGAGATCTCCGGCAGCCGGCCTCGGCGACTGCGATCCGGGAAGCCGCGGCGGGCGGCAAATCGCTGGGCCGATTCCTCGACGCGAGAGTGGCGGATTACATCAAGAAGATGGGCCTTTATAAATCTTCCGTATAGCGTGCCACGCTGGCTCCGCAGCCGTTATCATAGGAAGCCAGTCAGTTTTCGAGGGCAGATCCACGAAAATCGGGCAGGCGTCTTAAATCGCCAAATTCAGGAGAAGAGATCGATGTCTCAAAACCACTATGTGACGAAACGCAATCGTCGGCCAAAAAACAAGAAGCGGAAAGATTATTCCGCGTCCACGATGGCGGCATTGCGCGAACGCGCCGCAGCGGAAGCGAAGTCTTCGGCGAAAGGGACCGAAACGGCGAAGTAGCACCTCAATTACAATAAGGGCCACACAACCAAATCCACGAACTATTGAATGAAGAAGAACGAACTCCGAAAGCAAGTTGCCGCCGCCATCCAGGCCTGCCTCGACAAAAAGGCTGAAGCGCTCAGCATTCTGGAAATGGAAAAAGGGTCGGGAGCATTCACCGACTATTTTGTGCTCTGCAGCGGGACGAATCCCCGCCAGATCCAAGCCATCGCCGATGAGGTTGAGCTGCGCCTGAAAGGTGCGGGCCTGCGTCCCACTCACGTGGAAGGCTATAACCAGGCGGATTGGATACTGGTCGACTATGTCGACTTTGTCGTGCACGTATTCTCGGAAAGAGCGCGCAAATTTTACGATCTCGAGCGCTTGTGGAAGACGGCAAAGCGTCTGGAACCTTCCGATCTGAAAACAGCTCCTCGGAAACGCAAAGCGGAGAGCAAGCCAGCTAAAGCGAAAAAGCGCAGGAAAAAAGAGACGGCCTAGCTCCTTTGGAACACATGTCGGCAAAACCAGATTCATCGCCAAGTTGGGGATCGCAATATCGGCTGGTTGCTTCGGAAAAGTGGAAGGCCAAGTCCGCAGCGATGGGTCAACCGGTGACGGATGCGCTGGTCAACTACGCCACTCCAAAACAGGGAATGCAGGTGCTCGACTTGGCCAGTGGAACCGGCGAGCCCGCAATCAGTCTGGCGATGCGAGTTGGTTCGGAGGGACATGTCACCGCTCTCGATTTGAGCAGCGAGCTTCTGGAGATCGCCGCGCAACGGGCACGCGCAAGAGGCCTCACAAACTTCAGGACTCAGCAGGCAGATGCGCATAGCCTTCCTTTTCCTGACGGCAGTTTCGATTTGGCGACGTCGCGTTTTGGAGTGATGTTCTTTCGCGACGTTGTTCTTGCTTTGGCCGAGTTGCGGCGTGTACTGCGACCGGAAGCACGAGCATGTTTTCTGGCGTGGGGGCCGTTTGACCAGCCCTATTGGCAGAGCATGATGGGAACCGTCCACAGGCATGTGGGTGGTCCGCTGCTGTCGCCGGACGGCGCGAATCCGTTTCGCTTTGCGAAGCCGGGAAGCCTTTCGACCGTGCTGCGAGCCGCAGGATTCCACAGCGTTGAGGAAGAAACCAAGATATTGCCGTGGAGCTGGCCCGGACCCGCCGAAGAGGTCTGGGAACAAGCCCAGGCGGTAGCCGTTCCTTTCCGGCCAATGCTTGACCGCGTACCGCCAGAGAAATGGCCGCAGATTCATGCTGAAGTGCACGAGGCCGTGCGCCAGTATTCCGAGGGTGAGAAGATCGCGTTCGGGGCAACTGTGGTGCTGGCCTCTGGGAAAAAATAGCCCGTCTTGCACACACCGTGAAGATCAAGATCGCATGGATCGGGAAAACAAAAGAGCCTGCGATCCAGGCGCTCACCGACGAATATCTCAAACGAATTTCCCGCTACGTGCAGGTGGAAGGAGTTGCTTTGCGGGATGAGGACGCGTTTCTGGAAGCAAGCGGGCGGACTGCGCGCAGTAAGTCGAACGCGAAATCGACGCTTGTCCTGATGGATTCGTGGGGGAAAGAGCTCACGTCTGAGCAGTGGGCGAAGTTTCTGGGAGATTATCAGGACCAAAACCCGTTGCCCCTAATGTTCGCGATTGGCGGAGCGGACGGATTTGGCGAGGAAACACGTGCCGCCGCCCAGCAGGTCATTTCTCTCGGGAAGATAACGATCGCGCATGAACTCGTCCGCGTGGTTCTACTCGAACAGATCTATCGCGCTTTTACGATTTTGAAGGGACATCCATACCACACGGGGCACTGAGCAGCGGGGAGCTATTGTGAACTTGGCGCTTTAAGCTGCATCAAGTTTGATCTACTTCTGTCGTTGCCACTCTCGATACGCCTCGCTCTTCGAGATTCCTCGTTCTTTTGCCACGCGCTTCAAAGCGGCTTTCTCGTCCATCTTCTCATCCAGCATCAGTTGCTCGATGCGCTGGCGCAGAGTAAGCGGTTCAGGCAAGCCCTTGTCCGGGCCAGCACTGGCGGATTCTTCGGCCTTACGGATGAGCAGCGTGATTTCACCTTTTATCGAATCGCGTAACCGCAAGGTTGCAAGCACGTCGCTGGCTCGTCCGCGAAGAAATTCTTCGTGCAGCTTGGTAAGCTCGCGCGCGACGACAATGTAGCGACCATCGCCAAGAATTTCGCCGATGTCAGTGAGCGCATCGATCACGCGATGCGGGGCCTCGTAAAACACTTGCGTTTGGGATGAATCTCTTATCTCCTCCAATGCCGCTCTTCGCTCGCCCCGTTTTGCGGGCAGGAAGCCATTGAACTGAAAGGAATCGGTGGGTAAGCCGCTGGCCGCCAAGGCCACTAGAAATGCCGCCGCGCCGGGAATGGGCACGACCTGAATTCCCTGTTGAATGGCTTGTGTAATCAGCCGATAGCCAGGATCGGAGATTCCCGGCATTCCGGCGTCGGTCACGAGAGCGATGCTTGCGCCAGCCTGCATCCGATTTACGAGTTCGGCTGCGCGTTCGGTTTCGTTGTGCTCGTGATAGCTGATCGTCTGCGTGGCGATGGCATAATGGTTCAGCAGTTTTTGCGTCTGCCGGGTGTCTTCGCAAGCGATCAAATCCACTTCTTTCAAAACGCGCAGCGCGCGCAGCGTGATGTCTTCGAGATTCCCGATCGGCGTTGCGACGACATAGAACGCCGCCTTGCCTTCAGCCATGGCCGGAGTGTAACACTGCGCGGTGGAAGGCTTGTGGCCGCGCTATTCTGCGCCGTGAGTATGTCAGTTATCATGAGGTCGCATTCGGCTGTTCTCGGGCTACCATGACCGCAAACGAATTCCGCAAAATTGCGCTTTCGCTGCCGGAAACGGAAGAGCGCTCGCACATGAGTCATCCAGACTTTCGCGTGGCGGGAAAGGTTTTCGCTACTCTTGGCTATCCCGATAAGGACTTCGGAATGGTGAAGCTTTCTCCCGAAGAACAGCATTATTTTTCAAAGGATTATCCGGATGTATTCAACGCAGTTAAGGGCGCATGGGGACGCCGCGGTGCCACGCGCGTGATTTTGAAAGTGGCAACAAAAGACGTGTTATTGAAGGCGATTCAAGCCGCATGGCGGAACAATGCTCCAAAACGATTGCTGACGCGGCCATGAACAACAGTCATGTCAATACCTGAACCACGGTAACCGCCCCCGAAGCCGAGTTCGCATCAAAATTGCGAATGATGTGGTTCGGCCGGAAACTCGTGCTGCTAGGCCTGATTTGCGGTGTGACCGCGTGTACTTCGTGGGCACAGCAGGCAAGTGGATCTCCGCGCAATTTGAACGCCAGGCACCATGCAACAACCGCGAGTCGAACGCACCCAACGCAGCGCACGCTTACCGCTGACGAAGGTCTCGGCGTAATCTCGGCCGCACTCGATCCGAAAGTGCGTCGGCATCATAGCAATGATTGCTCTCACATGGTGCATGCCATCTACGAACATGCCGGCTTCCCTTATATGTATGCGACCTCGAACGATCTGTATGAGGGAGTTGAGGGGTTCCGACGAGTGGGTTATCCGCAGCCCGGAGATGTGATTGTGTGGCACGGGCATGCCGGCATTGTGGTGCAGCCGTCGCATCACGTGTTTTTCAGCTTCATGAGCCATGGACCAGGCGTCGCTCACTATGATTCGCCGTACTGGATGGACCGTGGAACGCCACGCTTCTATCGATACGTCAAGAATCATCCGTGCGCGGGTTGCACTACGGCCAACGCTTCCTACCGAGAGCGCGACGAGTGAAGTTTGTTGGGTAAAATTGACGCCATGCGAGCACGACCCCTAGAATTGCTTTGACGCAGCTTCCAACCGTCTCAACTCATGCCACTTTACGAATATCAGTGTAAGAAGTGCGGACATCGCTTCGAAAAAATTCAGAAATTCTCAGATAAGCCCATCAAGAAGTGTCCCGAATGTGGGGGTGCGGTGGAACAATTGCTTTCGGCTCCGGCTGTGCAGTTCAAGGGTTCGGGCTGGTATGTGACGGATTACGCGAAGCAGTCGTCAGCGCCAAGTTCCGATAGCAGCGCCAAGGAATCCAAGAAAGACGAAAAGCCGAAGGCGGAGACGACGAAAGAGAGCTCGTCGACGAAGAAAGACAAGCAAAAATAGCAGATCGCGGCCCACTCGGCGGCTGGCTCGAGATTACAGCGGGAGGTGCAATGCATCGATGTGCCACCTGCTACCATCGGCACATGTTCAACTTTGGGCGACCGAAAACAGTCGGCGACTGGATCGTTCACATCGTTGGAGCGATCATTACCATATTCCTGATCTGGTGGATGCTGCGCATGTACGTGCTGTAAATGAGGCGCGGCGATTCCAGGAGTATTCAGCCTCATGGCGCCCAACGTCTAGAGTTATCAGCTTCACTGCGTCACGGTCGCCTGATAGCTTACCGCCTGCCAGTGCCCGGTGCGGCGCACCCAGACTCGCGTGTAGCGATAAGGACCGCTGAAGTCTTCCCCGAGCTGATGACCTTTCACGTCGGCACGCGCCGTTACGACCGCGGTGTCGCCATAGATGCGTACGACCATGTCCGTCACGTTGATGGTTTCATAGCGAAGCTGCCCGCTCTTGCGCGCCGCGACCGTATCCTGCTTGGTCGTCACCTGGCCGAGAGGCGTGATGGCAACATAATCGTCCGCCAGAGTTTTCTCGGAGAATTCGGCATCGCGATGCAGGCTGGCTTCGCGCGATTGTCGCTCCATTTCAACAATCTCTCGAATAGTCGCCTCATCGTTGGAGTCGGAAACAGTTTTAGGACGTATCGGCAGATGTTGCGAGGTTGAAGTTGTAGCGGAGAAAAGGAGGGACGTCGACAGAAACAGAAACAAGATACATTTGTAGATCACAATTACGACCTCCGCAGGTTCCAGGAGACAGAGATTCGTTTGGGCAAGCTACGGAAATTTGGATGCATGAGTTCCGTGGAAAACCGTTTCCCTCACAGAATAAACAAATCGTCGGATTGGCTGGAATTCGCCCGGAAGATGCCCCCGGTCGCGTTCTAGTAAAATCAAGTATTCCAGCCAGATATGTCTGACATTCGGCGCGGTTTGATTATCGTGAACACGGGTCCGGGCAAAGGCAAAACGACTGCGGCCATGGGTACCGGGCTGCGCGCCGTTGGGCAGGGTATGCGCGTGCTCATGCTGCAGTTTCTGAAAGGCTCATGGCATTATGGCGAGCTGGACGCCGTGAAGGCGTTCGGGGATAAGTTCGTCATGAAGCAGATGGGCCGAGGCTTCGTAAAGGTCGGAACGGAAAAGCCCGACCCCGAAGATGTGCGCATGGTGGAAGATGCGTGGGCGGAGGCCGACAAGGCTATCCAGTCCGGCGAGTGGGATTTGGTGGTGCTGGACGAGATCAACTACGCCATCAGCTACGGCATGCTCGATCCGGCCAAAGTGGTCGAGAGCCTGAAGAGGAAACCGGAGATGGTCCACATCATCTTGACGGGGCGGAACGCGCACCCCACAATTGTGGAGATCGCCGACACCGTGACCGAGATGCGGCAGGTGAAGCACGCCTATGAGAAGGGTGTGATGGCGCAGAGAGGAATTGAATATTAGTAACCAGTACCTGGTACCCAATTGCCGGCAATTTCGAGGCATGGTTTTGCTCGCAGCTGGGTACTGGCAAGTGTTTTATGGCTTGGTTTAAGCGCGAATCCGGCGAGCTCGACACTTCGGGCGAGAAAAAAGTCCGCACCGAAGGACTGTGGGTGAAGTGTGAGAATTGCCGGCAGATCATCTGGAAGAAAGATCTGGAAGATAACCTGAACGTTTGTCCGAAGTGCGACAAGCACTTTCGGATTGACGCACGCACTCGCCTGGCCCAGTTGATCGATGACAACCAGTACGAGACTTTCGATGGAAACCTAAGTTCGACCGATCCCCTCAAGTTCGTCGACCTAAAGCCGTATTCCTCCCGCCTGAAGCAGGCCCAGAAAGACACTGGGCTGAAAGACGCGGTTATCAATGCGCAAGGCAAGCTCGCCGGACGGCCGGTCATCGCCAGCGTCATGGAATATGCGTTTATTGGTGGCAGCATGGGAGCGGTGGTCGGCGAAGCGATTACGCGGGCGATCGAGCGGGCGGCTGACACCAAGACGCCGCTGGTTATTGTCTCGGCGTCTGGTGGGGCGCGGATGATGGAGGGCGTCGTCAGCCTGATGCAGCTGGCGAAGATTTCCGCCGCGTTGGCGCGGCTCGATCAGGCGGGCGTGCCTTACATTTCACTCCTGACCGATCCGACGACGGGGGGCGTAACCGCCTCTTTCGCCATGCTGGGCGATTTGAACATCGCCGAACCGGGAGCATTGATCGGCTTTGCCGGGCCGCGGGTGATCGAACAAACGATTCGCCAGAAGCTTCCCCCCGGATTCCAGCGCAGTGAATTCCTGCTGCAACATGGCATGCTCGACGCCGTGGTTCCGCGCAAGCAACTCAAACCTTATATTGCGCGGGCGCTGGATTTCATGAGTCCAGCTATTAACTCTCAGCCGTCAGCTGCCAGCTAAGTCGCCGAATTCGGACGCCCTTGCGGCGATCTGGTCCCTCGCTTTTCCTCCTGTTCCGGAAGTTGATAGTCTGATGATCCGGCGGAAAGCCAGTGCCCGGCAGCTGAGAGCTTACCGATGTCCTACGAAACCGCAGTGGCGAGCATGTTCGCGCTTGGTCATGAGCTGGCGCAGATGCCGTCGCACAAATTCGATCTCGCGCACATGCGTGTGCTACTCGCTGCCATGGAGCATCCCGAGCGCAGATTTCCGAGTGTTCTGATTGCGGGCACGAATGGAAAAGGATCTACGGCGGCGACGCTGGCCTCGATTCTGCTCGCTTCCGGATTGAAAACCGGACTTTATACCTCGCCGCACCTGGTGCGGATCAACGAGCGTATTCGGATCAATGGAAATGAAATCAGGGACGGCGATTTTGCCGCGCTTCATGGAGAAGTCGATCGCGTCGCCGAGCGGCTGGTCAGCGCTGGAGTATTGCCGTGGCATCCCAGCTTCTTTGAAATGATGACGGCGATCGCTTTTGCTCACTTCGCGCGCCAAGGTGTCGACATTGCCGTGCTTGAAGTTGGCATGGGCGGCCGTCTGGATGCGACCAACGTGGTCGAGCCTCGGGTCAGCGTGATTACTGATATCTCGCTCGATCATCAGAAATTTCTCGGGAATACCGTCGGAGAAATCGCGCGGGAGAAAGTGGGAATCATTCGTCCCAGAGGCGTGGTGGTTACGCTGCCACAGCAACCGGAGGCCAATGACGTTATCGGAAATACGATCCTCGAACTGGACGCGCGCGGGGTGAGTGCGGTTGAATATGTGCCGCCGGTAAACCCGGGGAGTCCCGAGTTGCGGGTGCCGAATCCCGAGAAAAAAGCTGTCCCTGCCGAGCACGCCAAATCCGCAGAGCGAACTCTGCAACGTTATCCGCTGCAAGTGATGGGGAAGCAGATTTTGGTGGAATCGCCGCTCGTCGGCCGTCATCAGCTTCGCAACGTTGCGCTCGCGATTGCCGCTGCAGAGGAGTTGCGCAAACAGGAATTCACTTCGATCACGCCGGAGTCGATTGAGCTTGGGATTCGCGAAACTCGCTGGCCGGGGAGGTTTCAGGTCATCGCGGCCCATGAGGGATGGCCCGAGATCGTGCTGGATGTCGCTCATAATCCGGCGGGGGCGTGGGCGCTGCGCTCCGCGCTTTCCGAGCGCTTTGACGAGCGGCGGCTGGTCTTCGTTTTTGCGGCTATGCGCGACAAGGCCATCGCTGAGATCACCGAAATTCTCTTTCCGCTCGCCGAGCGCGTGATCGCCACGCGGCCAGACAATCCGCGCGCCGCCTCTCCGAAAGAAATTGCGCAGGCAGCCAGCCGCACGGCGGCGGAAATTGAACAGTTAACCAATGTAGAGAAGGCGTTGCAGAGGGCACGAGAGATTGTTTCTGCCAACGGCGCGCTTGTGATTACCGGTTCAATTTACCTCGTTGGCGAGGCCATGCGAATTCTTCGAGTATGATGCGCGCAGCTTTCGCGATTTTTGAACACACTAACGTCGCGCAGGCCACGCTTTCGTCTAATTTCGCGTCCTTTGTGGTTATGAATTTTAGGATCACCCCGTGAAGGACCTGATTTCCGCCAAGCCCAATTTCCCATAGAATAGAAGCCAGTGCAGGACGCGAATTCCACGCTTCAGCAGATCGACGGTGAACAGCCGGGGCCTGTTCCCGTGGAAGTTCACCTCCGGCGTCCGAGTCCGCACGCCATTCCCGGCCGGAAGTATGGCTGGGCGAGCCGGCTGCGTTCGTACTTTTTCTTCGATCCCCTGATCTGGTTGTATACGATTCTGTTGGGCGTGCTGGCCTTGCCTGGCGGCATGTTCGATCGCAGCGGTCGCCGTCTGCATTGGATTTCAGCCACCTGGTCGCGGCTGATCATGAAAACGATCTTCTCTCCTGTGCAAGTCACAGGGATGGACAAGATCGATACTTCAAAAACACACGTTTACGCCGCCAATCATGCTTCTGCGCTCGACATTCCGGTTCTCTACGCGAATTTGCGTTTTCAGTTCCGCATCGCTTTCAAGAAAGAGCTGCTCTCTTATCCATTGGTAGGCTGGCAGTTAAAGCGCTCTGGACAAATTTGCCTTGACCAGCAGAATCCGACGCGTTCGGTGGGCGCGATAAAATCGGCAGTGAAGAGTTTGAAGGCCGGCATGCCGCTGGTAATCTTCCCCGAAGGTGGCCGCACCGACGACGGTTACATCAAGCCATTTCTACCGGGCGCATTTTTCCTAGCCATCAAGGCGCAAGTGGATATTGTCCCGATCGCCCTGGTCGGCACCTATGAGCTGCTGCCGATGGATACTTACCACATCAAGTGCCGTCCGCTGGAGATGCGCGTGGGCGATCCGATTCCAACCGCGGGGCTGACGGTGCGCGATTTGGAGACTCTGTCGGCGAAGGTGCAAAAAGCGTTAGAAGCCCTCTACTACCCCTAGCCAAATCTTGCTCACGCCACCTTCTCGCCCTCATCACACAGCCGCTGATAGTAATCGCGGCCGCGTTGGTATCCGCGAGTGAATGGTTCTTCCACGTTCCTCCCGGGATATTGGCGCTGCACATCTTCGAGTGCGGCGCTCATTTCGGCCGAAACCTGGTCAAACTCCATGCAGCGGGTTCTGGCATGCAGGGCGCGCTCAAATCCCATGCGGAAGAATTGCTCGTCTTCGTTAAAGGCTCTGCCGGACGCCGGATAGCTGTTCTGTTCCGCGCTGCGCAGGCCAATCCACCACTGTTCGCGAGCGGCGTCGATGGACTCGGCGCCTTCGGCTTTCAGCAATTCACGCAGCCACGAAGCCGACTCATCGTCGTCCGCAAGGCCAACCACCACGCTTCGCCCTTTGCGCAGCGCGTCTTCGTAAACGAAGATTTCGTCCTCGGGCAGGCCTTCTGTCATCGATCCTTCCACCTTGCCGCCAACCGTAGCGCCCACCGTGGCTCCCGCCGCACCCACGATGAGGGCTCCCAATATGCCCAGTGCTGTAACCGGACCGAGGCCCGGAACCAGAGCAATCAGAAGCGACCCGCCCGTTAGTCCCAGGCCGCCGCCCACCAGCGCGCCCACCGCTTTTCCCATCCCGGGCTGTTCGGTGGAATCGATGGGGACAGACTCCACTTCCCGTTCGATCTTATCGACGCTGCCCGGAGCGAGAAGCGTGATTTTGTCGGTAGGAATGCCTGCCGCGAGCGCCTTGTGCAGGGCCTGTTCTGCTTCTGATCGAGTCTGAAATACGCCAGTGATTGCTTCCATAGTTGTCGCCTCCGTCGGTTTTCTTCGTACGGCGATTGCCGTGCCTGCCCGCCTCTTGCGGACCGGCGCGGCGTGGAATGTTAGATGCCGCGAGTCGGCCGGAGGAGACATCGATAATTCTTCAGCAGCCCAAACGAGATGATCAGAAGGGACCCAGCTTAAAGTTCACTTCGACCTGTGTTCGCACTCTGACGGGTTCTCCACCCAACAGGTACGGTTTGTATCTCCACTGCTGGACAGCACCGATTGCCGCCGCTGCCAACACCTTTGGGCCCGAGAGGAGGGTCAGGTTCTCGATTCTGCCTTCCTTGTCGATGTCTACCTGGAGTATGACCTTGCCTTCAATGTGATCGCGCCGTGCCGAAGGCGGATACACGGGAGCAATTTGACGAATCAACAGACCTTGGATGACCCCGCTCGGAGCGTCGAAGCGACTTGAAGAATCCGAATTAGCGCTCCCAGTTGACGAAACTGCCGGCCGCTTTGGAAACTCCGTGGTCGCACTCCAATCGGCGGCCTCTCCTTTCGTCATGATTTTCTCTGCGAACGTGAAGTCGAACGGGATTCTGGTTGCGACTTTTGCCGGCCTGCCGTTCTTGATGTAGGGTTTAAACGTCCACTTCTTCGCTGCTTCTAAGGCGGCCTGGGCGAGAATTGGGTCGCCGCTGATCGCCCGCGCACGTTCGACGGTCCCCGCCTGCGAAATGATCACCTCCACGATCACCTCGCCTTGAATCTGCTTTTGCCTGGCCTCCCAGGGAAAGTCGGCCTTCTTGGAGGTGAGCACCTCCACTCCCTTCGAATCTGGGAGCGGAGCGGAAGATGCCTCAGCGGTCGGCTTCTGGTCCGTGACTGGAGCCGCCTTCGAACCGGAATCTTGCTGTGTTTGCGAAGCCTCACGCACGCGAATGAGCGGTGAGTGTATAGACGTTAGTGCGATGGCAAGAACTGCGAGGAGGCAAGGTTTCATCCCTGACGGCATATGGGGCGGTAGAATTGTATCCCAGTTTTATCGTTTGCCAACGAAGCGGCCGTAACCTTTTGCCCCTGTACTCGTTTATTCTTGTGTACGGCCACTGCGCGGAGAACTTCTTGAAGGTCGGCGAGTGAAGGCTCTGAGGAAAGAAGCGGACGAGCGGCTTCTGATAGAAGCTGCCCAGCAGGACCCTGCCTGCTTCGCCGATTTGTATGAACTTCACTTCGAGCGCGTCTACGCCTATGTCGTGAAGCGCGTTCAGGATCGCACTGAGTCGGAAGACCTGACCTCCGAAGTCTTTCATCAGGCGCTGGCGAATCTGAAACGATTTGAGTGGCGCGGGATTCCCTTCGCCGCTTGGCTGTTTCGCATCGCCTCGAACCTGATTGCAGACCGCTGGCAGCGATCGGGCCGCGAGGTAAAAGACGATTTCGAAATCGAGTCGGCGCAGGTAAGTCCAGCCGAGATTGAAGAGGTCGAGAGACGGGCGACGCTGTTCCGGCTGGTGAGTACGTTGCCTGAGGAGCAGCGGCGAGTGGTGGTTCTGCGGTTCGTGGAGCAGAAAAGCATCAAGGAAGTAGCGACAGCCATTCACAAGACAGAAGGAGCGGTAAAGCAGTTACAGTTTCGCGCCTTGAGCACATTGCGGGCGCGCATGGAGGGTGCCGATGCCTAAGCGCTCTCTACATCCCGGAAGCAGTGAACCGAAGAAGATCGAGCAGTTGAACAAGGCCGTCGACGCCATGCTGTCGCGCAACGACGGAAAAGTTGGCAAGGTAGCTTCGGAAATCGAACCTCTGGTGCGCATCGCGGCAGAAATGCGCAATCTGCCGAGAGAAAGCTTCAAGGCACGATTGAAATCCGAATTGCAGAGAGGAAAACGTATGTCTACCTTAGCCGAGCCCGTAACTGCGGTGCGTGTATCCGCATCGCCAAGATTAGCCTTCCGCGATCCCGCCAAAGCGATCGAGTTCTACAAGAATGCGCTGGGAGCGAAAGAAACCTTCCGCTTCCAAATTGGGGACGAGATCCCACACGCCGAGCTCAGGATCGGCGATTCGGCTATCAATATCACCGGCGAGTGGCCCGAGGGCAGCCGCTTCAGCGCTGAGACGCTGGGGAATTCGCCGGTATGGATGGCGGTCCAGGTTCCTGACGTGGACGCATTTGCGGAGCATGCCGTGGCTGCCGGAATGAAACTCCTCCACGGACCGAGGGACCAGTTCTACGGCCACCGCGATGCCTTGCTGCAAGATCCGTTCGGCTACAAGTGGGGCGTCTTCACGGTGAAAGAAGAAATGTCAGTCGAAGAGATGCATCGCCGCATGAAGGGAATCACCGAAGGTCCCGAAGGCGGCAAGATGCCGACGGCGGAGAAGGCGAAAGTGAATCCGGTTCCTCGCGGATTCCGCCGGGTGACACCATATCTGGTCGCCGAGGATGGTATCGGGCTGCTCGATTTCGTCGGCGAAGTTTTCTCCGCGCAGGAAACGGAACGCGTTATCATGCCCAACGGCGTGCATGGTGAAGTTCGCATCGGCGATACCATGCTGATGATTGGCGGCGGCGTTCCGGGAAAGAAGCATCACGGCCCATTCCAACCGCAGGCGCTGCATGTCTATGTCGAAGACGTAGACGCAGCAACGAAGAAAGCTGTAGCGGCCGGAGCCACGCTGATCGATGAGCCGCGCGATCAGGACTATGGCGAGCGCTCCAGCACGATCCGCGACAAGGCCAACAACTTCTGGTACATCGCGACCGCCAAGGGCGAAAACTACCAACCTAAGGGCCTGCATAGCGTAAATCCGTATTTGCATCCGCTACGCGCTGAACCCTTGATCGGTTTCCTGAAACGAGCGTTCGGCGCGGTGGAAGTGGCAAAGTACGCGTCGCCCAACGGCGTGGTCAATCACGCAGTCATTCGCATCGGTGACTCCGTCGTTGAGATGGGCGAGGCGCATGGCAAGTACGAGACAATGGCAGCGATGTTCTATCTCTATGTGCCGAACGTCGACGACGCTTATCGGCAGGCCGTAGCGGCGGGCGCGACTTCATTCCAGGAGCCAACCGATCAGTTCTACGGCGACCGCACCGCTGCGGTCCGGGATGACTTCGGCAACAAGTGGTACCTCGCCACCCACATCAAAGATGTGCAGATGTAGCGGGTGGCAATTCTTCTCATCCCACCCAACGAAGGCCGCGTTGGGTGGGACAATCACCTTGTGCTTCCGTTGAAAGGGTAGGGATTCTTCGATCGCACTCGCATCCGCGCGTGCTCGCTCAAAATGACAAAGTCGCAAATCCCACTTCTGGTAAAACCGGTCAGAAATGGGGCACCCATCTTTGGTGTCCGGCACAACGACCATCACTGCGGCGAGAACTGGAAGTCGCGGATTACCACAGACTGATTGCGCGCTGGCGGCGTCTGGAAGCACCACAGATTGATGCCCACAGGCAGAGCATCCTGGGGAATATTCGTGGTGTTAGAACTGTAAAGAAGAGTCTTGAGGATATTCGCGGCGGTTCCGATGGGCTGAACGCCCTTCATGATCGTGAACTTAATGCGGTCCGAGGACCATTCCATTCGGGCTGTGGTCAGGTTTCCGCCACTCACGTGAAAATCGTCCTCCCAACTGGGCGCGCCACCGGATTTCCGGTTCCCGGTCGACGGGTAGACGGTGAAATCGGCGTTGCAGATGCCGCAAGTGTTGTCCCACTTGGAAAACTCGATGTCGATCTCGTCCTCTCCATCGACGCCAATCCCGTTGGCTGGGCCGTAGGTAAATAATCCCAGCACCGTGGATTTATCCATGTTGTAGACGTCGCCCTCGACCACCCACTGGTAGACTCCGAATCCCAGGTTGTTGGCCGTGAAGAGTTCCGACGCCGTCCATCCCTTTGTGCGATGGATGATGCCAAGATGCAGGTAACCGTTGGCATCGATCTGGACGTTAGCGGGATCGCCGGGAGCCACGCCAGCCATGCCACCATTCGTGACATTCCACTGGTAGCCCTTCCACGTGATGGTCTGCCCGTAAGCAGAACTGAAAGCGAGCAGGACGATGGCGCAGGCGATGAAGCGAAGCGATGTTCTTGCCATAAGGCCCTCCGACTCAACTGCAGACAAAAGAGGCGTCTTGATTGTATGGCAGGCGGGGCGTGCGGTTCGCTTTCTTTTTGGGAATTCTTATTTGTGCACCTGCGGTAGACGATCTGCCCTCACAGCCGTCCATCGTTAGTTGTGCGAAGATGGTTGTCGGCTTCTTGCCGCGCTTTCATTCATGATTGTCACTTCTGGAGTGAGTCCCATGAAATCCACACGCATTTCTTTTCGTCTTTTTCTGCTTATCTGTCTCCTGGCTGCATTCTCGCTTAGCGCCAGCGCCCAGGAAACGAAGCAACCGGCCGCACCGTTAGGGCCAGCGGTCGTCCCGTCATACATCGACCGATCCGTGAAGCCGGGTGACGATTTCTTCCTTTATTCGAACGGCGAATGGATCAAACACACCGAAATTCCTGACGACCGCAGTTACTACTCCCCGGGCTCTCCGGTCGAAGATGAAACCCAAAAGCGGATCGCGGACCTGATCATCGGCGAGAGCAAGTCGGGCGGGAAAGAGCGAAAGATCGACGACCTCTACCAGTCGTACATGGACGAGGCGGCTCTTGAGTCGAAGGGCTTGAGCCAGCTGAAACCTCACCTGGACGCGATCGCCGCCATTCGAGACAAGAAGGAACTGGCGCGAGCGCTGGGCGAAACGCTACGCGCTGACGTGGATGCGCTCAACAACACGAGTTTCCACACGCCGAATCTTTTCGGACTTTGGGTCGCGCCCGATTTCAACGATTCCGACCACTACACCGCTTATCTGCTACAAGGCGGCCTGGGGTTGCCGGACCGCGAGTATTACCTCGCCAACAGCGAGAGCATGCGAGAGATTCGCACGAAGTATCAGGCCTACATCTCCACCATGTTGAGGCTAGCCGGATTCAGCGATCCGGACGCCCGCGCCGAGCGCATCGTCGCGCTCGAGCACGCCATCGCGGAAAAGCACATCTCGCTGGCTGACGACAATGACGTTCACAAGGCAAACAATCCGTGGAAGAAGTCTGATTTTGCGGTGAAGGCGCCGGGACTGGATTGGGCAGAATATTTTCGCGGCGCAGGACTGACGCCGCAGAAAAACTTCATTGTCTGGCAGCCGACGGCGTTTGCCGGAGAGGCTGCGCTGGTAGAGTCGACTCCGCTCGAGACATGGAAGAACTGGCTGGCGTTCCATCTGATCAACGCGCAGGCTGCGGGACTGCCGAAAGCGTTCAGCGACGAGCAATTCGCCTTCTACGGGAAAACTCTTTCCGGCACACCGCAGCAGCGTCCGCGATGGAAGCGCGGCGTGAGCCTGGTCGACGGTTTTCTTGGCGATGATGTGGGACGGCTTTACGCCGCGAAATACTTTCCGCCGGAATCAAAGGCGCGCGTGCAGGCCATCGTGAACAACCTGCTCGCGGTGTATCGCAAGCGGATTGAGGCACTCACGTGGATGAACCCGTCGACCAAAGCCGAGGCGGAGGCCAAGCTCGACGCGCTTTATGTTGGCGTCGGCTATGGCGAGAGCTGGCATGATTACTCGAACTTCGTAGTGAAGCCCGACGATCTCTTCGGGAATCTGTGGCGCGGACGGCTGGCTGCGTATCAACGGCAGGTCGCGCGACTGGGGAAGCCCATTGACCGCAAGGAATGGTCGATGACGCCGCAGACGGTCAATGCCGTGAATCTGCCGCTGCAGAACGCGTTGAACTTCCCCGCGGGAATTCTGCAGCCGCCGTTCTTCGATCCGAAGGCTCCGGACGCGGCGAATTATGGATCGATCGGCGCGGTGATTGGTCACGAGATCAGCCACACCTTCGACAGCGAGGGCAGCGCGTTTGATTCCAAAGGCCGCCTGCGCAATTGGTGGACGCCGGAGGATTTCGCGCACTTTAAAGCGGCCACGGCAAGTCTGGCAGCGCAGCACGACACTTACAAGCCATTTCCCGATCTTGCCATCAACGGCAGGCAAACGTTGGCGGAAAATATCGCCGACTTGGCCGGACTCGCGGCCGCGTACGACGCGTTTCAAGCTGCGCTCGACGGCAAGCCTGCGCCTGCGCAGGGCGGATTCAACGGCGATCAGCAATTCTTTCTGGCCTTCGGCCAATCGTGGGCTGAAAAACTGCGCGATGCCGCACTCCGCCAGCAGGTGCTTACCGATGAACACTCTCCGGGTCATTGGCGCGTGCTGACCGTCCGCAATATCGACGCGTGGTATGCGGCATTCCAGGTTCAACCGGGAGACAAGCTGTATCTCGCGCCGGCAGAGCGAGTGAAAATCTGGTAGGTGCTCGCGGAGGGATTAGCCGGCCTGCATGGTGTTGGGAGGGACTGAAGTTGAGCTGTTTTCCCTAATGCCTGTGGCGGTCTCCCGGGGGTGGGATCCGCTACACGCGAGATCGCTCGGCCCGCTGGCGAAAGCGCGGGCCTTTCGGGATAACGCTGCACCGAAAAATTCAAACTGACGCATTACCAGAAACGGACCGAGGGGTCTGCCGCAGTTCCCCTGTCGCTGCGGCAGTGGAAGGGCCGAGGGTTTGACCCTCTTTCCTGCGTTCTTTAGACTGAAATATTCACTAATCCTGCAGGACTCATCTATGGCAGACAACATTCATATCAAGCTCCCGGACGGGAGCCAGAAAGATTATCCCAAGGGCACGACCGCCCTTGAAGTTGCGAAGTCGATCAGCCCTCGACTGGCGGACGCGGCGCTGGCCGCGAAAGCTGCCCCACTGAGCTCGAATGGCGATGCTCCGGCGGGCGAGGGCGCCCGCCCCGCCCCGAGCGAAGGCGCAGCCACGCTGATCGATTTGGCGCGGCCTTTAGAAAAAGACACCGATCTGCGCATTCTGACCGAGAAAGACCCCGAGGCGCTGGAGGTGTACCGGCATTCGTCGGCGCATCTGCTGGCGGCTGCGGTGCTGGAATTGTTTCCGGAGACGAAGCTTGGCCACGGTCCGGCGACGGAGAGCGGATTCTTTTATGACTTTTATCGTCCGACGCCGTTCACGCCCGAGGACCTGGAAAAGATCGAAAAGAAGATGCAGGAACTGGTGCAGCAGAACATTCCCTATGCGCGCGAGTTTCTGCCACGCGACCAGGGACTGGCGGAGTTCAAAAAAGAAGGCGACTTCATGAAGTGTCACTTCATCGAGCAATTCACCAAGCCCGATGAAAAGATTTCGATCTACCGCACCGGCAAGTTCACCGACTTTTGCCGCGGGCCGCACATCCCGTCGACCGGGAAGATCAAGGCGTTCAAGCTGCTGAATATTGCCGGCGCGTATTGGCTCGGGGATGAGAAGAATCCGCAGCTGCAGCGCATTTATGGAACGTCGTTCTTTTCGAAGAAAGATCTCGACCATTATCTGAATCAGATCGAAGAGGCGAAGAAGCGCGATCATCGCGTGCTGGGCAAGCAGCTCGATTTGTTTTCGATTCAGGAGCTGGCTGGGCCGGGACTGATTTTCTGGCATCCCAAGGGCGGGATTATCCGCAAAGAGATGGAAGACTGGATGCGCGGGGAATATCTGAAGCGCGGATATTCGCTGGTCTACACGCCGCACGTGATGCGCCGCCAGTTGTGGCAGACCTCCGGGCATGAGGGCTACTACTCGCAAAACATGTTCGACGCGATGGAACTTGATGACGCTGAGTATCGGCTGAAGCCGATGAATTGCCCGGGACACATATTGATTTATCGCGATGGACTGAAGTCCTATCGCGATTTGCCGGTGCGGCTGGGCGAGCTGGGCACGGTGTATCGCTATGAGCGGTCGGGCGTGATGCATGGGCTGTTGCGCGTGCGCGGATTCACGCAAGACGACGCCCATATTTTTTGCACGCCGGAGCAGATTGAGAGCGAGATTGCCGACTGTCTCGAGTTTGCTTTCGATGTGCTGAAAGATTACGGGTTCGACAAATTCCAGACGGAGCTTTCCACGTGGAATCCGGAGGACCGCAAGAATTTTGTTGGCAGCGAAGAGCAGTGGAACCACGCCACGCAGTCGCTCGAAAAAGTGCTGAAGGCGCGGGGAGTCGAATATAAGACGATTCCCGGCGAGGCGGCGTTTTATGGGCCGAAGATCGATATCAAGCTGGTGGATGCGATCGGGCGGCTGTGGCAGCTTTCGACGGTGCAGTTCGATTTCAACTTGCCCGCACGTTTTGGATTGGAATATGTCGCGGAAGACGGAACGCGCAAGCAGCCGGTTATGGTGCATCGCGCGCTGTATGGATCGGTGGAGCGCTTCTTCGGCGTGCTGATCGAACACTACGCGGGCGCGTTCCCTGTGTGGCTGTCGCCGGTGCAGGCGGTGATGATCCCGATTGCCGAGCGACACGTGGAATATGCGAACAAAGTGGCTGTGCAGCTCAAGGCCGCGGGCGTGCGCGTGGAAGTGGATGCGCGCAACGAAAAGATGAACGCTAAGATTCGCGAGCACGCGTTGCAGAAAGTGCCGTTCCTGCTGGTGGTCGGGGATAAAGAGGCCGAGGCGGGAAAGGTGAATGTCCGCACGCGGGGCAAAGAGAAGACCGAAGATATGCCGACGGCCGAATTCGTGGAAAAGATCGAAAAGCTGATTAAGGAGAAGACGGCGGCGTAGTAATTTCAACACGGAGCCACGGGAATTCCAAAAGGGACGGCCGCAAAACGGTCGTCCTTTCGTTTTGCGGTGTGCCGGAGTTGTACCATGTTGCCGTGCACGTCCTCGCACAACGACTGTTGTCTCAGATTCGGCGGCAGGAATTGCTGCGGGCCGGAGATCGTGTGGGCGTGGCCGTTTCTGGAGGGATCGATTCGGTTGCGCTGTTGCGGCTGATGCTGGAGTTACGGGCGGAGTTGGGAGTCGTCCTTTCGGTGGTTCACTTCAATCACAAGCTGCGCGGCCCGGAGTCGGATGCGGACGAGCAGTTCGTGGCGAATCTGGCACGGGCGCATGGGCTTGAGTTTCATGCCGATAGCGACGATGTTGCGCAGTGCGCCCGCGAAGAGCAGATCAGCGTGGAGACGGCGGCTCGGGAATTGCGATATGGGTTCTTCCGGTATTTGATCGGGGAGGGTAAAGAAGAGCCTGCAGAGGAAGTCGAAGACCCCACCCGAAACGAAGATATTCCCAACTCTTCTGCAACCTCAGCCCTCACAAAACTCGACAGAATCGTCGCCGCACACACTCTAGACGATCAGGCGGAAACGGTGCTGATGCGGTTGATCCGGGGTGCCGGGATGCGGGGATTGGCAGGAATCTATCCGCGGATTCGCGTGGAAGATGATGACGGAGAAATCTGCGGCGAGATTATTCGTCCGCTGCTCGGGATTCGACGACGCGAACTTGTTGAGTATCTGAAAGACATTGGCCAGAGCTGGCGCGAAGATTCCTCAAACTTCGATCAGGCATTCACGCGCAACCGGCTGCGCAATCGCATTCTTCCGGTGCTCGAGAACGAATTCAATCCAGCGGTCGCCGAGAACCTCTCTGATCTGGCGGAGATCGCGCGCGGCGAAGAGGAGTACTGGGAGAACGAGATTGCCGGGTGGATGGGAACGGTGGTGCATTGGTCGGAGCCCGAGTGGGCGCGGTCATCGTCCATGAACCTCCTGGTCCAGATCGAGGCGACAGCGCAACAAACTGAAAGTCAAAACCCCCGCTTCTCCCGAAACCGGGGAGAAGTGGGGCACCCGGCTCAGGATGACAAGGCTCCGCTCCTGCGCGAAAAACTCGACGACGCTTCCTGGCTGGTGATGAATGCGTCGGTGAGCCGGGCGTGGTTTCTGGCCGAAAGTGAAGCGGTGCAGCGCCGGCTGGTGAAAGCGGTCGGGGAATACGCGGGAATTCCTCTGGAATTCAAGCATGTGGAAGAGATCGTTCGCTGTGCGGGGAAGGAGTCGTCGGGCAAGGAGGTTTCACTGCCGCTGGGGTGGAACTTCGTTCGCGACGCGGACGAATTGCGGTTTATTACGCCCGACCTTCGTGATGAGAAGGCAATCGGCAATTACGAATACGAATTGAAAATTCCAGGCCGAATCAGCGTGGCTGAACTCAAGGCTGCTTTCGAAGCCATTCGCGTACCGGCTGGGGCAGCCAGCGGGTATAATCCTGACCAACTCCTGGATGCGGCGTTGTTGCGTGGTCCGCTGCGGTTGCGGAACTGGCGTCCGGGAGACCGATTCTGGCCGGCTCATACGAAATCTCCCAAGAAAGTTAAGGAACTGCTGCAGGAGCGCCAGATCGCAGGACCGGAACGGAAATTGTGGCCTGTCCTCGTAAACGGGCTGGACAAAGTTGGGGAGATTTTGTGGATTCGTGGATTTCCTCCACCGGCGAAATATGTTGCCAAGGCAGGAGGCGAGGCGGTGATAATCACGGAAAGACCGCTGGAAACGGCTGACTAAGTTCGGCATTTACTCCACGCGAGATCCCTCGGCCCCACTGGTAAAAACGCGGGCCTTCGGGATGGCGCCTGAGGAGGAAATTCAAAGCGAGCCAGTAACAAAACCTGACTGATGAACGGGGCGAAACAATTACGGCAGGTTATCTCGGCGGATCAGATCCAGAAGCGGATCAAAGAGTTGGGCCGCCAGATCTCCGATGACTACAACGGCGAGACCGTGCAGGCGCTGGCCGTGCTCGAGAATGCATTCATTTTCTTGGCTGACCTAGTGCGGGCGATGGACGTGCCGGTCGTGTGCCAGTTCATCAAGCCGAAATACACGCGGCCGCAGGCAGGCTCGCCTGAGGTGATGGAGATTTTCTTCAGCCACGAACCGGATATCCGCGGACAACACATTCTGCTGGTGGAGGGACTCGTGCATTCCGGAGTCACCAGCGAATTCCTGATGAGCGACCTGCGGGCGCGCGGCGCGGCCTCGGTAAAATTGGTGACACTGCTGGATCGACAGTCGGCACGGAGGGTACAGCTGCAGCCGGATTACTTCGGATTCCTGGTCGATGAAACGTTTCTGGTCGGTTACGGATTAGGGGCAGCCCAACAGACCGGACGCAATCTGCCGTACCTGGCGGCGGGATCTTAGTCTGCAGTTTTCAACATGAATACTGGCTTAAGAACGCTCGTCTTTTGGGCGATAATTTTCATCTCCGCCTTTTTGCTATGGAGCGTAATAAGGTCTGCCCGTTCTGAGGCCCCATCTAGCGAGATCAGCTATTCCACGTTTACTTCGGATGTGGAAGCGGGGAAAGTCGCACGCGTAAGCATCACGGGAACACGGATCGACGGGCAGTACCGGGATGGCAGCAGATTCCACCTGACCGGACCGAACGACCCTCGCGTTTACATAGGCGCTCTACGTGATAAAGGCGTGGAGATTCGATTCAAAGATGCTCAGCCAGCTAGCCTTCCCTTGCAGTTATTGGGCACATGGGCGCCACTTCTGCTCTTGGGGGCGTTGTGGTTTGCAATGATTCGTCGATTTCAGGGTCGGAAACCGCCAAATCAGCCTGGAGGTCCACCGGGTGGCTCGGCAGATCCGCCATGGAAACCGATCGAGCCCCGGTGACTTCGGTTATCGGCAGAACTAGGCGCTTTTTTTCTGAGGAACGGGTTAGAATGAGGTTGCCCACCATTTTGTCAATCAAAAGCTGGGCAAGAGCATCTAAAGGTGTTGGGGTAGGGGGCAGGGTGCCTCCTGCCAAAGCGTGAGGAGTTGTCTCGGTGAATTCAACAGTTAAGACTGCGTTGTTCTGGTTGCTCATTGTGGTGTCGGCCTTCCTGCTGTGGGAGGTCGTGAAGGGCGCCCGCGACGGACAAAAAGATAAAGAAATCAACGTTACCCAGTTCATGAGTGACGTCGACCAGAACCAGGTGCGCGAGATCAACGTGAACGGGATGGAAATTCACGGCAAGTATCGCGACGGTTCAGCCTTCCACACGACCGCTCCGCAGAACTACTTCACGCCGGAGATGCTGAAGACTCTGCAAAGCAAGGGCATCAACATCAGCTTCCGGGATATCAACAGCAGCAGCTTACCGCTGCAACTGTTGGGGACGTGGGCGCCGCTCATCTTGTTGGGCGCATTGTGGTTCTTCATGATCCGGCAAATGCAGACGGGGGGCAACAAGGCGCTCTCGTTTGGCAAGAGCCGGGCGCGGTTGCTCTCGATGCAGCAGAAGAAGGTCACATTTAAAGATGTGGCCGGAGTGGACGAGGCAAAGGAAGAGCTGCGCGAGATTATCGAATTTCTGCGCGAAGCGCAGAAATTCCAGAAACTGGGCGGCCGTATCCCTAAGGGCGTGTTGCTGGTGGGACCTCCGGGAACGGGGAAGACTCTCTTGGCGCGGGCCGTCGCCGGTGAGGCGAATGTCCCGTTCTTCTCGATTTCCGGTTCCGACTTCGTGGAGATGTTCGTGGGCGTGGGCGCAAGCCGCGTGCGCGATCTGTTTGAACAGGGGAAGAAGAATGCGCCTTGCATCATCTTCATCGATGAAATCGACGCAGTCGGGCGGCATCGCGGCGCTGGTCTGGGTGGTGGACACGATGAGCGCGAGCAGACGCTGAATCAGTTGCTCGTGGAAATGGACGGCTTCGAGTCAAACGAAGGCGTGATTCTAATGGCCGCGACGAACCGACCGGATGTGCTCGATCCTGCTCTGCTGCGCCCCGGACGATTCGATCGTCGCGTGGTGGTGAGCCGTCCGGACGTGCGCGGACGCGAAGAGATTCTCCGAGTTCACACACGGAAGATTCCTTTAGCTGAAGATGTAGATCTTTCCGTGCTGGCGCGCGGCACACCGGGATTTTCCGGAGCCGACCTAGCCAACATGGTGAACGAAGCGGCATTAGCCGCGGCGCGGCAAAACCGCAAGGCGGTGCTGCAATACGACTTCGAACTCGCCAAGGATAAAGTCCTGATGGGCGTGGAGCGCAAGTCGATGCTGCTCTCGGACGAGGAGAAGAGGAACACGGCCTATCACGAGGCTGGCCACGCGCTGGTCGCGGCGAAGATGCCGAATTCCGATCCTCTGCACAAGGTCACGATCATCCCGCGTGGCATGGCGCTGGGCGTGACCATGCAGCTGCCGATCGACGACCGTCACAATTACTACAAGAACTACCTGGAGACGGAAATTGCGATCCTGATGGGCGGCCGCATCGCAGAAGAGCTCTTTTTGAACCAGATGAGCACTGGCGCAGGCAACGATATCGAGCGTGCCACCGACATGGCGCGGAAGATGGTCTGCGAGTGGGGCATGAGCGATCTCGGGCCGCTGACTTTCGGCAAGAAGGAAGAGCAGATCTTCCTGGGCCGCGAAATCGCGCAGCATCGCGATTACAGCGAAGATACGGCGATCAAGATCGATCAGGAGGTGCGCAAGCTGGTGAACACCGGCTACGCGAAAGCTAAGGAGATCTTGACTGACAATCGCGATACGCTCGAAAAGATCGCGCGGGCGCTAATTGAGCGCGAAGTACTCGATGCCACCGAGATCAAGATGCTGGTGGAGGGCAAAGAACTTCCGCCACTGCCGCCTCCGCCGTCGGCCAAGCCGGATGACGTGCAGCACGTCATCAAGCCGGATCTGCAGCCCGGACGCGTTCCCAACAAGGGCGGCGAACGGCCAGCCACGGCATAAGTTCAAACCTTGGAAAGTTGAGGGCGGCTTCTCAGCCGCCCTTTTTGTTTCCAGACAACCTGCTGTGACGCAGGTCACGGACGACTGTTCCCGAGCAGCGCATGATCGTGCTTGATCTCTGCGGTGTGTCGCATTTCGTTGCTGATGCGCGGAGATGACTAAAACAACTCCCAATTCTCTTTCTGCGATGACGACAGAATCTTCGCAACCGGTTCCTCAAGCGCAAAACCATGATGCCCATGAGGCGTGTCTGAAGACCGTCGCAATCGAGTTATTTATCGGCCGGTACGGCATCCGCGCTGGCTGGCGTTTTGGAATCTTCCTGTGCATAGTTGTCACGATCATCGCATCTGCAACCTTTGTAGCCCACGCGTCGAAGCACACAGCATCTGCACTGGAGAATGAGGTGGTCCCGTTTGCGATCGTTCTCTTCGCCGCCTGGGTGATGTCGCGGATTGAACACCGCAAGATTGCGGATTATGGGCTGCCTCTGCGTCGGACTCTTCGAAGGGAATTCTGGCAAGGAATTGTGATGGGCTTTGTGGCGATTACTTTATTGCTGGCGAGCATGCGAATTGCTGGTGTCTTCAGCTTTGGGAGCATTGCCCTCCACGGGGGCGATGCCTGGCGGATGGGAGCATGGTGGGGAGCGGTTTTTCTTTTTGTCGGCCTGTTCGAAGAGTTTTCTTTTCGTGGCTATTCACTCTTCACTCTGGCTACGGGGATAGGATTTTGGCCGTCGGCAGTTCTGCTTTCTGGCATTTTTGGTCTGCTTCACCACTTGAATCCAAATGAGACTTGGGTGGGCGCACTTGAGGCAGGCGCTACCGGCTTGCTCTTCTGCCTGATGCTGCGCCGAACCGGCAACCTCTGGATGCCTATCGGATTTCATGCCGCATGGGACTGGGGTGAGACGTACTTTTACGGCGTGCCCGACAGCGGATATCCCGCCAACGGACATTTGCTCAACTCGAGTTTCTCCGGGCCAGACTGGATAACCGGCGGGGGTACTGGTCCCGAAGGAAGCTGGCTCTGCCTCGCGCTGATTGTGCTTCTCTGGATCATTGTCTGGTTTTCGCTACGGACGAAGAACCATCCGGAACCCTCGGTGGCTAGCTTCTCTGGGATGCGCTAGTCGGGCCGGTTGGGCCTGTTTCGGGCCTCCCACTCAAGCCAAAACCAGCTTGAGTAGGCCCCTGCCCGAATGTGCGATGCTGCGACGCGATTTTGAGGCTTCTTTCCCCTGAAAACGCTGGGATTACTGTGTCGATTCCGTGCTTCGGCGAGGCCCCAAAACGACCTCCATTCATGGTATAATTTCTTCAGTCGTCATCGATCCTAAGTGTTTGCAATTTCAATAACTTGAGTCGCTTGTGAGCACTCAAAATTGGAAGGGCATCGAGGCGAATTTTTCCAGCCAAGACCAGGGCGTTCGCAGGAATAAATTCTGGCATTTTCGCGGAGCGGAATGGCCACCAAAGAGATCACTACTCCCATCACTGACACGAAAACAAAAAACGGAAAAGTAACTCCCATCAGCGCGAGCAATGACGGCAACGGAGCGAATCACGATTACAACGCCGACTCGATCAAAGTGCTCGGTGGCATGGAAGCAGTCCGCAAGCGTCCGGCGATGTACATCGGCTCGACGGGTGAACTCGGACTGCATCATCTCGTCTATGAAGTGGTCGACAACTCGGTCGACGAGGCGCTGGCCGGCTTCGCGACGAAGATCGATGTAACCATCCACGTCGATAATTCCATCACCGTGGTGGACGATGGGCGCGGAATTCCTGTCGACGATATGGAGATCGATGGAGAAAAAGTTTCTGCCGCGCAAGTGGTGATGACCAAGCTGCATGCCGGCGGCAAATTCGACTCTTCGACCTATAAGGTTTCCGGTGGATTGCACGGCGTGGGCGTGTCGTGCGTGAACGCGCTGAGCTGCGAACTTGAGCTGGAAATCTGGCGCGATGGCGCGACCTGGCAACAGACGTACTCCAAGGGTGATCCGACCAGCAAGCTGAAGAAAACCGGCGTGGCCAAAGTGAAGACGGGGACGAAGGTTCACTTTCTGCCTGATCCGACGATCTTTACGGTTCTGGAGTACAACTATGACACGCTGGCGCAGCGGTTGCGCGAATTGGCGTTCCTGAACAAGGGATTGCTGATTACGCTGACGGACGAGCGCGCGACGGACGCGAAGACCGGCGAACCCAAGCACGCGGAATTCAAGTACAACGGTGGCATCGCGGAATTCATCAAGCACCTGAATCGCGGAAAACAGGTGTTGCATGACAAGCCGATTTATATGGAGGACGACCGCAACGGCGTCCAGATGGAAATCGGTCTGCAGTACAACGATGGCTATTCCGAGAGCATTTTCAGCTTTGCCAACAACATCAACACCGTCGACGGCGGCACACATCTTTCTGGCTTCCGCACGGCGCTGACCCGCACGATCAACTACGCAGGGCAGCAACTGGGGTTGTTCAAGGACGTGAAAGAGAATCTGACCGGCGACGACGTGCGTGAAGGACTGGTCGCAGTCATCAGCGTGAAGCTGCCCCAGCCGCAGTTTGAAGGGCAGACCAAAGGCAAGCTGAACTCTGACATCGCAGGAACGGTTACGCAATTCGTAAACGAGCGGCTGGGGGCGTTTTTTGAGCAGAATTCGACGGTGGCGCGGAAGATCATCAACAAAGCCGTTGATGCTGCCCGCGCACGCGAAGCAGCCCGCAAAGCGCGCGATCTGACGCGCCGCAAGGGCGCTCTTGATTCCGGAGGATTGCCCGGCAAGCTGGCAGATTGCTCCGAACGCGACCCAAACCGCTGTGAGTTGTTCCTGGTCGAAGGCGAGTCCGCTGGCGGGACGGCAAAGCAGGGACGCGATCGGCGTTTCCAGGCAATCTTGCCGTTGAAGGGCAAAATTCTGAACGTCGAGAAAGCTCGCTACGACAAGATGCTGGCGCACGAAGAAATTCGCGCCATGATTACGGCGCTGGGCACTGGCATCGCGAAGGACGATTTCGATCCGACGAAGGTGCGGTACAGCAAGATTATTCTGATGACCGATGCTGACGTGGACGGAAGCCACATCCGCACACTGCTGCTGACGTTCTTCTTTCGACACATGCAGGATTTGATCAAGCGAGGCAACGTTTTCATTGCGCAGCCGCCACTGTTCTCGCTGAAGAAAGGCAAGTCGCAGCAGTACATCAAAGATGAACGCGAATTCGTGAAGGTGATGGTGAAGCGGGCGGCTGAAGGACTGAGCGTGCGCTACGGCGAGGGCGCGGCCAAGGTTGAAGGTCGCGATCTGGCACGATTCATGACCGTGCTCGACGAATATCTCGGATTCTTTGACAAGCTCGATAAGCGTGTGCGCAACGAGCGCGTGACGGAACTGATTCCGAAGCTGGATTTTGCGAAGCGGGCGGATTTCGAGGGCGAGAAGAAGGATTCGCCGAAGAAAATTGAGCGGCTCGAAAAAGAGTTGAAGAAGCTGGAAAAGGATGAGGGCTTCAAGAATATCGAGTCGCGCTTCGACGAAGAACACAACTTGTGGGAAGTTTCGTTCGTGAACAAGCACGGTGCCGAACACGTCATCAACTGGGAACTGGTTTCCAGCGCCGAATGCCGCCAACTCATCTCCAAGTACAAGCAGATCGAGGCGTACATGGAGCCACCGTTCGTCGTCGAAACGCTGGTCAAAACTGCACCCACGAACGGCAACGAGGAGTCGGAGGAAGCTGCTGCCTCGGATGGAGACAAAGCCGAAAAGAAGGCGCCGAAGCCAACCAAACGGAAAGAGATTGAAGTGGTCGAAAAGGCGAATGTGCGCGATCTTCGCGATTACGTCATCAACGAAGGCCGCAAGGATTTCTCGATTCAGCGCTACAAAGGCCTTGGCGAAATGACGGCTCCGCAACTTTGGGAGACTACGATGGATCCGGAACGGCGAACGCTATTGTCTGTGAAGCTGGAAGACATCGCCGAGACGGAGACGATCTTTACCACGCTGATGGGTGAGGACGTCGAAGCGCGGCGCAAGTTCATTGAAGAAAACGCTCTGGACGTGAAGAATTTAGACATCTAGATTCTTAACCTCTTCGCCACGAATCAACGCGGATCAGCGCGAATGAATACAAGATAATTATGGGCGGCCTTCGGGCCGCTCTCTTCTTTGCCAAGCTTCTTTGCTGACCTCAACCGGGGACCTCAGGCGGGGTACTCTTTTCTGTTTCCGCCTTCTCGCCGCGAAAAACGCGCGAGATGCCACGAACGACGCGGCGCATGGGCAGTTCACCGTTGGTGTCCGCGAAGAAGATTTCCCCGATGCGGCTACTCCGGTAGTACCAGCGTTTGAGGATCGCAAGGTGTTCCATGGTTTCCAGCGCAGATTTCACTTTCTCCGCAGGACCTCCAGCCAGCGCTTGTTCCACACGCGACTCCATCGATTGCGACTTCATGTGTTCGGCGGGCTCGATGGAAAATGAAATCGGGTCAGAGATATGAGTCTGTTCGATTTTGAAAAACGTGACCGATCCGGCAATGTGGCTCGGCTGGATCACCAGCGCGGAGAAGCGATCAATGCGCCGCACAACTTCAGGAACCTGGCCGGCGAGAGGCTGAAGTTTTTCAATTTTCACGTGAATCGCGGCGGCATCTTCAAACGCCAGCGCCGCCGATGTCGCTTCTCGCTGGGCTGACAACTCCCGCAGCAGCGAGTCCCCGGAAGAATCGAAGTACGATTGCACGCGCATCACTTCGGCCGAGTATTCCTCATCGGTGCATCCCTTGAAACAAGGCGCCAGGCACATCTTCATCTCGGAATAGATGCAGCCGGGAAACGCCGGATCGGGGTGCAGATCATCGACGCAGCGGCGCATTTTGAAAAAGTCGAGCGAATCATTCATGAATTTTTCGGCCGCGACCCGCGACAGGAAAGGACCGAAGTAAAGATTCTTCCCATGCAGGCGGCCCAGACGGGTGGTTACTGAGGCGCGGGGGAATTCGTTGTCGAGATGCAGCTTCACCAGAGGGGCGAAGCGGAATCGCAGGCGGTTGGCGTAGGTTTTGGGAAATTCGGTGCGGAGAGTCTTGTAGAGAAGAAAGCCGGATTCGAAATCCGATCCAGTTGCCACGTATTGGATGGTGCGGACGCGGTCGCGCAAATTGAGTTTCCTGGTGCGCTCTTCGACGGGGCCGAGCAGCCGCTGTAGGCGGCGCCGAAGGTTCGCCGTCTTGCTGACGTAGGGCTCGGAGGCATCGCCGCGGAGCAGAAAAACGGCTGGAGCCGCCGGTATGGTGGCGAAGATCTCGGCGTCCCGCTCGGGCGAGAATTCGAGGCGCTCAGTCAGCATTTGTTATTCAGTTAACCACAGAGGGCACAGAGAACACAGAGAAACCTAAATTCACTCAACCGCCAAGATCGCGAAGTGCGCGAAGGAATCCGCACGGACCGGTGTTGATCCGCGGCGAAGAGAACTTACCGAAAGCTGGCGCTGCGGAATTTTTGGCGGAAGTCGCTGCCATCGAGCGTAACGATGCGGCACATCTCGTGCAGGCGGGAACGCATGCGCTCACCGATGCGGTCTCCGAGGGTTTCGCCGCGAACGGCTGCTCTTACCGGGGAGATCGTACCGGTGGCGCCGGCGGCCGGCTGGTCTTCGAAGTTCGTGGTGATGATGGTGGTGCGATTGTCGTTGTAACGGGTGTTCAGGATCAAGCTTACGGTGTCCCAGACCCATTCGGTGGGCTTTACCGCGCCTAGCTCGTCGAGCACGAGGACATCGGTTTCGAAGACAGGGCGCAGAACATCGAGCTCCGTGGTCTGCACGGTTGAGTTGTAGGAGTTCTGGATTTCCTTCAGCAATTCGCGATAGTCGTAAAAAAGGCAAGGAATACCGCGGCTGAGGATGAGTTCTTTGGCGATGCCCACAGCAAGATGGGTCTTGCCGGTGCCGATCTTGCCGATGATCAAAAGTCCCTTATCGCCGCGCGGATCACACTTTCTGGCGAAATTTGAGGCAATGAAGTGCGCCTCGGCCAGCGCGGGATGAGCGCCGGGGAAATCAGTGTCGTAATTACTGAGCTCGCAATGCTCATAACGGCGCGGGATGCGGGCCGCCTCGAGCAGGCTTTGGGCATGGACGCGCAGCCGGCAGTCGCAGCGCGTGACCCGCCGTTCTTGCGATCGGGAAGTGGCGGGAACCGTCTTCCATCCGGTACCCTCGCAGAGCGGACAAAGGTCAGGCGGTGCATCCCTTACCGCAGTCCTGGTAGGTTGCGCTTTGAGGAGGGGTGCGTTCAGCACCCGCGGTTCGGTAATAGGTTGCTTGAGCTCGTCCGATTTTGGCACTCAGCGATTCCCCCTTTTGACTTTGCAACAGAGCCTGCCCTCTGTGCAAGAGTGAAAGACGGGCGTCCTGTGTACATCCTGTGAACCGGATAGACTCGTTGTGGACGCCATTGGAAAAACGTCGTAAGCAGAGATAAAGGGCTCGGCAACCCGCGCTGGAGGCGGGAACTGCTGCACAGGAGGTGCAAAACAGGCTTCCCTCGCGGATTTTCACAGTTGACATTCGCCACAGAGAGCGCACAATACCACGCGACGGGTTTCCCGACTCAGCTGCTGCCAGTTTCCTCCCGGTGCAAGCTGGGCAAGAACGAGACCTGTGAGGAGATACCATGAATAAAGCCGATCTGGTTGATAAGATCGCAGGCGCTTGCGAGATCAGCAAGGCGCAGGCTACAACTGCGATTGATACGGCCGTGGAGAGCATCACCTCCGCGCTGCGCAAAGGAGATCGGGTTGCATTGATAGGCTTCGGCACGTTCTCAGTGTCGCAACGCAAAGCGCGGAACGGGCGTAACCCGCAAACCGGCGCGACTATCAAGATTGCTGCCCGCCGTGTCGCGAAGTTTACCCCAGGGGCCGAGCTGAAGAAGTCTGTAAATAAGAAATAGGGCGGATTCTTTCCAGATTTCCGAGACGGCAGGTGGTCGGACCTGCCGTTTTTTTATTGCGCAGGCAACGACTCTGTCAAATGCCGATCAGTGCGCTTGACCCCCGAGAGATCCATCCCTAACATCGAACAGGCCCATGCAGTTCCAGCTTTCATCGGTCCAGCCTTATCTGCGACGCCTCCGGCTGCACACCTGTGGGCTCCTTATAGCGGCCATTCCAGCTTTCGGGCAGCAGGCCAAGCCCACACCGCCTCCGGTTGCCAACTTCACCGACGTCGCCGCGAAGGCCGGCCTGACGGGGCAAAACATCTTCGGCGGAATCGACACGAAAAAGTACATCATTGAGACCACCGGAAGCGGTGTTGCGATATTCGATTACGACAACGATGGGTGGCCCGACATCTTCCTTGTCAACGGCACCCGTCTGGGAGGATTGCCCACAGGCGAAGCGCCGACCAACCGGCTGTATCACAACAATCACGACGGAACATTCACCGATGTAACCGCGAAAGTCGGTTTGACTTCGACGGGATGGGGCCAGGGCGTCTGCGTGGGCGACTATGACAACGACGGCTGGGAAGATATTTACGTCACCTACTACGGGAAGAATCGGCTTTACCATAACGATCACGGAGTGTTCACCGAAGTCGCCGAAAAGGCTGGCGTAGCTGGGTCGGGGAAGGCCTGGGGCACAGGCTGCGCGTTCGTCGACTATGACCGCGACGGGAAGCTGGATCTGGTCGTTGCGAATTACGTGGATTTTGATCTGGCGACCGCACCGGCTCCGGGAGATCGCGCCACCTGCATCTGGAAAGGCGTTCCCGTGATGTGCGGTCCGCGAGGCTTGCCCGGGGCAAAGAATATTCTCTATCACAACCGCGGAAACGGCACGTTCGAGGACGTGACCACGAAGGCACACATCGACCGGACCGATGGGCATTATGCCTTCAGCGTTTCGACTCTCGACTTCGACGAAGATGGCTGGCCCGACATCTTCATTGCCTGCGACAGCACGCCAAGCATTCTCTACCGCAACAATCACGATGGAACGTTCACTGATGTTGCCGTGACGGCCGGCGCGGCTCTCAATGAAGACGGGCGAGCGCAGGCGGGCATGGGATCGACGATCGCCGACTTTAACGGCGACGGCCATCTCGACATCTTCAAAACAAATTTCTCCGACGATACTTCGACGCTCTACAAGAATAATGGGGACGGCACATTTACCGATGCGACCTCCTCCGCGGGTCTGGGGCTTTACACGCAGTATCTCGGCTGGGGAACTATGTTTTTCGACTTTGATAATGATGGCTGGCCGGATCTGCTCCTGGTGAATGGACACGTTTATCCGGAGGTCGATAGCCAGCACTTGGGCAGCAGCTACAAAGAACCGCGAATTCTCTATCACAACAATGGAGACGGCAGCTTCACCGATATTTCTGCTTCGGCCGGGCCGGCAATTACGACAGTAGCGTCCTCGCGAGGGCTTGCGGTCGGGGATCTGTGGAACGACGGCAGAATGTCTGCGGTGATCAACAACATGAACGCCGTCCCCAGCCTGCTGGTGAATCAGGTTCGCAACTCGAATCACTGGATCGCGATTCATACGATAGGAACAAAATCAAACCGCGATGGCATTGGCGCGCGCATTCGTGTGAAGACGGCAACGCGCGTGCTCGTGGATGAAGTGCGCAGCGGTTCAAGCTACATTTCAAATAGCGATATGCGAGTGCACTTCGGGCTGGGGAACGCAGATAAGGTCGAATGGGTGGAAATTCACTGGCCGAGCGGGTTGATGGAACGTTTCGCCAATCTCGCAGTCGATCAGATTCATACACTGAAAGAGGGAACAGGATCGACCGCTGAAATAGCGACGAAAAAAAATATTAACCACAGAGAACACTGAGGAGCACAGAGGTCAGATTTTCTTGGAGTCTCGTCCGAATTGCACGTTGCGCGTGATGCCTTCGCCCTCTTTCACAAAAATGAGTTGATTGGCTTTCACATCTTTCAGCGCGTCCACATGACCACTGGGCCAGTGAACTTCAAGTGCGTCGACCTTTTCGGCTTTGCCAAGTCCGAAGTGGACGCGCAAATCGTTCTGCGAAAAATATCCGCCCCCGCTGCGCACTTCGTCGATCTGCCGATGCGGCTTCTGTTCTCCCGGTACTTGCGTTATGCAGACCAGCCGGGCGCCTATTCCACTGCGGTTTGACTTTGTTCCGACGGTGCGGACCTTGATCCAGTTGCTGTTCAGCTTCGAATCGCAGCGCAGCAGCTGTGGATAGTCGTTGACGGTGTTTACCACGACATCGATGTCGCCGTCGTTGTCGAAATCTCCGAAGGCAGCGCCTCGTGACGGACTCGGTTCCGAAATTCCCGGGCCGACTTGAAGTGACACATCCGCGAAATGGCCGTTATGCAGATTTTGGTAAAGCAGCTTGCGCTGCGCGTATCCGGCTTCAGTTTTTAGTTGCTCCACTTCGGGATAGACGTGGCCGTTGCAGATCAGGATGTCGGGCCAGCCATCGTTATCCATATCGAAGAAGCCGCATCCCCAGCCGAGAAATTGGGTATGCGCGCCTAAACCGGCAGTGAAGGTGGCATCCTCGAAGTTGGCTCCCCCGAGATTGTGATACAGCGATGGAGTGTCTCCGGCGAAATTCGTCTTTAGGATGTCGAGATTGCCATCGAGATCGTAATCGGCGGCGGAAACTCCCATGCCGGCTTGCGGCTTGCCATCCGGGCTCAGGGCGCAACCGGCTTCAATGGCAACATCTTCGAATTTGCCATTTTTCTTGTTTTGATAAAGCGCGCTCGCCATCGAATCATTGGCAACGTAGATGTCGGGCCAGCCATCGTTGTCGAAGTCGGCGGTGAGAACGCCGAGCCCATAGGTTCCATTGGCGCGCAGAATTCCCGAAGCTTCGGAAACATCGGTGAACGTTCCGTCGCCGTTGTTGTGATAAAGGATGTTCTTTCCACCCTGCAACCCGGGAGGTCCACAGGCCACCATCACGCTCTTGTAGAGACATGGACCGGACTCGGGCACAGGCGCTGTCGCCAGATCGAGGTCAATATAGTTCGCGACAAACAGGTCGAGGTGACCATCGCGATCGTAATCGACGAAAGCACAGCCCGTGTTCCAGCGCGTGTCCTTGCCCGCCACTCCGGCTTTTTCGCTAACATCGGTGAAGGTTCCATCACCGTTGTTGTGATAAAGAACATTCTTGCCGAAGTAGGTGACGTAGAGGTCTTCCCAACCATCATTGTCGTAGTCGCCGATGCAGACACCCTGTCCCCAACCGGAATGACCGACGGCGGCCTTTACGGTGACGTCGGTAAATGTGCCGTCTCGATTGTTTCGGAAGAGATGAGAGACGGGTTCCCTACCCCTGGGAAAACCTTCGAGTCTCGAGCCATTCACAAGGAAGATATCGAGCCAGCCGTCGTTGTCGTAATCGTAGAAGGCGACGCCGCAGCCAGTGGTCTCAAGAAGATATTTGTTTTTGTGCTCGCCACCGTAGATCGTCTTGGCGTTAAGACCGGATTCACGCGCAATGTTGAGGAAGCTGACGCCGAGGCCGGTGGACTGAGCCGCGCCTTTCGTTGGCGCCCCGCTCTGCTGTATGCGCGCACGCGCGCCGGCGCGAGGAGGCCAAGCCAGCGCCAAAACGTTCTCCAGAGACAGCACCAGCGCGGAACGGCTGAGAGATTTCAGGAATGATCGGCGTGAAGAAGACAAAAGGTTGGCACCTGGCCCATTTGGCTCGTGCTAAAATTCGCGCTATTTCCTTATATTCAGTGCATGCTTACTTTGCAAGGTCTGGCGGAGCAAATGCGTGTTGAACGCTTCAAATTTCTAGAAAAATTGAGCGGGCTGCGCCTTGAGCTGTTTCTGGCCATTTTCTGCCTGATTTCGGCCAGCCTGGCGGCGCAACGAGCTGCAAATTCTCTGGAACTTTCACGAACGGTGCGCTCGTGGGAGTTCCTGCCGGTTGTGGGACAACACGCCGCACTCTTGGGCGACGAAACCGGCAGATTCGAAGCCTGGGTTTATCCGCTTAAGCTTTTCCGGGATCTTCATCTCACATTTCACGTGGAGGATCGTGCCCTTCCTGCCGAAAGTCTTGCCCGGACTCTGACAGTGCAACCGGAATCCGCGTCTATCCTTTACGTGGGCGACTCGTTTCGCGTGCGCGAAACCTTGTGCGTGCCGGTAAATGAGAGCGGCGCGGTCATTCTCCTGGAGGTTGAAACCGAATCGCCGCTCGAAATCGAGGTGGGGTTTACTGAGGATTTTCAGCTGGAGTGGCCAGCCGCATTGGGCGGGACGTACGTCTCCTGGGACCTTGCGCAGCACGCGTTTTTCTTTGGAGATGAAGCGCAGAAGTATGCCGGGTTTTTCGGCTCGCCCACAGCTAAGGATGCGAAGCTTGCGTATGAGACAAATTATTCGTCTTCGAGCGAGAGCTCTATGCGGCTGGGAATTACGCAAAAGGGAAAAGACAGGAAAATTCTTATTCTTTCCGGTTCGGTGACAAGCACGGTTGAAGCAGAAAAAACCTACAAGCATCTGCTGGCTACTTATGATCAGTTGGTGCAGGAGTCCGCGGAATATTACCGTTCTTATCTGCAGAATACAGTCAGCGTGGAATTGCCGGACTCGCGCTTGCAGCAAGCGTATGACTGGGCAAGGATCAGTACCATCCAAGGGCTCGTCGTTAATCCTTATCTTGGCTCGGGGCTGGTTGCAGGATATCGAACGTCGGGAGGAAGTCAGCGCCCGGGCTTTGCCTGGTTCTTCGGGCGTGACTCTTTCTGGACTGCATTTGCACTCGATGCCGAGGAAGATTATCCGACTGCGCGGACTGCCATCGACTTCATCAGCAAGTTCCAGCGTGATGACGGAAAAATTCCCCACGAAATTTCGCAGAGCGCCAGCCTTGTGCCGTGGTTCAAAGATTATCCGTACGCTTACGCGTCCGCTGACGCCACGCCGCTCTTCATCCTCGCGCTGAATGACTACGTAGAACGGAGCGGTGACATAGAGTTTGCGCGCGAAAAATGGGGTCAACTCTGGCGGGCTTATGAATTCCTGCGCTCGACTTACGATTCACAAGGATTAGCGCAGAATCTCGGCGTAGGCCACGGCTGGGTGGAGGGCGGTCCGTTGCTTCCGGTAAAGAACGAGTATTACCAGGCGGGACTGGGAGTGGGAGCGCTCGAGGCACTTTCCCATCTGGCTCAGCTTATAGGCAAGGAGGACGTCGGCAATCAGCTGGCAGCCGAGTTCATGCAGAAAAAAGCTGTGCTCGAGCAAGCCTTCTGGTCGGAAGAGAACAAGAGCTATATTTTTGCGCTGAATAAAGACAACCAGCGCATCGAAGAAACGACCGTCCTCACCACGGTTCCCATGTGGTTTGGGCTGGCCGAGGCAAAGCATGCTGATGAAACGATCTCGCAACTCGACACGTTCGACCATGAGACGGATTGGGGCATGCGCATCATCTCGCAGAAATCGAAGTTGTACGACGGATCCGGATATCATTTCGGCTCTGTTTGGCCGCTCTTCAGCGGGTGGGCTTCTGTCGGCGAGTATCGGTATCATCGCGCTTGGCCTGCGTATTTCAATCTTCGCGCGAATGCGTTGCTCGGATTTGACGGTGCACTTGGGCATTTCACTGAGGTTCTGTCCGGCGACTATTACTCGTCGTTCGCCACCAGTTCGCCGCACCAGATATGGTCGGCCGCCATGGCCGTCAGTCCAATCCTGCGAGGCATGTTTGGGCTGGACACGGACGCGGAAAGACATTTGATCACGCTCGCACCGCACATTCCGGCGGACTGGAGTTCGTTTGCGATCCGCAACGTTCGCGTCGGAAGCGTCAGTGCGGACTTTTTGTACGGCAAGGCGGCGGATTCGGTTGTGCTCGAGGTCAGGCGTGCGGGCGAAGGAGACTGTGTGGTGGAATTTTCTCCAGCATTCAGTCGCCGCACCCAAATCGTAAGCGTGGAATTGAATGGGCGTCCGCTGCCGTTCAAAATCGTGCCAAACGAAAACGACCAGCACGTATCCGTACACTTTCCGGTATATGGTGGTCCCAATACGTTGAGCATTCGCGTGAAGAACGATTTCGCGCTCAGCTACGCCAACGAATTGCCGGCATTGGGCAGCGCGAGCCGCAGCCTGCGGGTGATTTCAGAATCATGGAATACGCCGAAGACGCAACTGAACCTGGAAGTCTCTGGACTCGCAGGAAGCACCTATGAAATGAACATCTGGAATCCGGGCCAGATCGCATCCGTTGAGGGCGGAACACTGACCCGCGGAGGAAAATTGCAAATTCAGTTCGTGGGAACTGCTCCCGTCTTGTATTCGGAGCAATCGGTCGTAATTCATTTCCGGCCCTAGAGCGAGGCAACGCTTCGCCGTTCCGGCGCGTCGATCGGAGTAGAATGACGGAGTTCTTCGATACTTAAACGGTTCTGCGGAGCGCACTGATGCGACGTATCTTCCCTTGCGTTATCTGGACCACGGTCCTCATCCTCTCGCTGTTTGCCGCGGCGCAAGATTCGAGCCGCAATACCGATTCGGAAGGCCATCCATGGTGGCAACATGCCGTGTTCTATGAGGTTTATCCTCGCAGTTTCGCCGATAGCAACAATGATGGCATTGGCGATCTCAACGGCATCGCATCGAAACTGGATTACTTGAAAGATCTCGGGGTCGACGCGATTTGGATTTCTCCGTGCTTTCCCTCACCGCAAGTCGACTTTGGTTACGACGTCTCCGACTACGAGAACATTGATCCCATGTACGGAACGCTGGCAGATTTCGATCATCTCGAACGCGAAGCGAGTAAACGCGGCATTCACATCATTCTGGACTTTGTGCTCAATCACACTTCCGATCAGCATCCATGGTTTCTCGATTCCAAATCGTCACGAACTTCGGCGCATCGTGATTGGTACATCTGGCGCGACGGGAAGGGCCCGGGAATACCGCCGAATAATTGGATTTCGGACTTTGGAGGGTCGGCGTGGAAGTTCGATCCCACGACGAACCAATACTACTACCACTACTTCCACACCCGGCAACCGGATCTAAACTGGCGCAATCCGGCGGTCAAGGATGCAATGTTCGACGTCACCCGATTCTGGTATAAGCGCGGCGTCGCGGGATTTCGTCTGGATGCCGTGGATACGCTCTTTGAAGATCCGAATCTTCACGATAATCCGATACTGCCGGGAAAGAATGACTTCGGCGATCCGAACGAAGAGAACAAGTACAACGACAAGCTTCCGGAGGTACACGACGTGCTGCGCGGGTTGCGCAAGGTAGCGGATCAATATGATGCGGTGCTTATTGGCGAAACCTGGACCAACAATATTGCAGAGTTAAATGCGTACTACGGCTCCGGCAATAACGAATTGCAGTTGCCCATGGATTTCCTCTTCACGACCGTAAACAAGCTTTCGCCGGCGGAATTCCGTAAACAGATCGCGGCGGTAAATTCCGCGTCGGGCTGGCCGACATTCGTGATCAGCAATCACGACATTGTGCGTTCCTACGATCGTTACGGCGACGGGAAACACAACGACCAGATCGCGAAGCTGATGGCCGGGCTGTATCTCACTCTTCGCGGAACGCCAATCATGTATTACGGCGAAGAGATCGGGATGAAAACGACACCGCCCACGAGGAGAGAGGAAGTTCAGGATCCCATCGGACGTACGGGGTGGCCGAAAGAGAAAGGGCGCGACGGCGAGCGAACTCCGATGCAGTGGAATGAGAGTGAAAACGCCGGATTTACTACCGGGAAACCATGGCTCCCGGTTCCACCGACATACAAGACGCACAATGTCGCCGACGAAGAGAAAGATCCAAATTCGGTGCTCTCGTTTTACAAAAGCGTACTCAAGCTACGCCACACGAACATTGCTTTGCTGGATGGCAGCTACATTCCGCTGAACGAAAACGATCCTCACGTCCTTTCGTACTTACGGATTTATCAGGATCGCGCAGTTCTGGTTGCGTTGAACATGTCAGACAGCAGTCAGAAAGTGAATTTCGAATTGAGCACGCACGGCTTCAAAACGGCGTCGCCGCTACTTGTAACTGGCAAGTCGTCAGCAAGTGGCGATACGGTCTCACTCGACTCGTTTGGAGTGTTTATCGGAGAGCTCACAAAATAGGGCCGGGCTACAAACTTTTAGATTCGCCGCGACTCACGGGTTTGACGATGTTGGCTCTTTTTCCACACGGAGTGCTGGCAGTATGCGGCCCTTTCCAGGCGGTTTAAAATATGCTCAGAGCATGCATGAACTTTCCATCGCGATGAGCATTGTCGACGCAGCCGTGGAAGAATCCGAAAAGCGCGGTGTGAAGGTCAATGCCGTACATCTCAGGCTCGGAGCGCTCTCCGGCGTAGTCAAGGACGCTTTGTTATTTTCCTATGAAGTCGCTTGCCAGGATACCCGGCTGGCGGGGTCACGGTTGATCGTAGAAGATGTGCCCGTAGTAGTTTTTTGCCCGCGCTGCAACGATCAGCGCGTCCTTGAATCTGTGCAATTATTCGCCTGTCCGCAGTGTGGGACCCCGACGATGGATGTAAGGCGGGGAAAAGAGCTGGAGGTTTTCGCGTTGGAGGTAGAAGAATGAGCGAGCCGCGCCTGGTGGAAGTGCGACGAAACGTCTTGAAGCAGAACGACGTGATCGCCCGCGCTCTGCGCGAGCAGTTTTGTGCGGCGGGAGTTTTCGTCGTAAGCCTGGTTTCAAGTCCTGGGGCGGGAAAGACGACGTTCCTCGAAAAAATGCTCACCGATTTGCAGCCGAGCTATCGAGTTGCCGCCTTGGTTGGAGATCTGGCAACTGAAAATGACGCAGTTCGATTGGCACGCAGTAAAGCGCCCGTAAAACAGATTACAACCGGGACGTTATGCCACCTCGAAGCCGCGATGGTGCAAAACGCGCTGCAGGATTGGAGTCTCGGACAGATGGATTTCTTATTCATCGAGAACGTGGGCAATCTGGTTTGTCCGGCCTCTTACGATCTTGGCGAAGGCTTGCGGCTCGTCTTGATGTCTACGACCGAAGGCGAGGACAAACCGCTGAAGTATCCAACGATATTTAACAGTGCGGACGTAGCTGTGGTGACGAAAAACGATCTCGCCGCGGCGGTTGAATTCGATTGGGATGCCGCTCGGGCCAGCATCGAAGCGGTTCGTCCGGGAATGAGGATCTTTCGGCTGTCAGGAAAAACGGGAGACGGAATGAAAGAGTTTTTGGATTTCCTCGCACTGAGACTGGCTGAACAACGATCCGTGGCTCAAAAATAATCTGCCGCCTCTCCGTCAGACAATCCCTTCTATCGCCGCGAAAACGTACAAAAGCAGACGCGCGCGATGCTATGATGACGCATCATCGCCGCACTTTTCTTGGGAGAGTGAAATCTAATCACCATGGCAATTACGGCTCCGAATCAATCCGCGAGCACTGCACCCATCGACAGCGGAGCTAGCTACGCCGTGCCGCTAGCCACGGTCACCACATTGTTCTTCATGTGGGGGTTTCTGACCTGCCTGAATGACATTCTGATCCCACATCTGAAGTCGATTTTCGGGCTGAATTACCGGCAAGGCATGATGGTTAACCTCTTCTTCTTCGGGGCATATTTCGCCTTTTCCTTCCTCTCTGCCAAGCTCATCGACTGGATCGGCTATCAGCGTTCGATGGTGGTTGGGCTGCTCACCATGGCTGCGGGCGCATTTCTATTCGTGCCGGCGGCCAGCGTTCCCTCCTATCCGCTGTTCCTGGTCGCGGTGATCGTGCTGGCGACGGGAATTACTTGTCTGCAGGTTGCTGCCAATCCGTATGTAACCGTGCTTGGCAAACCGGAGACGGCTTCAAGTCGACTGAATCTTACGCAGGCATTCAACTCACTGGGAACATTCCTCGCGCCTTTTTTTGGCGGGTTGCTCATCCTGAGCGCGGCTCCTAAAACAGCCGCAGAACTTAGCGCTCTAACTCCCGCTGCACTACAGGGTTACCGTTTGCAAGAGGCGGCTACAGTCAAAACACCTTATGTGGGCTTGGGAATCGCTCTGGTCTTGCTTGCGATCGCGATCGGCGCCTTCAAGTTGCCGAGGATTGAGCACGCGCAGCATAAGGTTGGCGAGAAGGTGAATGATTCGATCTGGAAACATCCGAATCTCATCTTCGGCGCGATTGCTATTTTTGTGTACGTGGGAGCAGAGGTATCGATTGGAAGTTTCTTGGTGAACTATTTCCATGAAGCGAATATTGGAGGCCTGCCGGAAAAGCTTGGTGCCAGTTTCGTTGCATTCTATTGGGGAGGCGCGATGCTGGGGCGGTTCATCGGATCGAATTTCCTCGGCGGTGCAAAGGCGAGATACATGGGCTTGGTCACAGCTATCTGCATCGCCCTAATCCTGCTGTCCTATCCGATCGAACATCAAATGCCTCCCGGATACGAGCCGGGCGTACCGAACTTGACGTGGCTTGCATGGTTGGTCGTCGCTGGGCGTCCTTTGTTCACGCTGGTGGCGATTGCTACTGCTGCAATCGGCGTCACGGCCGCCGTTCGAGGAGGCCATGCGAAGGCAAACACCGGAACGTTGCTGGGTATTTGTGCCATCGCTACCAGCGTACTCGTCGCGGTCTCGATGCTAAGCAACGGATCCTTGGCGATGTGGAGCATCATCCTGGTCGGCTTCTTTAATTCCATCATGTTTCCGAGCGTTTTCACTCTGGGGGTCGCCGAATTAGGCCCGCTAACTGGGGATGGCTCGGGAATTATGATCATGGCAATTGTCGGCGGTGCGATTATTCCCTATGCGCAGGGAGCGATTGCGGACCGGATCGGGATTCACCACGCGTTCTTTCTACCCGTCATCTGTTATCTCTACATTCTTTTCTTTGCGCTTAGCGGATCGAAACCGAACAGCCAACGATACGCAAAGGCGTGAACTACGACCGGGCTTTTGCAATCTGGAAGGCTCATATCTGAAACCGGACGCGAGCAGCGCTGAGCATTTTCGAGGAATCGATTGAGAAGTCAGCCGAATGGAAATAGCGCTCAGGGCAGGAAATCGGGCCAGAAGCCGGGCGTTGTCACGTTGAAGATGGTGGCCCAGCACCTGGGCTTAACGCCGGGAACGGTTTCCGCCGTTCTCAACAATGCCCCGTCGGCGCGTTCGATTCCTCAAGAGACGAAGGCCAGGATTCACGCAGCCGCGAAAGAACTGAATTACCGTCCGAACTTTTTTGCGCGTACGTTACGCAACAAGCGAACTTACACCATTGGCGTCATCGCAGAAGAAATCGGCGATTCCTACGGAGCGGCAGTTATCAGCGGAATCGAGCAGTATCTTCGCAAACGCGATTATTTCTTTCTGACGGTTGCCCACCGGCACAATCCGGAGTTGTTTCACCGGTATTCACAGATTCTTTCTGAGCGCGGAGTGGAAGGCATCATCACGGTCGACACCATCATTCAAGAGCCGCCCGCTCTGCCTGTTGTCGCCGTGGCTGGCCATGGAAAGATCAAAGGAGTCACCAACATCGTCCTCGACCATGAGCGCGCCGCGGTGCTGGCACTCAACTACTTGAAAGAACAAAAACATGAGCGAATCGCATGGATGAGGGGAAATCCGCTGAGTTCCGATTCGCAGGAACGATGGGCGGGGATCTGCCGAATCGCAGCGCAGATCGGCCTGCGGATTGATCCGGAGTTGACCGTCCAGATCGACACAGAAGATGCAACACCCATGCTGGGATATCCGTTTGCCAAAGAACTCCTCGCCCGCAAAAAGCCGTTCACCGCGCTGTTTGCTTATAACGACATCTCCGCCATCGGGTCGATCAAAGCTTTGCAGGAACATGGCTTGCGAGTGCCTCACGATGTTTCCGTGATGGGTTTCGACGATATTCCCGGAGCCGCGTTTTACACGCCGAGCTTGACTACAGTGCGCCAGCCGTTGAACCGCATGGGAGAGGTTGCGGCGCAGACCCTGCTGGAGCGCATCGAGGGCAAGGAGGACTATCCGGCAGAGATCGCCATTGAACCAGATCTGGTCATCCGGGAGTCGACTGCGAAAGCGGCAGGCTTCGACTAGAATCTCCACAATTGCAACCGTCGACCTTCAAGATCTTCCCACTTCATGTCCACCACCCAGCCGCATCCCGCAACCGTCTCCACGCGAGCTCTGACGTGGTCAGCTTATGCATCCTTTGTGCCCACTGGCATGGTTACAGTCCTGCTAGCGCCTCTGCTCCCCATCCTTTCGACGCGGTGGTCTCTGGATTACTCGACGGCCGGAGCACTGTTTCCCGCGCAATTTATGGCATCTACCGTGGCAGTCGCACTGTCGGGGGCAATGGTCTCGCGCTGGGGATTTCGCGTGGCCATAAAGTCTGGTCTGGTTCTGATGGGCACTAGCGTCGCGTTGCTGCTGGCAGGATCGAAAATTCAGGGAATCATTTGCATCGCGGGATATGGCGCGGGGTACGGCATTACGGTTCCGGCTGCGAATTTATTGGTCTCGGAGGTGAATCCTGTCGGCCGCAGCGCGGCGCTTAACACGCTCAATTTCTGTTGGAGTCTAGGAGCGGTGCTTTGTCCATTTCTGGTAGCCGCCGCTGACAAGAGTCATCACATCGGATTGCTCTTGGCTTTCATCGCAGGGATGGCTCTGGTAATCGCGCTTGGCATCGCCCTGATGCCTTCATCCATTGTCGAGCCGGCGGGCTCGCGAATGAGCGGCAACGCCATTTCGGTGAGTTGGAGCGATCCCATGGTGTTTGTGATCGCGGCTATGTTTTGTGTTTACGTGGGGACAGAGACTGCATTTGGAGGTTGGGTCGCCTCCTACGCGAAGAGCCTGGGCACGTTAAGCCTGCCAATAGCGCTGTTGATGCCCTCTTGTTTTTACGGATGTCTCATGATCGGAAGGTGGCTCGCCCCTTTGGTTCTGCGCGCCGTGGACGAAATCCATCTCGCCAAAGCCGGGGTCTTGACCGCCTGCGCAGGAATGATGTGGCTGCTATTTTCACATTCGTTACTAACGGTGGCGGGAAGTGCGTGTCTGGCCGGCTTGGGCCTCTCGAGTGTCTATCCCATCACTATCTCTTTGTTGTCGCGGGAATTTGGATCGGCAGCGGCGCGCGTGGGATCGGTAGCGTTCACAGTTGCGAATTTAGGAGGAAGTGCTCTGCCTTGGCTGGTGGGCGTCTCGTCCCAGCAGCTCGGCTCGCTGAAGGCCGGGATGGCCGTACCTCTTCTCGGGGCAGTCGGGATGCTCATCCTTTACCAGCGGAAATGGAAGCCGCTCTCACAAACTGCCCAGTAGCATGCCCCGATTTGGCTCCATTCTGTTTAGCCGACGACCCACTTAGCTCCGCAGGAGCCTCGCTGCCAAACGAGCAAGGCGAACGAGACGATAGAGAGGAAACAGCGGATCCGGAAGCCGAACAAGGTTCCATTCGCCGGGTCCGGGAGTAAACATCAGGCGCGCTAAGAATCGAAACTGGTCCATCTTGCATTCGCGGAGCTGCACCATCAGACGAAAGTAGTTGAGGGATTCTACGTTGAAAGCAGTCTCACCTCTCAACGAGGCATCGACTTCTTGCATCAGCCAGGACGGTACATTCTCACGCGAAAGACCAGTTGCTCCTTCGGGGATCGGCGCTGCCAACAAATGATTCGCGGTATGCAGCGTGACCTGCAAGATTCGCAATAAACCTAGTTTTGCCGCCTCAGAACGTATCCACTCCCAGTTCAACTCGGGGCGGGTGATGATTCGAGCTAAGTCGCAAAGCCAGATCAATCGTCCCCAAACGTGCTTTGCCGCGTGTGCCGAGAGAACGAGGAGTGAGTCCTCAAGCGACAACGTTCGCATCGGCTGCCCTGCAACTACGACTGGAGTGGAGCGTTCAAACAATCCCGGCATGTCGAAGTCGATCGAGTAGAAACGCGGTTGAATCGCCCACTGCAGTTCAAGAAGATTGGGGGCCGCAGCGCCGTCGAAAGAACATTCATAGCCGAACTTGAGCTGCGCGCGCTGCTGTGCCTGAGAGAAATGATCGTGGGGGATGTAGCCAAGCTGGGTCACCGCATCGCGCACGCGGAAGAAATCCCGCGGGTGAATGAGCAGATCGATATCTCCGGACTGCCGCAGAGCAATGTCGCCGTAAACCATCTCGGCCAGCGCCAGGCCTTTGTAAGGCAGGACGAAAATGCCCATCGCTGACAGATGATCGACAATCCGAATCAACTCGCGCGACAGCAGCAGGGCTTTATGCAGATGGATCGGCTGTCCTTGTTTAAGACGGAGAAACTTGTCGTGTGGCAGTTCGCTGGCTAGCGGCGCGAGCGCTTGATATAGCAGCGGCTCGATTCCGTGATGGTCAGCCAGCGCGAACAGGCGCTCCCAGCGGAGGGGTTGCGCGATCAGAGAGAGCAAGCGAGATGTTTTTTTATCCGGCGAGCCAACGGATATCGCGGCGAGCAGAATCGCCCACTCAGGATCGTCTGTCGTGGGCGTCGTTTTGTAGTGCGTGGACTCAGGCAAGCTCGCAGACGCGAGATTCACGCTGTCGCTCCGGCGAGAGCCGGAAGGGTTCGAATTTGTACCAGGTTGGCTCCGCCGCGTTTCTTGGCGATCATATTCGCCGACGGAATTCCAGTCCGCGCGAAAGATTTCTCGCAATCCTGCGAGGAAGGCCCGCGCATGTTTCCTTCCATGAATGCGAGGCCGGGACAACGCGTGCAGTTCGAAACGTGCGAACACTGCGTACAGGTGCTCAGGTCTTTCAGTCGGATCGAGCGAACGTCATTCATCTGGTCGGAGTACCGCCAGATGTCGATAAAACGCTGCTTTCGCACATTCCCTGTCGGCAGCGGGAATTGCACGCATGGATAAACGTCGCCGTAAGGCGAGACATAGCAAGTGGTGTGACCGGCACTGCAAGGAGTCGATTCGAGTTCGTTTTCCCCGGCTGGAGCGGCAATCGCACAAAACTCGTCGACGTCGCCAATGAGTTCCGGATCGCGAAACACCTTTCGAAGCGCGTCCTGGTCAATCCCAAGATTGAGGACGGACCGGTCGCCGTCCATCATTGGAGTGATCGTCGGATCGAGCGTACACTCCACTCCTAACTCATCCCCCAATGCGCGCACGCCGTGGAAATCCTGGGCGTTGTGCGTCATCAACACGTTCGCGATGATGACCCTCAGCCCTTGCGATTTCAGAAAGCGGATAGCATCGAGCGAGCGCTTCAATGATCCTGGAATCAGCGTAATGGCGTCGTGAACTTCGGGACGATGGGAGTAAATGCTGATCTGAATCGACTCAACGTGGAGGTCGCGAATGCGCTGTGCCTCGCGCTCGCGAATGAGCACAGCGTTGGTCTTGAGTTTCACGCAGAACATCAACTGCCGCGCGTACTCGAGAATCTCGAAAAAATCCTTGCGCAAAAAGATTTCACCGCCACTCAAGGTAAGGATGAAAACTCCCGCCTCCGCCATTTCGTCGAGCAGGTGTTTAATCTCCGCGGTGGTCATCTCGCCGTGATCTTCATGGTCGAGGTAACAATGCACACAGCGTTCGTTGCAGCGGTAAGTGAGATCAAGCTGCACGCTGAGGGGAATATTCAGCGCCTGCGCCCGAGCCGTCATTTCGGCAAGCAGAGTCATCGAGTATCTCCGGCTAAGCGATTGCGCTGCGGAATCGGATCCTCTGAAATCTGCAGAATCTCATGACTGGCCAACTCGCGAGCAAGCGATTCGGCGTCTTCGAGCGCGGCAGTGGCTTCGACTTCAAATTCCTTGCATATCTGTTGCTCGACAATTTGGTCGAGTGGAGTTGCACCGTCGGCTGCTTGCCAGATAATGGTCGCCGTCTTATTCAGCGTGAAAAGAGTGGAGTCGCGCCCAGACATAATCATCATCTCGCCATCCAGACTGCGTGCGGCGACTCGAGGATTGCGTGCGAGATAAAGCCGGCTCATCGGATCAACTCCCATACCCGGATATCGGGAACAAATGTGAGCCGCGAAACCGGAACCCGGCTCACGAACTCAAAGGCAGAATGAAATGCGGCCTGCACCAATTCCTCGTCCTCTGCGAAAAAGAGCATGTTGGTCAGGAGAGCTCGCGCAGCTTCAGCGGATGGAATTCGATCGATGCGATTCTCCCGACCTTGCGCGAGCAAATAGAGCGTGGCGACCGGTGCTGAAACATTTTCTCCCAGCTTGGCCAGTTCGCCGGTAAATGGAGTGCCGCAAGCGATGTAGCCCGAATCCCGCTTGCGTACGTAGGAGATTTCGTCAGTGAGCAGCGTCGCATCGGCAGGGGCGAGGCGCGAGATCGTCGTTTTGCCCGCGCCAGAAACGCCGGCAAAAAGAAAGGCGCGGCCATTTCGGATCGCGCTCGCAGAGTGGAGCAGAAACCCTCCCTGCTTCGCCAACACGAGCGTGTGCACGATGCGAAGTACGGCATCAATCGCATATGGATTCACGGACTGCCGGATCCATCCGCGTCGCGAAGCCGGGGACCACTCGGCTCGGAAATCCCCGCGCCGCAGAAGCCAGCGCCCTTGGTCGCGGGTGACGCTCACATCCGCATTGGGGTTTGAAGGTGACGGAGGAGTGAGATCGACATCGAACTCGATTTCCGCATTGTCGGATGATCCGACGAAACCGGCGTAGCGTTTTTGCAGCAGATCCAGAAACGCTGGATCTGTAGTGTTCACGCGCACAGGCATCCCGCCAATTTCAATGACCAGGCTGAGCTGCTCGATTTCGGTCGTTAACTGTGACAAGGAATCGCACTTCTATTTTGATTACGATCTCGAACCACACCGTTTATAGCAATAGCAACACGAGTAGCGAAAATTGAGCGGCGCAATACCGAGGCAAGAGCGACCTCATACCATCGCTTGGCTTGGCGCATTTTCGTCCATGTTCCCTTTTCTAATCGGTGTGTGACTTTGCCAAGTAGATTACGATTTTCGACGATAGGATCCGGCCCGGGCATTGAGTCGCCGCGGGTCTGCAGCGTAAATGCTGGAATATCCCTGCTCACGACCCGGTGGACAAAGAAACGCCCATCGCAACGAAACAGCACCATGTCCCCGACGGAAACGTCATCAAAGCTCGCCCGCTGGATCATCAGGATATCGCCGGGCCAAACGGCAGGCAGCATACTCCAACCATTCACCTGGAGTCGCAACATCCCGGATGAGCGAAGAACTTCCTCCGCCAGATCAAACTTGACCGTGTCATCCTTCCGCTGTGGCAACGTATTCATGACGCTTGAGCATTGGTCTGGCAGGCCATGGACGCGCCACCGACTTTTCCGCAGGTGAGCGCAGTCGTCACAAAGACTTGCTCGAAGCGGAAAGCCGGTTTCTCGTACGGTTTCTTCACTAATTGAGGAGTTGGATTCTCAGACGACAAATTCTTCCCGGTCATTGAAATGATCCTATCTCGAGTGAACTATTGTAGACCCGCTTGTGATGCCTGCACGGCACAGCCACCAGTGCCGCCGGTGCAAGATTCATTTCCCAGTGTGCTGAAGTATATCTGAGAAGCGCCATTCAAAGTTATTGGCGACACAATATTGTCCCAGATGATTCCGCTTGCGCCGCCTGTGGCAGCGATGGAGGCAGAAGCAAACGGGCCCGCGTTGACCCATGACGGCAAGCCGGTGCCCTCGTTGGTCGTATTTCCGATGATCGTGCTCCAAGAAGGAGCCGATGTTCCTGACTTTCCACCAATCACCGCCACCTCCACGTTGCCGTTGCTGTCAACGATCCGGCTCGAATTTGCGGTGTACGGCGTCGAGGGCGACCAACCAGATAAAGTGGGCGCGACCGTCCCCTGGTCGATCCAAGTTACATGAAAGTCGCTCGTGGTTTGGCCTGGCCGAGAACTCCAGACTGGCGGGGTCAACCCGGACTCGCTGCTCATAGTCGAAACTACGGTTTCGGTGTGCAGTCTGGTGCTTAGGACCTGCTGGCCATAGTTATACATTGTGGACGCAGTCCAGGGCGTGTCGACGAAACTCGAAAGGCAGCCGCCGCCTGAACAAACAGCAGCGCTTCCATTATTTTGCGTGCTCACAAAAATGCGTTCAATTGGTCCCGCAGATCCGTTGGGATTGGGAATGTCCGTCACTGGTGAGCAAGCTGCGGTCGAGCCGTTGGAGGGTAATTGCGCAACAGCCGTCCCCGCAGCAGGCGTGACCCCGGCGACGATCGAAACCTGATAAATTGTCGGGTTGCCTCCGGTGTTGCCGCAAACGTAGAGATTTCCGGTTCTGGTGGTCGAACTGAAATAAGCGCTATCGAACGCACCAATATAGAGCGGGTTGGGAGTATTTCCGCTCGCACTGCTTTCACCAACGGTGGTTTCA
>DATKQB010000116.1:0-27762 GCA_035523795.1 Verrucomicrobiia bacterium | reverse complement strand
CTGTCCCCTGTGGTGAATTGATCTTCTCTGTGGTTAAATCACATCGGTGAAGATCGCCATCGACATCCGCCGGATGACCGAATTTGGCATTGGCACCTACATTCGCAACATCGTCCGCACGCTCGGCCGTCTCGACCACACGAACGAATATTTTTTGACCGGCACTCCCGCCAAAGTAGAAGAGATCGGTCCGCTTCCCGCGAACTTCCAGACGGTCCGGTTAACCGCTCCGGAAAGAACGATGCAAGGTTATCGCGAATTCAGATCGGCGCTCTCGCGGCTCGATTGCGATCTTCTTCACGTCCCCAACCTGTTCTCCGTCCCGCGCGGAATTCCCTGCCCATACGTCATGACGGTGCACGACATGCTGGACCATATGTCGCGCGCACGCGAGCAGAGTGGCTTCTGGCGTTCGCTGCATTTTCAGCTCACGCGGCGCGTCTTGCGCGGCGCCGCACGGGTTTTCGCTGTTTCGAACTTCACCAAAATCGAAATTGAAAAACTCTTCGAAATCGATTCCGACCACATCGAGGTCGTCTACAACGCCATCGACGAACGCTTCATGCACGGTCACGCCACCGAGGCCGACCGGGCGTTGATCGCGCAACGTTATCAGGTCACCTATCCTTTTCTGCTTTATGCTGGCCGGGTCAGTCCGCACAAGAACGTAGTGCGCATGATCGAGGCATTTTCCGCGCTCAAAACGGAACTGGAGCGGGATCAGGTCTATCCCGATCTCAAGCTCATCATCATCGGCGATGATTTGTCGGGCAATCCGGACCTGCGCCGCACTGTCGTACGCAGCGGAGTGCAGAATGACGTTCGCTTTCTCGGATTTATTCCGATCGAAGTGCTGCGGATTTTTTACGACCTGGCGAAGATTTTCGTCTTCCCCTCGCTCTACGAAGGGTTCGGACTGCCTCCGCTGGAAGCCATGGCGCATGGAACGCCGGTCGTGACTTCCAATGTTTCGTCGCTGCCTGAAGTGGTGGGAAATGCGGCTGTGCTGGTGAATCCGGAAAATGTCTTCGAGATTCGGCGCGCGCTGCATCGTGTGCTGATCGATCAGGCCCTGCGTGCGCGCCTAAAAGAACTCGGATACCAGCAGGTCACGAAATTCTCCTGGCAAACGTCAGTCCAGCGCATCCTGGCCGCATACGAAGAGATCGTGTGCGATAAACCTGTCGCCGCCCATTCCGCTGCGGATTGAGGCCACGCCGGCATCCCGCCGTTATTACTTCAGCAGCGGCTGTCCTGGGGAAGCAACGGAGAGCTTATGAAGTTTCGCCTGAATGCGGGTGCGGTCGGCGTCGGTCTTGGCGGCAGAAAGACGTTTGCGCAATTGCAGAATCTTTTCTTTACGGGTGCGGCGCCGGCGAATTTCCGGGCGGCGGCTGGGTGCTGACATGGAAGGCTCCTGAAGTTAATTCTTAAGCTAAATTTAGAATCCAGATTGATAACTAGATTAAAGGCTCGAGCGAAAACATTTAGATCGAACAGACATGCTACCAGAGATGCGCCATCTAGTACTCTCCGCTGGCCGCAAAGTCTGCTACTCGTACGCCAGCGCGTCGATCGGATCTTTCTGCGCCGCTTTGTAAGCCGGATAAAACGCACCGATGACCGATCCCACGATCGCTATTGCCGTCGCTTTCAGAATCCAACTGCCCGTCACCACCACCCGCAGGGTTGTACGGTGATCAATTCCTACGCGAGCCAGCAAGCTGAAAAGCACCCCTACGATGATGCCTCCGATGGCCAGCAGCAGAGTCTCTCGCAGAATCACATCGACGATATAAAACTTGGAAGCGCCCAACGATTTCAGGATTCCGATCTCGCGCGTGCGCTCCATGACGGCCGTGTACATGGATTGAAAAATCACCAGGAATCCGATAATCACCGAAATGAAAATGACGAAATCGATGAACTGGGAAACTCCCGGATAGTGGCTCGTCGTCATCATGGATAAGTAATAAGCCATCGACGTCGCCACGTAATGCTCCATCCCCGGAATGGCCTTGATCTCATTCACCACTTCGTCGGCATTATTCGGATCGTCCGTCTTCACATAGAAGATGGTCGCCTTTCCTTCCGCGCCAATCAGATCCTGCATCACATTCAACTGCAGGAACTTCCGAGCACCCCTGCCCGGCTCAACGATGCCTGCAACTCGGAAGGAATGATTGAGAATTTCGATCTTGTCATTGACCTTCACGTGTTTTGCGCGCGCGAACAGATCATCCACCAGACAGTCGTCCGGCCCTTTGAAGGGTCCACCCGCCACAAACTGGAATGGCCCGGCGAGCTTCTCATAGCTATTCAGATCGATTCCGGCAATGAGCTCAATCGTCCCCTGCGTCGAAACACTTGTCACCACGGGCGCCACATCGACCACATGCGGCAACTTCGCCAGAATGTTGCCAATCTTGATCGACATGGGCGCGCCCGTCAGCCCCACGATGAACGAAGACCCCGGTGGCATCACCACCACATCCGCACCAATTCCTGCCTGCCGTTGCCGCGAGTCGTTCAGCATCCCGAGCGCCAGCCCCACGATCAACAGGATTAACGTAACTTCCAACGCAATCGCGATGATGCTAATCATCGACCGGATCGGCCGATGCACCAGGTTGCTGACCACCATTTTGTTCATCATAAGTATCAGTCGGATTTGCTGTTTTGGCTTGCCTGGCCTTGGTGCATGAATGGACGCGAACAATCCCTGTTCACTATTCAGACGCTCGTAAGTTCTGGCTCCAACGCTGGATGCTGAATTCGGATGGCGAATGCTCGCGTTGTCACTGGCCGCTGTTATCGTGCCCTGGAGGCAATGCCAAACTTGACTGCGGCCGGTCGAGGTGAACCACTTCGGCCCCGGCGGGTTGTTCGAGCGTGAATTGCTGGTCGCTTAATGGCTGGTTGATGTCGACCTTCAACATGTTCAGCGTGATATCGTACTCCTCCTCCGGCCGCCAGATCTCAATGCGTGACGGAAACATCACGCCGTCGTATTCCTTGTAATTCGCGTACCGAGCATCCGTTACGACTTTCTTGCTCTCGTCGTATATAAATTGCTGATGCGGCTGCAAGTCCGTGCGGCCAAAGACGATCTTCCGCGACAACCCCCACCCCTTCTCGAACTTTTTAATGACAATCAACTCATAGTCATCTTGCAGAATCTTGTGGCCCTTGGCGTCGTGCAGCGTCTCGTACCCGTTCGACAGCACTGCAATTTCATTTTGCTGATCAATGGGAGGAATCAATAATGCGTCGTAGATGTTCTGCGGGCGCAGGTTCTCCAGCGGATGATTCGTATCCGCCGCCGGGACCTGGTCCGTTCCAACCACAAACCGATTCTTCGGAGGAATCCACAGTTCAAACCGGTTGCCGTCGCTGACCATGTCGAAGGCCGTCGTGCGCACAATCGGCAGCAGCCCGACCATATGCAGCATGGCCGGTCTCCGCGCCAGCACATAGCCGCGGATCTCCTTGTAGTCGGTGATCTGGCCCTTTTTGATTCCGCCCGCCGAAGTGTCAATGTCCACCGTCGCCTTGAGCGATTGGATCGCCTCGGCCTTCCGGTTCAGGATGTCGATCAAGTCCTGCTGCGTGGCCGTCTTCAGTGGCGCTTTAGAGTACTGCTCCTCCACCCGACGCGTCCGCAGCAGACACCCGGACAACGGCATCACTGCCAGAAACAACAGAAAACTTAAGAACTTGCTACGCCTCATTAAGTTATGAAGAAACCCTCTATCGCATTTGAGTATACCGCGACCAGAAGGATGCAGACTCAGTTGAGCCCTGTATCTCTGCCGCCACTCCAAGGTAGAGCCTTGGTCCAACCACATACCATTTCAGCTACTTACGAAAGCTCACACACTCTGGTCAGATGTTATCCGCGTCGAATCATCTAAACTTACGGAGGCGTCGCGTTACTTGGCGTGAAGAACTGCAGCCCGCCGACAACTATGCGGAAACTTCTGTGGCCAATCCTGATTGCAGTCGCAGCCGTCGGCGGATGGTTCGCCTGGGCCATTCTGACGCGGGTCCAGCCCTCTGGCCAAGTCTTCGTTCTTCTGCACCCTGGATTTTCCACCCGCCGTATCGCCGCCGAACTCAAGAGTGCCGGAGTCATCCGCAGCGAGGAAGCCTTCGTACTCTGGCGCTACCTGCATCGCGGACGATCGCTTAAGGCTGGCGAATATCTCTTCGAGAAGCCCGCTAACCTGATCGATGTCCAGCGGCGCATTGGCCGCGGCGATGTTTACTTCCACACCGTCGTCATTCCCGAAGGCTTCACCATGTTCGATATCGCCCACGCCATCCAGTCCGCAGGTCTCGGTTCAGCCGAAGACTTCCTCAAAGTTGCGCAATCCGATACCGAACTGATCTCTGATATTGCTCCGAACGCACATTCGCTCGAAGGCTACCTGTTTCCCGATACTTATCAGTTCACGCGCATGATGACCATGCAAGACATGGCCGCAGCCATGGTCAAACAATTCCGCCAAGTTGCGTGCCAAATCGGACTCGCCTCCGAAACAAGCGGTCCGGTTCGAGTGATAAAGCAGATCGCATCGGATCCGTGCGCCACCCCTGGAGGAATTCCTCTGAACCTCGAGAGCGTCGTCACGCTGGCCTCGATCGTCGAGAAAGAAACTGCCGTTCCGGAAGAACGGCCGCTGGTGGCCAGCGTCTACTACAATCGGCTCAACAAGAAGATCGCTCTCGATGCCGACCCCAGCATCATCTACGCCGAACTTCTTGCCGGGACGTACCAGGGCGCGCTTCATCATGCCGACATGCAATTCAGTTCCCCCTACAATACCTACCGCAATCTTGGACTTCCCCCCGGTCCCATCGGCAATCCGGGACGCAGCGCACTGGAAGCTGCGATGCATCCGGCGCAAAGCGATTATTACTACTTCGTCGCCGACGCCCAGGGTCACCACCGCTTCGCCCGCACCCTCGAGGAACACGACAAGAATGTGATGGCGTATCGAAAGGCTATGCGAGGCCATTAACCGGACGCCGGATCGCGGATGCTCGACGCCCGGTTCTCCATCCATCCCTGTAAGATCAGCACTGCCGCCATCCGGTCCACCGCTTTGCCGCGCTTCTCGATAGAAAGCTCCGTTTCCCGCAGCAGCCGATTCGCCTCCGCCGAGGTCAGACGCTCGTCATAGAGATGAACCGGCAGTCTGAAGCGCTTACGCAATTCTTCGGCGAAAATCTGCATTTTGTCGGCCTGTGTGCCTTCCGCCCCGCTCATCCGCAGGGGAAGCCCGACCACAATTTCCTTCACTTCATACTCTCGAATAACGCGTCCCAGATACTCGAAGTCCGCCCGCTTATTGCGCCTCTGCAGCGTCTCCAGCCCCTGCGCGGTGATCCCCAGCGGGTCCGACACCGCAATCCCAATGCGGCGTGAACCCACGTCGAGGCCCAACACGCGCCCTATTTTGCCCGATTCCTGTTCAGAACTCACGCTGCCGATTATAGGGGCCCAGCAATGTCCCAAGACTGAGTTTTCGTAGTCGGAGACCTCTGAGAACCATTCGCGGACGTTTGGCAGATCGATCTGGATTAAGCGACGGGCGGAGAACGGAGATTGGGCGCCATTCAGAAACTCCGTCTTTACTCGTAGCGCAGCGCTTCCACAGGATCGAGCTTTGAGGCCCGCAAGGCTGGCACCAGACCACTGATCACCCCCACGACCAGCAACACGGCGGTCGAGAGAAGAACAGTGATGAGTGAAATGCGAAGGTGGATATCGCCCTTCCCGGAATCGTCTTCAAACAACGGCCCCATCATCGGTAAAGTGCCTACCGACCATGCAATCAGATAGGACAACACAACGCCGATTGCGCCGCCGATGAGCATAATGAGCAACGTCTCCGCCAGAAACTGCAACTTGATGTGCCGCTTGCGCGCGCCCAAAGCGCGGCGCAGGCCAATCTCGCGGATTCGTTCATCGACCGACACGAGCATGATATTCATAACGCCCACGCCACCAATTCCAAGAGTCAGTGTTCCGATGAAGGTCAGCAGGACTTGCAAGCCAATGGTGAGCGCATCGATCACCGGGCGGAACTCGTCGCGCCCGAACATTTGCAAGGCTTTGGGATCGGTTGGGGAAAAATTCTGACGAGTTGCAATCGCCGCCAGCACCTGCGCCATGGCTTTCTTTTCGAATTGCGGAGCAATCGGCTCAAAAACCATTACGTCGCCGTAGCGCGTGTTCCACAAGTCGCCGGCTGCGGAATAGGGGATCCATGATGAATCGTCATCGCTGGAAAAATAGTTGCTGAGTTGAATTTTGCGGGTCATCACACCGATGACCTGGAAGCGTACCCCGGCGACTTCAACGGTTTCTCCGACTGCCGGTTGGCCGCTGAACAGTTGCTCTTTCAATCGGCCTCCCAGGAAAATCACGCGCCTGCGTTCGAGTTCATCTTCGGCGTTGATCCATCGGCCCTCTGCGGGAACTTCATTTCTCATCTCGCCGTATTCCGGGCACACTCCCCGGACCGGAGCTGTGCCCGAAATGCGGTCGCCGTAAGCGATGCCGGGACGCCGAACTGTTTCCAGGCAGACGTGCTTTACCAGAGGAGCCGTCTCCTTCACCATATCGAGATCGGCCTGCTCTAAGACGACCTTTTTCCCCGCTCTTTGCCCACCGGGCTGCTCGCTGGTCTGTTGCGGCCAGCAAATCACAGCGCCCTTTCCAAATGCGTCGAATCCGTTTACCAGAACGCTGCGAAAACTGCTCCCGTACGCAATCAGAAGAGTAACCGTCGCAATACCCCAGACTATGCCCAGCATGGTGAGCAAGCTGCGGGTCATGTTGCGCTTAAGCGCGACCCAGGCTTCGACAATCACGGCTACAAGCATAAAGACCTACGAGCTGCATAATCCGAAGTTCCCGGCCTGATCTCACGACCCGAGGCTATCCTCCCGCTTCGTATCGCAGCGCCTCAATCGGGTCGATGGACGCAGCCCGCCGCGCCGGATAGAGCGCCGCTCCAACAGCGATCGTTCCTAACAACCCGGTCGCCACCATTCCCGATGTCCAACTCGGGATCAAGCCGGCAAAGAAATCGGGCATGGGCAGCAGATTTACAAGCGCGCACAATCCAAACGCCACCCCCATGCCAATACCGCCACTTAATGCTGCAATGATCAAAGCTTCAATGAAGAATTGACGCAAAATCGTAGCTGCTGGAGCCCCGATCGCCTTGCGCACTCCAATTTCGCGAGTTCGCTCACGGACCGCTACCAGCATGACGTTCATCACGCCAATGCCTCCCAGCAACAAGGTCACAACTCCAACCGCACCGAGGAAAAGCTTCATTCCATCCGTCATAGTTTTAAAGGCCTGCGCCTCCTGAACCGTGTCCCAGATCGGGCAAGCTTCCTTGTCATTCGGATCGTAGTTATGCATGCGGGCCAGCGCGACGCGGACTTCGTGCTTGCAGGCCTGATGCTGCCCGACAGACCTAGGCACAACCAGCAACTGATCAAATGTAGTGGGAGTTCCAGGAGGCTTATCAGGGAAATCCCGGCGCATCGCGGAAAACGGAATGAAGATCTTGTTTACGTCCCAGCCGTCATACGACGAATCCTGTTTCTTGCTCGCCATCACCCCGATCACCACGAAGGGAAAATCGTCCAGATATACGTTCTCCCCGACGGAGTTTCGACCGGGAAACAGTTGCTTAGCCGCGTCCGATCCGAGGAACGCGACCCGCCTGCCCTCGCGCATGTCGCTCCAGTTGTAAAATCGCCCCGCTCCGACATCGAGACTGCGTATTTCAGCGAACACCGGATAGGACCCGGTCACAAGAAAAGCAGCGTTGTTGTAGCTGGTATGAGCCCGCACCGTCTCCTGCTCAAGCTCGGGGATGGCAAATTGACAGTCGGGCGACTCGGCCTGAACCACAGGCAGGTCCGGATCTTCCCAATGGACCAATCGTCCTGCGTGCAACCCACCTGCCTGCAAGCTGGTGCGGCCGTGGAAGACGATCATGATGTCTTTCCCCAGCGTCCGCTCCTGTTCTTCCTGTCCCTTACGCAGCCCTTCACCGGCAGCCACCATAAGCACAATCGACACAATTCCCCACGCAATGCCAAACATTGTCAGAAACGCGCGCAATTTGTGGGCCCACAGGGTGCGCATCACGTCGAGAATGAGGTCGCGAAGCGTCATGCTGGTTTGGACGTTGCCATGAAGGGAATGTGATCCTCGCGCGAGGCTTACGGATGTTTACGTCGTAGAAGTTCAGCTGGTTCCACTGCGGTCCGACTACGAGAGCAGACTACATATCACGTTGCAATTGTTCAGTGACCGGGATCATCTATTCTGGGCTCCTGTGCGATGACTACGGCGAGCCGCATCTTGAGGACGTGAAATCGGCAACCCCCAATAACTACCACCCATGCCCCACGGCTTGCCTTCCTTCCCATTTCGGGAGTACCATGTTTACAGGATAGATGACGTTCTCCCCACTAACCCTCCTACCTTAGGGTGAATTTTATGAGCGGTACGGACTTGAATTTCCACATCGGCGATAAGGTTGTCTACCCCAATCATGGCGTCGGAGTTATCGAGCAGATCGGCAGCCGTTCGATCGGTGCTACCATCGAGCGCTTCTACCTGCTGCACATCAAGGCCAGCAGCCTGAAAGTCATGGTGCCCTGCCACAATGCCGGAAGTGTCGGCATGCGGCGCGTCGTCCGCAACGGGGAAATCCAGAAAGTCTTGGATTATCTATCACTTAGCGAGAACGGCAGCAGCGGGGACTGGAAGGATCGTTTCAAGGAAAATTCCGACCGGATGCGCACCGGATCGCTGTTCGAAGTCGCCGGCGTGCTTAAGAACCTGATCGCCCTGCATCAGGCCAAGCCGCTCTCCTTCCGCGAAAAAAAGATGCTGGAGCGCGCCCGCTACCTGTTGGTGAGCGAACTGGCCATGGCCCGCAATTGCGACGAATGCAAGGTGGAAGAGTTGCTCACCCTGACTCTGGCCAAGTGCAAGCTGCGCTTCCCCGAAGCATCAGAATTCCAAGCATAAGCCAGTGCCCGGCGGATTCTAGTCAGCGCGGCATTAACGAAAGTTGTCGACCAGCATCGCTTGATCCTGTTCCTGACCGGGCTGATCAAAGGCCACCGATTTTCCGTCCGGGGTTGCGCCTAACCAAAATGGAATGCGGTTTAGCACTGCGACTTCGGTCGTTCTGTCCCGTGCGAAATCGTAGAAGCTGAGCACCGCCTGATGCCCGAGTGACGGCCCCACAAACAAGATTCCGTTTTTCGTGATCTGCCAGCTCGCCCACGATCCCGGCCTGACCAATGGCAAAGCAGTCTCTTCTCCACCCTCGGCCGGAACTTGCCAGATTTCCGGTTCCGGCCCCGGATTTTTTGCGTAGTAAAGAAACTTGCCGTCCAGCGATTCGAGCGCAGCGTGTCCACCTTGATGCGTGACTTGGATTGCCGAACCTCCAATCACCGGCACTTTCCAGACCTGCCAATCTCTCGTGCGAGCAGAAGCAAAGTAAACCCACTTGCCATCCCGGGAGAAACTTGGGACCTCGCCGTCCGCCAAGATTTGCGGTGCGCCGCCACGCAGGCCCATCACAACGATTTTAGGACCGGTCACGGTTGCCACATCAAAAACGACAGACTGGCTGTCAGGTGACCAGCGCGGGGTGCCTGCGCCTCCGACTGCCGATAATTGGAAGGGATTGCTCCCGTCGCGATTCGCAACCCAGATTTCCATGGTTCCCGACCGGTCCGACATGTAGGCGACCTTCCGGCCATCGGGAGAAAATTGCGGGCCTGGCCCCTGGTCGGTGTCGCTTGTGCCAGAGATCAATAAAGACAGTGGCTTGTCGGGTACCGACAAATCCATTTGCCAGATACTAAGACTGCGCAGCAGGTGCTCGTACGCGAGACGATAGCCCCGGCGCGAAACGTCGGGATCCCAGGCCGGAGAGCCCGCCTCGCTGACCTGGACCGCTTTGTTGGGAGAATCCAACGCGATCCTCCATAGCGCTGGATGACCTGTTCGATTGGAAGAAAAGATCACCGACCGCCCGTCATACGACCATTTTGGCGGCGAGGCGATTCTTCCCCGCTCGGAGTAAACATGCTTGCATTCTCCACCCGCGACTGAGACCAAAAGAATTTCGTTCGACAAGTCGCTCTGGTGATCTTGAACGAACAACATTTGGCTTCCATCCGGTGAAAACTCAGGCCCCCAATCCTGAGTTAACGGCGGCGCGGTTGTGATGCGATGGAGGGCCGAGCCATCTGGTGAGACCGCGTAAAGCCCATCCGCTCCTGAGAATGCGATGAGGCCTCCGTTTGGGGACCAGTCAATACCGGGCCGGGCCGGAGCAATTCCGCCTGTGGGAATCTCTCGATCTCGCCACGATTCCTTGGCGGCGACTGCAACGATTCGCTGCATAGGGGACGCCGTCAATTGCCCTGCCAGTACCCCTCCGGCTTGCCGTTTCTGCTCACTGCTGCCATCGGCCGCCACCACGTGAATCGAGTAGACGTGACCTACCTCTCGGGTGAATGCGATAGAGCGCCCATCGGGCGACCACACCGGACAACAGTCCCTGTCTCCGGTCGTCAGCTGAAGAGGATGGTCGCCACCGACCGAAACCACATAGATGCCGGCCTCGCCAGTCACTGTGCGCTCTCGAAAAAAAGCCACCGAGTTACCGTCGGGCGAGAAGGCGGGCGTGGAAGTATCTGCGATCGTTAATAGTGGTCTCGTGTGCTCCAATGCCGCGTGTTCGGCACTAGCCTTAGGAACGCGGAATCCGCCATGGAGGACAACGATCAGGCAAAAGATAATTACCAGCGTGAACATCACTCCTGCGCCGACAAAATAACGCACCCATTCACTTTCAATTTGAGTGGAGAAGGATTGCGCATGCAATTCTGGAGCCGACGCAAACTCAGGAACGGAGTCTGCCACGCTCAAACGGACGCTTTCTTTCTCCGGTCCTGATTTGTGAGCCGGCTTCAAATCCAGCCACTCAACTTCTGCGATAAATCGGTATCCTCGCCGAGGAAGAGTCTCGATATATCGGGGACTCTCGGCAGAGTCGCTCAGAGCCTCGCGCAGTTTGTTCACGGCCGCGTTCAGACCATGGTTGAAATCCACAAAAGTGTCTGACGGCCATAGCCGCGAGCGCATTTCCTCTCGCGTGACAAGCTCGCCCGACCGGCGAAGCAGCATCGTCAGGATTTCAAATGGCTGCCCTATGAGCTTGAGTCGCGTGCCGAATTTCCACAGCTCGCGAGTCTGCAAGTCCACTTCGTAAGGACCGAAACGTGCGCGATCGAACATGCCTCTGGTCATCTGCGGCTCCACAATCTTAGACAGTCCACTCGGCCAGTCATTTCCGACGTGCCCCTTGTCATGTTCCTACGCAGCGAACCGCCCTCCAGTTCCCTTGGACGCTCGAATAAGTCATTTGTCATCTATGCGATATCCGATGAGATCCTGATAGCCCGCAAATGAGGTAGGCCCTTCGAAGAAATGACCTGCTTTGCATTGCGGTTCTTTCCTTCCGACGGCAAGTTAGGCTCATTTCGAACAAGTCGGGAGGAATGCAATGAATGCAAAACAGGTTCTACTAACCGTGGCCGCAGCTTGTTTAGTAGTCGCTAGCCTCAATCTAACCGCGTTGGCTCAAACATCCGCCAACAAACAATGCAGCCTGGTTGTCGTCACGCACCAGACAGACTCCAGTGCCCAGGTCTGCGATCTGTCCACCGTCCGCCGCATGGCTGAAAATGGCCAGTCTTTTGAGCAGAATCAGTTAGGCATCGCCTCCATCCTGGTCATCGGTCCTGATTACAGCGAAAAGGACGCCATGGAGTGGTTCGAACGTGCGGCTGTGCGCGGATACGCACCCGCCCAAGTGAATCTTGCAGTCATGTATATCAACGGCTGGGGAACGCCAGTGAACTATGGGGCTGCCCTCCAGTGGCTGCATGCAGCTGCCAGCCAACACTTTGCCCGGGCTTACTACAATCTCGGAATCCTCTACCTGGAAGGAAAGGGCGTTCGGCAAGACGACTCGGACGCACTTCGTTGGTTCCGAAAGGGAGCGGAAGCCGCCGACAGTAGCGCTCAGACCAACCTGGGATATATGTACGACCAAGGCCTCGGATGTGCGCGCAGCCTTTCCACCGCAGCTGAGTGGTATCGCAAGGCGGCAGAGGCCGGCAATCCTCTGGGAGAGAACAATCTGGCCGATCTCTACCTTAGGGGCGAGGGCGTCACCCAGAACGATCGCGAGGCCTTCGCCTGGTTTCAAAAAGCAGCCGCGCAGGGCCACACCGGCGCGCGGATCAAACTTGGATACCTGTACGCTCAAGGTCGAGGCACGGGTAAGAATCCCGAGGCAGCCTACGCATGGATTAAAGCCGCCGATCTCTCAGGTGACCCGCGCGGCCGCGATCTGCTTCATTCTCTCGCCAAAATATTGTCCCCTGCTCAGATCGGGGAAGCCCAGGAGCAAGCCGCCAAGTTGCAGCAGCGCGGCTCCGAGGTCATGGCTCATAACTTTGCACAGTAGTGTCACAGGCTTGCCGCCCTTCGAGCGGTTTGAGTAATGGACGCATCGGCACGTCGTTGGCCTGTATCATGTTTGCGGACCCTCCATGACCGATCCCAAAAACAACAATCGTCTCGGCCTCGGCACCCGCTCCGTCTGGGCCGGTGAGGACGGACCGCGGTGGGCTGGAGCCACCCAAGTTCCCGTTTCCCTCAGCGTCTCCTACGGATACGAAACTGTCGAAGAGTGGCTCGAAGTTGCCCTCGGACGCAAAGCCGGCCACATCTACGGGCGTAACACGAATCCGACAGTCGCGGCATTCGAAGAGAAAGTCCGTGACCTCGAAGGTGCTGAAGCCGCCACCAGTTTTTCCTCAGGCATGGCCGCGATTAGCAACACGCTATTCACCCTGCTTTCGCCGGGAGACCGCGTCGTCTCCGTCAAAGACACTTACGGCGGAACGAACAAAATCTTCATCGAATTCCTGCCGCGATTTCAGATCGACGTCACTCTCTGCGACACGACCGATCATGCGGTTATCGAGGCCGAAATCGCCCGAGGCTGCAAAGTCGTTTACCTCGAATCTCCCACCAATCCCACGATAAAAGTCGTCGATATCGCCCGTCTCGCCGCAGCTGCTCATCGTCACGGAGCGACCGTCGTCGTCGACAATACTTTCGCCACGCCTATCAATCAGCGTCCCATCGAACTCGGCGCCGATCTCGTCATTCATAGCGCCACCAAATTTCTTGGCGGCCATGCCGACGCTCTCGGCGGCATCGCCTGTGGCCCGAAAGATCCAGTAAGCCGCATCTACCATTTCCGCGAGATTAACGGCGCCTGCCTCGAACCCATGTCGGCATATCTGCTCCTTCGGGGCATGAAGACGCTTCATCTTCGCATTCGCCAACAAAACGAAAGCGCTTTGAAGATCGCAGAATTCCTCAGCGCGCATCCGGGCGTGGCCAAAGTGTTCTATCCCGGCCTTCCCTCGCACGAAGGCCACGAGATCGCCCGCCGGCAAATGTCCGGATTCGGTGGCGTCCTCAGCTTCGCCCTTCATGGCGGATTCGACACGGTCAAGCAGTTCCTGCCTCGCCTGCGATACGCGAATCTTGCCGCCAATCTGGGAGCCGTTGAAACGGTTGCAGGCCCTCCCGCGACCACCAGCCATGTGGAATCGACGCCAGAAGAACGCGCCGCTGCCGGCATCCCCGAGGCATTGATTCGTTATTCGGTAGGAATCGAAGATGCGGATGACTTGATCGCCGATCTGGAGCAGGCATTGTCATCCTGAGCCTGGGTGCCCCCACTTCTGGCCGGTCTTGCCAGAAGTGGGAAATTACTCCAGCCACATCGTCTCAAACGTCGGATTCAAATGAATGTCAAACTGCCGCAGTGGCCCGTCCCCACTGTTGACGAACTTATGCGGCTCGCCCGCTCGCACAATCAGCACGTCTCCAGCGACCGCCTCCCGTTCCTGATCCCCAACCACCCACTTCGATCGCCCTTCGATCACATAAACGATCTCGTCATAGTCGTGCTTGTGCAGCCGCGTTCCTCGACCCGGCTCGCCAATGACCAGAAAGAACGAGATGCCCACCGGCCCATGATCCCGACCCCAGAACTCATGCGACATTCCCACAAATGGCAGTTGCGATTGATGGAGGCTATACATGCCCGTTCGATTTCAAAATGGGCCTGCCAGATGCAAAGTTCGCCTAACTCCCGGGCAGAGCATCGCCGTGAGGTTTATAATGTCCCAAGCCTTGCCGTGATCCGGTTTTAATCCATGACAGATCAAATAAGACGGAAGTTGCAGGAAGAAATTGACGCGCTCGAACACGAACTGATTCACGAGCTACCGAAAGAAATCAAGAAGGCCGCTGCTCTTGGCGATCTCAGCGAGAACGCCGAATACCACATGGCCAAGCAGCGGCAGGAGTTCGTCAAGGCGCGCGTCCGGCAACTCGGCAAGCGGCTGGCCGACCTGTCCATGGTCAACATGAACAACATCCCACGCGACAAAGTTGGCTTGGGATCTACCGTCAAGGTCTACGACAGCACCAAGGACGAAGAAGTCGAATACAAGCTGGTCACCAGCGAAGAATCAGACGTCGCCGCCGGCAAAATCTCCACAACGAGCCCCATCGGGCGCGCCCTACTCAACAAAAAAGTTGGAGACGAAGCCGTCGTCGTCACACCTAACGGCAAGCGCGAGTTGGAGATCCTCAAGCTCAGCACCATTCACGACGAGGTGGAATCCGATGACCGGAAAGAGGCTGGCGCATAATGTCGCTGAGCTGGACATCCGCCTTCGGCCGGGCCTGCGGCAAGCTGCTCGACACCATCGTGCGCTGGCTCGCGCTTTCCCGCATTAATCCCAACGTTCTCACGTTCATGGGATTGCTGGTTAACACCTGGGCCGCGATTCTGTTCGGCTCCGCCAACGCCGGCAATCAGAAGCGCCTGTTCATCTATGCCGGATTGGTCATCATCTTCTCCGGCTTCTTCGATCTGGTGGACGGACAAGTCGCGCGCGCCACCAACCGCGTCACCCGCTTCGGAGCTTTCTTTGATTCCGTCGTCGACCGCTACTCCGACGCTTCGCAATTTCTCGGTCTGCTCGTCTTCTACGCACGCGGCGGACGCTTCTTCTATGTCGTCCTCACCGCCTTCGTCATGATCAGCGCCATTATGGTCAGCTACACGCGTGCCCGCGCCGAATCGCTCATCGGCTCCTGCCGCGTAGGATTTATGGAACGTCCCGAGCGCCTCGTCCTTGTCATTCTCGGCGCGCTGTTCAACCGCATGGCCCCGGTGCTGTGGGTTATAGCAGTTCTGAGCACGATTACGGTCATCCATCGCATGCGCTATACGTGGACCCGCACCCAGGACCCGCCCGTCTCCCTTACGCCCACCCAGGCCGCGTAAACTCGTCTTATGCACACGGCGATTATCCTGATCGTCGTCATTGTCTGCTTCGCGGGAGCGCCGCTTCTGCTCCGCTTTCGCCCGCGCTGGGTCGCGGCCTTCAACCTTGTCGTCACCAACCGCTTCGCGGGACTATTCGCCGGCTGGATGCCCGGCTTCGGCATCCTTACTCACGTTGGGCGCAAGTCCGGACGCCGGTTTCGTAACCCCGTAAACGTCTTCCCCGTGTCGGATGGATTCCTCATCGCCCTCACCTATGGCCCGAAATCTCAATGGGCGCAAAACATTCTGGCCGCTGGCCACGCCGAACTCAAAACTCGCGGTAAGTACTACCACCTTTCTGCTCCGGTCCTTCAGCACGATCCGTCCCGCCGTAATTTCCCGTTTCCTGTGCGCCTCGTTCTCGGCGCGATTGGCGCCCAATATTTTCTCCGCGTACACGCGCAACCACAGTCGTAAAGCCCTATCAAAACCACTTTCGATCCGACGACTACGTGGTCCACGTCCCAATCTGGCGACTATTCAGTTATGTCTCTGAGGCCTTCAACAAATCGCTCATGCGGTTTCCCGCCAGACGAATAAGTTCCAACTCCTTCACCGCAGTTTCGTCCGCGGAGAGTTGCTCTAGCAGGATGTCGGTATAGCCGAGAACGATGTGCAATGAGTTCCTCAGATCGTGCACAAACTTGGACTGACAGACGCTCACGCGTTGAGCGGTAGCCTTGTCCTGAAAAGTCACTTCCAGGTTGCTTCCGTGATCAGGATGGGGAGTGCTGTCCAACGCGGCATAGAAATGCTGCCGCAACTTCCCCAGTTCTTCCATTCGGCGGTAGTACTCAGCGCGATCCGTCGTGCTCGGATTCGGATTAAGGTAATAATCGCGATCCAGTTCGGAACTCGCTTTTAGACTGGCCTCATAAATCCGACCTAGATCTGCCGTACCCATGTCATCAGGCTACGACTGCCAATTCTCTCAAGGTGTGATCCCAATCACATGGGGCAGGTACCAACGTGCATGCCCATCGGAAACCCTGAGTAGATGGAACTTTGACCGGTGCGAAAGCTTCACGCCTGCTGGATTTACTGCCGGATAAGAATTGAAGACGCTGGAACACCCTCTTCTACTGCCCGGGGACCGCGCAACCGAAGGAAACTGCGGTTGTGATCTCAGTCCTTGCGGTCCATCGGAGCAAAACCCGATTATCTAGGAGCTGCGGCGCGAGCCATTCAACGCCTGGAAACTTGCCAGCGAAGCGGCTCCGACTCGTAAGTTTTACGCGCGGACCTTATTCGGCAGGCCGAAAATTTCTGGACTGGAGGCACTTATGGAAGTTACAGTCGAGCATCTGGGGGCGGTTCAGTTTGAGATTCACGCCCGTCAGCACGTGATCGCCAGTGACCAACCGCAAGAGAATGGTGGCTACGACGAGGGAATGACCCCGCCCGAATTATTGCTTGCTTCGCTCGGCGCTTGCGCCGCTTTTTATGCGGCGCAGTATTTGCGCAAACACAAGCTGGCGACCGAAGGCACGCATGTTCGCGTCACAGCAGACAAAGCCAAAGATCCGGCCCGCGTCGATAACTTTCGCATTGAGATTGAAACTCCAGTCGAGCTCAGTTCGCAGCACCGTGCCGGAGTGGAAACTGCCGTTCACCACTGCCTCATCCACAACACTCTGTTGCATCCGCCCAAAATCGCGATTGCAATCAACGAGCCAGTCGCAATCTCACGCTAGGACAGGCCGGGCTTGGAGGCTACTTCCTCGCTGGCGCACTCTCCGCGGTCGCAAAATCCAATCCGTCGATTAGGTCTTCCACTTCATCATCCGTCCCACCGATGACCGTGATCGAAACCGCGTATCCGTGCGACAAGAAGGCAAGCGTGGACTGATGCATCACCCGCGTGCCCACGTCTTTGTGGAAGTCGCCTCGGACCAGGAGTTTCTTTTCAATCTCCACCTCATACGGGTCGTCGTCCACGATGAAATCCTGTGATTTCGCCACCTCCGTCAGTGGACCGAAATATTGTGCGGCTTCCGTCAAGCCCGGATACGCTGAGACGCTCTCCGCCGCGATCACAATGGAATCATTCACATCTTCTCCGCGTGCATCCGGAGGCCGCGAAAACGCCGCCAGCAAAACCTTCGCGCTCCGGGCCGAACCAGCACCTTTGGCTGGAACCGAGCTTGGGCTATCGTCGCGGGCGTTCATCTCGTCCGTTCGCAGCACCCATTGCTCAGGCACTTTGCACGAAAATCCGAAGGCTTTGTTGCGGTAGACACCACGACTGACCGAACCGGCGTCGAGGTCCGCAGCGGCGTCGTGCTCGTTTGCATGAGTTGGGGGGGATTTGCCAACCGATGAACTGGATTGCGTCTGAGCTTGCGCCGGAATACAGATTGAGATCGCAACAGCTACAGCCACCGAACGCAGAAGCGTTGTACTGCGCATCTGATGCCTACGCCGCCACTGTGACAGTCTGTGGTTGGCCACAGTGCGCACAGCGCCGGGCTGCAATCGGAATCTCACTCAGGCATTCCGTACATTTCTTGGTCGTCGGATCTGCGGGTTTTTCGCCTCTATGCATGCGGGCGATCAGCGCATTGATCGGTAAGACGACGAAGAAATAAACCGCCGCGGCAATCAGAATGAACGAAATAACCGCATTGATGAAGTTGTCCAGCGGAAATGCAACGCCACGAACTGTGAACTGCAGCGTCGAAAACTTTTCACCGCCGCCGGTGGCAAGCTTGATCAACGGATTTAGAAAAGCCGTTGTCAACCCGGTAACCACCCCAGCGAATGCCGCACCAATCACCACGCCAACCGCCATATCTACCACATTGCCGCGAAGAATGAATTTCTTGAACCCGTCTAGCATTGCGCCCTCCAAGAAATTGAGTTGACCGCCACTGTATGACACACGTTTGTGTAGGTCAAGCCTTGCGTCTCAGAGCTTACAAACCTGATTATTTGAACGACAACGTTCATAACTTCAGCTCTTCGCGCTTTGCTTTTTCTCTACCTTTGCCCACGTGTCTTTCAACGCGACCGTTCGGTTGAAGACCGGCGCCGCTGGCTTGCTGTCAGGGTCTGCGCAGAAGTAGCCGAGCCGTTCGAACTGATACCGGCTCCCCGGCGCGGCATTCGCCAGCGCTGGTTCCAGCTTCGCGTGTGAAATCACTTCCAGCGATTTTGGATTCAGATTCGCTGTGAAATCCTGCCCGTCAGGAACGTCTGCGGGATCTTCCTTGTTGAACAGGTTCTCGTACATGCGCACCTCTGCATCAATGGCGTGGGCCGCAGAAACCCAATGAATGGTTGATTTCACCTTGCGCCCGTCGGGGGCGTTGCCGCCACGCGTCGCTGGATCGTAGGTGCAGTGCACTTCGACCACTTCTCCGGCATCGTTCTTTACGACATCTTTTGCTGTGATGAAATAGCCATAGCGCAGGCGCACTTCTTTGCCAGGCGATAAGCGGAAATATCCCTTGGGAGGCACTTCCCGGAAATCATCCTGTTCGATGTAGAGGACACGGGAAAACGGAAGCTTGCGCTTGCCTGCGCTTTCGTCTTCGGGATTATTGACTGCCTCCATCTCTTCGACTTGATTCTCCGGATAGTTATCGATCACGACTTTCAACGGCCGCAGCACCGCCATCACACGCGGGGCGCGCTTGTTGAGGTCCTCGCGGACGAAGTGCTCCAGCATCGCCAGTTCGACGATGCCGTTGGTACGCGATACGCCTACGGCAGAGACAAAATTGCGAATTGCCTCCGGTGTGTAGCCGCGACGGCGCAAGCCGGAAAGCGTCGGCATACGCGGATCGTCCCAGCCACACACGCGTCCTTCTTCTACCAGCCGTCGCAGCAGGCGTTTCGACATGATCGTATAGGTCAGGCTGAGGCGATCGAACTCGATCTGCTGTGAAGGAAAGATGCCGAGCTCTTTGATAAACCAGTTGTAGAGCGGCTGGTGGTCGGCGAATTCCAGCGAACACATGGAGTGCGTGATTTTTTCGAGTGAATCCGACTGGCCATGGGCAAAATCGTACATGGGATAGATTGGCCACTTGTTGCCCGTGCGATGATGCTCTGCATGCAGAATGCGATACATCACCGGATCGCGCATGTTCAGGTTCGGCGAGGCCATGTCGATCTTCGCGCGCAGCACGCGCGAACCGTCCGGGAACTCGCCAGCGCGCATTCGCTCAAATAAATTCAGATTCTCTTCCACCGGCCGATTGCGATAAGGGCTCTCCTTGCCCGGTTCGGTGAGCGTGCCGCGGTGTTCGCGAATCTCTTCCGCTGAAAGATCGTCGACGTAGGCCTTGCCGTCCTTGATCAGCTTGATTGCCCATTCATAGATCTGATCAAAATAGTCAGACGCGTAGAACAGACCATCCCATCGGAAGCCCAGCCACTTCACATCCTCCATGATCGAATCGACGTATTCGACATCTTCCTTTTCAGGATTGGTGTCGTCGAAGCGCAGATTGGTTTTGCCGCCAAATTCTTCGGCGAGGCCGAAATCGATGCAGATCGCCTTGGCGTGGCCGATGTGCAGATAGCCGTTGGGCTCAGGAGGGAAGCGCGTCTGCACGCGTCCGTTGTACTTGTTGGTTTTGAGGTCGTCGAGAATTTTGTCGCGCAGAAAATTAGAAGGGCGAGACTCGGGCGCCGCGTTCTCTCCAGAATCCATGCATGAAATCTTACCGCAAAGAATTGTGGAGCGGCAGACCTCCGCTCCGCCGAGTACCGTTGGCCTCCTCCCCGGCACGAGGGCGTCCGGGGCTTTATGTCATCAGATCAAACACTGCACAGTTGGAACTCTTGGTATTTCTTAGTGTTTCAGTGGTCAAGCCCGCAAGGTTGCGGGCTGACGGTTGATTTTCTTATTTCGCAGCAGAGTGAACATCTTCCAGAGCTGCACGATCAGCGCGATGCCAGTGCCGAACCAGGCGCAGGCAAAACTGATCAGAATCGATATATTCACGATCGCGGCTGCCTGAATGTAGTTCCCCGAAAGCCCCGTCGCCTGCACGACGAATGGATGCCAGTCACCGCGAGTCATTTGCCCGGCAGCATTCAAGATGAAATGAACCACGATCAGGGTGAGAGCCGATTGCACCAGTTCGGCAGCTGGTAGAAACCACGTCCAGTACGGGCGCGCCAGACTAATGGCTGGTTTCAGGATGGTAAGAACTGTCAGCAGCAAGATGGGACCGTACATCATATGCGCGACCGGGCCGGCTTTCAGGATTGCCGCTGCCGGACCAAGGATCAGTCCCGGGTGATGTGGTAACAACAACAGCCAAAGCAGTCCCAAGACGGCGAAGATTAACTGCGAGAGCGATTGCGCAAGAGAAGGTTTCCGCTCAGTCTTTTGCACCGGCGGAAGTGAGAGCGGATCCCACTTGCACGCAATGGCAGCCTGCGCAGGGGACCGTTCGATCAATACAAAAACCAGCGTGATAATTCCAGCAGCGATGAAGAGTCCGGACCACAGATCCCCGATCGTTTGGGCCAGCGCGGCCGGCCAGTTCCCTGCGCTGTTTACCACATAGACGGGGCCAATAATGAAGAGAAAGACTGGAACCAGGATCCAGAGCAGCACCATTTTCAAGACGAACGCATAAGTCGGAAACAGAGTGGGACCAATCAGGTAGCGGTTAGGTCCCAGCCGGCCTGCGACAACAATGGGCGGGCCACATTTCTTCAGAATCGCCGACACTTCGTTCTTGTCGAGCGGACGGCTGAGCTCGGCTTCTTTTTCTTCGATTTGTGACCGCAGATCTTCTCCAAGCTCGGCAAGGACGCCTTCCTGCCGCTGCGACTTTGGCAGCCAGAAGCGAACCGCTTGCAAGTAGCGGTCGACCAGTTCGAGAGGATTCTGAAAAGTAGTCGCTTGTTTAGTCATGGAATTATGCCTCTTGCAGAATTTTGCTGAGCGAGTCGTTCATACGCCGCCATTCGCTCAGCAGTTGGTTCAGAATTTCTTCCCCGGTTGCGGATAGGCGATAGAAGCGCTTGTTGCGCTTGTCTTCCTCACGCCACTCGCTGGCCAGCAGGCCTTGTGCTTCCAGGCGGCGCAGCAACGGGTAAAGCGTGCCTTCGTCGATCTCCAGGCCGTCGTCGGCCAAGGCTTTGCGCAGGGTGTAGCCATAACGCTCAGACCGCAATTGGGCCAGAACGGCAAGGGTCAGGCAGCCGCGGCGAAGCTCCAGCTTCAGATTTTCAAAGACTTCTGGACTTGTTGTACCGTTTGACATATAGTGTACGACACACACTGTATGTCACACAGTAATGTTTGTCAAGATAATTCTTGACGTCAAACGCGAGTTGCTTCTCTGCCTTGGGGCATAATGTTGAAATTATTGAGAACAAAGGGATGAAATGCGACGTCCGATTTCAGTGACTGGGGTTGCGTGGCTCTACATTGCTGTGGGGACGCTCCAGTTTGCCTTTCATTCCCCGGATTTGCTAAAGCTACAGAGGGATGCTTACGCGACTGAAGTGACGGAGCTTTTGGCGGTGCTCGCCGGCGTGTTCATGCTTCGACGACAGAATTGGGCACGATGGCTAGCCTTGGCGTGGGCGGCATTTCACGTAGCCTTGACCGCGTTTCCTCCGTTCCATGGGTTAGCGGCTCACGTTCTGATATTTGCCGGGATTGCATGGATTCTCTTGCGTTCCGATGCCAGGCAATATTTTCGCGGAGTAGATCCTGATCCTTAAGAATTTGGGTCTCAGTAGCCGAATGAGTAAGGTCTCACTCCTTCATGATCCGATCGCCCTCCCGCGAGATTTGCGCACAAGATCAATCAGCTCTAGACGCCAGCTGACACAACCTGGCCCGGAGAAGCACAGGCTCTTTCTTTTTCGGAAAACTGGCGGCGATAGCGCAGGTGCCGCAAGCGAGTCATCTCGACCAGCGGCTTCCACACGGGATTGACGAGGTCATGCTTGATCAGCAAATGCCAGAAGCGGTTAGAGCGCTTGTAGAGATACGACATCGCCAGATATAGCGGCACGGCCTGCCAATGCTCGGGACGCCGGCGCCAGATCGAGGCGTGCGAGAAGAGCCTCTGATAGATCCAGGCGTATCCGTGCTCGAGTTCCTCCGGTGACATGTGCTTCGGCCGGAAAACGGCATGGCCGGTGTCGTAGAGCGTCCAGTCCTTGTGGAGGATGCGGCCTTCGGCTTCCATCTGGCGAAATAGCGGCGTCGCCGGATAAGGAGTAAGAATGTGGAAGGTCGCACACTCCAGACGATTCTCCTCGATCCATTCGGCTGTACGTGCAAAAACGTCTTTACAGTCGTGATCGAAGCCGAGCACAAAAGATCCATTCACTTGGATGCCGTAATCGTGCAGGACGCGCACGCGACGCGCGTAGTCGGCGGTCTTCGGAGTTTTTTTATGCGAATCGGCGAGGTTGTCATCGGAAAGCGATTCAAAGCCGATGAAGACGCCAGTGCATCCGGCGAGAGCCATGTTGCGGATAAGCGAGGGATCGTCAGTGACATCAATGGTGACGGCAGCGCTCCAGATCTTGTTGAGTGGGCGTAGCGCGGCGCAAAGCGCGTGCAGGTAGTCACGACGCGAGCCAAGATTGTTGTCGATGAAAACGGCATAAGGCTGGTTGTCAGCCTGAAACTCCTCGACTACTTGTTGCGGGGCGCGCATGCGATAAGGCATACGCAGTCCGTCGGTCGCCAAATAGCAGAAGCCGCAGCGGTTGTGACATCCCCGCGTGGCAATCAGGCTGGTGGTGGTGAGAAAGCTCTTGCGTGGAAGGATTGTGCGGCGCGGCGAGGGGTCAACGCGATAGTCGTTTTCGTAAGTGGCAAGATAGCGAGGCTGCAGATGGTTTTGTTCTACGTCGCTCAGAATGCGCGGCCAGAGTTGAACTCCATCACCGAGTGCAAGCGCATCGGCATGAGGCGCGCATTCCTCAGGACAGGAAAGGACATGCAAGCCGCCGAGAATGACTTTCGATCCTCGCGCGCGATACCAGTCGGCCAATTTGTAGGCGCGCCCCGCAAAAGTCAAGTGAACCGTAATGCCCACCACCTGCGGCATGGGACGATATGGCGGACGACCGTGGAGAAGATTTTCGTCCCAATAATCGATGCGCCAGTGCGCCGGCGTGGTGGCCGCAAAGCTGGTCAACGCCAGCGATGGCGTAAGCACGTGCTTGCCAAAGCTGGCATTGGCATCCTTGGGATAAAAAGGATTGATCAGCAGAGCGTAATGCATTTCGCTCGGCCCGACAGGCTCGTCTTTCAGCGTGGGGGCATGCAGCATTTCTGAGGGCATCCAGCGTTTCGCAATTGGTCGAAAGAAGGGCTCGTGCGGATCGATCATTGGTGTACTTTATATTACAAAGTACTTCGTGTAAAGTGATTCCTCTTGACGGATGGAAGAACTAATGTGTATGTGCATGCATATGGATCGCCCTAAAACTTCCGAAGGCAGCAATAGTTTGCCTCTTCTGCCTTGCGCGTGCGCCAACCTGCGCCGTGCGGCGCGGGCGATCACGCGTTTGTATAACCGCGAACTTCGGTCCCAGCACATTGAGGCCACTCAATTCACCTTGCTGATGACGCTCGATCTCAGCGGAGAAGTGTCCCAGGGACGGCTGGGTAAACTGCTGGCCATGGATTCAACGACGCTGACCCGGACGCTTGAGCTGCTTAGGAGGAAGCAGTGGATTGGCGAAAAGGAGGGCAAGGATCGGCGGGTTCGGATGATCCGATTGACAGCCGCGGGACGAGCAAAACTGGCGAAGTCTATGCCGCACTGGAAAAAGGCGCAAGCCCGGGTGCAGGAGACGCTGGGAGAACAAAACCTGAATCAATTGGGAGGCATGTTGGAATTGGTTACACGGGTAGCAGCCGGGGAATAATTTTTTTGCGGCCAACTAGCTGTATATACATCTTATGGGAGAGAACATTCAGCCAGATCGCCAAAACAAGGAGGGTGCCATGCAATATCTGGTTCAACTGCGGCTGAAATCATCGGCCACTGCGAAGACCCCTAAGGAGGGCCGCGATTTTATTGAGAAAATTATTTACCCCACGCTTGAGGTGGGTAAGAGGCTACAGGAAGAAAGGAAAATTCTAGCCGGAGGGCCCGTGAGTGGAACCGTCGCCCTTGCGTTGATTGTGAGTGCCGATTCCGCGCAAGAACTCGATGACGTGGTGACGGGCCTGCCCGTATGGCCCCTCATGGACACCGAAGTGACGCCACTCTCGACCTTCGATGCTCGCAAACAGACCCTGCTTCCTCGGCTTGAACAGCTCAAGGCGCAGTTGCGCAAAAGCGAAAGGCAGTGACCCATGACTCCGCTGACAATTTTTCGAATCGACATGGCACTGGGCTATCTCGCCTGGGGACTTTTGAGTGCAAATTACATCTGGCCTCGGATCAAAGTGATGGATCGCGTGAAAGCACACCGAGCCATCGCCACATTCAACAGTTTCCGTTTCTTCGGATTGGTTTTCTTGCTGCCTGGATTTGTCGGGCCGAATTTGCCTCAGGGCTTCGCTGTTCAGGTGGCGTATGGCGACCTCGCCACGGCATTGCTCGCACTCTTCGTGCTGCTGGCCGCATGCAGGCGTGTGCTTTTCTGGCCGCTCGTCTGGGCGTTTAATCTGGTTGGCTTCGTCGACCTTGTCATGGCCACAATAAACGCGATCCGCTTCCATGTGCCCGAGGTCGCGGGACAGCTAGGGACTGCCTATGCCATCCCCATTCTGTATGTGCCGGGATTGTTCCTGATGCACCTGGTTGCCTTTTGGCTGCTGCTGCACCCATTGCCGAAAACGCTAAGTTTGGCGGATTCCTCAACGTTGTCTGCCGCGACGAAATAGCCAGCAGTCGCGATATTCGAGCGAAGGAAAGGGGCCGCAGGATTCACGGCCCCTTTTTCTGTAGAGAATTAAGCGACTAGATCGAAGCGATCGGCGTTCATCACCTTGGTCCAGGCTGCGACGAAGTCCTTCACAAACTTCTCCTTCGAATCGGCGCACGCATAGACTTCGGCGAGAGCACGTAATTGAGAGTGCGAACCGAAAACGAGGTCGACCCGGCTGGCGGTCCACTTCACCTGGTTCGTCTTCCGATCGCGTCCTTCGTAGACATCTCCTGAGCCGTTGGATTCGGTGGACTGATTCCATTGCGTGCCCATGTCAAGCAGGTTGACGAAGAAGTCGTTCGTCAGAGTCTCAGGTTTCTTGGTGAAGACGCCGTGCTTCGACTTTCCGACGTTCGCACCCAAAACGCGCAAGCCACCGATGAGCACCGTCATCTCGGGCGCCGTCAGTCTCAGCAATTGCGCCCGATCAAGCAGCATCTCCTCAGGCGACAGCCGCAGCTTGCCGCGGAAATAGTTGCGGAAGCCGTCAGCCTTGGGCTCGAGCGGTTCGAAGGATTCAACGTCAGTTTGCTCCTGCGACGCGTCCATGCGGCCCGGAGTGAAAGAGACTTTCACTTTGTGTCCGGCCTTTTTCGCAGCTTCTTCGACGGCTGCGCAGCCGCCGAGGACGATCAGGTCGGCTAGCGAGACCTTCTTGCCCTTGCTGCCATTGGTCTGTACACCGTTGAATTCCTTCTGGATTTTCTCCAGAGCCTTGAGCACCTTGCTCAGCTGCGCCGGTTGGTTGACTTCCCAGTCTTTTTGCGGCGCTAGACGAACGCGCGCGCCGTTCGCTCCACCACGTTTATCCGAGCCGCGGAAGGTTGATGCCGATGCCCATGCCGTCGAAACCAACTGCGAAATCGACAGACCGGAAGCAAGGATTTTCGCCTTAAGAGCCGCAATCTCCTTGTCCCCGATGAGCTTGTGATTCACCGCGGGAATGGGGTCTTGCCACGACAGCGTCTCCTTCGGAACAAGCGGGCCAAGATAGCGCTGGATCGGGCCCATGTCGCGGTGGGTCAACTTGAACCACGCCCGCGCGAACGCATCGGCGAACTGATCCGGATGCTCGTAGAAGCGCCGCGATATTTTTTCGTACGCCGGATCGAAGCGCAGGGCGAGGTCCGTGGTTAACATTGAGGGTGCGTGACGCTTGGAGGGATCATGCGCGTCTGGAACAGTGCCCGCTCCCGCACCGTTTTTCGGAGTCCACTGATGCGCGCCGGCCGGACTCTTAGTTAATTCCCAATCGTATTCGAACAGGTTGTGGAAGAAGTTGTTGCTCCACTTCGTAGGAGTCGTAGTCCAGATGACCTCAAGGCCACTGCCGATCGTGTCTCCGCTATGGCCCTTGCCCAGCTTGTTTTTCCATCCGAGACCCTGCAGCTCGATCTCGGCGCCCTCCGGTTCAGCACCGACGTAGTTTGCCGGGATGCCGGCACCGTGTGTCTTGCCGAAGGTATGGCCGCCGGCAATCAGCGCGACCGTCTCCTCATCATTCATGGCCATGCGGCGGAAAGTTTCGCGGATATCTTTGCCAGCGGCGACTGGATCAGGCTTTCCGTTTGGGCCTTCCGGATTCACATAGATCAGACCCATCTGCACAGCAGCCAGAGGATTCTCAAGATCACGGTCCCCGCTATAGCGCTCATCCGCCAGCCATGTGCCTTCTGGGCCCCAGTAGATGTCCTCTTCCGGCTCCCAGGTATCCTCGCGGCCGCCGCCGAAACCGAAAGTCTTGAAGCCCATCGAGTCGAGAGCGACGTTGCCGGCAAGAATCATCAGGTCGGCCCAGGAGATTTTCCGGCCATATTTCTGCTTGATTGGCCACAGCAGCCGCCGAGCTTTGTCGAGGTTTACATTGTCCGGCCAGCTGTTGAGTGGAGCGAAACGCTGTTGTCCGGCTCCGGCGCCTCCGCGCCCATCACCGATGCGATAGGTGCCAGCGCTGTGCCATGCCATGCGGATAAATAATCCACCGTAGTGGCCGAAGTCGGCCGGCCACCATTCCTGCGAGCTTGTCATTAAGGCATTGAGGTCCTTGATCACCGCTTTCAGATCGAGGCTCTTGAATTCTTCGGCGTAGTTGAACTCCTTGTCCATCGGATTGGACAGCGGAGAGTGTTGATGCAAGACCCGAAGGTCTACCTGATTGGGCCACCAGTCAGCATTGCTGTGGACATGGTGAGCGCCATGCATGACCGGACACTTAGATTCGGAAGGATCGTGTTTATCCTTCTTTTCGGGGACGACGCTCCCGGAGCTGATAGCAAGTGTATTTTCCATAGATTTCTCATCCTTTGAATTAGTCAAAATGGCTTTG
>DATKQB010000115.1:0-69894 GCA_035523795.1 Verrucomicrobiia bacterium | reverse complement strand
GTATAAAACGGTCGGCAAATCGCGCCGTCAAGGAGCGTGCGTGAGACGCTCGGAGATCTTAACCGCCCCCAATCAACTCACCTTGCTGCGGATGATTTTCGTCCCCTTCGCCGTGATCCAACTGGTCGACGGGCACTATGGATGGGCTCTGGTCATCTTTTTGGTTGCTGGCTTCAGTGACGGACTGGACGGATTGCTCGCCCGCACGCTCCATCAGCAGACGCTGCTGGGACAGTATCTCGATCCAATCGCTGACAAACTTTTGCTGAGCACGATGTTTCTGGTCTTGTCGATTCTGCACAGGATTCCATGGAAGTACACCGTGCTGGTATTCAGCCGCGATATTTCCATTCTCGCGGCCAGCGCTGTACTGTTCGCGATTGCAGGATTACGGGATTTTCGCCCAGGAATTTTCGGCAAAGCGAATACGTTCTCGCAGATCTGCGCAGTTTTCTTTGTGCTCCTTCTTCAGGTAAATCGGCTGCGCTGGGTCTGGATTGCGCGTACCGTGTTTCTGCGGGCAACCTTCATCTTCACCATTCTCTCTGCCCTGCATTATCTCGTTCTTCTGCCGGGACGTCTGCGATCGGTACCTCACGCGTTGCCGCCGCCGAATGGCCCCGCAGCCGCGTGATGTGACGCCACAAAGCGTACCGTTACGATCGTCAGGTTGCCCATTTTCCTTCTCACCCCTAGAATCGAAGGTTCGTTTTTGCTGTTCTGAACCATTATGCCGCTTCATCTCTACAACACCATGTCCTCGCGAGTTGAGGAGTTCCATCCGCTCCGCAACAATGAAGTTCGCATGTACGCCTGCGGGCCAACCGTGTATGACTACGGCCACATCGGCAATTTCCGTACATTTATCGCCGTCGATCTTCTTCGCCGCTTCCTCCGTCAGAGCGGATATCAAGTTCGCCACGTCATGAATATTACCGACGTCGACGACAAGATCATTCGCAACGCTGCGCGCGACGGGGTAAGTGTTCAACAATACACGGCAAAATACGAGAAGGCGTTCCTCGAGGATTCGGCCATGATCGGAATTGAGCAACCGACCCTGGTCCGCGCCACCGAACATATTCATCAGATGGCGCAGTTCGTCGCCAAGTTAGTGGAACGCGGCATCGCCTACCGCACTGACGACGGTTCATACTATTTCCGTATCGCTAGATTCCCACAGTACGGAAAACTCTCGAAGAAGGATTTTGGCGGGATGCTCGACGGCGCCCGCGTCGACGTTGACGAATACGAAAAAGACAGCGCGCGCGATTTCGCTCTCTGGAAATCTCCCAAGCCAGGCGAAGCATCGTGGGATACGGTTATCGGTCCCGGCCGGCCCGGCTGGCATCTTGAGTGCTCCGTCATGTCGATGGAGGAATTGGGCGAGAGCTTCGACCTGCATGCTGGCGGCGAGGATCTGGTTTTCCCGCATCATGAAAACGAGATCGCGCAGTCAGAATCCCTGACCGGAAAGATGTTCTCGCATTTCTGGTTTCACGCGCGTTTCCTGCTCGTGGAAGGCGAGAAGATGTCGAAAAGTCTTGGAAATTTCTTCACTCTGCGCGATCTCGTGCTGCGAGGACACAAACCTTCTTCCATCCGATACCTGCTCGCGTCAGTTCCTTATCGCAATCAACTGAACTTCACCTTCGACGGCTTAAAGCAGGCAGCGGTTTCGGTGGATCGGCTACGCAACTTTCGTCAGAGACTGAAGGAAGGTAAGTTCTCCGCGGGGAGCACTCCAGAAGTTCAGAAGCTGGCCAGCGAAACCGTCGATCGTATGGTTGCTGCGCTGGATGACGACCTGAACACCGCGCAAGCTCAGGCGGCGATTTTCGAAATGGTCCGCCAGGTAAATACCGCACTGGACAGCGGCGAAATCAAGAACGACGATGTACAAGCTCTTCTTACCGCTCTGTCGAAATTTGACGAGATCTTCGCCGTGCTCGAAGACGACGATGCGTCCAAGATGAAGCAGGTTGTGGGATGGGCACGGACCGAAGGCCACGAAAAGGACATTAGCGCCGAACTGCTCAACGCACTGCAGTCCGCCGAACTTTCTGATGCCGACATCGAATCCAAGATCGAGGAGATGAAGGCTGCTCGTGCGTCTCGCGATTTCAAAAAGTCGGACGCGCTGCGCGGCGAACTCGCTGAGGCCGGTATCCTGGTGGAGATCACTAAAGATGGCATCCGCTGGCGGAGAAAGTAATCCGCGCCAATCTGCGCAACGGATCTCTCGTCCTGATGCTGCGCTTAACATCTGATGTTAACCTGAAGGTCGCGGCCTTCTTTCATGAAGTCCTTTGACGAATATCTTCGCGAGGCGGAAATTGCTCACGGCCATCTGTGTGCCGGGCAGGTGCTGGGAGTGCGCCTCGCCATGCTGGGACTCGAGAAACTCGGCATCGATGACCCCCACGGCAAAGATCGCAAACGGCTCGTCGCCTTCGTTGAAATCGACCGCTGCGCCACTGATGCAGTTGCAGTAGTCACCGGCTGCCGCCTCGGCAAACGCGCCTTGAAATTTCGAGACTGGGGAAAAATGGCTGCGACCTTTGTCGACGTCAACACCGGAAAAGCCATTCGCATTGCGGCCAAGGAATCGTCAAAAGCATGCGCCCGACAGATGCATCCCGAGATTGAGAGCAAGAACCAGCAACAGATGCTCGCTTACCGCGAGATGACGAATGACGACTTGTTCGCCACGCAATGGGTAAAAGTCGATCTGCCTCCCGAAGAATTTCCCGGCTACAAAGGGGAGCGCATCACATGCGAGAAATGCGGCGAGGGAATTAATTTTCGCCGCGAAGTGCGGCAAGGTGGCAAAGTGTTTTGCAAATCCTGCGCCGGAGAAAGTTACTACTCACCGATCGACGAACGCGGCTCCTAAGCGGACTCTTCGTACGCGTACGCCAGCCGCAAGATCGTGCTCTCATCAAAATGTTTGCCAAGGATCTGCAGGCCAATCGGCAGCTTGTCTTTGGTTTTGCCGCACGGAATCGAAATTCCAGGAATCCCCGCCAGATCCGCGGTTACGGTATAAATGTCGGCCAGATACATGGCCAGCGGATCATCCGATTTTTCCCCCAAGCGAAATGCGGCTGTCGGGCTGGTCGGAGTAACGATCGCATCCACGCGTGAGAAAGCCTCCTCGAAGTCGCGCGTCAGCAGCGTGCGCACCTTCTGCGCCTTCAAATAATAGGCGTCATAGTAGCCCGCGCTGAGAGCGTAGGTGCCCAGCATGATGCGCCGCTTCACCTCGGCACCGAATCCCTCATCGCGAGTGCGCCGGTACATTTCCGAAAGCGTCTTCACCCCCCGCGCGCGAATCGTATACCGCACTCCGTCATAGCGAGCCAGATTTGCCGAGGCTTCCGCGGTCGCAATCAAGTAGTAAGTCGGAATGGCATAGGGCGTGTGCGGCAGCGATACGGGAACAATCTCGCAGCCGAGGGTTCGCAGCTTCTCAATCGCCGATTCAACGGCTTGGCGAACTTCATCGTCCAGTCCCTCGCCAAAATATTCTTTCGCCACGCCAACGCGCATATTCCCGATAGGCTTGTCCAACTCCGCAACATAATCTGGAACTGGAAGGTCGGCCGAGGTTGCGTCCATCGGGTCGCGCCCGGCAATCGTGCGCAGCACAATCGCTGCGTCTTTCACATTTTTTGCCAGAGGGCCGATGTGGTCGAGTGACGACGCGAAGGCAATCAAGCCATAGCGCGAAACCCGGCCATAGGTCGGCATCAATCCCACCACGCCGCAGAATGAGGCCGGCTGCCGGATCGAGCCTCCGGTATCCGACCCCAATGCAATCACTGCCATGTTTGCGGCCACCGCTGCCGCCGACCCGCCGGAAGATCCTCCCGGCACCCGGCTCAGATCGCGCGGATTATGCACGGGACCGTAGGCCGAGTTCTCGTTGGACGAACCCATCGCAAACTCATCGCAATTTAATTTACCGAGCACAACTGCACCTGCGGCCTCCAGTCGCGCGACCGCGGTGCAGTCGTACGGCGGGATGTAATGCTCCAGAATCTTTGAGCCGGCCGTCGTTCGTGCGCCGCGCGTGCTCATCACGTCTTTGATTCCTACCGGCACTCCGCCCAAAGCCGGCAGTGGCTTCCCTTCGGCCGCCATGCGGTCGATGCGATCTGCCTGTTCCAGTGCTCGCTCGCGGCAAAGTGTAAGATAGGCACCGATCTTGCCATCTTCTTTTTCGATGCGCGCATAGTGCGCCTCCGCCAGTGCAAGCGCAGTAGTCCGGCGCTCCTGAACAGCAGAGCAAGCTCCGTCAATCGTGAGGAATTCGAGATTCATCCGTACTGCTACCGCTCGATCACCTTGGGAACTCGGAAGAACTCTTCATCGGCATCGGGTGCATTCGCGATTGCCTCTTCATGCGGCAGTGACTTTCGCAGGCCCTCCAGAATGTCTTCGCGGCTGGCATAGCCGAATTGCTGCGAGGCGCCTTCAGACCTTTTGCCGTCGACGCGAGCCAAAACCTGTGCCATCGGCTGGATATGAGAAGTATCCAGTTCGTTCAACCGATCGACGTACTCGAGAATCGAATTCAGATCCCGCAGCATTCTCGCGCGCTCGTCCGCGGCAAGCGCCAGGTTCGCCAGTTCGGCCACGTAGGCAACGTCTTTTTCGGTAACTTTCATAAACTACTGAAGAAGCGCTGCAGAAAATCTCGCTAGGCTCGGCAGTTTGATGCGCCAGCCACAACAAAATCGAGCTTATAGACGGTCTCGTTCGTGTATTGATTGATGCCCGCCAGGTATTTCGGCGCCAGCGATTGCAGTTCCGCCTTCCATCCCGCGTCTGCCACTTCGATTCGCAGTACGCCTGCTTCAAAGCCGAGCGCCCGAGTGCGCTCCGCAACTACCGAGCCGCATACCAGCGGCCAAGCGATAAGCGGAGCTTCGTTCGCGGGCATCTGCCGCAACGATTGCGTTACGATTTTCTCCAGCCCGTGACTCGCCTGCTCCAAACCGTTCCCCTTAATTTGCGAAAAAGCGATTCTAGCATTCCAACCGGTTGATAACTTTCCGTCACAATTCACGCAGAAACGCGCGCGATTCATGCAGGAAATTCGCGGCGCACAAATTCGAGAGCCGCATCCCGCGACGGCAGCCGCCCTTCGAGTTGCGCATCCTCCACGGCATCGAGAATCTCGCGAAAATGCGGTCCCGGCTGGTATCCTGCCGCAATCAGATCGTCGCCGGTCACCAGCCGCACCGGCCGCAGCGTTTCTTGCGGAATCTCGGCGCGCTTCTCGAGCACGAACTCATACGATCCCAAATTCCGGTGGCTGGCGAGGCAGTCGGCGCGATGCAGCGCAAGATGCTGGTCAAAAGACGGCAAGCGGAAAAATCTCTTTAGCGTCGATTCGCTCATCCGTCTCGCGTCGCCGAAGCGCATGTGATTGTCAACCAGCGACAGAATCTGCGCCGTGTCATCATTCGAAAATCGCAGCCGCTCGCAAATGGCTTGCGCCATCTTCACCCCCACGTCTACGTGATTATCGAAGCGGATGCGGTCTGGCGCTACGCGGAACGTCGGTGGCTTACCCACATCGTGCAGGAGAGCCCCCCAGGCCAGAGTTGGAGGGCACGGTTGCGGCAAGTGATCAAGCAGCAGCAGCGTGTGTACGAACACGTCCCCCTCGGGATGAAACTCTGCCGGCTGCGCCACACCTTTCATCGCAGAAATCTCCGGCAGTACCTCTTTCAGCAGTGCGGTTTCATCCAGCAGTCCAAGCGCCCTGTGCCCATGTCCTTCGGTCAACATGCGCGTCAGTTCATCGCGCACGCGCTCACGCGAGACGACTTGAATCTGATGTGCCAGCTCCTTGACCGCTTCGAACGTCGCCGGATCGATCGCATATTCAAATCGCGCCGCAAATCGCACAGCACGCAGCATGCGCAGCTTGTCTTCTGCAAAGCGCAACGCCGGATCGCCGATGGCGCGAATGATTCCTGCCGCGAGGTCTTTGCGTCCGCCGACAAAGTCGAGTACTTCGCCAGGCGCCTGACCAGACAACGGATCGAGCATCATTCCGTTGATCGTAAAATCGCGCCGCGCGACATCCTCCCGCGGGTCCTGTGAAAAGCGGACCTGATCGGGATGCCGACCGTCGGTGTATCCGATATCGCTACGGAAAGTTGCAACCTCGATCGCATCTTTCAAGGAATCATGTTTCGAGGAATCGTCCGCCGTTTCGGCGCCATCCGGCGGAGGAACCAGTACGACTCCAAACTGTGCGCCAACCGCATAGGTTTGCGGAAATATACGCATCACCTGTGCGGGAGTCGCGTCCGTCGCAACGTCATAATCCTTCGGCTTGCGGCCAAGCAGCAGATCGCGCACGCATCCTCCCACCAGATAGGCCTCAAAGCCGTGCTGGCGCAGGCTCTGCACGATGTATATCGCGCTCTGCTTCCCTTGCTGTGATTCCCCACTCATGCTGTTCCTCATGATAACGCCGCTCTGCCGGTGAGCCGTATGACCTGACACTTGTCATATTGCCCATGTGACGGTTTGTACTGGCACGCCGTCCGCTTTCGCAGGAGGATCGACTCGGCAACAACTGCAAAACCCTGGTCGACGATAGGCCGTCTTAAGTGGAGAACATCATGAAAAGAAAATTGGCAACGTCCCTCGTTGTGATTGGCTGGACGGGTCTGTTTCTCCTGCTCTCAGCCCTCGGGCGATTTCTCGTCAGGGCCGACTCCGGCAATAGCTTCGTCATTCGGCACGCGCGTGTGTTTGACGGGCACAAAGTTTTGAATTCTGCCGATGTCTGGGTCGAAAATGGAAAGATCCGCTCGGTCGGAAAAAATCTCAAAACGACGGCCGGCGTCAAAGTTATCGACGCCACGGGCGACACTCTCCTGCCCGGACTCATCGACGCCCATACCCACGCTTGGGGTGACGCTCTCAAAGAAGCGGAGATCTTTGGGGTCACGACTGAACTCGACATGTTCACCGACGTGAAATACATGCAGCGGGTCAAGAAGGAGCAGGCCGAGGGTAAAGACCTCGATCTCGCCGATCTGCGGTCCGCCGGTACCTTGGCGACAGCTCCCGGAGGTCACGGCACGGAGTACGGCATTAAGATTCCCACTCTCACCTCGCCTTCCGAGGCGCAGGCCTTTGTCGATGCGCGGATCGCCGAGGGATCGGACTACATCAAAATCATCATCGATGATGCCAGCGCCTACGGAGGTCATCGCCCAACCCTGGATGCCGCGACCGTCAAAGCATTGGTGGAGGCTGCTCACAAGCGCGGCAAGTTGACTGTCGTCCACATCGGAAACCAGGCAGAGGCGCGCGAAGCTATTGAAGCGGGAGCCGACGGTCTCGCGCACCTCTTCGCCGACAGCCCTCCGCAACCCGATTTTGCCCGCTTCGTGGCTGAGCATCATGCTTTTGTCGTCCCCACGCTCACCGTGCTCGAGAGCGCGAGCGGCATTCCGAGCGGTGAAACACTCACCACCGATCCTCACCTCGCCCCATATCTCACTGCGACTGATATCACGAACCTCAAGCAGTCCTTTCCAAAATTCCCAACTCACCTCAGCGAAAAATACGCCGAAGAAACGATCGCCCAACTGAAGGAACTGCACATTCCAATCCTCGCCGGAACGGATGCGGGCAATCCCGGCACCTCGCACGGCGTCAGCCTTCATCGCGAAATGGAGTTGCTGGTGCACGCCGGACTTACTCCGCAGGAAGCTCTCGCCTCGGCAACGTCGGTGCCTGCTTCGGTCTTTCATCTTAATGACCGCGGCGTCATTGCGCCGGGAAAGCGCGCTGACCTGTTGCTCGTGAAAGGCGATCCAACACAGGATATTCTTGCCACTCGCGACATCGTTTCCGTGTGGAAGCTGGGCGCCGAAGACGATCGCGCCAGCTATCGCTCCCTCGTCGAAAAAGAGAAGGCGGACGCTGAGAAAGCGGCGAAAGAGTCGGCGTTATCGGTGTCGCAGAGTGGACTCATCAGCGACTTCGAAGACGGGAAACCGAGCTCAAAATTTGGCACCGGGTGGATGGTTTCGACTGATAGCATCGCCGGCGGCAAGTCCACCGGCGAAATGAAAGTCGTGGACGGCGGAGCCAATGGCAGCGGGCACGCGTTGGAAATCTCTGGCGTGATCGACGGCGGCCTTCCTTACGCGTGGTCGGGAGTAATGTGGTCGCCCGGTTCACAGCCATTCGCACCCGTGAATCTATCAGCGAAGAAGAGCATTTCATTCGTTGCAAAAGGCGACGGAGGGACTTACCGCATCATGGTTTTCACCGCGAGCGGCGGACGCATTCCCGCCCAGCAAACCTTCATCGCCGGCAGTGACTGGAAGAATTTCACCTTCCCATTCTCTGCCTTCAACGGTAGCGATGGTCACGACGTCTCGGCCATCCTATTCGTCGGAGGCCCAGGCGCGGGCAAGTTCGAGTTCGCAGTCGATGACGTGAAGCTGGAATAGGGAGAGATGCCTTGAAAGGGCGCGGCTTCAAGCCGCGGCTCCGGACACTTTCGCATAATATAAAGGCATGCCTGACGCCTTCCTCCTCGGCATCGAGAGTTCCTGCGACGAGACCGCAGCAGCCGTAGTGCGTTCCGGTGAACAGTTGATTTCGAATGTCGTCGCGTCGCAGATCGCCACCCATCAGCCCTATGGTGGAGTTGTGCCGGAGCTGGCCTCCCGCGAGCATCTGCGGGCAATTGTGCCAGTTGTTCGACAGGCCCTCGCCGAAGCCAATCACTCTTACGATTCTGTCGATGCCATTGCCGTCACGCGTGGTCCGGGCCTTGCCGGAGCCTTGCTGGTCGGTATTAGCTACGCCAAAGCGCTGGCTTTTGCCGTGGAGAAGCCGCTGATCGCCGTCAATCACCTCGAAGGACACATTCACGCGGTCCTGCTAGAAGAAAGGCAGAAGGGGAATCGTGACTTGAATTTTCCAGTGCTCGCTCTGGTCGTGTCAGGCGGACACACGCATCTTTATCTCGCCTCCCGCAAGAACGACCTTTGGACCTACGAAAACATCGGCCACACTCGTGACGATGCCGCTGGAGAAGCTTTCGATAAAGTCGCGAAGTTCTTAGGTCTGGGATATCCCGGTGGCCCCGTCATCGATCGCCTGGCCTCGCATGGAAATCCCGAAGCGGTGAAGTTTCCTGCCGCACAGATCAAACATCCCGATCGCCGCGGGCGAAAAGACGGGCGGGAGGTCACGCCAAGCAACGGCGAAGAACACCCTCGCTTCGATTTCTCTTACAGTGGCATCAAGACCGCCATTCTGCGCTACGTCGAGGCACACGCGATGCACCCGTCCATTGAGGCGCGCAGGGCCGCGCTAGTCGGGATCGCCAAACCAAAACTCGAAGATTATCTTGCCCACTGCGACCGGCAAACGCTCGATCTTGTTGCTTCTTTCCAGCGCGCGATCATCGAAGATCTGGTGGGAAAAACTCTCGCCGCCGCACAGGACTGCAACGTCGCGACTCTGTTTGTCACCGGAGGCGTGGCAGCCAATCAGGAATTGCGCCGCACCTTCGAAAGCGAAGCGGCGAAAACTGGCGTGCCTGTCTACTTCCCTTCGCGTCCTCTCTCGACCGATAACGCCGCCATGATCGCCGCCGCGGCGTATCCGAAATTCCTGGCGCAGGATTTTGCTCCCATGGATTTTTCAGCGGAGGCCGGACTCGCACTGCGCTAGCGCACGGCCCCAGATCAGAACTCTTCCTCCCGCAATCGCTCTTCCGTATTCATGTCTTTGAATTCGCTCGATTCAAAGATCTCGCCGCACTCTTTGCACTCCACAAACTCGGAATCCTCCGTGCGACTCACGATTTGCACGCGAAGGTGCTTGCAGGGTTGATTCTTGGCTACGTTCTGAGGAGGAACAGGCGACTTGGAGGTCATAAATCTGGCTGAACCCTTCGAATCACCGTTTGCCGGGGCTCGACCAATTGAGGAGGTTGGCGGTATTTTAGCCTTGGTTTAAGGCTTGTCAAGACCCTTCGGGTTGCGGCGGTGTGAATTTCTCCACGATCGACGACTCTTTGATATCTGCCTCTTACGGCTGCTCCAGAGCTCTCACAACCCCCTTCCACCCGGCCCCCATTCCACTCAATCTTCATCACTTACCATTCGAAGGCGTATTTTCGCAGATTGCTGGCTTGGCTTGCTCCAGCGTGCTCTGGTGTCGTAAAATGAAATACGACGGAAACAGTCGGAATTAAATCCGATGATTTTCGTCGGATTTACAAACGAACGATTTTTCACAGGGACCGCGGTGTTGAAGCTCACCAAGAAGGCCGATTACGCGCTCATGGCCATGAAGCATTTGGCTGAGCGTGAAAATGAGGGCTCCCGCAGCGCCAAGGATGTGGCAGAAGCGTTCGGCATTCCTCCGGAAGCCTTGGCCAAGATCCTGCAAAAGCTGGCGAAGGCGGGTCTACTGCAATCGCAGCACGGCATCAACGGCGGATACACTCTGGCACGCGCGGCTCACACGATCTCGGCTTTCGAAGTGATCCAGGCGATTGATGGTCCTCTGTTCATCACTTCCTGCGTGACGCAGCGCGGCGAGTGCGACCAGACGGATCGCTGCAACATTCGCGAACCGCTGCGCAAAGTGAACGAAAGTATCGAAGCGGTCTTGCGGCGTATCAAGATTTCGCACATGCGTGAGGAGCCAGAGGAAGCGGTCAGCCCGGCTCCCAAACCGGCAGCGCTGGTAACGATCAGTTGAACCCGACGCGTAACGTATTTCATCGAAGGTAGATGAGGACAACAAGGTAGATGAGAACGAAGACAAAACAGTAGGAGAATGCAATCCATGAGCACGGAAGTAAAGATCCCCCGGGATTTGAACCAAAACGAACTGACCAAGGCGCAGCACCCCGCTCCCAATGGCGTGAAGCTGCCCATCTACATGGACAACCACGCCACCACCCCCATGGATCCGCGGGTGCTGGAAGAAATGCTGCCCTACTTCATGGAGAAGTTTGGCAACGCAGCCAGCCGCAATCACTCCTTTGGATGGGCGGCTGAAGAAGGCGTGGAGACCGCGCGCGAGCGTATCGCGAAACTCGTGGGCGCGACCACGAAAGAAATCGTGTTTACCTCCGGCGCGACCGAAAGCGATAACCTCGCCATTAAGGGTGTGGCCGAGATGTACCGGGAGAAGGGCAACCACATCATCACCGCGGTCACCGAGCACAAGGCGGTCCTCGACACCTGCAAGCGGCTGGAGAAGTACGGCTACCGCGTGACCTATCTCCCCGTGCAGAAAGATGGATTGATCGATCTCGATGAACTCAAGCGCACCATGGACGACAAGACCATCCTGGTTACGATCATGGCGGCCAACAACGAGATCGGCGTGCTGCAGCCGATCGAAGAGATTGGAAAGCTCTGCCGCGAGCGCGGTGTGATCTTCCACACCGACGCGACCCAATACGTGGGCAAGGTTCCCACCGATGTGAACAAGCAGAATATCGACTTAATGTCGATCTCTGCCCACAAGATGTACGGTCCGAAAGGCGTCGGCGCGCTGTATGTGCGCCGCAAGAATCCGCGCGTGCAGCTTTCTCCCATTATTGATGGCGGCGGCCACGAGCGCGGCATGCGCTCCGGAACGTTGAACGTCCCCGGTATCGTAGGTTTGGGCAAAGCTTGTGCGATTGCTCATGAAGAGTTGCCGAAGGAATCTTGTCGCCTGGCTGGCCTGCGAAACCGTTTGCGGGACCGCATCATGACCCGGCTCGACGAGACCTACATCAATGGCTCGATGGAACATCGCCTTCCCGGCAACCTGAACATCAGCTTCGCCTACGTCGAAGGCGAATCGCTGCTCATGGGCATCAATGACATCGCCGTTTCAAGCGGATCGGCGTGCACCTCTGCGACGCTGGAACCATCTTATGTATTGAAGGCTCTCGGTGCGGGTGACGATCTGGCGCACAGCTCGATCCGCTTCGGCATTGGCCGATTCAACACGGAAGCGGAAGTCGATTACGTTGCCGACCGCGTCATCGAAACCGTGGAGCGCTTACGCGAGCTTTCACCGCTCTACGAGATGGCGAAAGAAGGCATCAATTTGAAGGATGTGAAGTGGGCAGCAGAATAGTACTCGGTTGCCAGCACTTGGTGAGAACGGCATGCAGTTGTTAGCCCAGGGCGTCAGCCCTGGGAAGATGGAGAAGAGAGAACGAGTCCCGTAGGGACGGCACAAGATTACAAGATTTAGGAGAGCGAAATGTCATATAGCGATAAAGTCATCGACCATTACAACAACCCGCGCAACGTCGGCTCAATGGACAAGAACAGCACCGACGTGGGTACAGGCCTGGTCGGCGCACCTGAGTGCGGCGACGTCATGAAGCTGCAGATCAAGGTCAATCCTTCAACCAACGTCATTGAAGACGCGAAGTTCAAGACATTCGGCTGCGGCTCCGCGATCGCCTCGTCTTCGCTGGCCACCGAGTGGGTGAAGGGCAAAACCGTCGACGAAGCTCTGTCCATCAAGAACATGGACATCGTGAAAGAGCTTTCTCTGCCTCCGGTAAAGATCCATTGTTCCGTGCTGGCCGAGGACGCTATTCGCGCTGCGATCGGTGACTGGAAGAAGAAGCAGGAATCTCCTAAGCCGGTGGCCGCAGAAGCAAAGTAATTCTGCGATGGGATGTCCCACGTCTCGCCGCTGTTGCGAGGCGTGGGAGTGAGCAAGCTTTCAAGTGGCGTGCTCACGGCTCGGCGCTCACGACTCGCCACTAATTATGACAACTGCAACCGAAAACGCGACACCGCAAGCTACAGCTAAGGGCATCACGGTGACCGACAAGGCCATTGCCAAAATCCGCACGGCAATGGCTAAGGAAGGCATCTCGCCCGAGCAGGGCGGCTTGCGTCTGGGCGTGCAGGGCGGGGGGTGTTCGGGTCTGAGCTACAACATCCGCTTCGACACGCAGCCGCGCGAGCGCGACCGCATCTTTGAGCTCGGCGGCGTGCGCGTCTTCGTAGATCCGAAGTCGTTCATTTATCTGCACGGCATGACGCTGGATTATCAAGAGACTCTGATGCAGCAGGGCTTCGTCTTTGTCAATCCGCAAGCCACGAAATCCTGCGGCTGCGGGACTTCGTTCTCCGCCTGAGGCGAGAGCCGCGCAAGAAGGAAGTCAACCGCCGAGGACGCCGAGTGCGCCGAGGAAAACCGGAGTTGTTCCCGGTTTTATTGTTTAACGTCCTCTGCGAGCTCTGCGCTCTCGGCGGTAAAGTTTCTGGAGTCGGACCAAATAATGGCGCAATCACTCACCACGATCGGGACCAAGCCTCTGCCGGAGGGCACGCACAGTTGCTGGTCGTGCGGATCGATGCGCGCCGCGCACTTTTGCGAATCCTGCGGGAAGGTGCAGCCGCCGCAGCCGGTGAACTACTTCACCTTCTTCGGCCTGCCGCGGAAACTCAATGTCGATGTGCCCGCTCTCGAACGCGATTTTTATGAACTCAGCCGCAAGCTGCATCCGGATCTGAATGCGAAAGCCGGCAGCCAGGAGCAGGAATGGAGCCTGGAGCAGACGTCCCTGCTCAACGATGCCTATCGCACGCTGCGCGACCCGATCAAGCGCACGCAGTATCTGCTGAGACTCGAAGGTATCGAGTTGGAGGAACAATCCAAAACTGCGACCGAGCAGGCACGGGCCACGGGAGAGGTAAAGAAGCAGATCGTTCCTCCGGATCTGCTCGAAGAAGTATTCGAGCTCAACATGCAGCTCGAAGAGCTGCGCATGAACAAGAAAATGGGCGAAGACGATCCTGCATTGCTGGAGGAGATCGGCAAGGAGAAGCTCGCGCTTGAAAGCAAGAACGAAGCGCTGCTCGAAGAACTTCAGTCGCAGTGGAAAAATTGGGACAGCTTGCTGGCTAACGACGGTTCCCCCGATTTAGCGGAGCGCACGCAGGTGGTGAACAAAATGGTGGATGTGCTGAACCGCCGGAATTACATCCGCAATCTGATTCGCGACGTGGGTGCGGCACTCGAGGAATAGCAACTAACGGTGGCAACGGAATACATTGTCGGCATCGATCTCGGCACCACAAACTCTCTCGTGGCGTTCATGCAAGGGGACACGCCCGTCGTCATTCCCGGCGAGGATGGCTCAAATCTCGTACCCTCGGTGGTTGCGCTAGACTCGAACAATCAACCCGTAATTGGAAATCCCGCACGCAAGCAGTTGATCGAAACTCCGGAGCGCGCCGTCTATTCCATCAAGCGGCTGATGGGGCGCGGTGTCGAAGACATTCAGGCAGAGTTGCGGCTCTTTCCTTTCAGACTCGCCGATGATCTTCAGCCGGGCGAAGTGCTGCGCATCAGACTTGGCGAAAAGAAGCTGGGCGACAAGACGTTTACTCCGCCGGAGATCTCTGCACTGATTCTGCGCCAGCTCAAGCGCAACGCGGAGCGCTATTTTGGCGGGCCGGTCACGAAGGCCGTCATCACCGTTCCCGCCTACTTCAACGACGCGCAGCGGCAAGCCACAAAAGATGCCGGCCGGATCGCCGGACTTGAAGTGCTTCGGCTGGTGAATGAGCCTACGGCCGCATCGCTCGCCTATGGGCTCGACAAGAAGCAGAACGGCATTGTCGCGGTTTACGATCTGGGCGGCGGCACGTTTGATATTTCGATACTAAAACTGCACGACGGCATCTTCGAAGTCATCGCGACCAATGGTGATACGCATCTTGGCGGGGATGACATCGATAACCTGTTGATCACGATTGCACTTGATGACATCCGCGGCGATCTTGGCCTTGATCTTCACCGCAATGCGGAAGTGGTGCAGGCGATTCGTAAGTCGGTGATCGAAGCGAAGATTGCGCTGTCTTCCCAGAGTACCGCCAAACTCGATGTCGTACTGCCGGGCGGCAAACGTTATCAGCGCGAGATAACGCGCGAGCAGTTCGAGCAACTCATTCAGCCGATCATCGACCGTACGGTTGGGCCGTGCAAGCAGGCGCTAAAGGACGCCAACATCAAGCCGGAGCAGATCGATGAAGTTGTGCTGGTTGGTGGATCGACGCGCATACCGAAGGTGCGGGCACTGGTGAAGGAACTGTTTCACCGCGAGCCGCACACCGGTCTGAATCCGGATGAAGTGGTCGCGTTGGGCGCAGCGGTGCAAGCCAACATTCTCGGCGGAGGATCGGAAGCGACGCAGAACATGCTGCTGCTCGACGTTACGCCGCTGTCGCTGGGTATTGAAGTTGCCGGAGGGGTGACAGACAAGATCATTCTGCGCAATTCGACAATCCCGGCATCAGCCACGCAGTTCTACACCACGCAGATCGATGGACAAGCGAACGTCGCGATTCACGTGCTGCAGGGCGAGCGCGAGCTGGCGAAGGATTGCCGCTCGCTGGCACGCTTCGACCTGAAAGGCATTCCCGCGATGGCGGCGGGTATTCCTCGCGTGGAAGTGAAGTTTCTGATCGATGCGAATGGGATTCTCCATGTTTCAGCGCGGGAACAGCGCAGCGGCAAGGAAGCCGAAATCCAGGTGCAACCGAGTTATGGTCTCACTGACGATCAAGTCGAGAGCATGATTCTTGATTCGTTCGACAACGCGGAAGAGGACTTCCGCCGACGGCAGGTGATCGAGGCCCGCAATGAATCCGAGACCATCCTGAAGGCGCTGGAAAAAGGCAAGAAGAGCGCGGCATGGGGACAGCTCACGACGGATGAACGAAAACAGATCGCAAAGATGGAAAAAGCGCTGGTCACGGTGAAGGACGCAGACGATTACGGCGCCATCCGTAAAGCGATCGAAGTATTGAATCAGGGCACAACCCGATTGGCTGAGCTCATGATGGACAGCGCCGTTTCGTCTGCGCTGAAGGGCAAGAAGATGGATGAAGCCGATTTGGGCGAAGGACCGACGGCGCCACATCCGATGGCAAAAGCGGAGTTCGAATGACGGGTGGTATCGAAGGAGCTGCAAGGTCCATAGATCCTTCGCTTCGCTCAGGATGACAAGACGAGATTGAGGTGAGCATGGCTGACGACAATACACAAGGAGCTGGAACCGCTACCGTGGAAGCTCCCGGCGAAAACACGATTCAGGTGACCTTCCTGCCGGATAATAAAACCGTGCAGTTCGAAAACGGCAAGCTGCCTTATGAACATCATGGCGAGCCGCAGTCGCTTCTCGACGTGGCACTGAATTACAACATTCCCCTGGATCATGCGTGCGGCGGCAATTGCGCCTGCACGACGTGCCACGTGTGGGTGCGCGAGGGCGCAGAGAATCTGTCGGAAATGGAAGATGACGAGGCCGACCGGCTGGACATGGCCGCCGATCTGCAGCTAAACTCCCGTCTCGGCTGCCAAGCCAGAATTGTGAAGCCGGGGAAAGTCGTGGTGGAAATTCCGGCGTGGAACCGGAATTACGTGTCGGAAGAGCACCACTAGATAGGGGTTTCAAGGATCAAAGTTGCGTGGTTTCGGGGCACCAGATCAACGGCTTTTTGTGAGGGGATCATGCCAAAGACGCTTACCTGGGATAACGCCGAAGACCTCGGCATACTGCTATCAGAGAAGCATCCAGAAGTCGACCCACTGACGGTGCGCTTCACCGACCTGCATCGGTATGTGACCGAACTGCCCGGATTCGCGGGCGATCCGAAGGCGTCGAATGAAGGCAAACTCGAGGCCATCCAGATGGCGTGGCATGAGGAGTTTCAAGACCGGACGCAAGGATAAGTTGCAGCCAGGGCACTCGGCCGCTTGCCGGCGGCTTTTACAAATTCGTGACAATTGCTCCAGGCTACTGATCTAGCCTGCGAGAGGGTCTTTCCGCATCAAGGACCCTGCTCTCTCAAAGGTCCAATGTGAAGAAGGGCACAGCGCCTGCTGTGCCCAATTTTTTGTGTCTAGGAGATTGGCCCGTGCGTCAGCCGACAGGAACGCCGGCAGCTTCCTGCACGTTGGCTTCGCGCAGGAATTTGGCCGCTTCCTCGGGCGGAGTGGGATTGATGTAGAAACCGGTGCCCCATTCGAATCCGGCGGTCTTGGTCAGCTTGGGCATGAACTCGATGTGCCAATGATAGTGATCGTTGGTGGGATCCTGCACCGGCGAAGTATGGATGACCAGGTTGTAAGGCGGATTATCGAGGACGCGGTCGGCGCGGCCGAGAAGCTCTTTGAGTGCGCGAGCGAGATTCTCGAACATGTGCGAGGACGAATTCTCGAAGGCGGACTCGTGCTGCTTGGGGAGAATCCAGGTTTCGAAGGGGAAGCGCGGCGCATAAGGCGCGAGGGTTACGAAATTTTCGTTCTCGGCGACGACGCGGGTGCCGCTGTCCATTTCCTGACGAATGATGTCGCAGAAGACGCAGCGCTCCTTGTAGAGGAAATATTGCTTGGCCCCTTCGAGCTCCTGCACAACGTTGATAGGAAGAATGGGCAAAGCGATCAGCTGCGAGTGCGCGTGCTCGAGAGAGGCACCGGCGGCTTCGCCGTGATTCTTGAAGATAAGAATGTATTTGAAGCGGCGGTCTTTCTTAAGATCAAGAATGCGGTCGCGGAAGGTCCAGAGAACGTCTTCGATGCGCTTGGGAGGCAGGGTAGCCAGGCTGGCATTATGGTCAGGGGTCTCAATGATGACCTCGTGGGCGCCGATGCCGTTCATGCGGTCGAACATGCCCTCGGCCTGGCGGTTGAGGGTTCCCTCGATGCCCAGAGCCGGAAATTTGTTCGGCACCACGCGGACGGTCCAACCGGGGGCGTCACGTTGCGGAGGGGGTCCGCCATTGGGATTGGGGCGGTAGGCTTGAATCTCAGGCGGGGTTTTGCTCTCGTTACCGTAACAGAAAGGGCAAAATCCGCCCTTAATTTTCATGTTCTCACGAACGAAGTCGGTTGGGCGCTTGGCGCGATCGGTCGAAATGATGACCCAGCGGCCCACAATGGGGTCTTTTCTAAGCTCCGGCACCTACTGAATCCTTTCAATTAAGTGCAAAACCGTTATTCTACGCCAAGGAAGCATGGCGAAACACTTCAAATTGAGGGCGGGATGAACGACCCTCATAGTATACGCTGACCACATCGAATCTCCACTGGCACTTAGGTGGAAGCAATCGAAGGTACTCATGAGCCACCTGAGCAATTTCGCGGCGTTTATAGCGATCAACCGCGGCCTCCGGAGTTTTCACATCAGTCGAGGTGCGGGTCTTCACCTCAATGAAACAAAGTACATCGCCATCCCATCCGATCAAATCAATCTCTCCGTGAGAGCGTGGCGAACGGAAATTACGCTCGACGATGGTGTAGCCGTGCTTCCTGAGGAAAAAATAGGCATCCTCTTCACCTCGGGCGCCGATGCGTAAATGTTCCGGCTTATCCTCCGCCGCGAGAAGATGGTCTGCGGCCCAGTCGAGGGTGCGTACGACGGCACGCGTTACTCCAGCGGAAAGCGGAAACATGGCAGGATCCGTTCTCAGATATAGCGAACATGGGGCAGATAAAATGTGATGGGTAGCACAAACGGGGTACTGGGGAGTCGAGTGCGGTTTCAAAGTGGGAAGTTGCGGACACGAGGAATGCGAAGCTGTGCGCCTTCAAAAAGGATGGGGAACCAGATTTCTTGCAAGAACGGAAAAAAATGAATCAGAATTTTATGGCGCGGGCGATTGAACTCTCGATCGAGAATGTGCGGTCGGGGCGAGGCGGACCGTTCGGGGCAGTGGTCGTGAAAAATGGCCGCATCGTCGCAGAAGCGGCGAACCGGGTGACGGTGTCGAATGATCCGACAGCGCACGCGGAGGTCGTGGCGATCCGGGAGGCATGCGGACGGCTCGGGCAATTCGAGCTACGCGATTGCGAGATCTACGCGTCGTGCGAACCGTGCCCAATGTGCCTGGGAGCGATTTATTGGGCGCGGCTTGAGCGGATTTACTTTGCCAGCGTCGCAGATGACGCTTCGAAGGTGGGGTTCGACGATTCTTTTCTTTACCGCGAACTGAACTTGCCGATGGCACAGCGGAGGGTTCCGATGGTCCAGATGATGCGGGGGGAAGCGCTGCTGGCGTTCAAGTTATGGCGGGACAAGCCGGACAAAATCACGTACTAGAGTTGCGTTTAGCCGAATACAGGGTCCCCCGACTCCTCTGTGAGGAACGGAAAGAAGAGCTTTACAGTCGGAGGAGGATGCCTCTTGATGACAGCTTGAGCCTATAAGGAATAGGGAGGTTCCCCAAGTTCTACATCAGGACAGCATCGGCCATCGGAGAAATTTTGTAGTGATCGCAAAGTTGAGAAGGAAGCGCCGAACGCGCGGTTGTGGCAGCGCAAAGAACGCGCTGCATCGCGCGGCTCGCCCAGATACTTTCGTGCGCAAGGAGGCTTGCTCGGAATGACAAGTAAACTCCACTACCAAAATTTGGCTGGCAGGAAGATCGAAGATTTCACTTCTGAACGCGCATGGTGATCCAATCGCAAGTGATTGTCTGGCCGGGCAAGCCCTATCCTCTGGGGGCGACATGGGACGGCGAGGGCGTAAACTTCGCGATCTTTTCCGAACACGCGGAAAAGGTAGAACTGTGCCTCTTCGATAACGCGGGCCGGCGTGAACTCCACCGAGTTAATGTCTCCGAACAGACGGATCAGGTCTGGCATTGCTATCTGCCGGAGGCGCGGCCCGGTCTTATTTATGGGTACCGCGTACACGGTCCATACGATCCCGCAAAGGGACTGCGGTGCAATCCAAATAAGCTACTGCTAGATCCCTATGCCAAGCAGATTATCGGCGATCTGAAGTGGAGCGACTCGCACTTCGGATATCGCATAGGCAGCAGCAAAGCAGATCTCTCTTTCGACCGGCGGGATAGCGCACCGGGAATGCTGAAATCCATGGTCATCGATCCGGCATTCACCTGGGGGACAGATCGGCCACCGGCGACGCCGTGGCACAAGAGTGTGATCTATGAAATGCACGTGAAGGGATTCACGATCCAGCACCCGCAGGTTCCACCAACGCTGCGCGGAACTTATGCAGGACTGGCGACGGCGCCGGTGATCGATCATCTGCTGAAGTTAGGCGTGACGGCGATTGAATTGATGCCGGTGCACTACTTCATTGACGACCGGCAACTGATCGAGCGCGGGCTGCGGAATTACTGGGGCTATAACACGATCGGCTTTTTCGCGCCATCGGCTCGATATCTGGCGACGAACTCGATCAACGAATTCAAGACCATGGTGAAGACGATGCATTCGGCGGGTATCGAGGTAATTCTCGACGTGGTGTATAACCACACGGCCGAGGGCAATCAGATGGGGCCGACGCTGTCATTTCGGGGAATTGATAATCCTGTGTACTACCGCGTACTCCAGGATAATCCGCGCTACTACATGGATTACACGGGTACGGGAAACACGCTGAACATGCGGCATCCGCGGGTGCTGCAGTTGATCATGGACAGCCTGCGCTATTGGGTACTGGATATGCATGTGGATGGATTCCGCTTCGATCTGGCGGCGACGCTGGCGCGTGAGTTGCACGAGGTGGATCGACTGGGGGCCTTCCTGGACATCATTCACCAGGATCCGATTTTGTCGCAGGTGAAGCTGATTGCCGAACCGTGGGACTTGGGCGAAGGCGGATATCAGGTGGGAAAATTTCCGGTGGGATGGGCGGAGTGGAACGATCGCTATCGTGACGCGGTGCGGTCGTACTGGAAGGGGGATGGCGGGCAGATCGGCGAACTGGCATACCGGATTACGGGATCGAGCGATTTGTATGCGCGCAGCGGAAGGCGGCCTTACGCCAGCATTAATTTTGTGACCGCTCACGATGGATTCACGCTGAATGATCTGGTCAGCTACAACCAGAAACATAACGAGGCGAATGGCGAAGAGAACCGCGACGGAACGGACAACAATCGAAGCTGGAATTGCGGGGTTGAAGGTCCGTCGGAGGATGCAGCGATCAATGCGCTGAGGGCACAGCAAAAACGGAATTTCATAGCTACGCTGTTGCTATCGCAGGGCGTACCCATGCTGCTCGCGGGCGATGCCATGAATCACACACAGTATGGAAACAACAACGCGTATTGCCAGGATAATGAAATCAGCTGGATCCGCTGGGACGACGAGAGCACGCATGCGGAGTTGATCGCGCTGCTGCGAAAGCTAATCTCGCTGCGGAAGAATCATCCCGTATTCCGGCGGCGGAATTTCTTTCTGGGACGGGCGATCAAGGGAGCTGGCGTCAAAGACATATTGTGGATGCGGCCGGATGCCGCGGAAATGACCGATGACGAGTGGAATCAGGCGAGCGCGCGGACGCTGGGAATGTTTCTTTCAGGATCGTCAGTCGATGAGGTGGACGAGCGCGGACAGCCGGTTACGGATGAAAACTTTCTACTGTTGATGAATGCGCATCATGAGAACGTTCCGTTTCTCTTGCCAACCGCGGCGTCGGGAATGACCTGGGTGTCGCTTATCGACACGGGGCGGCCGAACGGCCTGGGAGCGGGACAGATCCACGATGCGCAGTCAGAGTATCCGCTGCAGGCGCGATCGCTGGCCTTACTGGTGGAGCGCGAGAAGAGTCAGGTCAGTCACAGTAACAGGCATGAAGAGTAGACATTCCATGCCGTTTGGAGCGGAGGTCCGCGAGGACGGAAGCGTGCGCTTCCGCCTGTGGGCGCCGAAAGCGAAGCGGGTCGACTTGTGCCTCGAGCGCAGACCGTTGCCGCTCGATCGGCTCGACGATGGCTGGTATGAGCTGATTACGCGGGAAGCGCGAGCCGGGGGCCGATACAAATTTCAGATCGATGGAAGGATTGAGGTGGCCGATCCCGCGTCACGCTTTCAGCCGGAAGATGTGCATGGACCGAGCGAGGTGGTGGATCCGCGGGCGTTTGCGTGGATAGATGATGAATGGCATGGGCGACCGTGGAAGGAAGCGGTGATTTATGAGTTGCACGTCGGAACTTTTACGCCCGAGGGAACATTTCGCGCAGTTGAGGCGAAGCTGGATTATTTGCGCGATCTGGGCGTGACAGCCGTGGAACTCATGCCGGTAGCCGATTTTGCCGGCCGACGCGGTTGGGGATATGACGGCGTGCTGCTGTTCGCGCCGGAGTCTTCTTACGGGCGGCCGGAAGATTTGAAGTATCTCGTGCAGGCGGCCCATTCCAAGGGGCTGATGATTTTTGTCGATGTGGTTTACAACCACTTCGGTCCTGACGGGAATTATTTGCTCGAGTATGCACCACAATTTCTTACCGACCGTCACTGCACGCCTTGGGGAGATGGGATCAACTTTGATGGGCCGGAGAGCCGGACGGTTCGAGATTTCTTTATTCATAATGCGCTGTATTGGATCGAGGAATTTCACTTTGATGGGCTGCGGCTGGATGCGGTACACGCAATCGCGGACGACTCAAAGCCGGATATCCTGACGGAACTGGCGAGCACAGTCCGCAAGGCGCTCGGCGAGGACCGCGAAGTGCACCTGATTCTGGAGAACGGCGATAATGCATCGCATTACCTGGCGCGCGGACCAGAGCAACGTATTCAGCTTTACGATGCCCAGTGGAACGATGACATTCATCATGCGATGCACGTACTGATCACGGGAGAGCTGGACGGATATTATTCGGATTACGTGCATCCGGTGCGGCAGGTCACACGGTGCCTGACGGAAGGATTCGCCTATCAAGGGGAATTTTCGGCGTATGACAACGAAAAGCGCGGGGAGTCGACCGCAGGATTGCCGCTGACAGCTTTCATATCGTTTCTGCAAAATCACGATCAGATTGGAAACCGAGCGCTTGGAGGACGAATTGTTCAGCTCGCGTCTCCGCAGGCACTGAAAGCGGCGATGGAGATTCTGCTTTTGGCTCCGGCGCCACCACTGCTTTTTATGGGAGAAGAATTTGGGGCGACAACTCCCTTTTTGTACTTCTGCGATTTTAGCGGTGATCTTGCCGCAGCTGTCACGAACGGGCGAAGAAACGAGTTTGCGCGTTTTGCCCAGTTCAGTTCGCCGGAGCAGCGGGAGAGAATCCCAGACCCGAATGCGGAACAGACCTTTGAGATATCAAAGCTCGACTGGAATTGTTTATCTAAGAACGTTCATAAAAATTGGTTGATATTTTATCGAGAGTTACTTTCGATTCGCCAGCGCGAGATTGTGCCGCGGCTATGTGGAATGACGTTCATCCGCACGGAATCTTGCGAAGGCCAGCGGCGGCTGGCCGTGGATTGGGCTTGCCCAGGGGGAAGCAGCCTGCAGCTGCGAGCTAATGTCGGCCAAGAACCTCAAACGATCCCGAGTGCGGGAACTCCGTTTTATGCAAGCAGCCGGGAAGCTGCTGCGGCGCTGAAAAATTCGACGTTGCCGGCATGGTCGGTCATCTGGTCGGTCGAAAAGTCTCTACGTTCGTCGACCGGTCGTCTATCCTAATCACTAGTTATCGCGATATTGCCTCGCTGCGAGTGGGCTCTCAGATTTTTGGGATCTTTCCCGATCTCAGGCATTCACCGCGGTGGAATGCACGAAATCCCCGATTCAACAATCAGGTGGTAAAACGCTAGCGTAAGGAGGGATTAGCACGTCGCGCACCCGGGTCCTTTTTGCAGCCGATGAATGTGAACCGCGCAATTCCGACCGCGACGTATCGGTTGCAATTCAACCACGACTTCACCTTCCGCGACGCCGCCGGGATTGTCCCCTACCTGAGTGAACTGGGAATCAGCCACTGCTACGCCTCGCCCTATTTGCGGGCGCGCTCCGGAAGCATGCACGGCTATGACATCATCGACCACAATTCACTGAATCCGGAGATCGGCACGCCGGAAGATTACAACTTTTTCGTCTCGGAATTGCATCGGCATGGGATGGGCCAGATTCTGGATATCGTTCCCAATCATATGGGAGTGATGGGCAGCGACAATGCCTGGTGGCTCGACGTGCTGGAAAACGGCGAATCGTCGGAGCACGCGCCGTTTTTCGATATCGACTGGAATCCCATCAAAGATGAACTGCAAGGCAAGGTGCTGATTCCCATCCTGGCGGATCAGTACGGCAACGAACTGGAAGCGGGAAAGTTGAAGCTGGTGTTCGATGCCGAACGCGGAGAGTTCAGCATTTTCTATTTCCAGCACCGCTTTCCGGTGGCGCCTCGCGAGTATCTGCGAATTCTCACCATTGATCTGGATCGATTAAAGAAGAATCTGGGCGAGGACAACGTCGATTTCGTGGAACTGCAAAGCATTTCTCTCGCCTTCAGTCACTTGCCGGGCCGGCACGATTTGAACCGCGAAGAACAGACGGAGCGTAATCGTGAAAAAGAAGTGCAAAAGCGCAGGCTGGTGGCATTGTGCGCGCGCTCGCCGGAGATCCGCGAGTTCCTCGAGGAGAACGTGAGCGCCTTCAACGGGAAGCCGGGTGACGCTCACAGCTTTGATTTGCTGCATGAGTTGATTAAGGCGCAAGTGTGCCGGCTGGCGCAGTGGCGGGCGGCCGCCGACGACATCAACTACCGGCGCTTCTTCGATATCAACGATCTGGCAGCGCTGCGGATGGAAAATAATGAAGTATTTGAGAGCACACACCGCTACCTCCTGGAGCTGGTCGCGGAAGGAAAAGTGGATGGATTGCGCATCGACCACCCCGATGGTTTGTATGATCCGGCGAAGTATCTGCGGCAATTGACCGAACGTTTGCGTGAGCAGAATGGAGGGAACGAGCGGAGCGCGTACCTGGTTGTCGAAAAAATCCTCACGGGCACTGAACGGCTCAGGAAGCAATGGCCCGTGGATGGCACGACGGGATATGAATTCGCCAACTTGGTGAACGGGCTGTTTGTGGATACCAACGCTGCGAACAAGATGGAGTCGATCTATCGCAAATTCACGGGCGATGTGCCTGAGTTTGGAAGATTGGTGTACCAATGCAAAAAGCTGATCCTCAAGGTGAGCCTGGCCAGTGAACTGAATGTGCTGGCGAATCTTCTGATCCGCATTGCGCTGGCGGACCGGCACACTTGCGATTTCACCTTGAATAGTTTGCGAAGCGCGCTGGGCGAGATCATTGCGAGCTTTCCGGTTTATCGGACTTACGTAACGGGGCACGATGTCTCCGAAGAAGATCGCAAGTACGTAGAACAGGCGGTTGCCATTGCGAGAAGGCGAAGCAATGCCGCCGACCTGGCGGTTTTCGATTTCATCCGGCAGATGCTGCTGGCGGAAACTCGCGGCGAAGAATCAGAATGGTATCGGCGGGCGGTAATTCGATTCGCGATGAAGTTCCAGCAGGTAACATCGGCGGTCATGGCGAAGGGGTTGGAGGATACGGCGTTTTACCGCTATAACCGGCTGGTCTCGCTGAATGAAGTCGGCGGCAATCCAAGCAAGTTCGGAAGCAGCGTGGAGGAGTTTCATCGCGCCAACCAGGAACGAATGCAATGCTGGCCGAACTCGATGCTGTCGACTTCGACGCACGATTCGAAAAGATCAGAGGATGTGCGGGCGCGCATCAACGTGCTTTCGGAGATTCCGGCAGAGTGGAAACGTCGACTGCGAAGGTGGAGGGACTGGAACCGCAACAAGAAAATGTCGCTGGACGATTCGCCCGTTCCGTCGCGGAATGATGAATACCTTTTGTATCAGACTCTGATGGGAACGTGGCCCACGGAGAAACCGCTTGAAGAATCGTCCTGGAAACTATTCACTAATCGCATTGAACGGTACATGCTGAAGGCAGCTCGGGAGTCCAAGCAGCATACCAGCTGGGCAAACATGAATGCGGACTATGAGAAAGCGCTCTCTGCCTTCACACGCGCGATTCTGGACCGCGGCGCGAAAAACCGGTTTTTCATGGATTTCGCAGAGTTTGCAAAACGAGTAGCGCGCATTGGACTTTTCAATAGTCTCTCTGAAACGCTTCTGAAGTTAACGTCCCCGGGCGTGCCGGACGTATATCAAGGCACTGAGTTGCCGCAGTTCAGCCTGGTCGATCCGGATAACCGGCGCCGCGTGGATTATTCGTCTAGGACGAAGGCGCTCGCGCAACTGCGGAAGGAAAACTTGCCGGCGCGGGAAACTCCCGATCGCGTGAAAAAACTTTTGGACTTGGGCGACTCTGGCCTGGCCAAGCTTTATCTTACGTGGCAGACGCTGAACCTGCGAAAGCAGGAATCCACATTGTTCCAGCAAGGGAGCTACATTCCTGTAGCGGCAACGGGCGAGAAAGCTGAGCATGTCGTGGCATTCGCCCGTGAGTTCGACGGACGAATGGTCATCGTTGCGGTACCGCGTTTGTGCGCCACGTTGATTGGAGACCGGAATACGGTCTGCGACGAATTCTTATGGCGCGATACTTCGATCGAAATCGCGAGCACGGGAGATGAGTGCTTTCACAACGTATTTACCGGGGAGTGCATTCCCGCCGCAAGAGACGGTAAACCGCAGACATTCGCCATGGGGGAGCTTTTCCGCTATTTCCCTGCTGGATTGTTAGTGAGCCAGGGACAGTAAGCGCAAAGAGGGCGAGCTGCAATCCGGCTTTCGCTCAAACGGCGCCTTCAGGCTCAGGGATGGAAAGGATTGCAGCTACGCGGTTTCATGGATTCTGGCAAAGAACTCGAGGACCTATGATGAGAGCGTTGCGATCCGGCCCCATGTCCCTTGTGGGAGTGACTGCACACGGTGACCCTCATCGGGCCTTTGCAGTTTGACCGATCTGGAAGCCATCCTTGGTGGCCGGATCCATACTCAAACAGGTCAGATATGGGTTGTGAAAGGCACAGATCGCCAGCGGAGCCCTCGCCCCCGCCCGTCAGAACGCCGCCAGCCCCACCGGAAAATCCAGACGCTCCAGTGCGTGAGCCGGAGCCGGCTGTGCCACAGGAAATCTGATTCCAAAATAAGTTCGGGTGTGGAGCAAAAGAAATCCGCCCGAAGCCGGGCGGATCGTTTTAGCTTTTTGAAATCAGTACGAACGATTGCGAGCTAGCTGACTTTTCGGCGCGGCATCTCATCAGTCATGCCGGTGGCCGGCTCGCTAGGCATCTTCCAGGCGTGAACCTGTTCCTCGGCTTTCTCTTTGGTAATGCCGTAGCGCTCCTGGATTTTTCCCACCAGCCGATCCCGACTGCCCGAAATCTGCGTCAGATCATCGTCGGTGAGTTTACCCCACTGTTGCTTGACGGAGCCCTTGAACTGATTCCACTTGCCTGCTGCTTGATCCCAATTCATCAACAACCTCCCAAGTTAGTTTCAGCGGAGAACTCAAAGAAGCGGAGAAACAGTTAAATCTCGTGGCCGGCGCTGAACTCGCCATGCGATTTCTCTTGACGAAAAGCGAGTTCAGATTCCGGAGCTACGTCCACGGCCCAAGTGAGCGACGAGCGTGATGACGAAGAGAACCAGGAAGATGAAGAAGAGAATCTTCGCGATTCCGGCGGACGCTACCGCAATTCCACCAAAGCCCAGCACCGCCGCGATGATGGAAATAATCAGGAACACCAAAGCCCAATACAACATACGACCCTCCTATTGCACTCGCGTTATCGTTCTGCTTCGCACCCAATCCCTTCCTCAGTTCGCGTGAGGCGAGAAGCAGGAACCAAGCCCACGGCCGGGTTCCTGCTCGATGGAAGGGTATGTTGGTAGAACGTTCATCCTTTGCAGAATAGCCATGCAGGGCGACCGCAACAATGAGGCGGCTTCTGTATCTGAAATCAAAATTCTCTGTAAATGTATAGAGATGCAGTCCCTGGGGGATCGCAGTGTATAGAGTTGGAGTGAGTTCCTGAGCGTGAGAGCAATCTGGCGGAGTTTCGTACGGTGAGTGGGACGAAAGTAGAGGGAACGACTAGAGAGCGCGCGTGAACTTACACGGAGAGTATGGGGAAAAAATAAGACAGCGCCCCTGCATCGGACGTTGCTTCGAAACAGGGACGCTTTTCTTGCCGAGTCTAGTTGTACTCAGCTAAACCTGCCGCATCAGGAGCAGCACGATCACAATCACGAGCACGATGCCGAGCCCGCCGCTGGGGTAATATCCCCAGGAGCGGCTGTAAGGCCAAGTCGGCAAAGCTCCGAGCAGCAATAAGATCAACACAACCAGCAGAATCAGGTACATTCGGTTTCCCCTTTCCAGAATTTTTCTGGGCTAGCGGTGCGTACTTGCTCGTTGTTTATTCTCCGGTATGCGCGGGTTTCTCGCCTTTCGCCTGTTCGTAATACTTGTTGACGGCGGCAAGCAGCGGATGCGCAGCGGGGGGAGGCGCCACTTTTCCGCTTAAAATCTCGGTGAATGGCAACATCTTCCCGTAAAGCAAGCGCGTCTCATCTTTATCCTGAGTGATGGCCGTGCCGCTGAGGTCAACGCCGGCGAAAACGCCGCGAGCCCGCGAATAGCTCAGGATTTCAGCGTTAAATTTCCAGTTGGTGTCAGCAGTCGCGTCACGCCCCACCGGGCCGGCGGCTCCAGAGACACTTCCCCCGATTTTGAACTTGCTGGCGAGCAGTTGGTCCATGCCATGTTTGTCCATGACGACCAGAACAAGGTCGACAGCCTCACCACCGAGTTGGAATCCGAAACTGCCGCCAGTGAGGGTGATAGGTGCCGGAGCACTCCAGCCGTTGGCGGTACGGCAGGTGGCCACGCCTTTTCCATGACTCCCACCGAATCCGATCGCGATCCTTACGTAAGAGGGGATGACGGCGATACATTTGGCACCGCTCATCACCTTGTCAGGAATGGCTTTGTCTTTTATCGCCATCACCTCATCTAATACCCTCGCGGATGCCTCAATGCGCTTGGCGATGTCAGATTGATCTTTGTTGTTGGCTTCGGTGTTTGCCTCGTCCTGCGACCAGCACATGCTCACTGTGAACACAAGCATGATGGCCGAAAGCAGCACTGCTCGTGAAAATCTCGGCTTCATTTAACGACACTCCTTTCTGGGCTCCATGCGAGCGCCAGTCGTGATACCTGTTAGCCTCACGTTGAAATCTATTCGTTGAGCTGGCTCGGGTCTATCGAGTTCAACCTGTACTTCTGTTAGGCAAGCAGCGGACTTTAAGCCAAGGGGAACATTGTATTTACAGGTTATCGCTGACCGGATGGGACTGATCCGATTGCAACCCTGGCATCGGCAAACTCATCGGACTGCCGTGCCCCCATAAATACTGCGAAGAGTACAGTGATGAACCGAACGAGGCTCGAAATCGCGGGCTGCCGGGAAATCTGCAAGCAGGAAAGGAGAACTTATGCCAGGAAAGAAAAAATCGAGTGGCCGCAGGTACAGCAAATCTGCAGGGAAAAGCGTAGCCAGCGCCTTGCGCAGAAAGAAGCATGGCACGCTGAAATCCGGGAAACGCGGTCGCGGCGGCAAGGTGAAGAGCCGCAAGCAGGCCATCGCGATTGGCCTCTCAGAAGCGCGAAAGAAAGGCGCAAAAGTTCCGAAGAAGCGATTCAAGTCATAAGAATGCATTTTGTAGTGAGAACCGAGATGGGCGAAGGTTGCAAATCGCAAAGAGGGATCAGCCCGACGCGGACTCAAAGAAAAGCGGGCGAGCAAAGCGTCGCCGCGGAGCTCATTCCACAGAACGCGAATCTAGAAAACCTGCGGGCAGCCGCTGAGAATTGCAGGGCCTGTGATCTGTGGCGGACGGCAACGCAAACCGTGTTTGGCGAAGGACTCGTTTCGGCGAAAGTCATGCTGATCGGCGAGCAACCAGGAGACCAGGAAGACCGCAAGGGTCATCCGTTTATCGGACCGGCGGGCAGAGTTCTCGATGAGGCGCTGGCGGCAGCCGGCATCGAGCGTTCCAAGGTGTATGTGACGAACGTGGTAAAGCACTTCAAGTGGGCGGCCACGGAACGCGGAAAGCGGCGCATTCACAAGAAGCCGCGTTACTCAGAAATTCAGGCGTGCCGTCCCTGGCTGGATGCGGAGTTGCAAGCGGTCAGGCCGGAGGTGGTGGTTTGTCTGGGAGCGAGCGCTGCGCACGCGCTACTGGGCAAGGATTTCCGTCTAACGCGCGATCGCGGCAATCTCATTCCTTCGTCCATTGCGCCAAAGGTCGTGGCAACGGTACATCCGTCGTCGATTCTGCGAGCCCATGATGACGATTCGCGTCACCAACAAATGCAGGCGTTTATTCGGGATCTCAGGCAAGTCGCCCGTTTGTTAAACGGACAGCCCAGATCGAACAAGGCAGCTTGAGGACTTCCGGCGGACGGGGAGCGCCGCCCGCTTCACGATCATCATCGTTGCAAGACGGTTTCGGAGTGCGCAGGCTTGCCGCCCAACTGAGATGGTGTCGGCAGCTGTGATATATCCCAACCACCTCCCAGCGCCTCGATCAGGCTAACTGCGGCGGTCATTCGCTCGATCTGAATGGTTGCCAAAACTTGCTGATCGCTGAGCAACGTGGTCTGCGCCGTAACGACGTCGATGTAAGGGTCAATACCAGTCTCATATCGTCCCATCTCAAGTTTCAGCGACTCCTGCGCGTGATTGACGGCGGCCTGCTGATGTTCAATTTGCTGCGAGTAGATGCGTACACCGGCGAGGTTGTCTTCGACCTGTTCGAACGCGGTAAGCACGGTCTGGCGATACGCCGCGACATCGGCGTTGTAAATGGCGACGTATTGGTTCAATTCGGCGCGATACAGTCCGCCATTAAAAATGGTTTGTGAGATCGAAGGGCCGATCGACCAGAAACGGCTGGGCCAAGTGAACCATTTCGCGAAAGTGGAGCTCTGCACCCCACCTTCGGCCGACAGAGTCACGGCGGGAAAGAACGCGCCATAGCCGATGCCGATGGTCGCATTGGCTTCGGCAAGAGTGCGTTCGGCGGCCGCGATGTCCGGACGGCGCTGGAGCAACTCTGAAGGCACACCGACCGGAATTGCCGGCGGAGCGGTCAACTCCGGCTTGAAGGGGATGGAAAAATCGGTGGCGACTTTGCCCACCAGCATGGCGATGGCGTGCTCGTATTGCGCCCGGGCAATTCTCAGGTTGATTTGCGTCGATTGGGCGGACTCAAGAGCCGTTTGCGCTTCCATGACAGAAATGTAGTCACCCACCCCGGTGTCGTAGGCAGCTTTGGTGACATCGAGAGCTTGCTGATCAGCCTTCACGGTCTCATCGAGAATTTTCTCCAGCCCATCCTGGCCGCGGATTTCGAAGTAATATGCGGCCAAGCTGGCTTGCTCGGTCAGGCGTTCGTTTTCGAGATCGGCCGCGCTCACCTGCGCACCGTACTGAGCCTGGCGGACTTCGTTGCGAATTTTTCCCCAAAGATCGGGAATCCAGGAGATCTCGATGGGAAACGACATGAATGTGCTGGTTTGGCCGGTGTTAGCTTCTGTCGAGTTGGTCAGCGTGCCCGAGCTCTTCTGCCGTGACCAGGTCGGATTGGCAGTCACGGTTGGCCAGTACTGGGCGTGGGCCTCGCGAACCAGTGCTCGCGCTTCCATGAGATCCTCGAAATATTCCTTGATGTTCTGGTTATTGATTTCGAGCTGATCTTCGAGGGCGTTCAACTCAGGATCGTTGAAGATCTCCCACCATTTCCCGCGCAGCATGCCTTCTTGAGGATTGGCGACTTTCCAGCCCTCTGTGTCCTGGAAGTTTACGGTCGATTCCTTGTAGTTCGGTGCGGCAGGAGTGGGAGCAGAAGGGCGATGATATTTCGGCCCAATCAGGCAGCTGGTAGCAAGCAAAATGCAAGGCCCGAGTAGAACACTGGCCGAAACGCGATGTCGAATACCCGCTTTCATAAGTGCATTCCCTATTCCTCTAATCTTCTCCCTCTAGTCTCCGGCGGCAGGCGCGGCCTGCGGTTCGCCCCCTGACAGCCACAGCCGCAGACGGTCAAACATCAGATAAACGACGGGAGTGGTGTAGAGGGTAATCAGTTGACTCAACAGCAGACCTCCCACGATCGTGATGCCCAAGGGGCGGCGAAGTTCGGAGCCGGTACCGGTGCCGAAAGCCAACGGGAGAGCGCCGAATAGTGCGGCCATGGTAGTCATCAGGATTGGCCGGAAGCGCAACATGCAGGCTTCGAAAATCGAATCCTTGGTATTCTTCCCTTCCTCGCGTTCCGCCATCAGGGCAAAATCGATCATCATGATGGCGTTCTTCTTCACGATCCCTATGAGCAGAACGATGCCGATGATTGAGATAACGTTGAGATCGATGTGGAAAATCATGAGCGCGAGCATCGCCCCGACGCTGGCCGAAGGAAGAGTCGAAATGATAGTCAGTGGATGCACGAAGCTTTCGTAGAGTATGCCGAGCACAATGTAAACGGCCAGCAGAGCGGTGATCGCGAGCATCCACTCGCTGGAGAGCGACTCCTGATAAGCCTGCAGTGTTCCGGCGAAAAATCCCTGAATGGTAGAGGGCGTGCCCAGTTGCTGCTCCAACTTTTGGATTTCCTGCGTAGCCTGGCTGAGAGAGATGCCCGGCGCTAGATTGAACGAAACCGTGACCGAAGGAAACAGACCGGTGTGATTCACTTGCAAAGCCGTCGTGCCGGTCTGTGGCTTGGCAAGCATGTGGATTGGGGTCATCGCCGTGGCGTTCGCCCTATTCACGTTGCCTTTTATGTAGATATTGTTCAGGTCCGCGGGCGACTGCCAGTATTGCGGCGCAACCTCTAGCACCACGTAGTACTGATTGAGTTGGGTATAGATCACTGAAACTTCGGACTGACCGAAAGCCGAATAGAGGGACTGGTCCAAAGATTGGGCCGTCTGCCCGAGACGTGCCGCGGTGAGACGATCGTAGGTCAGTAATTCCTGCAAGCCGCCATTTTGCTGATCGCTATTGACATCCTGCAGACCAGGCAACTTCTTCATCTGCTGAAGAAGAATGGGGCCCCAATGGACGAGATCGGGAATGTTGTCAGACTGAATGGTGTATTGATAGAGCGCGTTGCTGGAACGACCACCGATGCGAAGGTCCTGAACAGCCTGCAGGAAGGCAGATGCGACGGGAAGACGGTTCAGCTTGGGCCGCAGGCGATTGATGATTTGGGCCGCACCGATCTTGCGTTCGTTCAGCGGCTTGAGCGCAATGAAGATAAAACCGCCATTGCTCGCGCCATTACCTCCGGTATAAGCGTTTACATGCGCCACGGCAGGATCGGCCTTGATAATTTTCACCAACTGCAGGATCGAATAATTCATGAAGGGAAACGACGCGTCCTGCGGCCCCTGCACGCCGCCGACCAGAGCACCAGTGTCCTGCTGAGGGAAAAATCCTTTGGGAATGCGGACGATCAGGTAGAAATTCAGGGCAATCGTCAGTGCCAGAATACCCAAGGTGATCACGGGATTTTCCAACACCCACTCGAGCGAGTGGCGATACACCCATAACATGCCGGCGAAGCCCTTCTCGCTGTAACGGTAGAAACGGCCATGCTTTTCCGGTTGCTCTTTTTTCAGAAAATGGGCGCACATCGTCGGCGTCGTGGTCAATGAAATGATCATGGACACCAGAATGGCGGTGGCGAGGGTGACCGCGAATTCGCGAAACAGACGGCCTACGATTCCAGCCATCAGCAAAATGGGAATGAAGACGGCGACCAGCGAGATGCTGATCGAGAAAACAGTGAATCCAATTTCCCGCGCTCCTTTGAGTGCGGCCTCCATGGGCGCCATGCCCTGCTCGAGGTAGCGCGAGATGTTTTCCATGACGACGATGGCGTCGTCGATGACGAATCCCGTAGAGATGGTGAGCGCCATCAGCGACAAGTTGTCAAGACTGAAGCCGAGCAGGTACATGATGGCGAAGGTCCCGATGAGTGAAACCGGAACAGCTACGCTGGGGATAATGGTGGCCCGTGCGCTGCGCAGGAAGACGAAGACAACCAAAATGACGAGCAGAACCGAGATTAACAACGTGCGCTCAACGTCGTCGACCGAGGCGCGAATGGTGGTGGTGCGGTCAAGAACAATCGTCGCCTTGATGCCCTGCGGCAGAATGGCTTCGAGGAAGGGCAACTGATCGCGAATGCGATCGACGGTTTCAATAATGTTGGCGCCAGGCTGACGAAAAATGATGATGGTGACGGACGGAATTCCATCCATGTAGCCGGCGGTGCGCAGGTTTTGGGTGGAGTTGACGACGTCAGCCACATCGGAAAGATGGACCGCGGCACCTTTGTTATAGCCGACGATCAGCGGCTTGTACTGCTCGGCGTCAGTGATCTGATCGTTGGTGATGATATCGGCAGTGACGAAGTCATTCGCCAGCTGTCCACGAGGCCGGTCTGCGTTTTGCAGACTGAGCACCTGCTGCACGTTCGCCATCGTCAAACCGCGGCTCTGCAGCTTCGTCGGATTCACTTCCACACGAACCGACGGCAGCGCGCCTCCTCCGACAAAGACTTGGCCCACGCCGTCGATCTGCGAGAGCTTCTGCTCGATCACCGTAGAAGCCTCGTCGTAGAGCTTGGGAGTGGGATATTTGTCGGAGGTAAGGCTCAGAATCAGGATGGGAGCGTCGGCGGGATTCACTTTCCGATACGTAGGATTGGCGGGTAGATTTGCAGGCAGGTATGTTCGGGCGGCGTTGATGGCGGCTTCGACGTCGCGGGCAGCGCCATCAATGTTGCGGGATAAATCGAACTGCAGCGTGACCGAGGTGCTGCCGAGCGAACTGGAGGAAGTCATCTCGGTGATGCCGGCAATATGACCGAACTGACGCTCCAAAGGCGTGGCGACCGAAGATGCCATAATTTCCGCGCTGGCGCCAGGAAGACCGGCCGAAACAGAAATGGTCGGAAAATCGACCTGCGGAAGTGGCGAGACCGGCAGAACTGTAAATCCAACCGCGCCAGCGATGGCGACAGCAATAGTGAGCAGAGTGGTTGCCACCGGGCGGTGGATGAATGGCTCGGAGATGCTCATGTCGTCTCCGGGTGAGGGTTGGGACCGGTCGTGCCGACGCGCAGGCCCGGTCTGCGGTGCATGAAGCGCTGCGCGAGACGATCAAAGAAGATGTAGATGACCGGAGTCGTATACAGCGTTAGGATCTGGCTCACGAGAAGACCGCCAATCATGCAGATGCCCAGAGGACGGCGCAGTTCGGAGCCGTAACCCCGTCCGAGGGCAAGAGGAATCCCGCCCAGCAGCGCAGCCATGGTGGTCATCATGATGGGACGGAAGCGCAGCAGGCTGGCTTCGTAGATGGCGTCGGTCGAGTTCTTGCCGCGCTCGCGTTCGGCTTCGAGAGCGAAGTCGACGATCATGATGCCGTTCTTCTTCACGATGCCGATCAACAGAATGATGCCGATGATGGCGACGACACTGAGACTTTCCCCGAAAACAATCAACGCGAGAAGAGCACCGACTCCGGCGGAAGGCAGCGTCGAGAGAATCGTCACCGGGTGGATGAAACTCTCATACAGAACCCCGAGCACGATGTAGACGGTGACCAGCGCGGCGAGAATCAACAACCACTCATTGGAAAGAGACCTCTCGAAGGATGCAGCAGTTCCCTGAAACTGCGCTTGCACCGTCATGGGAAACTTGATCTTCTTCGCGACATCATTGATCTGGCTGATGGCTGTGCCCAGCGCGGCGTTCGGGGCAAGATTGAACGACACCGTCACAGAAGGAAATTGGCCCTGGTGATTAATGGAGAGATTCTCTTTGGTGTTGGAGACGTGGACGAAAGCGCTGAGAGGAATGGCATTCGCGCCGCTAGCCGAGACGGTGGTATTGGGAGTGGTTCCGGCGAAGGTTCCTGCGTTCAACGAACCGGTGGTTGCGGCCTGCTGCGAAAGGACATTTCCCGATGGCTGCAAAGTGGCGGCTGAAGGCGTATAGAGGACTGACGTGGTGGTGGCATTCGACCCGGCCGAAGCGGATCCGGTGGAAGACACACTGGAGGTCGCCGCACCGGTCGTACCGGAAGATGCATTGGCCTGGAGATAGAGCGCGCTCAGTTTGCTGGGATCCTGCTGCCACGAGGGCTGGGTTTCCAGAATGACGTGATACTGGTTCAGTTGCGTGTAAAGAGTGTTAATCTGGCGCTGACCGTAGGCGTCATAAAGGGTGTTGTCCACGGTCGCCGGAGCAATCCCCAGCCGTGACGCGGTAACCCGATCGATGTCCACAGAAATGGCATGCGCGCCGGTTTGCTGATCGGTGGCTACATCTTCCAGCGAAGAAAGCTTTTTCAATTCGGTGACGAACTTGTTTGTCCATTCGTTCAGTTCGTCCATATCCGGATCTTCGAGCGTGTATTGATATTGCGTGCGGGTAACACGATCGTCGACGGTGATGTCCTGCACCGGCTGCATGTAAAGTTGAATGCCCTTGACGTCGGCAAGACTCCTCTGCAGGCGGCGAATCACATCCGACGCGTTGAGGTTGCGCTGGTTGATGGGCTTGAGATTGATCGCCATTCTGCCGCTGTTCAAAGTCGTGTTGGTTCCGTCAGCACCGATGAATGATGAAAGACTCTCGACGGCAGGGTCTTTCAGGATCACGGAAGCAAGTTCCTGCTGCTTCTCAGACATTGCTGCGAACGAGATGGCCTGCGGAGCCTGCGAGATTCCCTGAATGACGCCCGTATCCTGGACCGGGAAGAAGCCCTTGGGGATAACAATGTATAGAAAGACGGTCAAGACGAGGGTGGCCACGGCTACAAGAAGTGTGATCGTCTGATAGCGGAGGACGACTTTGAGCGTGCGTCCATAGAAATCGATCATGCCTTTGAACGCCCGCTCTGACATCTGGTACCAGCGGCTCTGCTGTGACTCCGGATTGTGGCGCAGGATGCGCGCCGACATCATGGGGGTGAGGGTCAGTGAAACCACCGCCGAAATGATGATGGTCACAGCGAGCGTCACAGCAAATTCACGGAACAGGCGGCCGACCACGTCTTGCATGAATAGGAGCGGAATCAGAACCGCGATAAGCGAAACGGTGAGCGAGAGAATCGTGAAACCGATCTGGCCAGCGCCTTTGAGAGCTGCTTCGAGGGGAGGGTCCCCTTCTTCGATAAAGCGAGCGATATTTTCGATCATGACGATGGCGTCGTCGACCACAAATCCGGTCGAAATCGTCAGAGCCATCAACGAGAGGTTGTCGAGGCTATAGCCAAGCATGTACATCGCGCCGAAAGTGCCTACCAGCGAAAGAGGCACGGCGGCGAACGGAATGGCGGTGGCGCGCAGGCTGCGCAGAAAAAGGAAGATAACCATCACCACCAGGCCGATGGTGAGCATCAATTCGAATTCCACGTCGTCGACGGATGCCTGAATGCTAGTGGTGAGATCTGTCAGCTCAGTGATGTGAATGGACGCGGGCAGGTTCGCTTCCAGTTCGGGCAGGAGCGTTTTGATGCTTTTGACCACGTTGATGGTGTTGGCGCCGGGCTGGCGTTGAATGTTCAACACGATGGCAGGCGTGGTATTCATCCATGCGGCGAGTCGAGCATTTTCGACACCGTTGACCACGTTCGCGACGTCTCTCAGCAGAACGGGAGCGCCGTTGCGATAGGCGACAACCACGTTCGAGTAACCCTGTGCTTCAGTGATCTGGTCGTTGGCATCGATCTGGTAATCCTGGCGCGGTCCGTCGAAATTTCCTTTTGCCGCGTTGACACTGGTTTGAGTAAGAGCAGTGCGGACATCCTCGAGGTTGATGCCATAGGATGAGAGCTTGGTGGGATTGACCTGAATACGCACTGCCGGTTTCTGACCGCCGGTGATGCTGACCAGTCCGACGCCATTGAGCTGAGAAATCTTTGGAGCCAGCCGCGTATCAATCAGGTCTTCGACTTGCGACAACGGCATGCTGTCGGAAGTAATTCCCAGGGTCAGGACGGGAGCGTCGGCAGGATTCGTCTTGCTGTAGATCGGCGGGGTGGGCAAATCGGCGGGAAGATAGCTCTGCGCCGCATCGATCGCCGCCTGCACCTCCTCTTCAGCCACATCGATATTGAGCGACAGGCTGAACTGCAGCACGATCACCGAAACCGTACCAGCGCTGGTCGAGGTCATTTGGCTCAAGCCCTGCATCTCGCCAAACTGCCGCTCCAGAGGAGCGGTGATCGTAGTGGCCATGACATCGGGACTGGCCCCGGGATAAAAGGTGAGGACCTGAATAGTCGGATAATCTACTTCCGGCAAGGCCGAAATCGGTAGCTGAGTGTAAGCCACTATGCCGACGAGCAAAATCGCACTCATGAGCAAAATGGTGGCGACCGGTCGTAGAATGAATGGACGAGACGGATTCACGGCGTGTTGGCCTCGTCCGAAGTGGTCGGCAACGACTGTTGCGTGATCGTCACCTTTGAGCCGTTCTGCAATTTCTCGAAGCTACTGTCCGCGATAACCTCCCCTTGGTTAACTCCTTGAACGGCTGTTTGTCCGTTGTCGGAGACACCAGTTTTCACCGTGCGCATCTGGGCTTGAGAGTTCTGAATCACGTACACGAACGCGGTTGTTCCGTTGTGCTGGATGGCAGAACCCGGCAACAGGATCTGATCGTGCAGGATCTTCACCTGCAGGCGCGTGTTCACGAATTCGTTGGGATAGAGCTCGCCATGTTTGTTGTCGAACAGAGCGCGCAACTTGATGGTTCCGGTAGTGGTGTCGATCTGGTTGTCGTAAGAAGTGATTTTGCCGGTAGCGAGCTTCTTCGTGCTGGCGCGATCCCAGGCTTCGAGGGGCAGGTTCAAGCCATGATCGGGCTGCGAAAAAATCTCTGAAAGATTGTCTTCGGAAATGGTGGCGACGACGGTGATGGGCTGCATCTGGGTAATCACAACCAGAGAAGTGGTGGCGTTGGCGGTGACGAGATTTCCGGGATCAACGAGGCGAAGACCAACGCGACCTTCGATGGGCGCGGTAATGTGACAATAGGCCAACTGAACCTGGTCATAGCGCAGAGTGCCCTGATCGTTCTTCACGGTTCCCTGATCCTGAAGAACGATTTTTTCCTGATCCTCCAAAGTCTGGCGCTGAATCGCGTTCTTTGCCCATGCGTCCTGATAGCGCTTCAAGTCCATCTGAGCCTGGGCGAGGAGGTTCTGATCCCTCTCTAGCGCACCTTCGGCTTGAGTAACCTGGGCCTCGTAAGGACGCGGATCGATATCGACCAAAGGATCGCCTTTGTGAACAAACTGTCCTTCCTTGTAGTGCACCGCCGTGATCACGCCTGTTACCTGGGCCGTAATCGAGTCTGTGTAGACGGCGGTGACGGTGCCGATGGCTTCGAGATAAATGCCAATGTCCCCCTTCTGTGCTGTCGCCACTACAACCGGCACAGGACCGCCGAACGAGCGCCTGCCCCCGCTTGTGGTCGTCGTGGGAGGCTGAGCATTTTGCCCATGCCGAACGAAGATCCAATACAAAAACACGGCAATGACAATAAGTAGGATCCACACCCAATATTTTTTTCGGCGCGTGGGAGTTTGCCCGGTTTCTGGAAGTTGATGGTCGGGAGGAATGGGCTTTGTGCGTGGTGGCTGATCCATTTTTTCGATAGCTCAGTCGTCGTGGTTTTGGATACTCGGTCCTACTGCTTATGTTCGGTCGTTCTAGCTTACGACGTTCCAGCGAAAATCACTCCAGCTTATACAAAATATTACGTTTCGGGTCGGACACAAACGCGGGTTGGATGCCAAACAAAGGCGATGAGGATGTTCCGGAAGTTGAGCTGAAGCTCGGGAGGTCTTTCGAGAGTCAGCCTTTCCTGCCAAGTAAAACCGGCGATTAGCCAGATTCCTGGCCGGATTTCGCCTCGAAACAAATTTGTGCGACCCCTGATCGAATCTTACGTAACTTGACAAATCGTACATTATTGAGTATTACTCATGTTTGAGCATTACTCTATTTTATGAAAAAGCCGGGCATGCTTCCGCTGCGAAAAACCTCAGGGCCGGGACGCCGCGAGCGGCGCCGCGCGGAAACACGGGAAAAACTCTACCGAGCGGCGATGGAACTTTTCGCCGAACGCGGCTTTTTTGACACCAGCACCGAGGCGATCACGGAAGCGGCCGATGTTGGCCAGGGCACATTCTTCAACTATTTCCCCACTAAGCAACACGTGCTGATGGTTCTTTCTGAAAAACAAATCGGAAAGGTCAATCAAGCGTTGGAGGAAGCCCAGGCAGGAGGGCGGTCCGCACACGACGTGCTGCAGCGGCTGATTCATGCCATCGCCGAAGAACCGACAAAGAGCGCGCCTCTGACGCGCAGCCTTTTGGCAACGTTTGTTACCAGCGACGACGTAAGGCAATTCACCGGCGAGACCATGGCACGCGGCCGCAAGACCTTAGCCAAAATCATCAAGCTTGGACAAGAGCGCGGCGAGATTCGCAGCGACCGCCGGCCGGTCGAACTGGCAATGACATTCCAGCGCAGCGTTCTCGGAACGCTTTTGCTCTGGTCGATACGGCCGCACGGAGAAGTGGCTCCCTGGCTCGAACGCACATTTCAGGATTTTTGGGATGTTGCAACCGCGAGAGGAGAGCGGTCGAAATGAGATGTACAGCGGTTGTTCTAATGCTGCTGTTGAGCGGCGGAATTTTGGCAGAGGCACAAAATCAGGTGACGCCGCTACACCTCACGCTCGAGGATGCGATCACTCAGGCTTTGAAAGCAAATCTGGGAGTGCGAGTGGCAAACACGCAGCGCGTGGAGGCTGACGGCGCTCGTGAACGCGCATCGTCGCCTCTGCTGCCACGCATCACCGCGGACCACGTCACCAGCTTCCAGAATCGCAACCTGCAGGCGCTGGGGCTCTCGATGCCGGGCTTGCCCATTCCCGCCGTTGTTGGTCCCTTCTCGAACTACGACTATCGCGTCTTCGCCAGCCAGGCGATTATCGATCGGCAGGCCTACCACACTTGGAAATCCAGCGAACGGCAGCAGGTAGCGGCTTCGCTCACCTATCAGGACACCCGCGACCTGGTGATCCGGCAGGCGGGTGGACTCTATTTCGAAGCGGAGGCAGCGCAAGCACAAGTCGAGGCAGATGAAGCGCGCGTTACGACCTCCGAGGCGTTACTGAAGTTGGCGCAGGATCAGCACAGCGCCGGGTTGGCGACTGCGGTCGATGTGGTTCGCGAACAGGTGCAGTTGCAGCGCGACCAACAGACCCTGCTCGTTGCTCGCGATAACTACGAAACCAGCATCCTGAACCTCGAACGCTATCTGGGCATACGTCCCGGTGAGCCACTCGAACTTGCCGAGAAACTGGAATTTAAAGCCGTCGAGTTGCCCGACCTGGATGAGGCGATTACGGCGGCGCTGAAGAGTCGTTCCGACTATCGTTCGCTGATGTCGCAGCGCGAGGCTGTGCTCGAACAACAAAGAGCATCGCGGGCGCGCTATCTGCCGAAATTCTCAGTCGATGGCAATTACGGAGCTCTCGGCCGCAGTTACGGAACGATGCCTGGCATCGGACTGATCGAAGGCGTGATCTCGATTGACGTATTCGATCGCGACCGGAGCGGCGAAAAAAAAGAACTGGCCAGCCAGGTGGAGCGCATCGACAGCCAGATCGCCGATCTCGAACGTGGCATTGAGCAGGATGTGCGAAAGGCAGCTCTCGATCTGCAGTCGGCCGCGCAGCAGGTCAGCGTCACCCAGTCTGGCCTCGATCTGGCCCAGCGGGAACTGGATCTGGCGCGAGACCGTTTCAAGAACGGATTGACAGACAACATCGAAGTGATCACGGCGCAAACCTCGTTGCAGTCGGCGGAAGACGATCACATCGCCGCGCTGGCGCGCCACTCCGATGCCGCGCTGGCGCTGGCCCGCGCGCTGGGAGCGACTGAAGGAACTTATCGGAAGTATGTCGACGTAAGTCCGACCGGCGCAACTCAGGAGAAAGGATTGGCACATCCATGATTGGCATAGCCAAGATTGGCACATCGATGAAACGCATCATTCCAATCGTCCTGCTGTTGGGAATAATCGCCGCGGGGGTACTTTTCTATCCACGTTGGTCTGGCAAGGCAGACCAGCCGCATGAAATGAAGCTTTCCGGCAATGTGGAGGCGCACGAGAGCCTGGTCAGCTTCAAGGTAATGGGCAGGATCGTTGCGCTTCCGGTGGAGGAAGGTCAGGCGGTGCAAGCCGGACAGTTGCTGGCCCGGCTCGACAACGATGATTATCGTCAAGCCGTCGCGGTCGACCGCGCGAGTGTTCATGTTCGCGACGACCAACTCAAGCTCGCTCTCGCGGGCACTCGCACACAGGAGATCGAGGCGGCTCATGAGGCTCTGCTCGACGCCAAAGCGGATCTCGATCAAAAAACAAAAGATCTGACTCGCTACAACGACCTCTACGCCAAGGATGAGGTTCCTGGTCAAACACGCGATCAGGCTGAGACTAATGTGGTGCGCGCCAAAGCTACTTACCAGCGCCAGCAGGAAATTTACAACGAACTGGTCGAGGGCACGCGCAAGGAGGAAATTGCGGTAGATCGCGCCAATCTTCGGCAAGCGCATGAGAACGTCGAGATGTCGCAGGTGCGGCTGGACTATACGACGTTGAACGCGCCGCTTTCGGGAGTAATTCTGGTGCGCGAGGCCGAACTCGGTGAGGTCGTTTCGCCCGGAACTCCCGTATATACGCTGGCGGACCTCGATCACATTTGGGTGCGCGTGTATGTACCGGAAACAGATCTGGCGCGGATCAAGTGGGGGCAGGAAGTCAGCGTTGGCACCGATACGTATCCGGGCAAGCGCTATCGCGGACGCGTTTCTTTTGTATCGTCGGAGGCGGAGTTCACGCCAAAAAGCGTGCAGACCAACGAAGAACGGGTGACGCTGGTTTATCGAGTCAAGGTCGATATCGACAACACAAATCATGAGCTCAAGCCGGGGATGCCCGCAGACGTCTACGTCCCATGGCAGTAGGTCGCCTCATGCCCTCCCCGATCAGCATCTCCGTCTCGAACCTCACTAAGCGCTTTGGCCCGATCATCGCCGTCGATCAATTGACCTTCGATGTGCGGCATGGCGAGATCTTTGGTCTGGTTGGTCCCGACGGCGCCGGCAAAACGACTACGCTCCGCATGCTGGCAGGCGTACTTGGCGCAGACGGCGGATCGGTGACGATGGAGGGCGGCGATGTGCTGCGCGATCCGGAACGAGCCAAGAACGCGCTGAGCTACATGCCGCAACGCTTCGGACTGTATGAAGATCTCACCGTCGACGAAAACATAGAGTTTTATGCCGATCTGTTCGGAGTAAAGCGGGCCATCCGCGAACAACAGTCGGTAAAGCTGCTTGCAGCGGCAGGAATGGGCGAATTCCGCAAGCGTCTGGCGGGCAAGCTTTCCGGCGGGATGAAGCAAAAGCTGGGATTGGCGTGTGCGCTGATTCACACTCCGAAAGTGATTCTGCTGGATGAGCCCACCACGGGAGTCGATCCCGTGTCCCGCCGCGATTTTTGGAAAATTCTTTACGAACTGGCGCTCGAGGGCGTCACCATCGTTACCTCTACCGCATACCTCGATGAGGCAGAGCGCTGCCATCGTGTTGCGCTGCTCGATCGCGGCAAACTGCTTCTCTGCGACGAGCCTGGACAACTGAAGCGGCGTCTCGGCAAGGACGTTATCGCGGTCAGTTCGGCGGAGCCGCGCGGAGTGCGTGATGTCCTTAGCGATGCTCAGGGGATCTCAGCGCTGGTGCTGACAGGAGACGGCGTGCACGCTGTGGTGGATGAGGCGCAACGGCGCATTGCCGAGTTCAAGTCACGACTCGCCTCTGCCGGCGTTCCCTTCGACGACTTAGTAATCACGTCACCCAGTATCGAAGACTTGTTTGTCGACACGGTCACGCGGAAGGGCGAAGCATGACGAACGGTTCTGAGAATTCCGTCGTGATCCGCGATCTGGTAAAGCGTTTTGGGAAATTCGTGGCTGTCGATCGATTGAATCTTGATGTGCGCCAAGGCGAAGTTTTCGGATTTCTCGGGCCGAATGGCGCGGGGAAATCGACGACCATCCGCATGCTCTGCGGGCTGCTGCGGCCAAGTGCGGGGCAAGCCACCGTCGCCGGGTTCGACGTGGCGCACAAGCCCGAGTCGGTGCGGCAAAGCATCGGCTACATGTCGCAGAAATTCTCTTTGTATAACGATCTGAAAGTGATCGAGAACCTGCGCCTGTTCGCCGGACTGTACAGCGTGCCCGCGGATGCTGTCGCCAATCGGATCGCGTGGGCGCTGGAGATGGCGAACCTTACGGGACGCGAAAACTCCATCACGGCGGAACTGCCGGGCGGATGGAAGCAGCGGCTGGCTCTGGGCTGCGCGGTCTTGCACAAGCCGCCAGTGGTTTTTCTCGACGAGCCCACGTCGGGAGTCGATCCCATTTCTCGCCGGCAATTCTGGGAACTGATTCATCACATGGCGGCTGAGGGCGTCACTGTCTTCGTCTCGACTCACTACATGGAAGAGGCGGAATATTGCAACCGGCTGGCGCTGATCTTCCGCGGCAAGATGGTTGCGCTCGGCACTCCGAGCGAATTGAAACAACGTTCGCTCAAAGGAGAACTGCTCTCGGTGACATGCGAACCGCTGGCGCAGGCTCTGGAAGTGCTGGCCGCGGCGCCGGGAGTTCTCGATGTCGCGATCTATGGCAGTTCGTTACACCTTGTGGTTAAGCCGGGAGGATCGCGCGTTGCGGAACTGCAGAGATTCTTGCAGGAGCATGGAATCCAGGTTTCGAGCATGCAGCCGATTCGTCCCAGCCTGGAAGACGTTTTCGTTGCGCTCACCACGAACCAGGGCGCCGACACGCGGAGTGCGGAGCAATGAATTGCAGACGGCTATTAGCGGTCGCTCGCAAAGAGGCAATACAGATCCAGCGCGACCCAAGAAGCCTCGTCATCGTGCTGATGATGCCGCTGATCCTTGTGCTGCTCTTCGGATATGGCGTGAGCCTCGATTTGAAGCACCTTCCGGTGTGCGTGTATGACCGCGAAGGCAGTCAGCAGAGCCAGGATCTGCTGAAGCATTTTCAGGCGAGCGAATATTTCCACATCATTCGCGCGGCCAATAGTTATCCCCAACTCGTCGAATCCATCGACCGCGGAGAAGCGAAGATTGGGATTGTCATTCCGTGGGATTTTTCTGGGCGACTGCACAATGGTCAGAATGTCCCCATTCAAGCCATCGTTGATGCTACCGACGACAACACAGCGAATGTGATCATCGGTTATGCGCAAGCAGTCGTGCAGGGATATTCGGCGGGCGTTCTGAGCGATTGGTCGGAGAGACTTGGGCGGGGATCTCCTGCGCCGCCCATCAGCATCGAGGCGCGCACCTGGTTCAATGAGAATCTGGAAAGCCGCGCATTTATCCTGCCCGGAGTGCTGGCCTTGGTGATGGCAGTAATCGGAGCATTCCTCACCTCCCTGACAATCGCGCGCGAGTGGGAACGCGGAACGATGGAACAACTGGTCTCGACCCCGGTCACGCCGCTCGAAATTCTTTTCGGCAAGCTGCTTCCCTATTTTGTGATGGGGATGGTGGCGGCGCTGATCTGCGCGCTGATGGCGATTCTATGGTTTCAAGTGCCGTTCCGAGGCAGCTTCATGACCTTGCTCGCCAGTACAGCGCTGTTTCTGGTGGTAGTGCTTTCGATCGGATTTTTCGTTTCTGTAGTGGCCAAGAATCAACTCGCGGCAAGCCAGATGGCTTTGATGATCGCGTTTCTGCCATCGTTTCTGCTCTCGGGATTCTTGTTCTCGATCGAGCAGATGCCGAAGCCGATCCAAGTGGTCACGCACATCGTGCCGGCGCGGTATTACACGACTATTCTCAAAGACATTTTCTTAAAAGGCACGCCGGCGCTGATGCTCTACGGCCAGTTGCTGCCCCTGGCGATTTTTTCCGTGGCGCTGGCATTGATCGCAACGCGGGCGTTCCACAAAAGACTGGCATGAGGATAAAACGATGATTGGACGACTCAAGCAAATGCTGATCAAGGAGTTCATCCAGGTCTTCCGCGACAAGCGCACGCGCTTCGTGCTGTTTGGGCCGCCGCTGATCCAGATGGTGATCTTCGGATACGCCGCGACCTACGAGATCCGCCACGTCCCGACGGTAGTTCTCGATTATGACAACAGCCAGCAAAGCCGTGAGCTGATTTCCCGCCTAGGAGCGACACCGTACTTCGATCTGCAAAGGCGTTTGGACAATCCCGAGCAGTTGCGCGATTTAATTGATCGCGGCGATGCCATGCTGGCATTGCGCATCGATGCCGGATTTGCGCAAGAGTTTCGCAAAGGTCAGACGGCGCGAGTGCAGGCGATCGTGGACGCGACCAACTCCAACACAGCTCTGATCGCGCTCGGCTATCTCAACCAGATTGGAGCCCGTTTTGCCGCCGATTACCAGAAAGATCACATGCAGCGCAGCGCGCCGCAACTCGCCGCATTCACTCCGAGTGTGACGCTCGAACAGCGCCCCTGGTACAACACCAATTTGCACAGCCGTTGGTTCTTCGTCCCCGGCGTTATCGGAAGCCTCACCATGATTGTCGTCATCAACTTGACGGCATTTGCCATCGTCCGCGAGCGCGAAGTAGGCACGCTGGAGCAGATCATGGTGACGCCCATCCGGCCGGTGGAATTTATCCTTGGCAAAACCCTGCCATTTTTTCTGATCGGACTCGCCGATGTCGCGCTTATCGCGACGCTGGGAACGTTCTGGTTTCAGATTCCTCTGCGCGGCTCAGTCCCGGTTCTCCTCGCGGGGACTGTGCTCTTTCTGCTTTGCATGCTGGGCATTGGCCTGCTGATTTCGACGGTATCTGCGACGCAGCAGCAGGCGATGGTCACATCATTCTTCTTCATTATGCCCGCCATCGTGTTTTCTGGATTCGGCTTTCCGATCAGTACGATGCCCGAATGGCTGCAGATCAGTACCTTCCTGAGTCCCTTGCGTTATTTCCTGATCGTGTTGCGTGGCGTGTATTTGAAGGGCATCGGGTACGATCTACTGTGGCCGCAATTTGCGGGAATGGCGATACTGGCCACGGCGCTACTCAGTCTGAGCGTGCTGCGCTTCCGCAAGGTGCTCGACTGAGACGTCGCGCGGTGCTGCAAGGTCAGCCGTTTCGGCTCCGAGTTGGATCGAGGCAGTTCCGTTCAAGCTGAGTGCTCGAAGAAGAAAATTCCGCACTTCCCTTCTTCGCTTCCTCCACGAGCTTCCTGTTCTACGACCTTTCGTGAATTCCATCGAGACTCCTCGGCAAGTCATCTGCAGAACAGCAACGTTGTCGCGCGTGCAAAGTAAACGCGCTCTTATGCGGGATGGAGCCGGATAAAGTCTTGGCCGCTGACGACGATAAAAGACAACGTGCATGAGACTGCAAAGCGATGACATGGCGCCAGCTCCCAACATGCCAGAGACACGAAACCCAGGCGCACAGCGCGGCATGAGCGACTTGGAAAAGAACTCAGCCGTTGAGAAATGTCATCCCCATGCGTTACGCCTGACGGAAGGCTTGGCTTTATGAGTGACACAGAGATTGTTAAGGAATTTCTCATTGAAAGTTACGAAAATCTGGATCGCCTTGACCAGGATCTCATCGCGCTTGAGAAGGACCCCGGCAATTGCGACGTTTTGGCGAGCATTTTTCGCACGATTCATACCATCAAAGGCACGTCAGGCTTTCTGGCGTTCAATCGGCTGGAAGCAGTAGCCCATGCCGGGGAAAGTCTGCTGGCACGCTTGCGCGATGGCCGGCTGCAGTTGACGCCGGAGATCACCACCGCCCTGCTTTCCATGGTGGACGCGGTTCGGCAGATGCTGGCGCACATCGAAGCCAAAGGCGATGACGGAGAACGCAATGACGAGCAGCTGATTCAGACTTTGACTGGCTTGCTCGAGACAGAGGCGAAGGAAGCCCCGGCCGCGTCGTCCGCACCACCACAAGGGCGGACCTCTGAAGCTACCGGGACCAATGCAGTGCCTCTGGGCGACATTCTGGTCGAGCAAGGCAAGGTCAAAATCAGCGATGTCCACCAGGCACTCGAACAGCAGAGTACCGGCGATCCCCGGCACGTGGGGGAGATCCTGGTGGAAAAAGGCGTAGTGCAGCCGCGCGATATCGTCGACGCGCTCAACGTGCAGCAGGCGCGCGGACAGAACGCCAGCGACAGCACCATTCGAGTGGATGTCGCGCAGCTCGACCGGCTTATGAACCGCATGGGCGAACTGGTGCTGCTGCGCAATCAGATCGTGCAGCACGCGAATTCCACCGAGGACAGCGAACTTCTGGGCACCAGCCAGCGGCTCAACCTTCTGACCACCGAACTCCAAGAAGGCGTCATGAAGACGCGGATGCAGCCCATCGGCAATATCTGGGCCAAATTCCCGCGCGTCGTGCGCGACATCGCTATTAGCTTCGGCAAGCAGGTGCGCATTGAGATGGAAGGCAAAGAGACGGAGCTCGACAAAACCATTATCGAGGCGATTAAAGACCCGCTCACGCATCTGGTACGCAACGCCGTCGATCACGGCATTGAGGCTCCCGAGGTGCGCCGGGCAGCAGGGAAAAATCCCGAAGGCCTGCTGTTCCTGCGCGCCTTTCACGAAGGCGGACAAGTCAACATCGAGATTACTGACGATGGCGCGGGACTGCACTATGAAAAGATCCGCAACCAGGCTCAGCAGAAAGGACTGATCTCCTCTGACCAGGCGGCGCGCATGACCGAGCGCGAGATCGCCAACCTCATTTTTCTGCCCGGCCTTTCCACGGCGGAAAAGGTCACCAATGTTTCCGGCCGCGGCGTGGGCATGGACGTGGTGAAGACCAACATCGAAAAAATCGGGGGCACCGTCGATCTGCAGTCCACGCCCGGACAAGGTTCAACCGTGCGCATGAAGATTCCGCTGACCCTGGCCATTATTCCGGCCCTGATCGTAACCACGGCTGGCGACCGCTACGCCATCCCGCAGGTCAGTCTTCTCGAACTGGTGCGCCTGGAGGGAGAGCAGGCGCACAAGGGCCTGGAGTTGGTCCACGGCGCTCCGGTGCACCGCTTGCGGGGCAAGCTCCTGCCCCTGGTGTATCTCAATCGGGAGCTCAAGGCTGAGCCCGAGACAGAAAATACATTGGCTCATACCCGCGCGGAAAACGCCGGCGTCAACATCGTCGTGCTGCGCGCCGACGATCACCCCTTCGGCCTGATCGTCGACGAAATCAACGACACCGAAGAAATTGTGGTGAAGCCGCTGAGCAAGCAGCTCAAGAGCATCAACACCTATGCCGGGGCCACCATTATGGGAGACGGCAAAGTGGCGCTAATCCTCGATGTGCTGGGCCTGGCACAGCGCGCCAACGTGGTCAGCCAATCGCGGGAGCAGACCATTCTCGAAAAAGACGGCAAGCATCAAGGCGCCGGCGCCAGTCGACGAAACGCGGTCCTGCTGTTTCAGTACGGCAAAAAGGGAAGAATGGCGGTTGATCTCAGTCTGGTGGCGCGGCTGGAAGAATTCGGTCCAGAGACCGTCGAGGTGGCTGCCGAGCAAGAGGTGGTCCAGTACCGCGGCCAGATCATGCCGCTGGTGCGGGTTTCCGAGGTGCTGGGAGAGCGGTCGGCGGCAATCGAGCAGGAATCACTGCACGTCGTGGTTTACACCCACGAAGGCCGCAGCATTGGACTGGTGGTCGACCGCATCCTCGACATCGTCGAAGAAGCGTTCGTTATGCAGACCCAGAGCGGGCGCAAAGGATTGCTGGGCTCGGCGGTAATTCAAAAGCGGGTCACCGACATCCTGGACGTACCCGGCTTGATCGCCGCCGCTGCAACCAGTCAGTCGCTGCCAGTCGGTAATGCCTGAAAGAGAGGGACATGGCCAAGACACAACAGTTCTGCACGTTCTTTCTGGAAGACCAGTTTTTTGGCGTGCCGGTCGAAAAGGTGCAAGAGGTGATTCGCTACCAGGAGATGACGCGCGTGCCGCTGGTCCCGGCGGTAATCCGCGGACTCATTAACTTGCGCGGCCAGATCGTTATGGCAATCGATCTGCGCCGGCGGATTGGCATGCCCGACCGTCCGGATTCGCAGCTTCCGATGAATGTGGTGGTGCGCACCGAGGATGGCGCGGTCAGCTTTCTGGTCGACGAGATTGGTGACGTGCTGGAAGCCGAAGAAGAGAAGCTGGAAGCTCCGCCGGAAACCCTCGACGGCCAGGCGCGCGAGTTGGTACGCGGCGTCTACAAATTGCAGGAGCGGCTGCTGCTGGTGCTGGATACCGAGCGGGCGGTCGGTGACATGGTAAACGGCCGCGCGGTGAATTGATTCCCCGTAACCCGGCAAAACGAATTCAGTGACACATCGAGATTGGGAATTCTATTGGGATTATCTAGAGGAGAAAACGATGAAACGTACCGCCAGCAGCACCCCCGGCCGAGCCGCCAACCACAATGATCTCCCTCTGTTCCAGCAGATGCTGGAGGATGCGCCTATCAACGTCATGCGGGTGGATGGCGATTTCGTCATTCGCTATATGAACGCCGCCTCCCGCAAGACTCTGGGCAAGATTGCACACTTGCTGCCATGTAAGGTGGACGAAGTAATCGGCAAATCCATCGACATCTTTCACAAGGATCCAGGCCGCGTGCGGCGACTCCTGAGCGATTCCGGCAATCCTTCGCAGGAGGTTCACCTTCAGCTCGGCCCGGAAACCTTGAGCCTGATCTCCATTCCCATCTATGACCCGCAAGGCAGTTACAGCGGCACGATGGTGACCTGGGACGTGGTCACCGAGAAGCTGCGATTGGAGGCGATCAACAAGGACTACGAGGCCCAGGTTGCCGCCATCGGCAAATCCCAGGCAGTGATCGAGTTCAACATGGACGGCACGGTCATCACCGCCAATGACAACTTCCTGAAGGCGCTCGGCTACAGCTTGGCCGAAATCAAAGGCAAGCACCACAGCATGTTTGTCGACGAAGAGTACCGCCGGAGCGGAGAGTACAAGGAATTCTGGGCGAAGCTGAACCGCGGCGTGTATATCGCCGATGAGATGAAACGCATTGGAAACGGTGGCAAAGAAGTATGGATTCAGGGCTCTTATAATCCAATCCTCGACTCAAACGGCAAGCCCCTCAAAGTGGTCAAATTTGCCACTGAAGTGACCCAGCAGAAGCTGCAGAACGCTGACCGCGCCGGACAGATTTCGGCCATCAGCAAGTCGCAGGCGGTGATCGAGTTCAACATGGACGGCACCATCCGCACCGCTAACGACAACTTTCTGAAGGCCCTTGGTTACACCTTGGACGAAATCCGGGGCAAGCATCACAGCATCTTTGTCGAGGAGAGCTTCCGCAACAGCCCGGCGTACAGGGAGTTCTGGGAGAAACTGAACCGCGGGGAATATCAGGCGGCGCAATACAAGCGTATCGGCAAGGGTGGAAAGGAAGTCTGGATCGAAGCTTCCTATAACCCGATCCTCGACCTTAACGGCAGGCCTTTTAAAGTGGTCAAGTATGCAACGGATGTCACTGCGCAGAAATTGGCGCTCATCGCCATGCTGGCCGACGCTGCCATGCTGACCGAGGCGGCCACCGCGGGCAAGCTCTCCACTCGCGCCGACGTGAACCGGCACCACGGCGAGTTCCGCAAGGTTGTGGAGGGCGTCAACACTACGCTGGATGCGGTCATCGGCCCGCTGAATGTCGCTGCCGACTACGTCGATAAGATCAGCAAGGGCATCATCCCTCCCAAGATTACCGACAACTACAACGGCGACTTCAATGTCATCAAGAATAACTTGAATGCCTGCATCGATGGGCTAGCCGGCTTGCGTGAAGGCACCGACATCACGAAGCGGATGGCGGTGAACGACCTCACCCGGCGCATGAAGGGCAGCTATGTAGGAATTTTTGCGGAGCTGGCTGCGGGAATCAACGATGCGCAGGATCGCATCATCCACCTGGTTAGCTCTCTCAAGAAAGTTGCCGCGGGCAACCTGGAAGATCTTGCCGAATACAACAAAATCATCCGCAGGTCCGAGCAGGATGAATTGGTTCCATCCCTGATCGCCCTGATGTCGAACATTCAGGCGTTAATTGCCGATGCCGGCATGCTTTCCAAGGCGTCGGTGGAAGGCAAGCTCTCTACCCGGGCCGACGCCTCCAAACACAAGGGCGACTATCGCAAGGTAGTCGAAGGCGTCAACCAGACGCTGGATGCGGTCATCGGACCGGTGCAGGAAGCTGGAGCGGTGTTGAAAAGAATTGCCGCCGGCGATCTCACCGCCCAAGTTACCGGCAACTATCAGGGTGATCACGCCGACATCAAGAACGATATCAACGCGATGACGGACGCCCTGGGGAGCAGCATGCGTTCCATTGCCGAGAATGCTGGTTCGCTGTCGTCCGCGTCGGAAGAACTCACGGCTACCAGCCAGCAGATGAGCGCCAACGCCGAGGAGACCTCGGCGCAAGCCAACCTGGTTTCCGCCAGTGCGGAGCAGGTCGACAAGAATCTGCAAACTGTGGCGACGGGAACCGAAGAGATGAGCGCCAGTATCAAGGAGATCGCCAAAAACGCCCATGAATCGGCGAAGGTCGCCACCGCGGCCGTTAAGGTGGCTGAGGAAACCAACCAGATCGTGACCAAGCTGGGCGAATCCTCGACCGAGATCGGGCAGGTGATCAAGGTCATCACTTCGATTGCGCAGCAGACGAACCTGCTGGCTTTGAATGCCACCATCGAAGCCGCGCGCGCCGGCGAAGCCGGAAAAGGATTCGCGGTGGTGGCGAACGAAGTCAAAGAACTGGCCAAGCAGACGGCGAAAGCGACCGAAGACATCAGTCGCAAGATCGAAGCCATTCAGGGCGATACCAAGGGCGCAGTGACAGCGATTGGCCAGATCAGTCAGGTGATCAAGCAGGTGAACGATATCTCCAACACGATTGCCACGGCGGTCGAGGAACAGAATGCTACGACCAACGAAATGGCGCGCAACGTGGGCGAGGCGGCGAAGGGATCCGGGGAGATCACCAAAAATATCAGCGGAGTCGCCGACGCGGCCAAGAGCACCAGTCACGGCGCGAACGACTCGCTGCGGGCGTCACAGGCTTTGGCGAAGATGTCGACGGAACTCCGCGAACTGGTTTCCCGCTTCAAGATCGACGGAGACGCGCGACTAGACTCGCCGGCGACAAAAACCCGGACCGCGCAGGCAGGAGCCTAGGCTCACCCCGGTGGGAGGCAAGGGAAATCCTTCCTTCCACCTGTTGAGGAAACAATTCCATGCTTCCCGCTCGCGTTCTGATCGTTGATGATTCGGTGGTGGTTCGCAAGCTGCTCTGCGAAGCTCTGTCTTCGAGCGGGGAGGTGCAGGTAGCCGGCACAGCCTCCAGCGGAGCGATCGCGCTGGCGAAGATTCCCCAGATCAATCCCGACATCATCACACTTGATATCGAAATGCCTGGGTTGAACGGAATTCAGACCTTGGCGGAAATCCGCCGGCTCTATCCCAAACTTCCCGTCATCATGTTCAGCACGCTGACGGAGCGGGGAGCGGCGATTACGCTGGAAGCTCTATCGCTCGGCGCGTCCGACTACATGACCAAGCCAACCAACAGCGAGAGCCTTGCCACTGCCATGGAACAGGTTCGCGGGGATCTGCTGCTCAAGATTCGCTCGCTCACGGGGCGCGCGCGTGCGCATAGCGCTCCGGTTCCCCCGACGCCACGGCTGAAGCGCAGAACGAGCCCGCCGCCCGCGATTGACATTCTGGCCATTGGAACCTCCACCGGTGGCCCCAACGCCTTGGCCGAGGTGATTCCTCATTTACCGGAAGATTTCGCCGTGCCAGTCGTCATTGTGCAGCACATGCCGCCGCTGTTCACGCGTTTGCTCGCTGAACGGCTGCATTCCAATTCGAAACTTGCCGTGAAAGAAGCCGAGTCGGGCGAACTGCTGAAAGCAGGCCAGGTTTGGATCGCGCGAGGAGACTATCATCTGACCCTCGCGAAAAAAGGAACGGGAGTCATTCTCAGCCTCAACCAGGAACCGCCTGAGAATTCCTGCCGCCCGGCGGTGGACGTACTGTTCCGTTCCGTCGCCCGGACCTATGGCGCCAACGTGCTTGCCGTGGTCATGACCGGCATGGGCTCGGATGGGGCGCGGGGAGCGGCCCACATTCGCGAAGCAGGCGGCGAAATTCTGGTGCAGGATGAAGCCTCTTCTGTGGTTTGGGGAATGCCGGGCGCCGTGGTCGGTGCCGGTCTTGCCGACAAGATCTGCCCGTTGAGCCAGATGAGTACGGAGATTGTCCAAAGAGTGGCGTCCGCCCGCAGCCGCAGCGCCGCGCTGCAGGCGACGATTCACGGATAACCGAGCCGTCGGCTTGAGAAAGGGAAAGTGCGTTCGATCGTGGAAAGCGGAACTGCCAAGGCGTTCGCCAAAAACGAAATCCAGGATCTTAAAGATCCCGCATACCTGCGCATCCGCGATCTGATCTATCAGATCTCCGGCATTTATCATCCGGACGAAAAACTTTATCTTCTGGCTTCGCGCTGCGCCCGGCGCATGGATGTCATCAAGGTCGCTACACCTTCGGAATATCTGGAACAGCTTACCGTCCGCGGCAGTCGCGAAGCTGAACTTCGGCTGCTGCTGAACGAAATCACCATTGGCGAAACCTACATGTTCCGCAGCCCGCAGCAACTCGAGGCATTGCGCAACGTCGTCCTGCCGCAGATCATCCAGGCCAAGAGCGCTCTGGGGTTTAAGCGGCTGCATCTGTGGAGCGCGGGATGCTCCACGGGCGAAGAGCCCTATACGCTGGCCATGTTTTTGCTGGAAGAGAAAGAAAAGCTGCTGGCAGGATGGACCTTTGACATTCTTGCCACCGACTTGAACGACAACTCGCTGGTCACGGCGAAGGCGGGAATCTACGGAGAGTACGCATTACGCAGCACCTCCGACCTGCTGCGGCGTAAGTATTTCAAACCGTACGATGCGAACCGCCTGCAGGTCGGCGAAGAGCTGAAAGCGATCGTTCGTTTCGACCGCGTCAATCTCAATGACGACAGCAGGATGACGTTCCTCAAGGGTATGGACCTGATCTTTTGCTGCAACGTCTTGATCTACTTCGACCTTGCTTCGAAACGCAAAGTGATGCAGCACTTCCACGCCAATCTTCTGCCCGGCGGATATCTTTTCCTGGGTCATGCCGAGTCGCTTTACCAGGTTGACGATCGCTTTCACCTGGTGCACTTTCCCGGGGCGATTGGCTACTGGAAGCTGCCGGTCGGCTACAGCGCTGGAGGCACGCGATGAACAGGCTCGAGGAAATCCGTCCGCGTATCGACGCCATGGAAGCGATGCCGACCGTTCCGAGTATCGTGCAGCCACTCACCGAGTTGTTGCGGCAAGCTCCCGAACAAGTCCCTCTGGACAAGGTTGTCGAGTTGGTTTCTTACGATTCGACCATTGCCGCCCAGTGTCTGCGCATGGCGAACTCGCCTCTGTTTGGCAGGCGCAATTCAGAAAGCGTGCGCGGCGCAGTGCTTGCCTTGGGGATCAAGCGAATCGGGGCAATCGTGCTGGGCTGCTGCCTGAACCAGATCGTAAGTCCCAAACTCTGGGCTATGGACGCTCTCGGCTTCTGGCGTCACTCGATGGCCTGCGCCCTGGTCAGCAACCGGGTAGCGCGACTGATCGGATATCCCGACGCGGACAAGGCCTATCTGGCTGGCCTGCTTCATGACCTGGGCATCCTGGTCAATACGGTGGTTTGTTCTGAAGACTTCGGCTCGGTCGTACGGATAGCGCAGGAACGGCATCGACCGCTCCATGAACTGGAGCGGGAGCATCTCGGCTTTACGCATTGCCAAAGCGGCAAGATTCTGGCGGAGAAGTGGAAGTTTTCCCCTGACGTCATCGCCGTGGTCGAGTTCCATCACGACCCAAGCAGCGCCTCATCGGCGCGGCCGCTGGTCGCACTCGTCCATCTCAGCGATTTGCTCTGCCGCTTGCGCGATCTCGGCTATGGGTATTACGAAGCCATGGGCGTTGATCTCGCCGGCGATAGCGCATGGGCATGCCTTTTGGAAAACTATCCGAAGCTCGCCAATATGGACCTTGCCCGCCTCACGATGGATCTGGACGGAGCCATGGAGGAAATCACCAGCCTGGTGAGCTCGGTCTTCCAAACCAGCAATTCTGCTGCGCAGGCACACTGATCACGGATGCAAAACAAAAGTCGTGGTCGAGACAGCGCTCGGCACTTGCCTTCGAGAAATCAGCGGCCAACTAACTTCTGCAGTTCCTCTGGATAGCGAGCGCCCTGTACCGGGATCTTTGCAGCAGCGTTTTCTAGCTGCCGTAGATCCTCCGGCGCCAATTCGAGTGCTGCCGCCCCCAAGTTCTCTTCCAACCGATCCGGTCTGGTCGTGCCCGGAATAGGAACAATCCACGGCCTCTGCGCGAGCAGCCACGCCAGTGCAACTTGCGCATTCGTCGCCCCCTTCTGTTGCGCGAACTCGGCAATCAGGTCTACTACTGCGTGATTGGCTTTGCGATTTTCTTCGCTAAAGCGAGGCACGATCGTTCGGAAATCCGTTTTATCGAATTTTGTTTTTTCACTGACCGCTCCGGTCAGAAAGCCCTTACCCAATGGACTGAATGGAACAAGCCCGATGCCGAGTTCCTCCAGCGCGGGTATGACCTCCGCTTCTGGCTCTCTCCACCACAGCGAGTATTCGCTTTGCAGCGCCGTGAGAGGTTGGACTGCGTGAGCGCGACGGATGGTCTTTACTCCGGCTTCCGACAGACCGAAATGCTTGACCTTGCCTTGCTGAATCAGTTCCTTCACTGCTCCCGCGACATCTTCGATTGGCACCTCGGAATCGACTCTGTGCTGGTAAAACAAATCGATCACATCGGTTCTTAAGCGCTTGAGCGAGGCCTCCGCGACTTCCTTGATGCGCCGCGGCCGGCTGTCCACTCCGATCTGCTTCCCGGTAGTAGGATCGAGTTTGAATCCGAACTTGGTGGCAATGACTACCTGCTTACGGAAAGGAGCCAAAGCTTCACCGACAAGCTCTTCGTTGGTGAACGGGCCATACACTTCCGCTGTATCGAAGAATGTCACGCCGAGTTCGAAGGCTTTACGAATCAGCGAGATCATCTCCGGCTTGTCTTTCGGGGGACCGAAACCGAAGCTCATCCCCATGCAGCCGAGTCCAATGGCCGATACTTCCAGATTGCTCTTTCCTAGTTTGCGTTTCTGCATCGTTACTCCTAAAGAAACTTTAATTGCGCCACTCGATTCATGATGCCGCCTGTGCTCGCTGCTGCTCGCGCCAGCGAGCGGGTGGAATCCCTTCCCACGTCCGGAAGGCGCGCACGAACGAGTTCGCATCCTCATATCCGAGAAGGTAGGCAGCTTCATTCAATTCAAGAACGGAATTGTTTAGATAATGGCGGGCCAAATGGTGACGGGACTCTTCCAGAACAGATTGGAAGCTGGATCCTGCATCCTGCAAGCGCCGCTGCAAAGTCCGGTGACTAACGTGCAATGTCGCGGCGATGTCGTCAATGGTGGGACGCCGACCAGTGAGTTTTTGCTGTATCGCTCGGCGGACATGCTCGACAAAATTTTCGTTGCCATTCTCGCTCTTCAACTCTTCCTCAAGCTGCGGGGCCAGCATCGCCAGAAGTTCGGCATTGCGGGTCACGAACGGGCGCTGAGCATCAGCGGCGCGAAACACGATTGCGTTACGGGAGGCACCGCACAGCACGAAACAGCCAAAATGTCGCTCAATGACCTTCACATGCGATCGAGGTTGTGCGAACTCCACGCGAAGCGGCGACAGACGCCTACCTGTTCCGAGGCGAGCGGTGGAAAGCACCCAGGCAAAGCAGCATTCGACAAGCACATCGGGCTCGACCCCTTCGGCAAGAAGCCAGCGGAACTGAATGCTCCATTCTTCTCCGTCGCTTTCCTGGTAGATCTCTTCCGGGCAGGTGAGCTGTTTGTAGCGGGCCATTTTATCGATGGCGGCTCGGAAGTTCTCCGACGAGAGCGCCGCGAGGCCCACTGGTTGAAAGCGTTCCGTCTTGTTCTCTGTGCCCAGTAGCAGACCAATCGCCGGGTTGGGGCTGATTTGCCCCACTGCATGCCAAAGAGCAAACAGTTCCTCTGTGGTAAGAAGAACTCGCGCTTGATGCACATATCCCTGGGGAAGCCCGGCTCGTCGTAGGACCGCAGAGGCACGGACTCCCAGTTCTTCCAGTCGCGAAAAAGTACTACCGGAGAAGCGAAAGTGTTTGTTCATCGAACTACTCTGATTTACCGACGTGGATAAGCACGGCCGCGTCAAACTTCGAATAATATCTTTTCACGTCTCCCGCTCCGTACTTCTTACGAAACATTTCAACCACTGACGACACCTGCTCGGCGGCGGTGACAGGCACAGCTTCGACTTCGGCCCCCTCTTCTCGCGCATCGATCCGCATGTTCGGTTTTTTCAGCACATTCTTGTACCACTGCGTATCCGATCCGTTTACCGGCAGAAGGTAAAGCGCGCCCTCATCCCATGCGAACCATACCGGCGTAGAAATCGAACGTCCCGATTTTCTGCCGGTCACGGTGATTTTAATTTCGCGAGACGTGGAAAGCCGGTCTCTGAGACTGTCCATCGGCGTTGTCATAACACTCCTATGATTCTCTCAGGGCTTCGAAAACAACTCTTTCGCAATCATGATCGCGGTCATGGCGCTGGGCCAGCCTGCGTAAAACGCAAGATGAGTGATCACCTCGACCAACTCCTGCTGTTTCACGCCATTCTCAACCGCCCTGCCCAGATGAAACCGCAACTGATCCGGTCGATTCATCGCTATCAGTGCGGCAACCGTCACGAGACTGCGATCGCGTTTGGAAAGTTCCGCGCGCTCCCAAACGTCTCCAAAAAGCACGTGATCGGTCAGTTCGACCAGCTTGGGCGCGAAGTCGCCAATCATTGTCGCGGCGGCTGTGGGCTTTTTAGTCATGGCGTATCCTCCCTTGTCCTGCGGATAGGCGAGATAGACCCAGTGTGTTACTCCGATTTGAGCGACGCCATATCAATCGAGAAACGATATTTGACATCCGACTTTAGCAATCTCTCATACGCTTCGTTGACCTTCTGGATCGGGATCACTTCGACATCCGCGGTAATGTTGTGCTTGCCGCAAAAGTCGAGCATCTCCTGGGTTTCGGCAATCCCGCCGATAGGTGAACCCGACAAGCTGTGACGGCCCATGAGCAGACCGAAGGCCGCAACGGCCAGAGGCTTTTGCGGAGCGCCCACGAGCGTGAGGTTGCCGTCGCGGCGCAGAAGATTGATATACGCGTTGATATCGTGCTCGGCAGAAACTGCGTCGAGAATGAAATCGAAGCTGCCCGCATGCTTTTGCATTTCGTCGGCATTTCGTGAGATGACGACCTCGTTCGCACCAAGCCGCATCGCATCATCCTTCTTCTTGGGAGAAGTCGAGAAGACGACGACATGGGCTCCGAGCGCATGGGCAAATTTCACAGCCATGTGGCCCAATCCCCCAAGCCCGACCACGCCAACCTTCTTCTCCTTGTTGACTTTCCAGTGGCGCATAGGCGAATACGTGGTGATTCCAGCGCACAGCAAGGGAGCAGCCGCAGCAAGATTGAGGTTCGCGGGCACGCGCAGGACAAATCTCTGCTCGACGACGATGCTTTCGGAGTAGCCCCCAAAAGTGACGCCCCCCAGATGCTTGTCAGGCAGGTTGTACGTGTAGATCACGTTCGGGCAAAACTGTTCGAGACCAGCCTTGCACTCAGCACAAGTGCCATCCGAGTCGACCATGCAGCCAACGGCAGCAATGTCGCCGGGCCTGAACTTGGTGACCGCGCCGCCCACCTTCTTGACGCGGCCCACGATTTCGTGGCCGGGGATGCAAGGATAAACTGTAGGGAGCATGCCACTCCACTCGTTGCGGACCTGGTGAAGATCCGAATGGCAAATGCCGCAGTAGAGGATTTCGATTTGTACGTCTTGATCGGTCGGATCGCGCCGCGCGATCGTAGTAGAACCGAGCGGCGACGTCGCACTGGCAGCGGAATAAGCTCTTACTTTGTACATGCACTTACTTTAGATGCTCCGCGCGCATTTCGATATGCAAAATACGCCATTCTGCATGCAAGACCTGCCACTTCGGGTAAGTTCGGGATTTCCAGCCGATGGATCAGTGCGGGTTTGCCGGGTAAATGCGGCATGGTGGTCGATATCTCTCGAGATGAGAATCGTCTGCTCAGCGAAAAGGCCTACGGAGAAACGGTTGGCATCCATGATCTCCCCATTTTGGCAGCGATGGAAAGCCGGTGCTCTATACGATCTCCTCTCGCGGGAACTGGTCTTGTATCGCCTGCCTTGGGCCCATGGCAAAGCGGCGGGACCGGCGCTGCCCGTATTCAATTTCCTTTCGCCTTCCCGCAGTTGGCCGAATGTAGGCAACCTTTGACGAATCCCGCGCGAAATCGTGGGCATTACTGCTGAAGACGGCGGACAGTACGATTTCTAATAGTTGTACCAAAAGTAGCGCCCCTCCAATTTCCACGGCTCCCCTCCAGGAACCTTACGCCCGCGACGCGATGATGTTGCGCGCTGTGCGCCAATCTGGAGACCACAAAAGTACACGCTCGAATGACACATTCGCCCGGGGATTTGGGCCGAGTCACCTCGCCCGAGGGACTACAACCACGGTGAGCTAGAGCCACAACTGACCGGGCAATAGAGTGGTGATTGAGATGAGCTCGTCGAATTGCAGCTTCGAGCAGAGTTCGCGAACGCCGGGCGGAGTTCGGTCTTCGAAGGCCGCAGCGCTAGTCGTCATATTACTGGCTTGCCTGGCGCTCGCAGGTTGTGGCGGGGTGAGTTCATCCTCCGTAAAAAGCTCGCCGACGATGCCAGCAATCTCTTCTTTCACCGCGAATCCAACGGCAATCAATTCCGGCGCGAGCAGCACTTTGAGTTGGACGACCACTGGGGCAACCAGTATTTCCATCTCTCCCGGAACGTTCACTTCCACGTCTGCAAGTGGCTCGACCAGCGTGAATCCGACCGCAACGACCACCTACACGCTAACTGCCACGAACTCCGATGGGTCAACCACGGCAGCGGCGACACTCACCGTGAACGCTGCGGCGAAGCCGACAATCAATTCATTCACTGCGAACCCGACAAGCATCACTTCCGGTTCCAGCAGCACTTTGGGTTGGACGACCACTGGGGCAACCAGTATTTCCATCACGCCCGGGACGTTCACTTCCACGTCTGCAAGTGGTTCCACGAGTATGAGCCCGGCTGCAACGACCACCTACACGCTGACTGCGACCAACACCGCTGGTTCTGCCACCGCGACAGCAAAAGTTACGGTAACCGCATCCGGCGGCTCTTTGTCGATAACTACCACCTCATGCCCAGGTGGCACGCAAGGCGCAGCCTATGCCGGGTGCACGGTCGTCGCCAGTGGCGGAACTCCGCCGTATAGCTACTCCGTCAGCAACAGCGCAAATTTTCCACCATTACCAGAGGGCCTGTCTCTAAACGCCAGTAGCGGCGTCGTCAGCAGCGCGTTAATCGGAGGGCAAGGAACCTACACGCCTGAATTTATTGTCACCGACTCCGCGAGCGATCAGGCCACGCAGCAGATCAGCATCGCAATCAATGGCAGCAACGCATTCCTCGCAACAGTCTTTCCATCAAGCTCTATCTTTCATCATCGCGTGGATGCCGCCACAACTGGCTTGCCCGTCGACACTTCGCCCGCAGCCCCGATGTACAGTGGCTACTTATCCTCGACCGTCAAGCCGTTCTTCGGGAACAATTCCGGTGCGCCGTTTCCGAATGGTATTCCCGCCATCCAGGTCCCATACAATCAGCCAGAAGTCTCCGTAACAACCAAGGTCTATCAATCGTATTTCACCTCTGGCCCGATTCCGGCATACGCACCAGTCGAGGGCACAAGCCATTCGAACGGGGACCGTCACGTCCTAGTCTTCTTGGAAGCAGGAGGAGGAAATAATCCCGCGCTTTACGAGATGTGGCAGGGGATCTACGAGGACGGTCCGTGGACGGATTCCTCCAACGCACTTTGGCCCGATGCCAATTCGAATAATCTCACGCAGCAAGGCGAGGGGACATCCGATGCCGCAGGTCTTCCTGTTGGGCCACTGCTGGCGAACGCCGACGAAGTCATTGGCACGGGGACGCCAACCGCGCCGAATGGAACAATCCAGCATCCCATCCGTTTCACGCTTAATCATATGTTGAACTACTGGGTGTGGCCGGGAACGGAAACGGCTGGCGTAGGCAGTTGCAAGGATTCGGCAGGAAACAGCATTTCAGTCGAATCAGAAATCTCTCAATCTTCCCCTCCCGCAAGTTGCAATATGACCGGACCTGCAGGCGAGATTTACAGGCTCAAGGCTTCGGTTGCCACTCCCAGTTGTGCAGCTACGAACCCGCAGGCGGCCATCATCATCACCGCATTCCGCAACTATGGAATCATCCTCGCCGACAACGGCGACAGCGGCGGATTGATCGGCACTCCCGACGCCCGCTGGAACGATAACGACCTGTCTTGTATCACCAGCCTGACCTTGGCGGATTTCGAGCCGGTGAATGTTTCCAGTCTGATGGTAAGTAGTGACAGCGGGCTGACCAGCCACTAACCGAAACAATCTCGGTACGAAAATCTGATACGTTCACGCATGGCGGCACCACGTATGCCGCAATCTCCCCTGGATTTCGATTTTTCTGATCAACAGCGCCAACTTTGCCGATGCCGCGCATTTGATGCAGCAAATTCAACAAGAGATGTCCCACGCAGAAATACATCGTGATACGATATTCAACGATAACAATTGGCTGTTGCGGAATTGACTTTCGGAACGCACAGTTTCTAATATAAAAATCATTCCCGTACCGTTCTGGCGTGGGACAACGGTTGAGTAACTCACCGTTGCCATGACGATTTTTATGATCAAAGTTACAGAGCTTACCAAGAGGTATGCGCGAACGACCGCTGTCGACCGGATCTCATTCGAGGTCGCTAAAGGACAGATCGTCGGATTTCTCGGTCCGAATGGTGCCGGCAAGACGACGACGATGCGCATGCTGACCTGCTTTTTGCCTCCTTCGTCAGGATCCGCAACAGTGGCCGGTTTTGACGTCCTCGAACAGCCACTGGAAGTGAAGAAGCGGACCGGATATTTGCCGGAAACGCCGCCCATCTATCCGGAGATGGCAACGTCGGAGTACCTGCAGTTTGTCGGGAGGTTGAAAGGACTGTCAGGTGCGGAGCTGGCAAAACGAATCGACTATGTTTGCGCGCGTTGCGCGATCGCAGACGTCAAAAACAAACTGCTCGGCAAGCTGTCCAAAGGATATCGGCAACGCGTGGGACTGGCGCAGGCCATCATCCATAATCCCGACGTCCTGATTCTTGACGAACCCACCGCCGGATTGGATCCCAAGCAGATTAACGAGACCCGCGACTTGATCAAAGATCTGGCAGGCGAGCACACGATCATCCTCTCGACCCACATCCTCCCGGAGGTTGAGCAGACCTGCGAGCAAGTGGTCATCATTAATAAAGGAAAGCTGGTAGCGACCGATTCCGTGCGCAACTTGCAGGCGCGGGCACGCGGCGCAGAATCCGTGCTCGTGGAAGTGGCCGGACGCAAGGGCATTCTCGAGCCCTCACTCGTGCAACACAAACTGGAGCAGGTGGCCGGGGTGAGCCGTGTTCTTTGCAAGCAGCAGGTCGATGCGCGCCTCATTTTCGAAGTGGAAAGCAAGAAGGGTAGCTTCGTTCGCGGCGATGTGGCGCGTGCCGTTGTCGAATCGGGTTGGGATCTGAACGAACTACGCCCCGCAGCCATGAGCCTCGAAGAAGTCTTCCTGCAGTTGACTGGCAGCGAAGAGACGAGCCAGCCGGAAATGCCAGCGGAGGTCGAAGCCTGATGAGAAATGTCTGGATTATCTGCCGCAAAGAACTGCGCAGCTACTTCGTATCGCCGGTAGCTTACATCCTGCTGATCATGTTCGGACTGATCTTTGGATATTTTTTCTGGAACGCGCTTGGTGCCTTCGTCTTCGAAAGCATTCAGTCGCAGATGAGCGGGCAATCGTTCCCTATGGACCTGAATGAATGGATCATCCGTCCGCTATTGTCGAACGTGAGCGTGATCGGACTATTTTTCATACCACTGATCACTATGCGGCTTTTCGCGGAAGAGAAGCGCACTGGGACGATCGAACTTCTAGCCACCTCGCCGGTTCGAGACATTGAAATCATTCTCGGGAAGTGGTTGGCGGCGATCGCGCTCTATGCGTGCTTGCTGCTTTTCACAGCCATCAACTTTGCTTTCCTGTTCAAGTACGGCCACCCAGATTGGAAGCCGCTTTTGGTCGGTTATCTCGGATTATTTTTGCTGGCTGGGGCACTGCTTGCGATAGGAACGTTTATTTCGAGTCTCACCAAGAATCAAATCATCGCCGGAGCAGTCACTTTCGGGGCGTGCCTGCTGCTTTACGTTTTTGGCTGGGTGAGCGGATATGAGAGCGCGACTTGGGCGCGGGTGCTTGCCTACTTGTCCGTTTCCAGCCACATTGAGTCCTTCGAAAAAGGTGTACTGGATTCCAAGGATGCAATCTTCTTTCTCACGCTGATTTTCCTGGGACTGTTTTTCACGGCGCGTTCCATGGAATCCCTGCGCTGGAGGTCCTGATTTCAGGAGATCTTAATGGCTAGCCAATGGATTAAGGCGAGACAAACGAAGTATGCGGCGTATGCGGCCACCTATATTCTGATCGTTATTGCCGCCGTCGTCGTGGCTAACATTCTCGCGGACCGCTATAACAAGTCGTACGACTCCACTGCAAACAAGCGTTACAGCCTGTCTGAAGAAACCGCAAAGATTGTTAAAGGCCTGAAGCAGGAAGCAACCATCACCTACTTCAATAAGAGCACCAGCTTCCGCGATGGCAAGGACTTGCTGGATCAATACGCCAATCTCTCTCCGAAAGTAAAGGTGAAGTACGTGGATCCGGATAAAGATCCAGAACTCACTCGCGAAGCCGGCGTCACGAACTTCGGTACCGCCGTCGTGCAGATCGGCACAAAACATGAAGAGGCCAAAAGCATGACGGAGGAAGGCATCACCGAAGCCTTCATCCGCGATCTGAAAAGCACTACGCGCACTGTGTGCTTCACCAGCGGCAGTGGCGAACACCAACTCGATGACAGCAATCGTGAAGGGCTTTCCCGCTTCAAGGAACTTCTTGCCAAAGACAGCTACGAGACCAAAGCGGTCGATCTGCTCTCCAAGGCCGAAGTCCCCAGCGACTGCACGACGCTGGTTGTAGCGGGTCCGACGAAAGACTATCAGGAGCCGGAAGTCGATGCCATTAAGAAATACGTGGAGGATGGCGGACGTGCGCTCTTCATGATGGATCCACCGCTGAAGCTCGGCCACGAGGAAATCGCCGACAATGACGAGTTGGCGAATCTGCTCGCGAGCTGGGGCGTAACCCTGGATAAAGATCTCATTCTCGATCTGAATCCGCTCGGACAAATTGCTGGCCTTGGTCCGCAAGTAGCTCTCGTCACCAGCTATTCTTCGCAGCCGATTGTCGAACAGATGCGCGGTACGGCGACCGGTTTTCCTCTGGCGCGATCATTGCAAATCAAAAACACCGACAAGACCAGTGTCCAGAAATTATTTGATAGTTCCAGCACCAGCCTCGCCACCGACAATCTCAGTTCACCACAAGTCAACGTGAAGGATCCCAAGAACAAGCAAGGACCGCTGACTCTGGCTGCCGCCGGAACCTACAACACGGGGAAAGGGAATTCGCAGGGACGGTTCGTAGTGATTGGAAGCTCGACATGGGCGGCCAATCGTTTCATCGACTTCAATGGCAACGACGATCTCGCTTCCAACGCCGTGAACTGGCTCTCCTCGGATGAAGATTTGATTTCCATCCGTCCGAAACCACCGGAGGACCGCCGCATCACCATGACGGGCGCGCAGCTCATCTGGGTGCGAACCGTCAGTCAATTCTTGTTGCCTTGCATAGTGGTGATCATGGGCGTCGGAGTGTGGTGGAAGCGGAGATGACCCAAACGACTCTCATTGAAATGGCCGGGTGAAACATGAAGTTTCGTGGTCTGCTTATTGCGACTGTCGTACTCGCAGCGCTCGTCGGGACTCTTTATTGGTCGGATCATCGCAAGCCAAGTGCCGAAGCCGCCAAGCCTGACGCCGACGTTGCTCCGATTCTGAAAATCGACGAAAGCTCCATCATAAAACTGGAGCTGAAAAAGAAAGACGCGCCGCCGATCCTGCTGACGAAGGCTGGCTCGGACTGGAAAATAGATGAACCAAAGCCGCTCGGCGCTGATCAGACCGCTGTTTCGAGCATGCTCTCCACCGTTGCTTCTCTGAACTCAGACCGGCTGGTCGAACAGAATAGTTCCGATCTGCAGCGCTATGGTCTCGATCATCCCTCACTGGAACTCGGTGTATCGGAGAAAGACAATAAGACTCAGCAGCTGCTTCTGGGTGACAACACCCCTGCCGGCAGCGCGGTTTATGCGGCTCTCGCCGGGGATCCACGCGTTTTCACAATTGCCGAATATCACAAAACAACCCTCGATAAAACGTTGAACGATCTCCGCGACAAGCGGCTCGTGACGGTGAGCCCTGACAAGATCAGCCGCCTTGAGATCACCGGCAAGAATGGCGACATTGAGTTTGGCCGCAATAAAGATGAGTGGCAAATCCTGAAGCCCAAACCGATGCGCGCTGATACCTATACGGTGGGCGAATTGGTTAGCAAGCTTACTGACGCTCGCATGGATCTCAGCGGCTCCGACACCACGGCCAAAGAGTCGGATGCTGCATTCACCAGGGGCACGCCGATCGCCAGCGTTAAGCTCACCGACGAATCGTCGACGCAAGAACTGCAGCTTCGTAAGGACAAAGATTCTTACTACGCAAGATCCAGCGTGGTTGACGGGGCGTACAAAATAAACTCCGATTTAGCGGATGCGGTGAACAAGAAGCTAGACGACTTCCGCGACAAGAAACTCTTCGATTTCGGATATGCCGACCCCAGCAGGATTGAGATCCACAGCGGATCGAAGACCCTTTGGCTGACGCGCGGCGGCGAGGATTGGTGGGACAACGGCAAGAAAATGGACCAGGACAGCATGAACTCACTTATCTCGAACCTGCGAGACTTATCCGCCGACAAATTCGTGGACTCCGGTTTCACTGCGCCGGAGATCGAAGCGACTGTTACCTCCAGCGACGGCAAGCGAGTGGAAAAAGTTCAGATTTCAAAATCGGGCGCGAGTTATATCGCCAAGCGCGAAAGTGATCCGACCCTGTACGAACTCACCCCGACCTCTGTGGATGAACTTAAGAAATCGGTCGACGGGATCCATCCTGCTGCTCTATCGAGCCAATCAGGGAAATGAGTCTGCGACGATTGCTTTAGACGCCATCGCGCGGTTTCTCGCGCCGCACGAAGTCATCATCTTGCACAGGCTCAGACTCGCATTCGATCGCGATCGTAGTAACAGGATCGTCAGGCGCGTTTTCGGGCAGGTTGTAGAGATGAAGCCGGTAAGGGTCCTGCTGAAAAGCAATCTTTTCGCCTCTGGCATAAAAGCGAACTGACTTAACCCCGGTTCGCAGACCGCTCATGTTAACAGTGTTTCCCGGCCAGAAATGTACATGCATGAATAATGTATTGCCAGATCGCGTGAAGCTGGCATAGGTCGAATCGCGGGGCTGGCAAGAATCAGATTGGTAGATGGTTTCTCCGTTCCTGCTCATCCAAGCGCCTACCTGCCGAAGCACGCTTACGGATTCTTCTGGAATCGAACCATCGCCACGCGGACCGATGTTCAGCAGGTAATTGCCGCCGTCGCGAGCGCAGGAAATCAGGTTACGAATGACTGTCTTGGCGCTTTTCCAATTGTCGTCCGCGCGCTGATAACCCCAACTGTCATTGAGAGTCATGCACGATTCCCAGGCACGACCCTCTTTTTCGGGGTTGATCTCCTGCTCTGGCGTCGAAAAGTCACCCGGCAATTCATTGCGGTTATTGACGATGATCTCGGGCTGAAGGTGGAAGACCATCTCGTTCATCTTCTCCGACTCCCAACCTTTGGCGTCGAGTGGCCAAGCCACGTCATACCACAGCACGTCAATCTTGCCGTAGTTTGTCATCAGCTCGCGAATCAACCCGTGCGTGTAATCGACGAAGCGGCGCCTTGCAGATTCATCGTTTGCGCAACGGGCGCCGTCGGGGTGATGCCAGTCCATCAATGAGTAGTAGAAGCCCACGCGCAGGCCCTCAGCGCGCGCCGCCTCCACGTATTCCCGAACCAGATCACGGCCCGGACCTTGCTTGGTTGCGCAATAAGTGGTGAGCTTTGTGTCGAAATTGCAGAAGCCTTCATGGTGCTTGGTCGTCATGACCATGTACTTCTGTCCGGCAGCCTTCGCCAGCCGGGCAAATTCTCTGGGAGCGTTGGGGGCTGGCTTAAACTCGCGTGCCATTGCCATGTATTCGCTAATGGGAATGCCTTCCTCTTCCATTGCCCATTCGTGGCGCCCGCGAACGCTGTAGAGCCCCCAATGGATAAACATTCCGAACTTGGCCGCATGCCACCAACGCATGCGCTGTTCCCGATTCGCACCTTCGGTGTGTGGTGCAGCCAAAGGCGCCGTATTCAGATTTACGGCTTGATTTAGTGATGAGGAAAATTTCGTTCCAAGCGCGGTCGCCGCAAACGATGCGCCAACACCTCTCAGGCACTCCCGTCTGCTGATGCCATCAGATTTCATGGCAGCCTTATAACACAAGTGAACAGTGTTCCGTTCTCGGCTGCACTCGTTGCTTTGCTCGTAAATCTAAATCACTTCCCGCACCCGATCGGACATCGTCGTGAGTGCGATTTTCTTTCTGTTCGGCTCTCCGCGCGCCAGCGCTTCCGCAAAGTGCATCGCTTGTTCTGTCTTCACTTTTGCGGGCATAGGTGGCTCAAAGGGATCAACTGCCGCTTGCAGAATCGCAGGCCCGGGAGCCGCGAGAAATTCCTCGAGAGTCCGTCCACATCCCCCAGGATCCTCGACGCTAAAACCAACTGCTCCGCAAGCGTGAGCAAAAGACGCAAAATCGATGGGCTGCAGATCAACTCCATACTCCGGATTTCCCAGAAACACCATCTGCTCCCATTTGATCTGACCGAGCGTATTGTTCTTGATGATGACGACCTTGATGGGCAGCTTGTACTTCACGGCCGTCACAAAGTCTGCCATCAACATCGAAAAACCGCCATCACCGACAAAAGCGACACATTGTCGATTTGGAAACGCGATCTGCGCCGCGATCGTGTAAGGAAGGCCCGGAGCCATGGTCGCCAATGTTCCTGACAAAGTGTGCATCTGACCACGGCGAGCTAAAATGTACCGCGCCCACCAGGTGGCGATCGTCCCGCTGTCGCAACTCACGATGGCGTCATTTCTCAACCGCTTTCCCAATTCCCATGCCACAACCTGCGGTTTCATCGGCTTGTCGGTGCGAGTTGCGCGCTTCTCCATCAACTCCCACCAGTCCTTCATTCCAGCCTGAGCCGCTTGTAGAAACTTTCGATCCTCTTTGCGCTGCAGTTGTGGAATCAGTTCGCGTAACGTGTTTCGGCTGTCTCCGACTAATCCGACTTCCACCGGATAACGCAGCCCGATTCGTTTTGGATCGCGATCGATTTGCACCCCTCTCGCTTGGCC
>DATKQB010000114.1:0-41234 GCA_035523795.1 Verrucomicrobiia bacterium | reverse complement strand
AGAGCAACGCCGCCGGAAAACGCACCCGCCACGGAACGATTGATTTCATTGATCCGGCTATCGGCGCGGAAGCGGAGCGCATCCAGATCGCGGGAACGCGAGAAATGCTCACGCGCAGACCTGTAATCGCCCAGAGCCTCGTAGCTGCGCGCGATGCGAAATTCGAGCTCCGCGTAGCCGTCGTCAATCTTCGCGGCTTCCAGGTATTGCCTCAACGCCTCCGCTGGCGAGTTGGCCGCCTCCAGAGAATCGCCTTGCTCCACCAACGTGTTCCAGCGATTCAATTCGTCTGGCTTCAGGGCGTGTTTGTGGACCGAGGCGAATGGAGCGCAATCCCTGAGGTTGGTTGCAACGGTAGAGACGATCACTTTCGCGCCGGCCTTGCGAGCGACCGCAATCGTTTCGCGCAGGTTCTCCTCGTAATTTTTGTAGACGTACTTCATCGCCGCCGAATCGGCGGGAACCTGCTTATCGAGAAACATCTCCATGCCGCGCCACTCCTGCTTCTGCGTGCCCAATTTTGTCAGGAATTGCCCGATGCGCGTGGAGTGGTAAAAAATGCTGGCGCGCGCCACCGCCATGCTCGTGCCCGCCGAAGTGAGCATCGTTCCAGCGCCGTAAGGCCCCACCACTTCGTTATTCCCCGAATAGATGATGAAAAGATCGGGCTTCTGGGCAGCCAGTCCCTCGGTGATCGGCAGCACGACATGCGAGTTGATGGCAACGCTGCCCGTATTCACGACTTCAAATTTCACCGAGGGGTAGCGCTCGCGCAGCATGACTTCCAGATATCGGCTGAAGCCATAGGCGGAATCGGGATCGCCCATGGCGGCCGATTCGCCAACCACAAAAATGCGGTACGTCCCCGGAGTCTTGGTGGCGGGAATCGAATACAGACGCGGAGTCTGCACCATTCCCGCGGGAAAGAACGGCGCAGCGAAAAACAAGTTGTAGCAATTCGCGGGCGTGCCTCGCACGGTGCATGGAACCAGTAGATCGGTGCTGTATCCGACGCCGGCAGCGCGCAAGCCCAGTTCAAGAATGACCAAGACCACTACTGGAATAAGAACCGCCGCCGCAATGACCAGAAGCGCCCGGTGCGGGCGCTTCCCTACGGGCTTGCCGGTTTCGACGTCAGAGCGCATTGCGGAGGAAGTGGCCGTAGTGCGCTCCTATTGGGCGATGTTCGCCGGTTTATTGGTTTTCGTCCCCGGCTTCATGCTCATGTGCTGCTCGGCCTCGGCGATCAGGTGTTCGACGCGATTCCGCTGCGGATAATTTGGGTTCGTCTCGATCAAACGCTTCCAGGCTGCGACCGCCCCGTTGATGTCCATCTTGTCCTGCCACTTCACCATGCCTTCGTTGAACAGCGCATTGGCGTGCTTGCTATCGATCTTAAGAACTTCATCGTATTCGCTGATGGCGCGATCGGGCTGTCCCATCAGATGATAGGCAGTGCCGAGATCGGTGCGAACGTCGGTTTCCTTCGGATCGATCTTGAGCGAATCTTCGTAGTACTTCACAGCGTCTGGATATTGCTGCGCGTCGTAGTACAGGTTGCCAATCTGGTAGAGCAAGGGCGCATTATTGGGATTGGTCTTCAACTGGGCAAGCAGCGGCTGGGCTTGTGTCTCGGCCATTTGCCGCAACTGCTCGGGCGTTGGCTGCTGGGCGTTTCCCGTGCCCGGCGCGCCCCCTTGCATTCCCATGCCATTCACTGGAGCCTGCGCGGCTGCGGCTGTTGTGGGCTGGCTTGGCGCCGAGCCGCGCACCAGATATCCGACCGCAACCCCTACCAGAAGGCAGATGACAGACAAAACGTAGGCCTGGGTGCTGGTCCAGGTGCCTGAATTTGAACCATTTGCGACAGCACTTTTGTTCTCAGCCATAGAATTCTCCTCTTCGGAATCCCCGATCTGTGATGGCATTGTCCCGTGAGGAGCTGCGGCCAGGGTGTGATTGAAATCACACTTGGCCGTGCGTCCGGCCCTGTGAGAGTCCTGGAGGTACAACGTCTTTTCTACTTAAAGAGGATTTCCCCGACAGCCTTCGTTGCCACCCCGCCTTTCCTTACTGGCCGGAAATAGACAGCCCCGCCACCGCCGTCTTTCCCATCAGGTATTGATCGAACCAGTTAATGGTGCGGCGGACAGAATCGATCTGGTTCTCGCGCTTCACGAAGCCGTGGCCCTCGTTGGGATAGTAGTGAGCATCGACCACGCGGCCCTCTTTCTTGAGAATCTCGACCACCTGCTGCGCCTCTTCTTTCGGCACCCGCGGATCATTGTCACCCTGCAGCACAAGCAACGGAGCTTTCTCATCGCGAATGTAGGTAATCGGCGAATCGGCCTCGTAGATTTTCTGATTTTGCGCAGGATCGCCGAGGAGCGCTTTCAGGTATTCGTTCAGCGAAGGATCGGAACTCTTCAGCATCGAGGACCAGTTGATGATTCCATACAACTCGACCGCGGCCGCCCAAATGTCAGGATCGCGGCCGATGGCCATCAGCGTCATGAAGCCGCCATACGAGCCGCCGGTGATGCCTATTTTTTTGGAATCAACGTAGCCCGTCGCTTTAAGAAAGTCCACGCCGGCGATCTCATCCTTCAAGTCGCCGCCGCCGAGGTCCTGGAAATTGGCTTTCTGAAAGTCAAGCCCATAACCGGTTGAGCCGCGCGGATTGGGCGCCAGGCAAATGTATCCGCGTGAAGTCAACGCCTGCACTTCCGGACTCCAGTAATCGACTCTCTGCCCCGTAGGTCCACCATGGGGGAGGAGCAGCGCCGCGTTCGATCCATCGCGATTCAGATTGAACGGCATCCAGAGCAGAGCGCTGATCATCTTCCCATCGAAGCTCTTGTAGTGGACGATCTGCGCGGGTGGAAGCGGAATGGCCTGCAGGCTGGCGATGCTGGAGAATGTTAGCTGCTGCCCGCGCCGTGTGCTGACGTTGTAGACCCAGAGATCGCCGGGTTGATTCGAAGCTTCATGCGAAATGACAACGCGATCGCTTTGCGGAGAAAATTCTGTCGGATCTCCTGAAAACGAGTTCAATCCCTGCGGCAAATCGATCTTCTCGGCCTTGTTGCTGGCACGATCTACCAAATAGGCGTCCGATACTCCGTCGGCATTGATGACATAGGTGAAGCGTTTGCCGTCGGGAGAAAACGTGCCGGAACCAGCTTCCCACTTCGTGTCGGTGACCCAAGTGACTTTCTTCGTCGCAATATCCAGCAGCGCAACGTTCATGTATCCGCCGTTGGCGTCGGAGGTCAGCAGAATCGTCCGGCTGTCAGGCGACAAAGACGATGCCAGATAACGAACTGTGCCCTGGTGCGCGGTGAGATTCTCGGTTTTGCCGGAAGCTACATCGATCGTGTAGATTTCGGCGTCGGTGAATGGAGGGTTGACGCGACCGGCAATGATGGTCTTGTCGTCCCTGCTCCAGGCCACAACATTCCAGGCATATCCCGGTTGCTGCTCATTGGTGAGCTTGCGAATCTGGCGCGTGTTCCAGTCAAGCAAGGCGATGTCGTACTGCGAGCCATCTTTGGTCTTTCGCATGAAGGCGATGGTGCGGCCGTCATGCGACCAATGCGGATCTTCCTCTCGCACATCGGGAGTGTTAGTCAGATTGATGGGCGTGCCGCCATCGCCGGGGATGGCGAAAAGATCCCACAGCTCGTTTCCGGCTTGATCTTGTTCGTAGACGAGCCACTTGCCGTCGGGCGACCAAACCGGGCTGTACTGGCGATCATCGGACTGCGTAAGCTGAATCGGCCAGCCTCCGCCGGAGTTCACTTTCCAAAGATTGAACCGTCCAGCTATATCGCTGACAAAAGCGATCTGTTTTCCGTCCGGCGACCACGCCGCCGCGAAAACAGTTCGCGTGTAAAAGAGATCATCGATCGGCGCGGGGCGAGCCGCTGGATTCGTCGCCGAGACGATCGACCTCGGGTCGGTGGGCGTCCGGTCATCGGGTCCGTTGCTGGCAGCAGGAGATGGAAGCGAGAGGCAGCAGAATACAAACAAGGCCAAGGCGAAACGGTGGATTCTCATGTTCATCCTCCCCAAGGAGTACGGAAGAGTAAGGTGCGATGTTCAAGTCAATGTTGAACGCACGGCAGGGCCTTTTATCGGAGCGGTGGCAATTCTACCGCAGGCGGAGGTACGGGTGAGGATTCAGGCTTTCCATTTTCAGCGCAGCTGCCGCTGAAACTTCACTGGACGGATGCCGCGGCCGTTATGTTCACGCCGAGGCTCCGGACATCGATCAGAACAAATATCTCCGGCAACTGCCTACCTGATGACGCCGCCTCCCCGTTGATCACGCTTTCAAATTAGCAGGACTGGCGCCACTTACGCAGGGGTAAGTTCCGTCAGGATTTCGTGGAAGAGACGAAAGGCGCAGCTCATGGCGCCCTTCAATTCTACTGAGAAAGAATGGCGGGGACGACGGGACTCGAACCCGCGGCCTCTGCCGTGACAGGGCAGCGTTCTAACCAACTGAACTACGTCCCCACTCGCCAAATCAACGAAGTGTGCAATCGCCCGTGATTATGCAGTGCGATTTCGACAGAACAACTCTGCCGACTCCCTCTTTATGAAGCAAAAAGCGCCCGTGAAACAAACGCCACGAAGAAAATGCAGGCGTGTATCGTGACTGAAATATCCTAACAGCTTCTTCGAGAACACGGAAGTGCGCGTGCGTTTGCGCAACGCGGCTCAGGCGCGCTGGGCACGCCCGGGCCGATTCTCACTGCGCAAATAGCTGCGACTCCTCAATTCACTGCGGAATGACGGCCTTGCTCCTGATCGGTGGATCGCTCTGCGACACGGTCTGAAACGTCCCGATGCCACTGACCGGTTCATGGCCATTGAGCACGCGGAAGTAATACCGCGTGTTCGGAGATAAGCGGCTGAGTTGGACATGGTAGTTGCGCCCGTCTTTGCCTTCGACCGCCTCTGCGGTTCGTGTCAACTTGTCGCGGTCGGTGCCGTAGTGCACCGTCATCGTCCCGGGCGCGCTGGTAGACCATCCGATCGTGCAGTTCGAATCAGAAACATATTCGGCCACGGGACCGTTGGTAATCTGCTGATCCGTATTGGACATAGTTGATTTCTGGTCCGTTTCGCTCTGCCCTGCCACGAAGCAAACGGCCCAGACGCTGATGAACAGGAATGCTAGCGTTAGCTTCATTTTCAAGATTCCTCCACGTAGCGCGACTTGGATGCGGGAGCGAAGAAAAGTGTTGGAAACAGAATTCGCAGGGCTCTCTGAGTATGCTCAGTGCCGCCTCTGTTCGGTGTAGACTCCCCATGATGCCTTCGCATAAAGATCTTCCCGACGGGGCTACGGGTGCGCCTGACCCGCACTTCGCCACCACTCAAAGCATGGACGCGAGTGATGTCACCGCGAAGGTCATCGGCCCCTATCATCTGGTGCGCAGGCTCGGGCAAGGCGGAATGGGTGAAGTCTGGCTCGCCGAACAAAAAGAGCCGGTGCGGCGCCGCGTCGCACTCAAACTCATCAAGTCAGGGCAGAATTCACGCGAAGCCATGGCGCGTTTCGAGTCCGAGCGTCGCGCGCTCGCTTTGATGGACCATCCTGCGATCGCCATGGTGTTCGACGCGGGTACGACGCCAGAAGGCGCGCCCTACTTCGTCATGGAGTATGTCGCCGGCGTGCCCATCACCGACTACTGCGACAGGCATCGTCTGAGCACTCGCGAGCGGTTGGAATTGTTCTTGCAAGTCTGCGAAGGCGTGCAGCATGCTCACCAGAAAGCCATCATTCACCGCGATCTGAAGCCCTCAAACATTTTGGTTGCCGAAGTCGGAGGACGGCCCGCTCCAAAAATTATAGATTTCGGCGTCGCCAAGGCGCTCAACCAGAACCTCACCGATATCACTTTATACACGCGGGCGGGGGCTCTGCTTGGAACTCCGGAATACATGAGCCCCGAGCAGGCTACCTCGTCCGGCGAGGACATCGACACCCGCTCTGACGTTTATTCGCTAGGCATCATCTTCTACGAATTGCTCGCCGGCGCGCCTCCCATCGAACTGACCAAAGTTGCCATGGAGGAATTCCTGCGCCGTCTGCGCGAAGACGAACCGTCGAAGCCCAGCACCAAGATCAGCACCAACAATCCCGAGACGTCTACCGACGTGGCGCGCAAACGCCAGACCGATCCGCAGGCGTTGGCACGACAATTACGCGGAGAGCTGGACTCAATCGCGCTGAAGGCCCTCGAAAAAGAACGCTCGCGGCGTTACGCTTCCGCCTCCGAATTCGGCGCCGACGTCAGACGATATCTCAATAACGAGCCCGTGCTCGCCGTTCCTCCTTCGCTCACCTACCGTGCGCGCAAGTTCGCGCGCCGATACCGCGCAGCTCTGGCAACTGCTTGTGCGTTTGCCATGGTTCTGATCCTGGCATCGATCGTCAGCATCCGGCAAAGCATTCGCGCCAACCGAGAAGCCGCTGCCTCAGAGCGAGTCGCTGATTTCATGACGCAGATGTTCAAGGTCTCCGATCCCAGCCAGGCACGTGGCAACAGCGTTACAGCGCGGGAACTTCTTGATAAGGCATCGCAACAAATCGATACCGGCCTCGCCGACGATCCTCTGCTGCAGGCCCGCATGATGAATGTCATGGGCACCGTCTATGAGAATCTCGGCCTGTTTTCGCAGGCCGAGCCCCTGCTCCGCCACGCCGTCGAAATTCGTGAGCAAAAGCTGGGTGGCGAAAATAAAGACACGCTGCAGTCGATGTATCAACTTTCCGAAGTGCTGACCTGGCAAGGAAAGTTGCCCGAGGCAGAGAAGCTTTGCCGCGAGTCTTTCGAAGGCCGCAAGCGCTTTCTCGGTCCCAAAGATCGCGACACCATCACGTCTATGAACTGGCTTTCCTGGATCCTGTTTCTTCAGGGTCGCTATCCGGAAGCGGAGAAGCAGGCTCGAGACACGGTCGAAGTTGCTCGCAGTGCGCTCGGACCCGGGGATAAGGTCACGCTGAGCGCGATGGGACGCCTGGGAATCGTTCTGAGTGAGGAGGGCAAGTATCCGGAAGCCGAAGCGATTCTCCGACAAGGGATGGAAATGCGCCGCCAGACTCTCGGTCCTGAACACCCCGACACGCTGGCATCCGCGAATAATCTCGCCAACCTTCTGAACAATGAAGGCAAGAACGCCGAGGCAGAAAAACTGAATAGCGACACGCTGCCCATTTATCAGCGCGTGTTCGGACCTGAAAATCCTAAAACCTTGATGGTCGTCGAGAACCTCGCTACCAACTTCAACGATGAAGGTCGCCATGCCGAGGCTGAAAAACTGGAACGCGACGCCCTTGCCATTGAGATCAAGAAGTATGGCCCCGATAATCGCAGCACCTTGATTACGATGGCCAACCTGGCCGAAACGCTCGCCGCAGAAGGGAATTATTCTGAAGCCGAGCAACTGCTGCGAAAAGCAATTGCCGGAAAACAACGCACCATGGGCCCCGATCACCCCTCCGTTTTCATTTCGATGGACACGCTCGGAAACGTGCTGAAGAAAGAGAAACACTATCCAGAGTCAGAAAAAGTTTACCGGCAAGTATTTGATGGACGCAGCCGCGTCCTGGGAGCCGACAATTTCCAAACAGCGAGCAGCGCCTACGAACTGGCTTGTGTCTTGGCGCTCGAAGGCAAGCGAGACGAGGCTTTCACCGAATTGCAGTTTGCGACAAATCACGCACTCAGCGCCGACCTACGCAAGGGACTGGAAGCCGATTCCGATCTCAAGCCGCTGCATTCCGACCCGCGCTTCGACGATCTAGTGTCGCTGCCAGCTACAAGACCAAGAGGCACCCAGAAGACGCCATGACGCAAGAAGAAAAGAAGCGCCTCTCGGCTGTCCTTCGTGCTACCGAGTACCTGTTTCTTGAAAATCTCGCTCTCAAGTTGCTGCTCGAGCATCGAGAAGTTCGCAATTGGCGAAAGCTCCTCGAACACATTCTGTCGGATAAAGAGATCATGGGAGGAGTGGGCCTGAAATTCAGCGATCTCTACCGCGAGATTGAGAAAGCGAAAGATCCATCCTTGGCTCTGGAGAACTTCCTGGAAGGCCTTCCTGCTCCGAAGAAGCCGCACTAAGGTCGACGCCGAGGAAATCAGAATTTTGGTATTCTCTAGACCCTTTTTTCGGTCCTGGCTAACCGCCCGGTTTTCCACTTCCATCCTCAGCTTTTCCACAAGCGCGCATGGTGCAAGCCCCTCACTCATCAGGTGTTCCCGTAAAGCCCGCTCCTGTCAATCTTTTTCAATCTTAGGGGGATGGCCGCGACTTCCCCTTCTCGTGAGGACAATCGTTGACAAAATTTTCAGAGCGGCTAGAATACGCCTCGCCTCTTACCTGTAAAATTTCATTATGACCACCCAAGTTCTCGATTCCGTTTTGCTTCAAACCAACATTCCAGAACTCAAGCTCCACGCCAGCGGCAAAGTGCGCGATGTCTACACGGTCGACGATAGGCAATTGCTCTTCGTCGCCACCGATCGCATTTCGGCTTTCGATTACATTCTGGCCACCGGTATCCCACACAAGGGCAACGTTCTCACGCAGATTTCCCTGTTCTGGTTCAACTTCCTCGCCGACGTCGTCCCCAACCACTTGATCACCGCCGACGTGGATCAATATCCGGCGTCGATCCGCAAATACGCCGACCAGCTTCGGGGACGCTCCATGCTCGTCCAGCGCGCCGAAATGTTTCCGGTGGAGTGCGTGGTGCGCGGCTACATCTCCGGTTCGGCATGGAAGGAGTACAAGTCCAGCGGCGAAGTGTGCGGCATCAAGCTCCCTGCCGGACTGAAGGAGTCCGATCAGCTTCCCGAGCCAATTTTCACGCCGGCGACCAAGGCGACCACCGGCCACGACGAAAACATTTCCTTCGCCAAGATGTGCGAAATCGTTGGCACAGAGACGGCCAGCACGCTCCGCGATCTCACCCTGCGCGTTTACACCAAAGCGGCCGCTTACGCCCGCCAGCGCGGCATTATCATTGCCGACACCAAGTTTGAATTCGGACGCACGGCCAAAGGCATTACGTTAGCCGACGAAGTTCTGACGCCCGATTCGTCCCGCTTCTGGCCCGCGGAGAAGTATGCTCCGGGCCGAGCGCAGGATTCGTACGACAAGCAGTATGTTCGCGATTATCTCGAGCAAATTCACTGGAACAAGCAACCGCCTGCGCCGGCCCTCCCCACCGACGTGGCACTTGGAACCAGCGAAAAGTACCTCGAGGCTTACCTCCAGCTCACGGGGCACCGGCTGGATGTGTAACCGGATTTCCGGTATCAGTTTCTGCGGGAGACCTACATGACGAGTCTGACTCCCGCAGACTGGTTTATTTTTGCAATCGTGCTCCTCAATGTCGTAACCGCCGCCATCCAGGGCTTCTTTTCTGAAGTCATCACCATGGCGGGCCTGGTAGTAGGCTACATCGTGGCCGCGTGGCAGTATCACGGCCTCGCGCAGTGGCTGGAACAGTATTTGAAAAATACGTGGTTTGCTGAGATTTGCGCTTTCCTCGTCATTTTTTTCGCCATCGTGATTCTGTTCGGCATCGCCGCCCGGATCGCACGGTGGGTGATGAAGAAAGCCGGACTTAGCGGGCTTGACCGTTTTCTCGGTGGACTTCTAGGACTGCTCAAAGGCGGTCTGATGGTGGCAGTGATCCTGATGGGTATGACGGCATTCGCGCCAACTTCGAAATTGGTTCAGAACTCGCAACTCGCGCCCTATTTTTTGGTGGTCGGCCGGGCTGCCATCTGGCTCGCTCCTTCGGAGTTGCGTGCGCGCTTCTATCAGGGTCTCGATCTGCTTCGTCAGGCACCGGAAAAATTGAACAGCGCTCCTGCTTCCACCAGCAAATAGTCGCAGCCGAAAAAATCTAGCGAAAAGAGAAACACACGTGAAAGATCAACTGGAAGCGCTTGTGCTTGCGATGTACAAGAGCAACATTCTTTACGCGGAAGGCGTCCGCGAATTCAAAAAACGTTTCATCCTCACCGTGTTGCAGGAAAATAAAGGTAACCAATGCCGCGCTGCACGCGAACTGGGCATGCACCGCAATACTCTCAGCCGTACCATCAACGAACTTAAAATCGACGTTCGCCAGCTACGCGACGGAAAACGGCCGCCTCGCAGCGCTCGTCCGCTTACCTTAGAAAAGAAAACTGTGCGCTCGTCCTCATAGCGTCTTTCTTTCGAATGGTGCGGGAATTCTCCGCGCGCTCCCGAAGCAAACTCCAGCAAGCAAGATAAAAGGCAGCCCGCGAGGGCTGCCTCGTTGCGCAAAAAGCAGGTCGAAATTACTGAGCGGCTTTCCTGTGCGTCGGATGCGTCGGCGCCGCGGGCTTTTGGCGAAGCAGTTCGCCCTTATCCATCACCATCATGAATGGAGCCGTTGCCGTCGCTGGAGTGTACGACGACGGCTCGCCCTGGAAGTCGAAGCTGGCCCCATCTTTCGGAATCATCCTCACCGGAACCTTTTCCTCAAAGTTCAGCGTGATATCCGCTTTCTTCGCGTCGATGTCATCGGAGCTCCCGGCAATCATGAATTGCTCCGGCTGCGTGCTGATGATTGTGCCATTCATCTGCACCGGCTTGCCCTTGATCGCGTTCCACACCGTGTCCTGATCGGCCTGATTGCCGTTACTCAGGACGAATTCCCAAGTGGCAAAATCCATCTTGTCCGGGGACGTTGCTACAACCATGTTGTGCGCCTGCTCGGCCGGTGTGGGCGCCGGTTTGATCGGCACCTGCGGTCCGCCTGCTTTCGCCGCCGCCAGCACGTCGGTCCAGCCGTCATCTCCAGCGTGGAATTTCACATACTGCGATTTGGCATACTTCTCAATCTGCGGCTCAGCTGCCGCTGGAGCCAGCGCCGTAGCCCGTGCGGCGTACCAGATCCCGTTCTGATAGTCGGGAGGATTCTCTGACAGGTACGCGAGCGCCAGCGGATAGACCAGCCCGAAATCCTTCTGCGTATCGGCGCTGGTATCAAGCGCCTCCTTCAGCTCCTTGGCCGCGTTTGCATCATCTTTGTCCTGCAGATCCTTCTGCCCGATCGCGGCATGAAACGCGCCTGCCATCTGCGGCTTCATCTTGTCGATTTCCGGATCATTCACCTTCGGCAGGCATTCCAATCCCTGCTCGCCATATTTCTTTCCATCCGTCAGCAACTGCGCCCCGTTCGGATCTCCGTTCAGCGCCAGCGCGCGATCGTAGAAGGCGAGCAAGGTCAACCCGCGCAGGTTGCACGGATCCACCGTCACCAGCTTCTGTGCCGTCTCCATCGTCTTCTTCACGTTGCCAGCCTGCTGATAGGAAGTCATCAGCAGCTCAATCGCCTGATTCTTCATCACACTGTTCGGATACTGCGTCACGAAAGCTTCCAACCCGCTGATCTTCGCGTTGTTGTCTTTTTGCTGAACCGCCGCTACGTAGGCGTTGTACTCGGCGGGATCTTTGATCACGGGTTGCGCATTTTGTGACCCGGATTGTGCGGGCGCCGCCGGTTGTGTCTGAGCGGGCTGCGCTGGATTCTGTCCTACCGCACTCACGGCAACTCCAAGCACAACCGTCAGCAGCATCGTTTTCATCAGTCTGGCTCCTTGGACTCTTACAAAATTACTTTTCGGGGAATCGTCTTTCTTCAAACCCTGGCGGCTACTGCATTCCGTCTGGACCGACTTTGCGTTCCGATCCTGCTCCGGAATGCCGGGCTTCCTGGCAGGTGCACCGGGGGAAGGGTTCGCTGTCTGCAACGTGGGGCGCTGCCCCTTTTTCCCGGCTGGCCGGATTATAAGTACCTGCTCTTCCGAAGGCAAGCGAGTTCCCAAGCACCCCTTCACTTTATTGTTAAGATGCCATAATGGATCGCGGTGGATGTTCTCGTGCTCCTCTCGTTCCCAAACCATCCATCCGCATCTGAAATTCGATTTTGGCGCAAATGAACTCATTTATTGTATGGACATCGCACACCCACTTTCCGGCCAAGTGACCGCCATCACAGGCGCGGGCCGCGGCATCGGCGCCGCTATCGCCCGCAAGCTCGCCCAACTCGGCGCTACCGCCGTTCTCCTGGGGCGCACGCAGTCCACGCTCGACTCGACCGCTCAAGCCATCTTCGATAAGGGCGGCAAGGCCGAGGTCATTGCCTGCGACGTCACCATTCTTCATCAACTCGAACACGCCGCCGCTCGCATCGACAGCACCTTCGGACGCCTCGACATCCTCGTCAACAATGCCGGCATCGGCGGATTCAACCATCCACTGCATGAGCTTCCGCCTGACGAGTGGGATCGCATCCTCAACACCAACCTGCGCGGCGTGTACTATGCGATCCGCACCTTCGCGCCCATCATGATCCGCGCCCGCTCCGGACACGTCATCAACATCTCGTCTTTGGCTGGAAAAAACGCTCTGCCCAACGGCGCCGCCTATGCCGCCTCCAAATGGGGATTGAACGGACTCACCTACTCTGTCGCGGAAGAACTGCGCGGCCATAACATTCGCGTCTCGGTCGTCTGCCCCGGCTCCGTTGACACCGAACTCAGCCCGCACGCCGGAAAAGATCCCAAGAAGATGCTTCAGCCCGACGATGTCGCGCACACCGTCGCCATGCTGGCCACGCAAGCTCCACAATCATTTGTCAGTGAAATTTTGATCCGCCCAACACAGAAACCCTAGGTTCTCCACGACGTGAAGGGTACAGAGGGTTGTCATCCTGAGCGAGGGCGCGCTCTTTGCGCCCGAGTCGAAGGACCCAGGCGGCCCGATTGGCGCGCGAGCGAAAGCGAGCAATAAAGCCCAAAGGGACGTTTCCTTATCGGCGTGAAATCCTGCTCCATCATTTCTTAAACAAATTCTCAAACGCCGCCCGCGCGTCATTCGGACGCGCACTCGCCGGCGTCGACGTTTCTTTCTCCCGCGTCACGCGAATCTCATAGAACGTGCAATCGTTGCGCGCATCTTTCTTCGCCACTCGCTCCTTCACCGGCTGCATGCACTCAAACCGGCTGCCGGGATCGAAGTACATGCACTGTTTGCAGGAATGCAGCTCAAATCCGCACTTCGGACACTGCCCTTCCCCCGTACTCGCCGCTCCTTGCAGCACGGTGCCGCACTGCGCGCATCGGGACACCGCCCGCGTTCCCGGCAAATTCACCGTCTTCGGCCCAAGCGAGTAATCCCACTTCGGCGGACCACTCTTGCGTTCCGGCGGAGCCTTTTTCGGCGCCTCTTTTCCCGAATCCTTACTACTCTTCGATTCCCAGTCGCGATCCTGATATCCGTGTTGCCGGTATTTCGCCATAAATCTCCCCGAGCCCCCGCAAGCGGGGTATTGTCTCGCCAACGCCCTTCCCGCGCAAGTACGTTGTCATCCTGAGCGAGGCGCTTTTTGCCGAGTCGAAAGCCTGCTGAGCAAGCGAGATGTAGCGAGCGCGTCGAACGGGGAACCGGGGGTCCCGATTCGAGCGCGAGCGAATGCGAGCAATAAAGCGCCGAAGGGACGCATCCTTATTCGCCCTGCAACTCAGGACTCCAAACTCGGGACTAAAATAATGAAATGATCCACGAGATCCTTCCCGTCGGACCGCTGCAGTGCAACTGCTCCATCATCGGCGACGAGACCACGCGCCAAGCCATGGTCATCGACCCGGGTGACGACATCGACGACGTCCTCGCCCTCATCCGCAAGCACAATCTGCAGGTCAAGCAGATCGTCATCACTCACGCCCACATCGATCACGTCGGCGGAGCCATGAAGCTCCGCGCCGCCACCGGCGCGCCCATCCTGCTCAACCAGAAGGATTACGCTCTGCTCAAAATGTTAGATGTCCAGGCCACGTGGATCGGCGTGCCCACTCCGGAGAAAGTCGAAATCGACCACAGCGTCTCGACCGGAGAAACGGTCTCCGCCGGGTCGCACACGGCCCAAGTCCTCCACACTCCCGGCCACACCGCAGGCAGCGTCTGCCTCTACTTCCAGCCTGAGAAAAAACTCATTGCCGGGGACACGCTCTTCGCCGGTTCCATCGGCCGCACCGACCTTCCCGGCGGCTCCATGCAAAAAATCATGCACTCTCTCCACGACACTATTCTGTCGTTGCCCGATGAAACCGTCGTCATCCCCGGCCACGGCCCGTTAACGACTATCGCCGCCGAACGCGAAACCAACCCCTTCCTGGTGAAGCGTTAGACTCTCTACCGCCATCGTGGAAGAGCGGCCCTGAAGGGCCGCGTTGAATTTCTCCGCTCAGCGCGCTTTCAATGCTCGCATTCTGGATAGCAGCGGCGGCGGGAGAATGACATTCAGTCCAGCACCTGATTCAAATCTCTCAGTACGCGCTGCACTCCACTTGCAAACTCCCCCTCCTCCCCGATCAAACTCACCACCAAATATCCATCGCTCGGAAAATCATAAAAATGTCCGGGATGCACCAGCACCTGCCTCTCCCGCACCAACTCAATCGCCAATTCCTCATCTGAACGCGTCACCGGAACGCGCAGCACCGCGTACCATCCGCCTTCGACTTCGAGGCGCTCGCACGCCTTCTGCCCCGAAAGCTGCCGATCTAACTCGGACAAATTCGCACGCACCCGCGCCATCAACTGCCGCTGAATATCTTTTCTCTGTTCCAGCATCACCGGAATCGCCCACTGCACTGGCGCATTCATCGACAGATACGTATCGGCGATCACCTCGAGCCGCGCCATCGCCTCGCGGACAATTTCCTCCGGCCCGCTCGTCACCACCCACGCCACTTTCATCTGCGGCAGCGCCGCAATCTTCGACAGCCCGCTCAGCGTGAACGTCAGCACCTCGTCGTTTCCTGCAAAACTACCAAACGCATTGTCATCCTGATCTCTCAGAGCATTGTCATCCCGACCAAGTCTTTGGATCGGCGCATGCCGATCCAAAGTCGCGTAGAGGGACCCGCTGTTTTGGAGGGGCTCAACGGAATGGGATGCCCCAGAGCCTGCACTGAGCTTGTCGAAGGGTCTCGCCGCTTTTGCGAGACCTGGGAATGCCGCCGCATCTTTCATCCCATAATCCAGAAACACTTCATCCACCACCACGGCCAGCCCGCGCTCCCGGCAAAATGCATTCAACTGCTCGCGCTCTTCCTCCGAAACAAACGATCCCGTCGGATTATTCGGATGCACCACCACCACGCCCCGCGTCCGCGCCGTCGCCGCCCGCTCCAGCGAATGAAAATCCATCTGCCATCCGTGGTCATAAATCAGCGGATACGGCACCAGCTTCACATCCTGCAAATCCGCCAGAAACTCAAACAGCGGATAGCTCGGCTTCGGCACCAGCAGCTCATCGCCGGTGTTGCAAAGCAGCCGAAACACAAACGAATATCCCTCGCTCGTGCTCGTCGTCAGCACAATCCGCTCCGGATCGACCTCGACGTCATGATCCGCACGGTAATAGTCTGAAACCGCCTCTCGCGCCGACAACAACCCCTTCGCCTGCGGATCGTAATCCAGCGACTTCGGTGATCTGAACGCTCCTAAAATCGCAGCCGCGTCATACTTCAGCCCGATCCGCGTCGGATTCGACGCCGTCAAATTCAGAATCGTCTTGCCCGACGCGCGCACCTGCGCGATCGCTTCCGTTAGCCGGTTCTGCGCCAGCTTCCAGTTCGTGCGTTCAGAAAACATATTCACAATGATGGATGGATTGTAAGCGAGAGGAAAGCAGAAGGCCGAATATCACCACGGAGACACGCAGGCACTCAGATAAAGTCTTCTCGGTGGTTAACTCACAGGAAAGAGAAAAGCTATGGCTTCGGCCCCTGCCACTGCTTGACCACATATTGCGGAGACGATGCGCTGCTGACCTGTCCGGGCAGCTGAAGTACCTCTGCGCCCGGCCAATCGCGAATCTCCACTGCCGGACAAATCACGCCTTTCGCCGCCGGCCGCAGCAGTTGCCGCAAGGTTTGTACGCCGTAAAACAATCCTTCGCCGGAATTCGCCGCCACAATCAGGTGCGTCTTGTCCGAGAACAACAGATATCCATCGTCCCCGATCAGGCCGCCGGCTCGCAGCCCATTCTTCGCCAGGAATCGCCGCACTCGCCGGTCATCCAGCCGGGCCAGCACGATCGCATGCTCTTCGGCCTTCGCCTTGGGCTTCATCCCCAGGATGTCGAGCTTCAATCCCGACTGATCGGCTACCTGTTCCGCCAGCGTCTCGGCGGCGATGCGGTCCTCCGATTGATGCCCAAAAAACACAAAAATCTTGGTGCGCGGCCCTACGTGGAAACCACCTTGCCGCATCTGTACTTCTTTCGGCGTCGGCTCCAGCGTCAGCGACCGCTCATCGGACCCGCGCGCCCACACCGCTGCCGTGCATGCCAACACCGTTGCGAAGATCCAGAACACCCGCCTCTTCATTGCGACCCCGTCTGCGACCCCATTACCTGCAATGTTTGATATTGTACTCGTCATCCTCGCCATTGCCACAACAAACACACTTTCCTGTATTTTCCAACCCGGAACCTGAGGGATTCTCTCGTCTTCCGCAAGATTCTGCAACTACGCCGCAAATGCTTCCTTATTCACCACATACGGCATTTTTGCGATGTCCCCGCCGTAATTCCCTTCCAGCACGTCGATCAGTCCTTGTGCGCAACGGCCCGCCATTCCCTTCTCCGGATCGGTCGAAAGCCGCGTGATCCGCGCCGCGCTGGCAAAGTGCGGCAGCAGACGGCAACGGTCTTCGATCGCCGGATCGCGCAGCGGAGAATCCGCCGGCAGCGGCTCCTTTTCATAAACGTCCAGCGCCGCGCCCGCAATCCAATTCTCCCGCAGCGCCAGCGCCAGTGCCGCCTCATCTATCACCGGCCCGCGGGACGTATTCACCAGATAGGCCGTCGCTTTCATCAGGCTCAGCGTCTTCTCGTTGAATAAATGGTAGGTTGGCGTCGCGCTCTCGCCCTCCCGCAGCAACGGCACGTGCACGCTCACAAAATCCGCTTCGCGCAACGCCTCTTCGAGCGTCACATATTTAATCCACGGTTTCTGCTTCACCAGTCCGCGCGCGTGCCGCAAATCGTGAATCTCCTGGATCGTCTTCACGAACGCATGATTTTGATATGCCGGGTCGTAACACAGAACGTTCATATCGAAGCCAACACACTTCTTGATGAACGCCAACCCGATGCGCCCCGTCCCAATCACCGCCACCGTTTTCCCCGTCACTTCATCGCCCAGGAACGGCAAATAGGGATGCCAGAATCCCCAGCGGTTCTCGCGCGTCAAGTGTTCCGCCGACCACATCTTGCGCGCCAGAGCTCCCATCATGAAAAACGCAAACTCTGCAGTGGCTTCGGTCAGCACATCCGCCGTGTGTGTGAAGGGAATCTTGTACCGGTTGGCGTCGGCGCGATTGATGTTATCGAAGCCCACCGCGAACTGCGCCACTACTTTCAGCGTGCCCTTGCCCGCCTCGAACACCTCTGCATCGATCGCATCGCGCAATGTCGTGATCAGCCCATCTATCCCCGATCTCACCTTCTCCAGAATAACGCTCTTCGCCGGAGCCTCGGGATGCGGATACACTTCCACGTCATATCCACGCCGCCGTAGCAGGTCAATTGCCTCTCCTATATCGCAGGTGGCAAACACACGAATTTTTTTGTCCATGATTTCTTCCGGGAAAGAACTCGTCCGAGGAATTAGATGACGATTCGCGCCCACAACGCGAACTTACGAAAATACCACACCGTGGTGCCAGCGTTCTCAGTTGCAGGCCCGGGAAGGGCACGAGTTTACTCGTGCTACCAAAAAGTCCGAAACGGCGGTGTGCTTTAGCGCCTGAGGTGAGCGGGTTTCATTGTGTAGGATGCTCGGGCGCCCCACTTCTGGCCGATTTGCCAGAAGTGGAGATTTTGACTTTTCTTGTCTTCCCCCGCGTCGTTGTGTTGAATCCAGCCGTAGCGCCGGCGTCCTCGCCGGCTGTCGCGAGGGCGTCTCGCCCTCTCTCCTCCCGAACTCACAATCCGCCCCTTCCGCTATGGTCCGAATCACAGACCTATGTGATTTCAGCGACACGGCCTCCCACCCCCCAGTGCTACGCTTTCGTGTAGGCAAAATTCCTCAGTCGAAGGAGGTTCCCGTGTACCGACTCACACTGGTTCTTCCAGCCATCTTTCTCTTTTTATCTTCTATGTTCGCCCAGCAGGCGCCGACAACGCAGAAACCCGACCCGTACGCTGGAATCCCGGTCGCCGACGCCCGCCAGCCCAACCCCATTAAGTCCACCCCCGAATCCCTGGCCCGGGGAAAAAAGTGGTTCAACCTGGATTGTGCTATGTGCCACGGTCAGGAGGGTAAAGGCGACGGCGAAACCGGGCGCGATATGAAGCTCACTTTCAGAGATTTGAGCGATCCGGCCACGCTCAAAGACCACACCGATGGCGAAATCTTCTACGTCATCAAGAACGGCCATCAGGATATGCCGCCCGAGGGCCAGCGCGTAAAGACCGAGGAAAACTGGGATCTGGTCAACTACGTCCGCTCTTTGGTGAAAAAAGCAGACGCCGACGTGAAGAAATCGGACGCGGAACCGAAGAAGTCAGACGCTGAACCGAAGGCCCAGTAAATAAAAAGGCGTTCATCCCGAGCGAAGCGTTTCTCCTCGCGAGAGTGATGGATCTCGCGTGTAGCGATTCTCTCAGGACCCGCTCACCGTTCCATCAGGATCGGCTTCACTCCCAGCTGAATCGTTCCGCCGATCGGATGTAGCTCGCCTGTCAGATCGATGTACTCCACGTATCCCTTCGGCGGCGTATACGAACCGGTCGTGCACACTCCATTGCTGCACGTCTGCGACGCATCCCACACAATGAGGTTCGTTCCCACACGACACGACCAGATGTTGCCTGCATTTGTGCAGGGTGAAGGAATCGTTCCCAACAGCCAGCGCGTCGCCACTTCTTGATAGGCGTAGCCCGCCTCGGTCGGCTCTCCATTACTGCCCTCAATGGTTCCAGAAGGTGCTGTCCCCCACGCGTACCAGGTCTGCGTCGCCAGATTGTCCTTACTGGCCAAGCCTGCCTGCAGGACTTCGTACTGCGCGATCCACGCCGCCTGCATATCTGGGTCGGAGACTCCGTTTACGCCCCATCCGCCTTCCGTAGTCAGCAGCGGTTTTTCCGACATGCCGTTCGCATTTGCCACCGTGCGGAAACCGGCCATCATCGTCTGAATGGGTGCATTCGTCGACAGCGAACTGCCCGGCAGCGGCACCGGCAGCGTGTATCCTTTGCCCGTCTTGCTCGGATATCCATGGAAGGTCACGCCGTCGGCTACGCTCGATCCACCACCCGCCAGATACTCACCCATCCAGCCTGTACCGTTGGACGACCACGTTACAGATGGTGTCAATACGGAACTGTACATATTCTGCTTTAAGATCGGATATGCCAATTGGCCCATTGTGACCAATTGCGCTGCCGTGCCAGTCCAGAACACAGCCGTGTTCGCCTCATTCCAGATCTCGTAATACTTCACTTGCGGCGCATTGATTCCGTTATAGTGCTCCGCCACTGCCGTGATGAAATCTGTCCAGTCCTCCAGATTTTCTGGCGGCGATGTACACGCCACCACCCCGTTGTGTTGGGTGATACAACCTTCTCGCGAACTCGCGGCCCATCCCGGCGTCCACCCCAGCGCCAGGTCCACCTGCGCTACTCCGTTCGCATCCTTCGGCGCTCCATCGACGAATTGGTCTGTGCTGGTGAAATTGAAAACTCCCCGCCCCGTCCCCTCGATCGCAGTCCACGCCAGCGGCGGATGACTCATCACGCCGTAATTCACCTTCGGCAAGTCATTCGACGCCGCCACTCCCATGCCGAAAAATGTTTCCTCAATCTGCGCCTGACCGGCTGCTGCGAGTAAAATCATCGCGCCTATAATGGCTAGTTTTCTTGCCATACTGCTCTCTTTCTTCTGAAGATGGCGTGCGCTTCCGAAACAATTGGGGCCGTAAAAAGGAGAAGGCTTGCTTCAGGCAGGGGGGAATAATTGCGCCTGTGGAGAAAAATCTTAACCTAACAACCCGCGCCGCGCCAATGAAAACCGCATGAATATTGAGGATTGCAAATTCTTGCAACTTTGCCGGGAAATGACGGGATGCCCCATTCCTGCCGCCCTTGCGAGAAGTGGGAAATACGATAACCGGGCGTTTGAAGGTTTATCCCGCTCGCCGATAGCTCGCCCGCGACTCCTCGCCCGTTCCCAGCAATCCAATCACGCCTCGCAGGCTTTCCCACGCCGCATCATTCAGCGAAGGTTCCGCGCTCACTAACTCTCGGATCATATCCCATGCCACCATATTCAACGCGCCCTCCGGCGGCAATCCCATCGCCAGCGACACTGCGCATTGCGGGCAGAAACAAATTCTCTGCGCCGCCGATTTCTGCCGCGGTTTCACTCCCACCGTCTGCGCGAACATATAGACGGCCACCGATTTATGTCCTGTCTCGATTTCACGCCGGCACCGCAAACAGCAGATAGGTTGCAAGGTGAACCATCCTGGAAACGAAGTGTGGCGCGGGCCCTCAGCGTAGCCGAAGAGACGGCCCGCGCAGATCAATCTGTCTCAACTCTCGCCCACCCTTCGCCCATCTCGCAAGTGAGTAGAAAGATTCCCGGCGTGGCGCAGGGCGCCCTCGCCCCGAATTCTTTGCTCTTGCCCCAGCTGGTGGCCCGCTCAAGCCCGTCTTTGGCTTGAGGGGGAAGGTCGGTGCCGGCGTCCTTGTCACCCAATCTCCAACAGAGTTGTCATTCTGAGCGAGCACGAGAGCCAGCGAGCGCGAGTCGAAGAATCCCTACTTGTAGCGTGGAATGTCAAGAAAGTGGGATGCCCCACTTCTCGAGGGTGCCCCATCCTTGTCGCGTACTCCGCGACAGGGTGGGGACTTTGACTTTCATTCAGAGGGGAGACAAACACGCGACAAGCGCGCGTCCGGCTCCTGTCCCTATCAACTCGCCTTCAATCCATCCGGCACCATCGGCAAGCCGCGCAATCTCACACCGCAGGCATCAAAGATCGCATTTCCAAGCGCTGGCGCCAGTCCCACCATAGGACACTCCCCTGCTCCCACCGACGGCTGATCCTTTCGATCCACCAGCACCGTCTCGAGCACTGGCACATCGCTGAACCTCGGCACGCGATACTCCGACATGCGCCCATTCAAAATCTTTCCATTATCGAATTGGATGGCCTCAAACAGCGCTCCGCCCAATCCCTGCACATTCGATCCTTCGATCTGATTGCGCAGTCCCTCCGGATTGACCACCGCCCCGCAATCAAACGCCGTCACCACTCGCGCCACTTTCACCTCGCCCGATTTCCTGTCCACCTGCACCTCGGCAAACGTCGCAATGTATCCCAGCTTCTCGTACCCCCCGCCCATGCCAAATCCCTGCCCGGGCGCCTTTGTCCGTCCCCAACCGAACTTTTTCGCCGCCGCTTCAAACACTGCCCGCAGCCGTTCTTCTTTCAGATTCTTCAAACGGAATTCCAAGGGATCCATCTTCAGCGCGTGCGCCATTTCATCCATGTGCGACTCGCGCGCAAAATGATTCGCCGTCGCTGCCAGCGCCCGGTACGATCCCTGCCGCAGCGGATACTTCGTCGCATGGAACACGATCCTTTGATTCGGAATGTTGTAGTAGCTCTGCATCCCCGCCGATCCCGAGTTGTAGTTGTGGAACTCCCATGCCGTAATCGTTCCATCCGCGCTCATTCCGCTCGAAATATCAATCACTCCCGCCGGACGAAAATACGCCCACGTAAACTCTTCCTCGCGCGTCCACACCACTTTCACCGGACGTTTCGCCGCCCGCGCCAGCCGCGCCGCTTCAATCGCCGTCTCGCCTGTGTGCTTTCCGCCGTATCCTGATCCCATGTCCGGCATGAGGACGTGCACTTTTTCTTCGGGAATGCGAAACGCCTCCGCCAGCTGTCCGCGCACGCCAAACGGCCGCTGCGTGCCCGTCCACACCGTCAACTCGTCGCCGTCCCACTTCGCCAGCGCCGCTCGCGGCTCGAGTGGCACATGCGCGATGTAGTTCACGGTGTACGTCTGTTGCAGCTTGTGCTCCGCCGCCGCCATCGCCATGTCGATCGATCCCGCATCGAAGCGGTCGCCGTCGCCCGTCGGATCTTTTCCTTCCGTCGTGTTCTTGCGCAGAGAATCGAACAGCTCTTTATTCGAAATCTGCGGCTCCGACTTCCACTCCGCCTGAATCGCCGCCACCGCCGCTTCGGCCTGCGCCGTGCTCGGCGCGGAAACCCCCACAAAATCGCCGTCCCGCACCACCGACACGAGCATCCCTTCCGCTTTTTGCATATCGATGGACGTCAATGTAGCTCCGAACGCCGGTGGACGCAGCACCTTGCCATACCACATTTCGGGCAGATTCTGATCCGAAGGATAGCGATGCCGCCCCGTCACGAAATCGCGCCCATCCACTTTCCCGATCGACTGTCCGGCAATCTTCCAATCCTTCGGCGGAATCAGCGGATCCTGATCCGGCAACATCTGCGCGATCTGCTGCCCTTTCGTTAGCGCCGCGTACTCCAGCGTGCGATTTGTCTGCCGGTCGCGCACGCGCCCGTCTTCCGCGACCAGATTCTTCGCATCCGTTTTCCACTGCGCTGCCGCCAATCCCACCAGCGCATCCCGTGCCGCGGCCGCCACACGCCGCAGTTGCAAATTCATGGTCGGAGTCGTCCGGCTGCCGAATGTTCCCATATCGAACGGCGTCAGCTTCGTATCACCCATCACCAAATCGATCTTGTCCAGCGCGACATGCAACTCCTCCGCCACTGCTTGCGTCAGCGAAGTGCGGATGTTCTGCCCCACCTCCACTTTGCCCGTATAGACCGTGACCTTGCCGTCTTCGTTAATGTGCAGCCACGCGTCGATCTCCTTGGGCAACGACTCGCCTCGTCCCCGGCGCGATCCGCCCGACTCCTGCGCCGCCACGCCGCTCTTCAATACCGACACCACCAGCACGCCAGCTCCCAGAAACCTGAAGAACTCTCGCCGGTCCAGATCGAAGTGGTAAGGAGCGCTCGCCGCCAGTTCGTACCGCTCCGGCTCAATCTCAACTTGTGTAGCGACGGACGTGCGGGTGCCCCATTCTAAATTCGCGCCTTTTGCGAATTTAGAATGGGGATTTCTGCTCGCGCCGTCTCGGACAGTCTTCGTGTCGAATGATCTGTCTTTCATCGCCCCACTCCTTTCTCCGCAATCAGGATCTTGTCATCCTGAGCAAGCGTTTGTTGCGCAGCTACAAACGCATTGTCATCCTGAGCGAGCGCCGCTTTTGCGCGAGTCAAAGGACCCGGGGGAGCCACCACGCCGCGGCGCGCGGTCTGCGGCGCAATAGGCGCGGGGCGACCCTCATTATTTCGTGACGCTCTCATCACTCCCGCTGCCTGCTGAATTGCGCTCACAATCCTCGGATACGTTCCGCAGCGGCATACATTCCCTTCCATTGCATCCACGATCTCGCTCTCTGAAGGCGACGGGTTTCTCTTCAGCAGAGACACCGCCGACATGATCATTCCCGAGGTGCAGTACGCGCACTGCATCGCACCCACATCCAGAAATGCTTGCTGCACGGGATGCAGCCGCTCGCCCTGCGCGAGCCCTTCAATCGTCGTGATCTGCCTTCCGGCCACCGACGCAGCTCGCGTGATGCACGACCGCTGCGCCTTGCCGTCGACCAGCACCGTGCACGCTCCGCACATGCCCTCGCCGCACCCGTACTTGCTGCCCGTCAGATCCAGATGCTCGCGCAGCACCGTGAGCAGGCTGGTCTGCGGATCAGCCTCCACTTTGTATTCCCTTTGATTGATGGAAAGTCGAATCGAAGCCATCGCGAAAACTCCTGGAAGGATTGAAAGGAGTGGCTACCTGCAGAAAATGATATACCCAAACGCAGACGTGGCGCGGGCGCACTCGCCCGCGGACTCGTGCGGCGGCCAACGCATTGGGGATTGTGTAGGGCACTCATCCGCCCCAAGCGCAGCAAGCGCACAACATTGTCATCCCGAGCGAGGTCAAGGGACTTTGTGTTCAGCCGCGAAGCGTCGAAGGAATGCAGCCCACGGTCTGAGTGGCGCTTACGCTTTCAGGTGATACGGCAACGTCGCCACCGTGATCCGCTGATTCCCGTTGAATAGCAGCAGCGCCCGTATCGCTTCCGGGCGATTGTTGTGCAGAAAATAGTGATACCAGTGACTCTCCACCAATTCTGGAACCAGCATGGTGATGTTCCGCCCGGGATTCGCCGTCTGCACATCGATCGCATAATTAACGATCGGCTTGACGATAAAACGATAGGGCGAGTCGAGCACAACCAGTTTGGGCAGCGGAAGTCCAGCTGCCTGTGCCGGTTTCTCCACCATCTCTCCCCACTTGCGGCACAGGCTGTGCGTTTCTTCCCCGCAATGTACATGCAGCACGTGGATCTCTTTCGACAGCGTCCAAGCGTAGCGCACCGCCTTGTCGGCCACCAGGCTCCAGCGATCGAGGGGCAGCAGAACGATGGGCTCGAAAAGATTCGCGGTCTCGACGGGACGGTTCGTGTTGATTTCTTCTCCCACAACGGTGTAGTGCTGCCGCACTCCCCGCATGATCAGAATGAGCGCGGGAATCAGCAGCACCGTGATCCACGCGCCATCCACAAATTTTGCCACCAGCACGACCACCGTCGTGATACCGGTTGCGAGCGCGCCCAGCCCGTTCAGAAACATGTTGTGCGTCGCATGCCCTTCGCCATGCCGTCGCCAATGCACCACCATGCCTGCCTGCGAGAGCGTGAACGCCAGAAACGCCCCCACCGCGTAGAGCGGAATCAGTCGGTCGGTCACCCCTCCGAAAATAATCAGCAACCCGCCGGTCAGAATCGCCAGCGCATACACACCCTGCGCGAATACCAGCCGACGCCCGCGTAGCACAAAGGCATGCGGTAGATATCCGTTCTGCGCGATCGCCCGCGCCAGCCGCGGAAAATCTGCGAACGCTGTATTCGCCGAAAGCGACAGCACAATCAGAATCGATCCAATGCTCAGCCAGTAGAACCATCCGCGGCCGGCCACCGCCCCCAGTAGCATCGACAACACGCTCTGATATCCCGGTGCGCCCGGTTCCGTCGCCGCGATTCCATATGCTGGCACCAGATACGCAATCCCCACGAGCATCACCATCAGAATTCCAATAATGATGGTCAGCGTTCGCTTCGCATACTTGTCAGTCGGCTCGTGGAACGCCATCACGCCGTTGCTCACCGCCTCCACACCAGTCATGGCGGTGCAACCGCTCGAAAACGTTCGCAGCAAAAGCCACGCACTCACCGTTCCGGTCACCGCAGTCAACTTCGGCGGAGCCAGCACCGGCACCGGATGTCCTCCCGCCAGCAGAGACTTCACCAGGCCTACCGCAATCAGCCCCAGCAGGCATGCGATAAAGATGTACGTCGGCAACAGAAATATGCCGCCGGTCTCTTGCACGCCGCGCAAATTGATGATGGTGATGACGACCAAAATCGCGAGGCACAGCCACAGCGTCTTGCTCTGGAGCGACGGCACCGCCGAGACCAGCGCGCCCACCCCCGCCGAGATCCCCACCGCCGCCGTCAGCACGTAGTCGATCATCAGCGCGGCCGCGGCCAGCAAGCCCGCGCCTTCGCCCAGATTTTCTGTCGCCACCGTGTACGACCCGCCGCCTTGCGGATACGCGCTGATCGTCTGCCGATACGATAAGTACACAATCGCCAGCAGCAGCACGATGCCAAGCGTGACGGGCCAGACATACGCTGCGCCCGCCATGCCTAGCGGGATCAGCAGCGTCAGCGCCGCTTCCGGGCCATACGCCGCCGAACTGAGCGCGTCGAGGCCAAAGATCGGGATGCCCTTGACTGGCCCGATGCGCTCGGCCTTCTCTTCTTCGGTCGCCAGCGGACGGCCAAACAGCAGGTCAAAAATCTCCACGCGCACTCCTCCAACCAGCAGACGTCAAAAGCGGACCCCCAAAAAAGTGGACCCGAGATTGCGACCTATGATAAACGTTCGCGAAAGATTGGTTCCGCTGTCCCCCCTTCTGGCCGAATTTGCCAGAGGTGGGGATCTTGCGCCCAAATCGGGCACCCCAGTGGCGAAAGAGTGCAGCCCACGGCGCAAGCCGTGGGTGTCGCAGGGACGATACATTCCCATCCTTCCGCAAAAGAGCGCGAAAGGATAACGCATCCAGCTAAAATTCCTAGCGACTGCATTTTAGAATCAATCCCACGCATGAACCCTTGCGAAACCCTTCGACTTCCCGTCGCGGTTCTGCTCGATAACGTACGCAGCATGTACAACGTGGGCGCGTTTTTTCGTGCCGCCGACGGCGTCGGATTACAGAAGTTGTGGTTGTGCGGAATCACGGCGCATCCGCCGAAGAAGGCGATCTCGAAGACTGCGCTGGGCGCGGAAGAAACAGTGCCCTGGGAGCATGATTGGGACGCTCTGAACACGGCTGAGAAATTGCGCCGTGATGGATTTCAGATTGCTGCCATCGAGACCGGCCGCGATGCCATCGATTTATTTGATTGGCAACCCAGGTTTCCTCTCTGCGTCGTTTTTGGACATGAAGTAGATGGCTTGCGTCCGGAACTGTTAGCAATGGCCGACACGCACGTACGCATTCCGATGCTGGGGAAGAAAGAATCGCTGAACGTCGCGACCGCCGGCGGAGTGGTGCTGTACGAGTTGCTGCGAAAGTATCGGATGGAAAACGGCCGGTTCTCGTGAGAGTGCCCCACCCTTGTCGCGCACTTTCCGACCGGGTGGGCAGCACAGGTCTCGATTAATTCCAAAACCCAAAGCTGGTCAGTAGCTGTACGCGTTCCGAGATGATCGCGCATCCCGCAAATTACCAAGGGATGGCTACGCCGCGCCTGCTCGATCACGTGCAAGAAAAAGTCCATCGCTCCCAACCCTCCGACTACGCTCAGGGCAAAAAACGCAAAAGCGGAGCACTCACAGTTTCGGAACAGGCAAGGAAATCAAAACGTCTAAGGCTGGGCCACCGGCCCGAAAGGAGCGGCCAGCTTCCTTTCATTGACTTGCTAAACTCGCACACCTAGAATTTCGCCCTATGGTCGGCCAGACGATCTCGCATTACCGCATCGTAGAGAAACTCGGTGGGGGTGGGATGGGAGTCGTCTACAAAGCTGAAGACTTGAAGCTCAGCCGCTTCGTTGCGCTCAAGTTTCTTCCTGACGATGTCTCGCACGACCCACAGGCTCTGAGCCGCTTCCAGCGTGAGGCCAAAGCTGCCTCCGCCTTGAACCATCCCAACATTTGCACCATCTACGAAATCGACGATCAGCACGGGCAGGCTTTCATCGCCATGGAGTTTCTTGATGGCGTGACGCTCAAGCATCGCATCGGCAGCCGTCCCATGGAAACGGAACTGATTCTCCTGCTTGCCATCGAAATCTCCGATGCCCTCGATGCCGCCCATACGGAAGGGATCATCCATCGCGATATCAAGCCCACCAATATTTTCGTTACGAAGCGAGATCACGCCAAAATTCTCGATTTTGGGCTGGCCAAGATTACTCCCGCTCTCGCCTCGCCTAGTGGTAGTGGTTCGGAGAAGACCCAGACGCGCACGGTGGACGAGCCTCACCTCACCAGCCCCGGTTCGACCGTCGGGACCATCGCCTACATGTCGCCCGAACAGGCTCGCGCCAAAGATCTGGATGCGCGCACCGATCTGTTTTCGTTTGGTGCAGTGCTCTATGAAATGGCCACCGGACAACTGCCTTTTCGCGGCGAAAGCTCCGCCGTCATTTTCAATTCGATCCTGGAACACGACCCGGTACCTGCGATCCGCCTGAATCCCGATCTGCCGCCCAAGCTGCAAGACATCATCGATAAGGCGCTGGAAAAAGACCGGAACCTGCGTTATCAGAGCGCGGCAGAGATGCGGGCAGATCTGCAGCGGCTGCGGCGCGACAGCAGTTCGGGAAGGATTCCCAGTGAATCTATTTCGGCCCGGGATTCCTCTGGTTCTCAACAATCCGCGTCGCCAGCGGTGGCCACCACTTCCAGATCCTCCGGCGTGATTTCAGCCGCGCAGGCGAGTCGCTCCAACCGAACTTTCACGGCCATTTCCATCGCGCTCCTGCTACTCCTCGCCGCGGCCGGTTTCGCGTCCTATAAGTTCTTCCGCGCACCCAAGCCTCCGCCCATCGACGCCCGCAACGTCAAGATTCGCCCCATCACCGACAACGGCGAGGTGTCCGCGTTTGCCGCCATTTCCTCCGACGGTAAGCTCATCGCCTACGGCGCATTCGCGAACGGGAAATACAGTCTGCGGGTCAAGCAAATCAGCACAGGAAGCGAGGTTTTCGTCGTCCCCCCGCAGGAAAAAGCAATCGCCGCCGCAAACTTCACTCCTGGAGGAGACTATCTGTACTACGGCATGGTGAACGGTAATACCGCCAATCTGTATTCCGCTCCCTCTCTGGGCGGCCCATCGCGCCTGCTAGTAACCGACGTGAGCAGCCCTATTACTTTCTCCCCAGATGGAAATAGATTAGCCTTTGTCCGAAGCATAACCGACGGTCCGGATCAGTTGCTGATTGCCAATGCAGATGGCACGGCAGAACACCAGGTTCTCTCCGCACCAACTCCTGGTTACTTCACCGCTGTTTCCTGGTCTTCGAAAAACCTTCTGGCCGTCTTCGAAAGGCAATTTAATCAGCCGAATATTCCTCTTCGCCGGATCATGGTGATAACCCCAGAAGGTAAACTGGTGAAAACGTTCATCCCACCGATTAGGGTCGACGCTCTCCTTTGGTTACCCGACTCCTCAGGCTTCTTTTACGTCCAAGAGGACCCGTCAGCCGTGTCGAACAAAGCCATCTGGTTTCAGCCCTATCCCGAAGGCCAGCCCATCAAGATTAGCAATGACTTGAATTCATACGTCGGCTTAAGCGTATCCGGGGATGGAAAGTCGCTGGTCACGGGTCAAGTGCGGGAGCAGTCCACCATTTATGTCGGAGACAGTCCTGCACCCCTAAGCGAAAAAAGCTCCTGGAACCTCTCTCCTGTTTCGAGAGAACAGTCGGCCGGAATAAACGGACTCAGTTGGACTGGAACCGGGCAGCTGCTGCAATTGGACAAGAACTCGCATATCTACACCAGTGCGGCCGACGGAAGTGGGCGAGTTCGCGTGCTCGAGCAGGATAATTACAACGAAGGCGCGACCGGCTGCGGCCCGGGCAATACCCTGGTCGCATCGCGGTTTCCAGACGTAAAAACCTATACCCTGTGGCGCGTTAATGTCGCAACCGGCGAACTCAAACAGCTGACGACCGGAACCAATGACGTACTCCCATCCTGTACTCCAGACGGCAAGTGGGTTGTTTATAACGCGCTCGAAAGTACCAATAGGATCATGAAAGTTTCGATTGACGGGGGAGTGCCGGTAGAACTCGCGCATGGCGAAGTTTTCTTCCCCATGGTTTCGCCTGATGGCCGCTCGGTCGCTTACTACAAGTCCGAAGGAGAGGGGGAACGCAAGAAAAGAAAGTTTGTGATTCAGAACATTGAGGGTGTGGCTCCCATCAAGGAAATCGATGCACCACCACGAGCGGGGCATCTTGATTGGACTCCCGACGGCAAGGCCCTGGCGTATTTGGATCACGCTTCGGGAAAATCAGAGCTGTATATGCAGCCTATCACCGGAGGCTCGCCAGTTCGGTTGCTTCATTTTGAGTCTGAGCCGATGGCAATTGTGGCTTTTGCCTGGTCCCACGATGGTAAGAAGATCGCTATCACCCGGGCCGTGCAGTTCGATACCGATGTAGTCATGTTCAACTTCCGCTAGCATCGCAAAGCGGGGGGCTAGGCCGTTCCTTCCGAAAATCAGTCCCAAGCTTGCCCCGTCCCTGTCGGGTTGTTTGCGACAGAGCCTGCCCTGAGCGAGCGGGGCGCGAAGGGACGGGGCACGCGGCACCGTTCTTGTCGTCGAGCTATCGGAGTCAAAAGCTCCGATCCTTCAAGATCTCCGCTACATCACGACGTCCGTGGAGAATAGCGACAACTTGCAGCGGCGCAGTGTCGGGACGGTAGACGACGGAAAGAATCGTACGTCGAAGTCGGTGAGCTCTTTGCGGCGGTGCCCTGATCCCGGATTGCGCGAAAGGAACGCGATTCGGTCGAGAATATCCGACTCGATACGATCCGCTGTCTCCCGACTGCTCTGCTCCTGGATGTATCGCCAGATCGAGACTAAATCGTCTGCCGCTTCGAGAGAGAGAACGTACCGGGACTTCATTCCGGCTTGGCTTTGCGGGCCTTCAGGTGGGCGTCTAACTGCTCTTCCGGAATTCCTTCACCGCGATCGAGTTGGGCGATCCCGCGGCGGACCTTCGCAGAGATGGCCTCGCGATTGGCACTAAGCCATCGGTCTTGCTCTTCTTGCGTCTCCAGCAAGTGAAAGAGCACTTCTTCGATGCTTGCCGAGCCCGTCGCGTCGAGCTGACGCTGAATGCGCGCTTGCAGCTTGGCGTCTCGGATTTCAATGTTCATTGCCGTATTTTCCGCGACCATGATATTCTGTAAATGTCACAAAGACAATCGATTAAGAACAGGAGCACATCAGCTTACGTGCTAGCCAGAGAGCAAAAGAGATCCCTCATTGACCTGCATCGCACGCACGCCACCGACACCGGCAGTCCCGAGGTGCAGATTGCGCTGCTCAGCGAACGCATTGGCCAATTGACGGAGCACTTCAAAACGCACCAGAAAGACCACGGCTCGCGCCGCGGACTTCTCATGCTGGTCAGCAAGCGGCGTCGCTTGCTCGACTACCTCAAGAAATACGATTCCGAGCGCTATAAATCTGTCATTGCCAAGCTCGGAATCCGCAAGTAGCACGCGCCTGGGGAATCCCGTTTTTCTGAATCTAGATTTACGGGAGTCAAAATCCCCGCCCTGTCGCACAGAACACGACAAGGACGGGGTACCCGATCTCAGGACATTTCTGAAGCATTGAGGAACTTTCCATCCGTGCGTTGTTCTAGCGCAAAGAAATCTGCAAACGACACCACGCGTGACGTGTGTCTCAATCCGGCACAGTCAAAATCCCCACTTCTGACAAAACCGGCCAGAAATGGGGCACCCACATCATGGCGCACCCAGATTCGTTCGCTCAAGGCTCACAGCTCGCAGCTCAATCGCTCCGAAGGAAAAAAATGAAACCAGAAGCAAGTAACATCACAGTCCACCTCGCAGGCGGAAAAGAAATCTCATTCGAAACCGGGAAATTGGCCAAGCAGGCCGGAGGAGCGGCCGTCGTCCGGCTGGGCGACAGCGTCGTGCTGGCCACGGCCACGTCCAACGCCGACCCGCGCGAGGGCATCGACTTTTTCCCGCTCACTGTTGACTATCGCGAATACACCTATGCTGGCGGACGCATCCCCGGCGGCTTTATCAAGCGCGAAGGCCGCCCGAGCGAACGCGAAATTTTAACCAGCCGCCAGATCGACCGCCCGGTGCGGCCGCTGTTCGCGGAAGGCTTCCGCTGCGAGACGCAGGTTATCGCTTTCGTGCTGTCGGCGGACACGGATAACGATCCCGACGTCTGCGGCATCAACGCCGCCTCCTGTGCGCTGACTCTCTCCGATATTCCCTTCCTCGGTCCCATCGGCGCGGTGCGCGTGGGGCTGGTCAACGGACAGTTCGTCGCCAATCCGACTTACAACGAGATGCGCGAGAGCCTGGTCAACATCATGGTCGTCGGCACGGCCGATGGCATCGTGATGATTGAGTCGGGCGCGAAAGAAGTGAAAGAAGAAACCGTGGTTGATGCCATCGACTTCGGTCACACGGAGATCAAGAAGATCTGCAAGGCGATTAACGAACTGCGCGAGAAGGTTGGCAAGCCCAAGCGCGCCGTCGAAGCAGTTTCCTTCGACAACGACTACTACAACAAGCTGAAGAGCCGTGTCGGAGCAGAGCTCACCGATGCCCTCGATACGAAGAAGCATCCCAAGCTCGAAAGCTACACGCTGGTAAAGGAAATCAAGAAAAAGCTGGAGGCTGAGCTTCCCGAAGAAGACGAGGACGCGAAAAAGAAACTGGATCATTATTACGAGACGCTACGCGAGCGGATCTTCCGCGAGCAGGTGATCGAGAATAAGCGGCGTCCAGATGGGCGCGCCTTCGACGAAGTTCGCGAGATCTGGATCGAAGCTGGAATGTTGCCGCGGACGCATGGCAGCGCCATCTTCACGCGCGGCGAAACGCAGGCGCTAGTGACCACGACGCTCGGTACCTCGGACGACATGCAGAGGCTCGAGGGCTTCGAAGGCGAAGCCAAAAAACGCTTCATGCTTCACTATAACTTTCCGCCGTTTAGCGTTGGAGAGGTTGGATTTCTGCGTGGGGCAGGGCGGCGTGAGATTGGCCATGGGGCGCTGGCCGAGCGGGCGGTATCGGCGGTGCTGCCGACCGAGGAGAAGTGGCCGTACGCGATGCGCGTGGTCTCGGACATTCTGGAGTCGAACGGATCGTCGTCGATGGCGACGGTGTGCGGAGCGTCGCTCTCGCTGATGGATGCGGGCGTGCCGCTGAAGGCTCCGGTGGCTGGAGTCGCCATGGGGTTGGTGAAGGAAGGCGAGCAGTACGCAATCCTGACCGACATCGCGGGTGCGGAAGACCATTACGGCGACATGGATTTCAAAGTCGCGGGAACGAAGGATGGGATCACCGCGCTGCAGATGGATATTAAGGTTGCAGGGATCACGGCGCAGATCATGCGCGAGGCGCTGGCGCAGGCGCAGAGCGGGCGTATGCACATTCTCGGCAAGATGGACGAAATCATCACGACGGGACGGGAGAAGATTTCCGATTACGCACCGCGGTTCTACACTGTGCAGATTCCGGTCGACAAGATTCGCGATCTGATCGGGCCGGGCGGAAAAATGATTCGCTCAATCGTGGAGCAGACCGGAGTGAAGATCGACGTGGAAGATTCCGGCATGGTGAAGGTGGCATCGAGCGATCAGGCGTCGGCACAGAAGGCGCTGCAGATTATCGGCGACATCACGGCGACGGCCGAGGTGGGCAAGACGTATCTGGGCAAAGTCACACGGCTGGCGGATTTCGGGGCGTTCGTGGAAATTATTCCGGGAACCGAAGGCCTGCTGCACATCAGCGAAGTGGCAGAGCACCGGATTGCGGATGTTCGCGACGAGTTGAAGGAAGGAGACCAGGTGCTGGTGAAGGTGCTGGCGGTGGAAGGCAACCGCATCCGGCTATCGCGCAAGGCGATTTTGAAAGAGCAGCGCGCGAAGATGCAAGCACAGCAAGGCGGAAGCGGCGAACCGCCAGTCCAAGCGGCGGCGAGCGAAGGCGAGGCCACTCCGTCGGGAACGCTGGTGATTGAAGGCGGCGGCGATTTTCCGGAAGAGTCGGATGAGCCGAACTTCAACCGCGAAGCTGCGCCGCATGGCGGAGGAGGACGGCCGCACGGCGGAGATCGAGGCGGCGACCGCGGCGGTGATCGTGGAGGACGCGGTGGACGTGGTGGACGCGGTGGTGGTCGCGGACGCGGACGCAATGGACGCGGCGGGGGTCACGGCGGTCACGGAGGCGGAAGACACTAAAACTTCTTCACCACGGATTAACACGGATAGATCTCAACGAGGGCAGCAACAACAAATGCTGCCCTTATTCTTTGGTGGAAGGAAACGTCGCAAATGAACCGCAAAGGCGCGAAGAGCGCGAGGGAAACCCAGACCAGTGAGTGCAGAAACATTCATCCTGTGAGAAGTACACTGTGACGCTGCCCGTGGTCGTTTTTGCTTGACAAGAAAAATTTAAATCCGCAGAATGTCGCAACTGCCTTGAGCCGAAACTCCTCCCCTTAGAGTGAGAGGCAGCGCTTACAAGAGCCGAACACCGTTTCTCCAAAACCATTTCAATCCAAAACTTCGGGAGACCCATGAAGCTGACCAGGTACAGTGTCGCAGTTCTGTTTGTTTCGATGATCGCCAACGTTTCATTTGCTCGCGCAGCCACCTGCAGTAACGCCAGCATTAAGGGCACGTATGGAATCGTGTCCTCGGGATTGAACGGCTCACTCCAACCCGCTGCCAGCGTTGACCAGATTATGGCCGATGGCAATGGAAATATCAGCGGAACCTCGACCAAAAGCATCGACGGCACGATCGTGACTTACGCCATCACCGGAACCTACAGTATTGCGGCAAATTGCAACGGCAGCGCCGTGTTTAACAACCAGGACAACGAGACCGAACATGACAACATCTATCTCAACGAGCTGGGGGCGGGCGGAGTCTACAACGGAGGATTTCTTGTTCAAACTGACAGCGAGCATGTGCAGTCAAGCATCGCTGTAGCTCAGGGCGCGGCGACCTGTACCGATGCCGGAGTGAAGCACCCGTATTCGTTCGAGGCTGCGGGATTGACGACTTCTAGTGGGCAGGTGGCGACCGGCGGCCGACTGATTTTGAATGGGAGCGGATCGATCACCGGAACGGAGACGATCAGCTTAAACGGAACGATTCATTCTGCGGTCACCGTTACTGGGACATATACGATCAACTCGGACTGCACTGGAACGGCAAGCATCACGCCGAAAGGGCTCTCGACTTCCAATTTCAGCCTGGTGGTGGTGAACGGCGGAAAAGAAATTATGGCCGTGGAAACCGACGCCGACACCGTGATCACGGGAACGTTTCAGGAGTAGCGCATACGTCCTTCGCCGCGCGAAGGATAACAGAGTCGAAATCCTCCGGCGCAAAAAACGGGCGGGTGCAAACGCCAAGGAAGGACAAAAGGAAAATCCCCACCTCTGGCAAAACCGGCCAGAAGTGGGGCACCCGGAAAGACAGGGTCTCTCACTGCCTCTCCAGATAACAGAGCGTGCAGGGTTCTTCGCGCCAGAAAAAAGACGCTCTGAATAACAAAGTCAAAATCCCCGCCGTGTCTCCGCACGAATCGCGGAGACAAGGACGGGGCACTCGCAGTTCACTCAACAGGGCACCATGGCTCTTACAGTTTCGCGCGCAACATGCTGATGACGTCGTCAGAGGTGATGATGCCGGTGAGGTGGTTGCGTTCGTCGACGACGGGAAGGGTGAGCAGGTTGTATTTGTCGAAGAGTTCGGCGACTTCGTCCTCGGGCATGCCTTCGTGAGCCAGAATCAAGGGCTCTTGCACGAGTGAAAGCATGGCGCTGTCGGCGGGCGCCATGGCGACTTTGGCGAGCGGGACGGTTCCAACCAGGGTTCCATGGGAATCGACGAGATAGATGCTGCTGAGGGCTTCGACCCCGCCCTCGAACTCGCGCATGGAATCGATGGCATTGTGGGCGGCGGCGGTGACAGGCAGGGCGAGGAATTCGGTGGTCATGTGGCCGGCGGCAGTTCCCTCTTTGTGCTCCAGCAGTTCGACGACTTCCTGCTGCGCCTCGGGCTCCATCTGAACGAGAATCTGCTCGGTACGATCCTCGGGAAGATCGCTGAGCAGATCGGCGGCCGCGTCAGGATCCATTTCCTCGACGATGTCGGCGGCGCGCCCGGAGTCGAGCGATTCGACGATGGACTTCTGCACCTTCGGTTCAACCTCTTCGAGGGCTTCGGCAGCAGTCTCCTCATCGAGAGTTTGAAAGACCGCCTGGCGCTCGTCGGGCGCAAGGTCTTCGACGATGTCGGCGATATCAGCGGGGTGTAGCTTGGAAAGACCTTCGTGGGAGATTTTGAGCTTGACGCGACGCGCGGGGTCAGTCTCGATGAGGTCGACGAAATTCCAGGGAATGGCGCGAGGCGGAATTCTGCCTAACAACGAATTGAGTGCAGATTTAGGCGCGATGCCGTGAAGCAGACGGCGGACCGCCCCCCGCGCACCGACATCGACCGAGTGCACGCGCAACACAGTTCGAGATTGACCAGCCTCCTTATAGGCATCGACCTGGAGATCGACGTCATTGACGCGAACCACTTTCCTGCCGTTGATGTCGATAACCTGCTGATCGAGCAGATCGCGTTCGAGCAGAAATAATCCTTCGGTACCGTTGGTGGCGTTCCAGTCGGCGGCAGAGTTGGCGGCCTTGATGCCGCCATTGATTTCGGCGACAGCGCTGAACGGTAAAACGCGGTTTCCGGCCTTGGTTTTGACGATGAAGGATGAAATCCGGGAACGATCCTCCTGAGGAGCGAGGGCGACCTCGCGGACACGGCCGCTGACCGCGCCGGAACGGTCGTAGACCACGGCGCCCAGCAGATCGCTCAGGGCCAGCGTTGTCATTCCGGTTAGAGGATAAACAAGTCAAGTGAAATTCGGAATGGAATTCTTTCCGTATAGTGCAGAAAAATTGGCCAGATTTTCTTTCTCGCTTGTGCTCAGTCCTAAGGAGTGCAAGGGGCAGGATGTGGAACGTTCTTTTGCTGTCCATAAAAAACAAATCCCCACCTCTGGCAACATCGGCCAGAAGTGGGGCACCCGGGCCAAGAAGAACAACCTAGAAGCTGACTCGAGAAACTAGGGCTCTGCTGGACAGCCCGTATAATTATTGAATGCGCCTTGTGTTCGACATTTTCGGGCAAACTCTACGGACGCTGTGGGCGCATAAGCTGCGGTCTTTTCTCACTATGTTTGGGATTGCCTGGGGCGTGGGATCACTGCTGTTGCTGGTTGGAGTCGGTGAGGGTTTCCGGGCCGGGAATAAGAAAGAGTTTGCCACGATCGGTCAAAATATTTTATTCATCTGGTCAGGTCGCGCCCCGGCGCTGGAAGGCAGCTTCACAGCGCTTCGCCAGTACTACCTTACGTATCGCGACTACCAGGACATTTTGAGGGAGTGCCACAGCGTGGGGGCGGCAGCGCCGGTCATTTCGCGCGGCGATATCCGCGCGGTGAGCGACTTCTACCAGTCCAGTGGACGCATCATGGGCGTGCCCCCGGAAATGAACCGCATTCGTTACCTGCCGATCAAGGAAGGCCGCTGGCTGAACGACATGGACGATTCGCAAAAACGGGCGGTCATCGTGCTGGGCGATGAAACGCGGAGAACCCTGTTTCTGGGCCGGCCGGCGGTGGGAAGCACGATTCTGCTGAATGGGATTCGCTTCGAAGTTATCGGGACGCTGGCGCGCATCGGCCACGGCGACAATACGAATGAGAACATGCAGAGCTTCATGCCATTCAGCACAATGCACGAATACTTTCCACCAACGAACGTGGGGGAAGCGACCAATGTGATTTCATTTATCAACTATCAGCCGAAAACGCGGGCTTTGCATCTGACGGCGATGCAGGAAGTCCATAACGTGATTGGGCGGAATCACGGATTCGATCCCAATAACCCAGATTCGTTTGATGAATGGGACACAGTGCAGACGGCCGATCAGGTGGGAAAGATTTTCGATGCCATGAATACATTCCTGGGCAGCGTTGGGCTGGTCACGCTGGCGCTGGGGGCGATTGGAATTATCAATATCATGCTGGTCGCGGTCGCGGACCGGACGCGCGAAATTGGGCTGCGTAAAGCGCTGGGCGCGACGAACCGCACTATCATGTTCCAGTTTTTTGTGGAAGGAGCGTTCTTGACGCTATTGAGCGGAGGCATTGGGATCGCGGGTGCAGCGGCGATCATGGCGGCGCTTTCCAATGTGGATATGGGCAACTTCGATCCGCCAAAGCTGGTGGCGTCGACGGCGATACTGGCGGTGGTGTCATTGACGGTGGCGGGAGTGGCGGCCGGGCTGTATCCGGCGCGAAGAGCAGCGTTGCTGGAACCGGTCGAAGCGTTGCGTAAAGAGTAAGCGACATGGATTCCTATCCGAACGAAGTATTGGAAAACGACGGGCTCGATGCGGCCACGGTTGAAAGCGGTCAAGCGGCCGTGCGAACCGTGCCGGCGAAATCGAAACGCGGCCGCCCGGTGTTTACTTCGTATCGCGATCTATTTCGGCAGGCGGTTTCCGCGATGCGCCACGATCTGCGGCGCACGCTTTTGACGATGGCGGGAATGGCGTGGGGCATTGCGACGGTGGTACTGCTGCTCGCCTACGGAAACGGATTCGCGCGGGCCATCACCAATATTTTTGAGAGTTTTGGCGCGACGGCCGTCGGCGTGTTTCCCGGCCGGACTTCGCAGCAAGCCGGTGGCAACAAGGCCGGGGTACAGATTCGTTTTACGAATGATGATCTGGACCTGCTGGAGAATAACGTCCCGCTGTGCCGAAATTTTTCGCGCATGATTGAAAAAGATTCGACCGTACAGAATGACAATCGATCGTTTACGTTTCCGGTGATGGGTCTCGATCCCGCCATTCAAGAAATCTGGAATCTGGATGTCGCTGAAGGGCGTTTTATTGACGCCGAGGATAATGCGCAGCACGCACTGAATGTCGTGATCGGGTCAGAAGCGCGCGACCGGCTTTTTTCGGGGATGGATGCGGTGGGGCAGACGATTCGCGTGGATGGGGTCAGCCTGCAAGTTGTTGGAGTGCTGAAACCGCGCATGCAGGAGGGAGACAGCGACGACAACCGCACGGTGTATGTTCCATATAACTCGATGGACGTTATCAAGGATACGCACTACCTTGACGGAATTTGGCTGGATTCAGCGGGGCTGGATCACGACAAGATGACGCAGAACATCAAGGCCAGCCTGGCGGCGGCGCACAACTTCAAGCCGGACGATCCGCGCGCAGTGTTCGTGTTCGATGCGCAGAAACAGCTGTCGCAATTCGGGATCATGAGCGCGATGCTCAAGATTTTGCTGGGAGTGATCGGCACGGTGACGTTGAGCATCGGCGGAATCGGACTGATGAACATCATGCTGGTCTCGGTAACGCAGCGAACGCGGGAGATTGGCGTGGAAAAGGCACTGGGAGCGCGACGCAGGGACATCCTGGTGCAATTTCTAGCCGAGGCAATGCTGATCACGGCAATTGGCGGGGTGCTGGGCGTGTTGATGTCGTATATCGTTTCCCTCTCGGTGGGGCGGCTGACCCTTTACAGCGCGATGGCGAAGCATGCGGAAGCGGGCGACATTCGCCTGATCGTTTCCCCACCGGTGTTGGCGATTGCGATTACGATCCTGGCAGTGGTAGGAATCATCAGCGGAATGGTTCCGGCGATGCGGGCGTCCAATTTGGATCCGATCGAGGCGCTGCGGTACGAATAGTCCGTCTCGGTGCCGAGAGACTCAGGGCACAGCACAAGTTTCTATGTCCGATGACATTCTCATGCTCGCGCCGCCTGCCTACGATGAGCGAGTCGTCTACGGCGCGGATCTGAATCAGTTTGTTGATCTGCGACTGCCGAAGCAAGCCGCAAAGAAGCAGCCGCCGAAGAAAACTGCGCTGGTGATCAACATTCATGGCGGATTCTGGCGCGCGAAATACGATTTGCAGCACGCGGGGCATCTTTGCGCTGCCTTGACGAAGCAGGGGCTGGCGACAGCGAACCTGGAATATCGGCGTGTGGGCAACGATGGCGGAGGATGGCCGGGGACATTCGAGGATATTCGGTCGGGTTATCGTTATCTGTTGCAAAATGCGGGACGCTACAACTTTGATGAGAGCCGAGTGCTGGTGATGGGGCATTCCGCCGGAGGACAGCTGGCGCTGTGCCTGGCGGCGCACGAGGCGAACTTGACGCGGGTGGTGTCGCTGGCAGGAGTGGTCGATCTGAAGGGCGCGTACGAGCTACATCTGAGCAACAATGCCGTGGTCGAATTCCTACACGGCACGCCGAGCCAAGTACCGGACCATTACCGCGAAGCGGATCCCGTGCAGCTGGCGATTCGAGATGCGCGACAAGTGCTGATTCACGGGAGAGCGGACGATATCGTTCCACCGGATTTCGGCCGCAGCTACGCTGACGCGAAGAAGCACGAAAACGTACGGCTGATTCAAATTGCTGGCGCTGGACATTTCGATTTGATTGACCCGCGATCCGCGGCGTGGGACCAGGTAGAAGACGCGGTAAAGCAGCTTCTGGTCTGACTAAAGCCGCACGCAAATCTCTTTTCAGAAGCGGCCGTATCCATGGTAGTTTTCTCCGTTCGACCTTGTGGAGACAGCCGTGAAGCGGGGCGCCGCAATCCTGTTCGTCATTCTCGCCATGGGCTGTGCATTCTCTGGGCAAGAGAATGACGAGCAAGGCCCAAGCAATCCCAAGGCGCAAAAGACATACAAAGAGGCGCTCGAGCTAATTCATCAGAGAATGAAGCCGGCAGCACTCGATGCTTTCAAGAAAGCCGACAAGCAGGATGATGGCAAGTGCGTGGCCTGCCAGCGGAGGATGCTGCGCTATGGCGTCGATTTGCAGGACTGGAAAGCAGCGGAACAGGGCGCCGAGGAGCTGATCGCGGAGGCAGAACCTGGAAAACAGCTAGCGCTTGCGCATTACGAACTCGGGGTGGTCCTGCTCGACGAAGGCATCCAAAAGCGTAAAGACGAGATTTTTGAACACGCTCATCAGGAGTTCGGCAAGGCGTTAGAAGCCGCTGCCAAATTTCCCAGCGCTTTATATTGCGATGGCCGCGCACTGGCGTTATTAAAACAGGATGATGCGGCCAAGGCGCGCTTTCAGCAGTTCGTGGCATTAGACCCTGCCGGCAGCCCAGACCGTCAGCGTGCGCTTCGTTACATCGCTCAACCTGATCTGGTACGTGCACGACTCGCTCCGCCGTTTGCGGTCACCACGTTGGATGGACAGCGCATCTCTCTGGATGATTTGCAAGGCAAGGTAGTTTTGCTGGATTTCTGGGCAACATGGTGCGCACCCTGCCGCGCTGCTCTGCCCCATGTGCAGCAGATTGTGAAAAAGTTCCAAGGGCGGCCCTTTGTTGTGCTGAGCGTCAGCGTGGATTCTGACCAGAATAAGTGGAGGGATTTCGTCACGAAAAACGAAATGACCTGGCCGCAATACTTTGACGGAGGCTTCAACGGCCAGATCGCCCAGCTTTTTGAGGTGCACGCCATCCCGCATACATTCACCATTGATTCCGACGGCGTGCTGCAAGATGAGCAGATTGGAGACGAGTCGATCGAGGGTAAGTTGAAGAAGCTCATCAAACGAGCGGAAGAGATGCAGGCAACTTCTCA
>DATKQB010000113.1:0-71257 GCA_035523795.1 Verrucomicrobiia bacterium | reverse complement strand
TTTTGGGGGATGGGCGCGTGCGCTCCGTTGGGCTAGCTAACCTGTTGAGGGACCGATCCAGAACCGCAACCTATGCTCAATGGGGGATCAAGCTCGTACGAGTATGCGGTGTGTGCAAAACAGTGTCAAGATGCAAGAAATTGCAACTCGGAGGAAAACTGGGAACGAATTCGGACCATTGATTTCTGCTATTTACGCGGTTTTTGTGAAATTAGTCATCGATAATCGACTTCACTCGCGGATCAAGCGTCTCGTCCGGTGGCGATGGCTTCCGCTTTGGTCGCGTTGGTTGCGAGACCATCGCAGGACGGCAATCACAGGCCAGGTTGGCCAGTATGCCGCGCCCACGACGCTCTCGGATGAGCGACTTTACCCGGCCCTCATCCGCAGGCGGCCACATCTCATCCAGAGTCTGCCAGGCCAGCTCTTCGCGACCGCTATAGATGTAGTCGAGCACGATCGTCAGTACTTTCCGAACCGTCGGAAATTGATCGGTATAGAGCTTGTCGTGATAGTTCGAATTGCGAAACTTCTCGAGTTCCGCCGGTGTCAGCTGCTTGCGCGTTTGCTCGATTTCCTTGTCGTAGATCTCAGGATACTTCGCGCTTACATCCACAAGATTGTTTCCCTCCGGCTTGAGCACCAGCTGTGGAAGAACCGCATCCATATGAGGAACCATGAAAAAGTCGAATACGCCGTCGGTGGCGCGAATCAGGACTGTTCCATCCGATTGTTTGTCGAACTTCATAGGAATCGGATTCTGAAACGTATGCAGCACCTTAGGTTTTCCGTCCAGGCTGACAACCTCATAGGCGTAGCAGCAGCGCAGCCCACCGGTGTATCCACTGAGCACAATTTCCGGCTTCCCGTCCCCGTTCAGATCGGTTCCTGAGATCGGATCGATGCTCAATGCCCATTCGTAAGCAATAGTGATCTTTCTGTGTCCCGGGCGGCTGAGTACGGCGCGGCAACGCGCATCGCCTTCGTGATACTGCGCATCATCATCGTCGTCCTTGTCTTTGTCATCCTTGTCCTTCTTCGGTTTCACCGTCGGCAACAGACGCAGCGTGTACGCCCCAAACTTTTGCGGAGTCTGATAATCCTTCAGGTAAGGGCACGCAAAGGTGGCTCCCGCCGGTTGCAGCGCCGGGTTCATGACACGCGGCGGCGTCGGACGCATTTGGTCGTCATCGTCGTCATCGTCCTTGTCTTGAGCGTGTGAAAGCGCTGCGCAGACCAGGACGAGACTCAACAGCAGGAACAAGAGACGGTTTTTCATAAAGCAAATTTCCATTCTAACGGTCGAATTCCCTTCCATCATTCATCAGGATCAAGTCTTGGTTACTTCTGTGTTGGTTCAGGACGCGGTTCGATTTCAGGAGAAAGCAAAAAACCGACGTCCTGCTCATTTCCGTGGTCTCCGATACCGACAATTTGGCCCCGGTCATTGATGTCTACAGCAGACTCGAGAATCCAGCCTTCCGCGCGCGGTGTAAACTGATTCAAGTCACGCAAACCATTCTTCCGATCCCAAGCGAAAGCGTGATAAAAATCCGAAGCCGCGCCAAATTCTCCCACGATGACGTCGCAGTTGCTCATGCCCAGTGGTTGACTGGCCGCATCGGAGGCCAAAGGGATAAGAGTCAGTTCGCCCGCTACTCGCAGATAAACCTCATTCGGCGTGTAGCGCTGGATGAGAATATGGCCGGCATCATTGATCGCCAGCGCCGTGCTCATGGTTGAATGTGGCGGAGCTATGGATTCAAGACCATGCTGGCCATTCCAAACGAACGCCGTGTAATGTCCCTCTTTGTCGTTGATCCGTCCGACGACTTCGCCGTTTTGGCTGATGCCGTGAATCACGCCTCCGCAGCAGTCGGCTAAGGGAGCAATTTTGTTTCCGCGCCATACAACTAGATGGTTCGCACTCACGCCGGCGATATTGCCCGCATCATTGATCGCCAGCGCCTTCGACGGATCCCCCGAGAGCAGAGACAACTTGCCATCCGCGTAGCGGAATGCAATCGGTTCGTTCGATCCGCTCCGCGTGGCAAAGCCGACGATCACTCCGCTGCTGTTGATTGCTGTTGCCTCGCCTGATCCGAATCCGTTGGGAAGGTCGATCTCGTGGACGCCGTCTTTTTGTGTCCACCAGGCGGGCTTATGGTCCTCCGTGGTCCCAACGACTACTCCCGCACGATTGATGCGGGCGGGGTGAAGAGGCAACTCGGTGAGTTTGTAGTGAGCAGCTGCGCAGTTTTGCTTGACGTTCTGAGCTTGCGCGAGAGAAATTGCTGCTGTGATCGCGACGATTGTGAACAGGCGGCAGAAGTTCATCACAGCCGGAGAGCAAATACTTCCCTAATCCCCGTCTCCGGTGTCAACCGAGATCAATTCGAGGGATTGCAACAATGGGCTGGACTCGGAGACGAACTCCACGTGTCCGCACTTCGGACAGGACAGAATCGCGTGCCCATGGCCTTGGCCGTTGGGTACAAGGCTCAAGCGCATCAACTGATACCGCTCAAGCCTCTGCTCGCAGCGCAAGCAACACACGGTCTTCTGATAGGGATCGTGCTGGTAGTGTGGGTGGTGGGAAACACCACTGCTTGTTTCCATGGCTGGTTTCATACCCTCCTCGTTGCGTTGGGCCGCGAGGGAGCAGGCCCATATGAGCTAGGGAATTGAGTCTACCACGCTGTTCATCGGCCGGTTCAGCACCAAAGTTACCAGGAAGAGTCCGGCAGCTAGCCTCTTCAGTTGGTCGCGAGAGACCTAACCTCTTGCTCTGATTTCTACAAAACCGTCGCCGAAACTTCAGGCTTCAGGATGCCCGGCCTGGCGTTCAGGATGTGCGCGGAACTCGATTTTGTGAGGAGGAAATTGTCGACGAATACAGCATCAATCCCGGAACAGAAGAACGTTCGAACCGCGTCCTTCGGGCGAATGACAGGTGGCTCGCCGGGAAGGTTGAAAGACGTATTCACCAAAATGGGCGCGGGTTCCTGTTCGCCGAATCGCCGCAATAATTCCCACAAGAGCGCGTCAGTTTCTTTTTCGACGATATGCAGTCGGACCAGCCCTCCCGGAAGCTGCAACGATCGCGGCAGCACATCGGCATCAGGCCGAATGGAAGCAAGAGAATTCATCATCCGGCACAGTGGAGAGCCGTTGAAATAGCGTGCGCAATCTTCCTCCCGCACTGACACGGCGAAAGGCCGGAACGATTCGCGATGCTTGACGAAGTCGTTCAGATTTTCCGTAACGTACGGCGCCCAGGGAGACGCCAGCAGGCTGCGGTGTCCTAGAGCGCGCGGTCCAAATTCGGTGGCGCCATGAAACCATCCCACGATTTTGCCGGCACGCAGCAGGCTCACCGCTGAATCAAGTTTCTTTTCGCCTGTGTTCTGCAGCGCATAACGGGCCTTGGCATTATCGAGAACTTCCTTGACCTCGGTACGCGCGTAGCTTGGTCCCCAATAGACCGAGCGCGGTTCAGAATGCGTGTCCCGCAGCTTCCCGATGCGTTGGTGCCACACCCACAGTGCGGCCCCGATCGAGCATCCCGCATTGCCCGGCGCCGGCGGAACAAAGACGTTTCCTACGCCAAACTTCTGTTCCAGCGCGGCCACCAGCAGCGTATTGTGAAAGACACCACCGCCCAGGCAGATCTGCTTGAATCCAGTCTTTTTCTGATACCAGGTGAGTAAGTCCGAAACAACTTCTGTAATCGCCGCTTGCACGCTGGCCGCAAGATTCCGCCTGACTTCTAAAGTCAACTCAGATTTTCGCTGCGCTATTCCTAGCTGGCGAAAGAAATACGTGGATGGCTCGAAAACTCCTGTGATGTCACGATGAAAATACCGGAAGTCAACATGGGGAAAGACGTTGCCCGGCTTGCGCAGAATGCGCTGCAGATCCTCTTTATACACTGGCTCGCCTTCCAATCCGAGCCATTGCGTTTTGTGTTCTTCTTTTGAAGGAACGAAGCCGATCAAATCCGTAAGGCGCGAGTAAATCCAGCCGATCGAATTTGCGAACGGGAACGTCTTCTCGATTTTGATTTTGTTGCCGGAGCCGACCGCCAGCATCCCCGCCGCGCCATCGCCCTCGCCGTCAAGAGTAAGAATCAGCGCTTGTTCGAAAGGCGAGAGGAAGTATGCGCTGGCAGCGTGACAAGAATGGTGATCGAGGTCGACCAGCTTGTCAGGGTCGTTCAGACGCTGACGAAGAGACCGCAACGCCGTCCACTCCCAGGCAAGACGACCAAACTCTTTGCCTTCCTGGTACGCCGTCGCAACCGGCGCGAGGACTGAAAGTCGTGGACGCGAGAGCGCCCGCCGAATCCATCCAGAAGATACATGGCTGGCAACAGCGACAAAATCCAGATCCTTCCAGGAGCAATTCGCTTTCCCCAGGCAAAACCGAATCGCGGCCTCGGGAATGCCACGCGTGATCGAGGGCTCCAGCTTGGCATTCTCGAACGCAGCCTCGACCATGCCGTCGCGAACGAGCGCGGCCGCGGTGTCATTCTTGAATGAAGAAAGCCCCAGAATCAGCATAGAACGCTATATCTACTTCTGTGCGCCCACCAGTTCTTTGTCCGGCATCTCAGTTTGCGTAACGCTTTCGTTCTTTACTCGGCCCCTGGAGGCACGATATCTGCGCAGAATCCTGATCGGCAGATAGCAATACAATACTGCCACCATCTGATCGAAGAGACGCAAGCCGCGATACAGCGCGCGCTCGGTCCATCGTTCAACCGTAAAAAGAATGCCCGTAGTGGCGTCGCCCGAATCGGAATAGTGGGGCCAGGCTCCCCGGGTTTCTTTTCTCCAAAACGCAATATACTTCGTGACCTTGCGCCGAATATCCTCGGGCAGTACCTCTGCTTTCTTCTGTGCGGCAACGATGTTCTCGCCATTCACCATCTGATGATGCCCGCCGTCATAAATGGCCGAGCGGTCGGCGCCACGCAGCGAAGCCATGCGCCGCTCAAACGGAACTTCCAGAAAATCGCACACGCCTTGCATCACCGTAGCTGAGTCCGCCACCAGTTCTTCGTACTGGACCGAATAGACCTCCGCCCCGCGGGCGACAAGCGCGTCATACCCATATTTCAGATCGCGGCAACCGAGCAACGCCCGCAGCACCATCCCATGCTTGGCGAAGAAAGAATTACCTTGAGCACGCACCACACTCCGGCAAACGTCCGCCGGATCGCGCCACATAACAATGAACTTTGCATCAGGAAATTCTTCCGCGATCCGCGGGAGGCAATCGAAAAAATTAGGAGACTTGGTGCCCCGTACCTGCGCTTCGGGAGCGTATAACTCCCATGTTGCTTCGCAAGCCTCGCGCAGCCCGGACACTTCAACCGGAAGATCTTCCACTCTCACTCTGTGCCGCGAAAGCGACTGATTCCAGAATTCCCACCGTTCGCGCCAGTCCCGTTTCGCACGGCGGCCGAGAAACAAGGGCCAGAGCAGTGGCAGCTCATCCTCATACATCAACTTGATCTGAGAATGCTGGTTCAGTAGGGCATAAAACAGGGACGTGCCTGATCTCCACATGCCTACTACAAACAGCGTCCCACTGCCCCGCTCTGGCGATCGCTTATTTTCCAAGGTGAGCATCTGACGGACTAGAAACCAACTAAATACCAACAGAAAGAACTGCTTCTCATTCGCGACGCCTGGCGCATTTTCCTTAGCGGTCTTTACGCTAAGAAGCGCGCAGAGAACGCTAAGGACTGCGCGACGTCACCCGAGCGATTAGTCGCCCGATTTGCCGGCCAGTTCCGCAGTACCGTACTTTTCCGAGTGCATCGGCTTACGCAATTGGCTGGCGATCCATTTGTACGTCACGGCCAAACCTTGCCGCAAAGGAATCGAGGGCTCCCAGCCCAGTACGCGACGGGTACGGCTGTTTTCGCTGTTGCGGCCGCGCACCCCCTGCGGGCCAGACAGATTGTGGCGGATCTTGATTTTCTTTCCAGCGATCTCAGCCACCATCTGCACCAGTTGGTTGATGGTTACCAATTCGTCAGTGCCCAGATTGAGAGCGTCCTGATACTCCGAAGCCATAATGCGCTTCAAACCTTCCACGCAATCGTCCACATACATGAACGAGCGCGTCTGTTCGCCATCGCCCCACAGTTCGACTTCGGCGCCGTCGGCAGCCAAAGCGACCTTGCGACACATGGCAGCAGGGGCTTTCTCCTTGCCACCATCGTACGTACCAAGCGGTCCATACACGTTGTGGAAGCGCACAATGCGGGTCTCAAATCCGTAATCGTGACGATAGTAGCGGCAGAGTTCTTCCGCGAAGAGCTTCTCCCAGCCATAGCCTGGCTCGGGGTCGGCAGGATAAGCATCTTCTTCGCGCAGTGGCGCAACATTGGCATCCTTCTGCTTGCTCTGCGCGTAGACGCACGCCGAGGAGGAGAACAGGAAGCGCTGCACGGTATTCTTACGCGCCGCTTCCAGCATGTTGGCGTTGATCAAAATGTTGTGACGGCTGATCGCGGCATGATACGCGGTGATATAGCCGATGCCGCCCATGTCGGCAGCCAGATTGTAAACTTCGTCGATTCCGCCGCGCGTCGCCAACAGACACTTGTCGAACTCACGCAGGTCGAGCAATTCGAACTCGTCCGCAGGGCTGGCTTCATATTCCGGCGACTTGATGTCGGCGCCGCGGACCCAGCACCCGTCGGCTTTCAAACGGCGAACCAGATGGTGGCCGATAAAACCGCCTGCACCTGTGACAAGCACACGTTTTTGCGCACTCATTGAGATAGACCCCTTTCACCTTCGGTTTGAAATGTTCAGATTTCTAAGTCCTATGGGGGCGGGTAAAGTAACGACGCGGCTTTTTTAACTAATTGCTTGAAATTCTAGCACGAACTCTTTGCCCTACAAGAAGAAAACCGGGCCGCGAAAAAGTGGTCCGCAGATCAATTGAACTTCCTTAGATTAAGCAATTCCAGACCCACATTCCATAGGAAGATAGGGCCATTGACGAGGTAACGGCGCCATAGCCGTTTAGGCTCGGCATAGAGCCGGAACGCCCATTCCAGGCCGTTTTCCCTCATCCAGCGCGGAGCCTGGGTCAAGCGACCGGTATTAAGATCGAACGCCGCACCCACGCCAAGTACTGCAGGGACAGTGAGTTTCGGACAGTGCTCATACATCCACTTCTCCTGCTTGGGAGTGCTAAGACCTATCCATAAAACGTCGGCGCGCGAGGCCTCGATCATGTCAATGACGGCCTTATCCTCTTCGGCGCTCAGGGGGCGAAAAGGAGGCGAATAACATCCAGCAACCTTGACCCCATATTTCTCGTGCATCACCTTCGCCAGCAATTCGGGAACGCCTTCCGCTCCGCCGTAAAAAAAGTGGCGATAGCGGTTGCCAGTCTCGCGGCAAAAGGTTTCCATCAATTCAGGCCCATAGACGCGGCGCTGCATACGCTTGTAGCCATGCCAGCGGCCCAGCCAAACCAGCGGCATGCCGTCGGAAACGACCATCGAAGCCGCATCCAGCATGGCGCGAAAAGGCTTGTCGACCAGCGATTCCGAAACACCGTGCATCCCGGTGACGGCCACGTAGCGCGATCCATCGCGCTCCGCAATCCAGCGCTCGAGCACACGAATCGCATCCGGAATCTGCACCGCATCCACCCGCACGCCCAGAACTTTGAAGGTCGGCGCGTCCACCCGGTGCGCCTCCCTTGCCAACTGCATGGTTGCTGCTTGCATAAGATCCCCGAAAATAAAAGGTGATTATCTAGATTGCCCGGCCAAAGCAGGCGTTTGATAGAGCTGGGCTGGCCCAGGCGATCGCGCTTTCATTCGCCTCCGCATAAATTCCGCCCAGCCAAGCACCATCAGGAACAGCGTGGGATGGTGCCAGGTCATCTCCACGTTTACGAATGAGTGAATGGTGATGACGGTCATCACGCCAATCATTTCGAGCGTGAGTTGGCGATCTTCAGCGCTGAGCCAGTGGCTGCGGTAGTAGCGAATCAAAATGGCCCAAATCCAGATCAGTGAAATCAGAAATGGAGTCAAGCCCCAGATACTTGTTCCCACGATCACTTCCAGCCAATCGCTGTGCAACTGCGGAGCTCCAATATTCGCCAGCACTGCGAAGCGGCTGCCAGCATACGCTCCCAAGCCGGTGAAGGGATGCGTCATGAACATCTTGTAGCCGATGGACCACCAGTCCAAACGGCTGGACATCGAGGTCAGTTCTTCCGTGCTCTGATCACGTTGCAGGTAACTTAAAATCGCCGGTCCGATCGAGGTGAAAATGATCGCCGGCACGGCCACAATCGATCCCCAGATCGCATATCGGGTTCGTCCTGCAAAATAAAGCACCACCAATACCGCGATAACCAGGCCACCAAAGGCGCTACGCGTTTGCGCGGCGATCATGGTCGCGGCCCCTAGCAGCGCGGTCAGTACGTAGAACGCCTTGTTCTTGCTCTTTCCTATCAGAGGCCAATATCGAATGGCCGCCACCAGTATCAGAATCGCTCCGGTGTCGCCCAACTCGTTCGACGACACAATGGGATAAGCTCCCGCCAGCCGGCTCTCTTCGGCCCAGCTTTGTTCAAACCAGATTGGCACTCCGACCCATACCCATGCCGTCGTTATGCCTGCAATCACCCACGTCCAGTCGATGAACGACTTGTATTCCTCCGCGGTTCGCACCACCGCGAGCACCACCGCGATGATCGAAAGGTCGAGAAGGTACTCGAGCGACTTGTACATCGTCCAGGAAAACTTCACCGACCACAACGAGGACAGCAGGCAAACCGTGCCGAAGATCGTCATCATGCCGACGATGCCCCGGGTCATCGATGGCCCCCAATCGGGTTTGCGGAAGATCAGCCGCAATATCAGAATGCAAGCCACGATCACTTCCGGCCCGAGTCGCAAGGCTGCCGTCGAATCGACGGGACTTTGTGAGATTTCTGAGGCGCTGCGGTAGCGAAATACAAACGAACTGCTCAGACTCAGAAACCAGACCCAATGCCACCATTTCACTTGCGGCCAGAACTGGACCAGCACGCGCCAGACTTCTTTAAGTCCGATCCACGCCCCCCAAGTCGCCGGCAACATAACAATCAGAGCCACCGACACCAGCCCGAGATTGACGCCCTTGTCGATCACCAGCCAGCCGCCCGTAATGCTGCCGAACACACCCACAAAGAGGAATGGCAAACACTTCAGCAGCGTAACCGCGCGGCTCGGAGCGGACCGCACCGGTTCTGGATTGAACACGGGTTTTGTGCCTGTGGCCATGAACGCCTTCAAGATCGAAGCTATTGCGCCGCTAATGCCGGCTCTTGCATTTCCGCTTCCAAGGGATATTGCAAACGCGTCAGCAGAGCCGAGGCGTGATTGCGGACAATTTTCACTTGTCCTTCGGTCAGCTGTTTGCGCCACCCGCCCACCGATCCGCTGCGGATAAACTGCCCCTTCTTGGAAGCCCGCTGCGGTGTTTCTTTCTCTTTGGCCTTCATACGTTCGACCGAATTGTTGGCTACCGCCGCGCGAATGTGCTCTTCGTCCGGAGTAAGCCCGAAGAAGCGGACGATCGCCGAAACGCCCTGCACCGTATCCCGGCGCAGGTCTTCGAACTTAACAATCAGCAGATTTTCCTGCGAAAGCGGAGATGAAATCCACGATTGCACATGCTCCGACCACGAGGCAAAGGGATTCACCCCCTTCGTCAGAAACACACGCAGATACTCGTCGAGCGGCATGTTTACCAATCCCAACGCAGTCTGATACGCGTATTCCGAGAGAGCCACGTCGCGCGGATCGCGTACCAGGTAAACCGCCCGCTTGTATTCGGGATGGTAGACCTCATGCGTCTTAATCAGACGCCCGCCGTTCGGCATCAGCGGCAATCCGGTCTTGTGCTCTTTCACATCCGGAATGGACTCATTGACATTGCCAAAGCCCGACGCCTGCCCGGCAATCGATTCAAACAGCACAAATCGCAGCCAGGTGCTGCCCGAGCGCGGGTAGGACGCAAAGAAAACATCGTCCGCGCGAAGGCTCTTGTGACGTACCCAAACTAACGGGGCACGAACTCCTGTCTTCGCGACTTGATGACGCAATTTTCGAAGTATCGGCATAGATGATCTCGCTGAATCAGAAAGAAGCGGGACCTCTCACGAGATCCCGCCTACCCCTTAATTGCTTCCCGAGCACGACGGGAAGGAGAACGACACAATCCGTGTGTTCCACCTGTTAGTCGAGTCCGCCGCGTAGTACTGGTTCGTATACCAGAACGTGCAATCGTCGGTCGGATCGATCGACATGCCGCTGTAATTCGACCAGGTTGTGTTTGACGCCTGCTGCGATCCCAAACCGGCCATCACGCTGGTTTCGGATTCCATCTGGCCAAGTGGATCGACGCTCGTCTGCCACCCCGTATAGCTGATCGACGGATGCATGGTCGCACTGGAGACGCTGTATCCCACGGCAATGTCGCCCATCTGATCCATGCCCATGCTTGGCACCCAACGATAGTTAATGTCGGGTGCGAACGTGCCGTACTGATAGATTACCGGCGTAAGCGGCGTGCGCAATTCATACCACCGGATTCCCGACGGCGCAGTCATCGTCTTTCCGGTCGAAACACTATGGGTCAGCAAAATCGACTCATGGTCGCCGAAATTGCGATAAACCAACGGCGCCATCAAGCGATCACCCGTCGCCTTGATCAGGTTGGTTGTATCCAGCTGCGGAACGCACGCCGTCGGGCAAGCATCTTTATAGGCCGGCAACGTGAATGACTGGGCAAACGTATAGGTCGAGTTACTCGGAGTCACGAAGTCCACGTGGAACAGGAATTCGTTCATCGTGTTCTGACCCACTCCCGGTCGCTGATCGAGCTCGAAGTAGTACGCTTCGGCTCCTGCCGGAGGCGGCGTCGGTCCAACCCAGGTTACGGGCAAAATGGTCGGCAAGCTGATGCTTCCCTGAAAACAGATGGCATTCGCGGCATTGCCTAATAGCATGTTCGTGCGGTCCAACGCGCAGGCTTGTGATCCCAGAAACCCTTTCGTAGTGGGATTCAGCAGGTTTTGTCCGATGTAATATGCATCCGGCCAGATTGCCAGCTTCGGCTGATCGGGCAGGTTCACCGTCAGCTCAAAACCGTAGAGATAGTACGCGCCGGTTGCATCAGAGGTCTGAGAAACGGCGATGCAATCCATATACGGACCGCCCGCCGGTTCCGCGTGGTGCTGGAATACCCAGACATTCGCCGCCGCGTCGTACATCACCGTGCCGTCGCCGTTATTGCTGGTCTGGCACGGACCGCCGAACGTGCTCCACAGCGCATTTTCATTGACCGGACCAAGAATCTTGGCACCAGTCGTCTTGTTGAAGATTGTGTACCTCAAATTTGTGACTTGCACGTACTGCGTAGCGCCCACTGCGCCGGTCACATCTGAATAGTTGTATCCCGTGCCTTTCGTACCGTCGAAATTCAATCCGGCAGTCGTTGCTGCAGGATGTAGGGTCGAAAGCTCATGTTCCGCAGCATTGAAACTCGATCCCGCCAAATCGCTCAGGCGAGCCGAGACTGCATGCTTAGAGGCGACAACCACAGGCTTTCCGTTATTTTCGGCGTACCCGAGACTAGCAAGAAACAGCAATGAACCACACAGAATCCAGGCACGAATTGTTTGGGTCCTCATCTGACATCTCCCTTTTCTGTTTCGACATCGAGATGGGGGCTCTCACGACTGCCGATTTCGTTGTTACGTTGATGGTGAAGGTTTCTGGAGCGCCTGCTCCTGATCGGTGCAAGCAAGGGGGACTTACATTAAATCTGATCTTCCAAGGGCAACGGAGTTGTGAATTCCAGAGTGGAGGTGCTGGGCTCTGCGGCCTTTCGCCGCAGAAGTATGATGACCATCACCAATGCCGCCGTATTGGCAAGAATGATGCTCCACACGACTCCCCACAGTCCGAATAACTTCGTGGCCGGAATTCCGACCACCAGCGTGATAACGCTGGCCGCGCAGTTTGCGAAGAAGATTGATCGCGGCGACTCCATCGCCCGCAGCACGATCGATGCCCCGACGCTCGCCGACCAGACAATCGTTTCCAGCGCAAAAAACGGCAGATATACGCCGACATTCGAGTAGTTGTTCGCATAGAGGAGATGCAGAATCTGCCCACGGAACGGAATCACCGCGGCCCAATAGACGACCGCTCCTACAGTGAACAGCGCCGTCATCTTCCACGTTAATGCGTAGGTTCCGCGATTCCCTTCCTGGCTTTGCACGCGCGAAGCATAAGGCAGAAACAGCATCGACAACGCGGCATACGTCTGCAGGACTGGCCCCGCCAGGTTCATCAAAGCGCGCAACTCGCCGGCATGCGCCATACCCGCAAAAATGCTGACGATGGAAAAGTAAAGATAAGTGGGAATCCATCCCACGATCGAGCTGGCTAGCGCCCAGCGGCCGTACGTCCAGTGCTTGCTCCACGTGGGACGCAATTCCGGGATTCCACTGCCCGGATCGAGCGCGTATTTCAGCGCGATCATCAAAGCGATACCGCATGCCAGCGCCGCCAGCCCCATCAGCAAGAATGCAGAAAAAGATGACAGCACGTGCAGGCGGTTGACGGCGAAGACTCCACCGACCACCAGAATGAAGTACAACACCGCTCCCAGCGCTGCAGGACCCGGAGAAATCTTGAGATAGAACCCGCGTCGTCCAAACCAGAACAGAAAAATGCAGGGCGCGGCAATCGTCAAACCAGCCAGCGCGCCCGCCAGCGCAAACAACTCCTGCTGACGATGCAAATCGATGGTCGACCTGCCAATTCCGTACGTCACGGCGGCGGCAATCGCGAAAACCACGAAGATCACCGCCGAAATCGCGTGATGCATCTTGAGCGATGTCTTCATGTATCCGCGCAGATTCTCGCGGAAGGTCGAGCCGCCATAAACCGACATCGGCTCGAGCAGCAGCGCCTGATACAAAAAAGAAAGCAGCAGGAAAATGCTGAAGCCGAGTCCATACGCTCCGTATTGTTCGGGAGTCATCCAGCGAGCTAGCAGGAAGCCGAGGATAAAATTCGAGCCCGCGATCAACCCGTATTCCAGGATGGCAAGGCTACCCTTCGTGCCCCAGCGCATCATCTTCTGCAGCTTGGCAGACTTCTCCTCCGACGCGGCTTCCGGAGGCCGTTCCGGCAATAGGGCGACGTTCGTGTTCGATTCTTCTGGCAAAGGCTTCATCATCCTTGAGGGCAGTTGAGGACGGGTTATGTTGTCTGTTCCTGGAGTGCGGCTTCGCTGCGTTCTTCTTCCGACCGGTTCAGGCATTCGCGCAGACTTTCGGCCAGTAGGCATACGTCGGGCTCTTTCAGAATGCTGCCGTGATCGCCGACAATCTCGTGCACCTCGACGCCGCCAGTCACCCACTTCGACCAGTCATCGGTAGGATTGTCCGCGCCGCGTAAACCCTTTTCGGTCGCCCGGAACCACGTCGCCGATCCGAAGTAGACCTGCGGCTTGTATTTCTCTTCTGCTGCGGCAAATACTCTGCGCACTTGCTTGAGCGGCCGCGGAAGAAACAGGGCTTCAATCCGCCGCCTGATTCCCTTGCGAATGCGTTTCGCGCGATGCTTGATGTAGTCGATTTGTTCTTTCCGCGGCAGTCTCAGCAGCGTCTTTAGCAATAACTTGCTCGACTTCGGTTTGCCGGGATACGTATCGAGCAGCGCCAGTAATCCCACTTCTTGACCGTCCGCCTGCAATTGCCGAGCCATTTCGAACGCGATCAAGCCCCCGAGCGAATAGCCGCCGATGTGATAAGGTCCTTCCGGTTGCAGCGACCGAATTTCCTTGATGTAGAACGATGCCATCTCTTCCACGCGGGAGTGAAATGCACGGTCCCCTTCGAGACCCTGCGCCTGCACCGCATAGAAAGGACGATCCGTTCCCATGTGGCGAGCCAGCGCGTTGAAGCGGAGAACCGTTCCGCCCAATCCGTGGATGCAGAAGAACGGCGCGCGATCTCCCTCCGGCTGAATCGCGACCAACGACGCCTGCGAGGGCTTCCACTCATTCTGCTGAAGCAGTGCGGCGAATTGCTCGACGGTCGGCGCCTCGAATAGCGTGGTCAGCGGCAGCTTCCGTTTGAAACTTTGCTCAATACGGCGCATCAGCCGCACTGCCAGCAGCGAGTGCCCCCCAAGATCAAAGAAGTTGTCGCGCACGCTGATCGGCTTGCGGGCAAGAATTTCCTCCCACATCGCCACCAACTGTGCCTCGGTTGGATTCGTTGGAGCCACATGATCGCCTGCAATCGCGCTCGGAACGGGCACAGGCAACGCCTTGCGATCCACTTTACCGTTTGGCGTTAGCGGAAATTCCTCCATTACGACGATGTCCGAGGGCACCATGTATTCCGGCAATTGATGCTTGAGGAACTTGCGCAGTTCATTCGCATCGGGGCCAAATCCAGCCGCGGCAATCACGTATCCCACCAGCCGCTTGTTGTTCAGGCCCTCCTCGCGTGCGATCACCAGCGCTTCGCGAACGGAAGCATGTTTCGCCAGCGCGGCCTCAATTTCTCCCAGCTCGACGCGGAATCCGCGGATCTTCACCTGAAAATCCCGACGGCCCACAAATTCAATTTCGCCATTTTCCAGATAGCGCGCCAGATCGCCCGTCTTGTACAGCCGCGCATTGGGATTCGTGCTGAACGGATCGCGAATGAACTTCTCCGCCGTCAGTTCGGGATGATTCAAATATCCGCGGGCCACACCCGGTCCGCCGATGTGGAGTTCTCCCGGAATCCCTACCGGCACGGGCTGCAGATTGCGATCGAGAATGTGAATCTTCACGTTGCTCACCGGCCGCCCAATAGGAAGCGGCGAAGGCAACGAGCCGGAGGCCGAAGGCTCATACGATGACGCAATGACGCAGGTTTCCGTCGGACCGTAGGTGTTGATCCAACGCACACGATCACCCGCCGCTTTCCTCCACGTCTCCAGCGCCTGGATTTGCGCCTTTTCTCCGCCCACAATCACCAGCCGCAAGCTATCCGGCAACTCCGCTCCCGATTCCGAGAGCTCATGCACCAGTTCGTGCCAGTAGGCCGTAGCCACTGAAATGACCGTCAATTTTTGTTGGCGCGCGAAGCGCAGGAAATCCGAGCCCGCCAATGAAAAATGTCCCGAGCGCAGCACCAGGGTTGCCCCGGCGGACCAGGTCGGAAAGATTTCTTCTATCGCAATATCGAAGCTGATGGACGAGAACTGCAAGAAACGATCGCTCGAGCGCAGATCGTAGAGCTGAATTGCCGCGCAAATGTAATTCACCAGGCCACCGTGCGTCAGCATCACGCCTTTCGGCTTTCCGGTCGACCCCGAGGTATAAATCACGTAGGCAAGGCTCTGTGGCGTAGTGATCCGCGCCGGATTTTCTCTGCTCTCGCGCTCCACAAATTCCGTGATGGAGAGCAGACACAGCCGTTTTGTGCTTCCGCCAGCGAGTTCCGGTAACAACCCTTCCCGCGACAGTAGCAGCGGAGCGCCTGAATCCTCGAGCATCAGTTGCAGTCGTTCTTTGGGATATGCCGGATCGAGTGCCAGAACCGCGCCCCCCGCCTTGAGTACTGCGAGCAAAGCGATCGGCAAATCCAGCGAATTTTCCAGGCACACGCCGACAGGCACATCCGGCCCAACGCCTTGTTGGCGCAGATAGTGCGCCAGTTGATTGGCACGCTGGTTCAATTCGCGATACGTGAGCTTGTTGCCTTCATGCACGACGGCGATTGTTTCAGGCTGCCGCGCGACTTGCGCTTCCACCAATTCTTGAATGCACTTCTCTTTCGGATATGCGCTCTGGGTTGCATTCCACTCCGCCAGCACCCGCTGCCGCGCTTTTTCATTCAGCAGCGGCAACCGGGAAATCGGCATCTCCGGATTCTCAACCACCGCCTGCAAAATCGAGTGAAAGCTATCGATCATCCGGCGGATGGTCGCAGGCTCAAATAGATCCGTGTTGTATTCGAAATTGGTTTCGAATTTGTCGTCGTGGGAAATTACGGTGCAGGTGAGATCGAATTTGCTGGTTCCGGTATCGACGTCCTGCAGTTGAAGAGTGATGCCAGCCACCTTCTCCGTAACTGCTGCGCTATTCTGAACAGCGAACAGTACCTGGAACATCGGGTTGTAGCTTAAGTTGCGTTCTGGCCGTAACGACTCGACCAGCTTTTCAAATGGAAGTTCGCGGTGATCATAGGCCTCAAGCGCCGTTGCCTTGACCTGCTGCAACAATTGCCGGAAGCTCAAGTCACCCGAAAGGCTGGTGCGCAGCGGCACGGTATTGACGAAGAATCCGATCAACCCTTCCACTTCGGCCCGCTGACGATTCGTAAACGGCGAACCTACCACAATGTCATCCTGGCCCGTGTAGCGGCTCAGCAATACATTGAACGCCGCCAGCAGTGTCATGAACAGCGTCGTGGCTTCGCGCTGGCTGAGACCCTTCAATCGGCTCGCTACAGCTGCATCAAGCTCGACCGTTTCGTTCGCGCCGCGGAAACTTTGCACCGCAGGCCGCGGACGGTCGGCCGGCAGTTCTAACAATCCCGGAGCTCTTTCGAGGCGTAGACGCCAGTGCGCCAACTCTTTCTCCAGCGGCTCGCCTTGCAGCCATTCACGCTGCCATGCCGCATAATCCGCATACTGCATCCTTAGATCTGGCAGCGGAGAGGGCTTGTTTTGCGAGAACGCTTCATAGAGCGCAATCAGCTCCCTCACGATGATTTCGCGCGAAGTCTCATCGCTGGCGATGTGATGAATACTTAGCAGCAGCACATACTGCTGAGCCGAAAGCCGGAGAAGGTTCGCGCGCAACAGCGGCCCGGCTCCAAGATTGAAAGGTCGCCGCGCCTCTTCCGCGGCCAGTTGATCAGCCCTGATTTCAGCCAGCGGAATGCGCTCCAAATCCGTAACCGGAAGCGGAATGTTCAACGAGGGCGCGATCACCTGCACCGGCTGCCCGGCACGGCTGGCAAAACGCGTGCGCAGAATCTCATGTCGGCGAATGATTTCGTTGATGCTGCGCTCCAATGCCGGGACGTTCAAGTCGCCGGAAATCCGCACCGCACAAGGAACGTTGTACAGTGGATTGCCCGGCTCCAACTGATCGAGGAACCAGAGGCGTTGCTGCGCAAACGATAGCCGGGGATCCGTCTCGCGAGAGATCCGTGAGATCGGAATGCTCGCCGATGCCGATTGCTCGCTGCGACTGCTCTCAATCAGCGCCGCCAGGCCTTCTACCGTGGGACGCTCGAAGATCGCGCGCAGTGTCAACTCTACATCGAGAGCCAGCAAGATCCGGGAAACAACTTTCGCCGCCAACAACGAATGTCCGCCGAGGGCGAAGAAATCATCGCGCACGCTGACGCTGGGCAGCTTCAACACCTGCTCCCAAATCCCGGCAATCACTTCTTCCACAGGTGTGCGCGGCGCAATTGGACCTGCCTTTGATTCCGTTTGCGATTCCGGAGACGGTAGTCGGCGAACGTCGACTTTGCCATTCGGCAACTGCGGGATCGACGGGAGGACCACAAACGCAGATGGAATTTCATGGGCCGGCAGGCGCCTTGCGAGATGCTCGCGCAGATCTTCAACGGCTGTTTCCGGTTCGAGCACTACATAGGCAACCAGTCTTGCATTTCCTGTCTGATCTTTCCCCGTCTGATCTTGGCGAATCTGAGCGACGCACTGGCGCACCGCCTTATGCGAGAGCAGTGCCGATTCGATCTCACCCAATTCAATGCGGAATCCGCGCAGCTTGATCTGCCCGTCATTACGGCCCAGCCACTCGATATTTCCGTCGGCGAGATATCGCGCGCGATCCCCCGTGCGGTACATCTTTTCTTCCGCCGAAAACGGACTACGAACGAATCTTCCTTCGTTTAACTCTGGATGATTTAGGTAGCCGGCACTCATCTGCGCACCAGCAACACATAACTCTCCACTCACTCCGACGGGCAGAGGTTGCATGTGCGAATCCAGCACATACAACTTTGTGTTCGCAATCGGCCGCCCAATCGGTACACGCCCCGCGTTCGCCGTCTGCCGTTCGCATTTGTGGACGGAGCACCAGACCGTCGCCTCTGTCGGGCCATACTCGTTGTAGAACGTCGCCTGAGGCGCCCGATCATAATGTTGTGCAATCAGTCCGGGCAGGCACGCTTCGCCCGCCACAATCGCAACCTGCAATGATTCGAAGTCGCGCTGGCTGCCGGATTCGAGGATCGCCTGATACAGCGACGCGACGCAGAGCAGGTGCGAGACCCGATGCTTGCGGATCATTCCGGGCAACGCATCCAAATCCCACCGGGACTGATCTGGGGGTAAGACCAGCGTGCCACCGGTCGCCAAAGTCCAGAAAATTCCGGCAAGGGAACTGTCGAAAGCGAATGACGACAACAGCAGAAACACTTTCGGCGAAGCGGTGTAATACGCGCTGCGCGCCAAGGTGGAATTCACCAGCCCACGATGCGTCAGGCGTACTCCCTTCGGCTGGCCCGTGGAACCAGATGTATAAATCACATAAGCGATGCCATCCGGGTTGGTCTGTCGGGCAAGCTCACTCCCACATTTTTCTTGCGTTCGATCGACGCAAATCACGCGAGCTTGACTGTCGGGCACCCGCGACAGCAGTTCCGAAGTAGTGAGCACGACCGGCGCCTTGGAGTCCGCCAGCATGAATGCCAGGCGCTCCTGCGGATACGCCGGATCCAGCGGCAGGCATGCGCCACCGGCTCTCAGCACCGCCATGATGGCAACCACCATCTCAAGCGAGCGTTCGAAATACAACCCGACACATTGCTCAGGAGTTACGCCCGTCTTAACCAGAACAGCCGCCAGCGCATCGCTCTGCTGATCCAACTCACGATATGTGAGCGCTTGATCGCCAAACACCACCGCTTGGACTTGCGGCGAGTGCTGTGCCGCTCGCTGCACCAACTCGTGGAGGCAAAGATTGTCGGGATAGTCCAGCCGTGAATCGTTCCAATCAATAAGCAGTTGCTGGCGTTCTCTTTCGCTGAGCAGCGGCAGCGTGTGCACGCTCGCTGAGGGATCGGCCGCGATTCCTTCGAGCAAGACATTCAAATGTGCTTTCAGCCGCTCGATCGTGTCCGCCCGAAACAGATCGGTGCGGTACATGAAGCGCGCTGTCAGTCCGTCGGCGCCGTCCTCCATTTCCAGATAAAGGTCGAACTTGGTCGCGCCAGTGTCCACGTCCCATTGCCCCGCGCTCCAGCCTGCATCCGGCGATGCGCCCTTAGGCACAAGCGTGAATGCAACCTGCACCAGCGGATTGCGGCTCAGATCGCGCTCCGTGCGCAACTCTTTCACTACCAGCTCAAAGGGAAGCTCGTCGTGTTCCAGCGCGCCGATCGTGCTCTCCCGCACACGGCCTAGAACTTGTCGGAAGCTTGGATTGCCGCCGAAGTCCGTGCGCACGACAATCGGGTTCTGAAAACAACCCAGCAGATTCTCAAGCTCTGATCGCTTGCGTGCCCCTGCGAGTGTGCCTACGAGGACATCGTCCTGCCCGCTGTAGCGGTGCAGCAGCGTCTGAAATGCGGCGAGCAGCGTAAGGAAGAACGTGGAATTTTCCGCACGGCTGACAGCTTTGAGCCGATCGCTCAGATTTTTCGGGAGGTGCAGCGTCTGAATAGCGCCACGGAAGGTTTGCACCGGAGGTCGCGCGAAATCTGCCGGCAACTCCAGCACCGGCAACTCCCCTCTCAGTTTTTCCCGCCAATAGTCGAGATGCTTCGCGAGCACGCCATTACGCATGTATTGCCGCTGCCACTCGGCAAAATCTGCGTATTGGATAGGCAGTTCCACGAGCGGAGACTCTTCCCCACGCGAATACGCTGCATAAAGTGCCGCCAATTCCGGCAGAAAGACGCGATAAATCGAAAGCCCATCAAAAATCAGATGATGCAGTGTGATGTAAATTCGGTAGCGCTCATCGCCTAGCCGCACCACCAGCGCCCGCAGCAACGGACATTTTTTCAAATCAAAGGGACGGCGCGCGTCTTCCGTTGCCAGTTTCAGCGCCGCACTGTCGCGCTCTGCCTCAGGCATATGGCGCAAATCGACCAGCGGCAGTTTGAGATCCGGAACGGAATTCACGATCTGTACCGCTTCACCATTCACCACATCGAAGGTTGTGCGCCACGCTTCGTGCCGGCGCATGACTTCCGCAAAACACTTCTGCAGCGCCGCCAGGTCCAGCGGACCGTCCCGGTAGATGGTTACCGGCTCGTTGTAGACCGGAACATTGGGCGCAATCTGCGCATGCAGCCATATCTGTTGCTGCGGAAACGACAGCGGCGCGGGACCGCTTTGCGCTCGCTTTGTGATGCGACTCTGTTGCGGCCGCTGGCTGAGATATTTCTCAACCAGGCTGTTCTTTGTCGCAGCAGAGGAAACTTTTCCAGCGGTGTTAGAGTTCGGAGGCAGAGTCTGGGAGACAGTCTCGGTACTTGCCGGCCGGGGACTTTTCCCGTCGCTTTTCCCGCCATCAAAACTGATCTTTAACGAAACCAACCCGCGTAATCCAAGATTGGTTCGCCACACGAGATTCTGCGGCTCAAGCCGGATATGCGGGAATCGGCTCAGCATTCGCTCAAATGCGATCTGGCCTTCGGCACGCGCTAATGGCGCCCCAAAGCAGAAGTGCGCCGCATATCCGAAAGCGAGATGCCGGTTGTCGCTGCGCGTGATATCAAATCGGTCCGGATCTGCAAATCTTTCCGGATCGCGGTTCGCGGCTGCCATTACGGCAATCACTGCCTGCCGCTTCTTAATCGACTTGCCGCCCAGTTCCCTATCGCTCGGGGCCAGCCGCGCCGTATGCTGGCTCGGACTCTCGTAGCGCAGCATTTCTTCCACAGCCGAAGGAATCAGCTTCGGATCGGAAATCACGCGCTCCATTTCCTGCGGATTTCGTAGCAGGGCCAATAGACCATTTCCGATCAGATTGGTCGTCGTCTCCTGCCCGCCGACCATGGTCACGATCGCGTTGGCGATGACTTCTTCTTCGGTCAATCGATCGCCATCGATCTCTGCCGTGATCAGCGAATCAATCAGTCCCTCCCGCGGATGCGCCGTGATTTCCCGTACCGCATCGCGGAAGTATCCGGTCATTTCTTCGACTGTCTTCAGCATGACCGGGGCATGCTCCGGATTGTGCTGGAAGTTCCCCAGCATCTCGGCAAAGTTGGCCGACCACGCTTTCAGCCTTCGCCAGTCGCTCGTCGGCAGGCCCATCAACTCGGCCGTGACGATCGCAGGAAGCGGTTCGGCGAAATCGGCAATAACATCCATGCCGCCTTTGGGCTCGATGCCTTCCAGCAGCCGATCCACGATCTCGCGTATGTGATCGCGCAACTGCTCGACGCGCGCCGGAGTGAACGCCTTCGAGGCCAACCCGCGCAGGCGTACATGAGCAGGCGCATCCATGAACAACATCTGCTTCACCATCACCTGCGCAATGGGATTGAGCTGCGACAAGCCCATGGCGGAAAGTTGTTCCGGCGTGGGCGTGCGGTCGGCAGAGTAAGTGTGCAGCACTTCCATCACATCGTTGTAGCGAGTCACGATCCAGGCGTGCAGAAATGGATCCCAATGCACCGGATCTTCCCGGCGCAGGCGATGGAAGAGCGGATACGGATTGGCCAGCACCTGCGGGTCAAGCAGGTGATACAGGCTCAATGCCGTGTCCGGACGCTCGACTCTGGAAGGGGTTGAAGCAGAGGACATAGAACTGGAAGGCACGTCGTTGCAGGGCAAATCTGGAGACACTACCGGTAGTCTCCTGCTGGTTGGGAGAGCTCAGAGGGAGGTTCGATTTTTTCAAGGATCAGCCGCTCGATCTCGCCCGACATTCCCGCGAGGGTAGGGTGATCAAAAATGGCTAACAGCGACAGCTCTATTCCGAAAGTTTCGCCAATTCGCGTAAGCAGCTGTGTCCCTAACAGAGAATGTCCACCGAGCAGAAAGAAATTGTCGTTCGCGCCCACGCGATCTACATGCAATAGTGGCGCGATCAATTCCGCCAGCCGTTGTTCCACAATGCTGCGCGGAGCGACGTAGGCTTCCTCGGGCAACGCGTTGCCATTGGGGGCAGGCAGCGCAGCCCGGTCCACTTTGCCATTCGTGGTCACTGGCAACGCGGCAATTCGAACAAACACAGCTGGAATCATGTAGTCCGGCAGGCGACGTTGCAGGTGTTCGCGAAACACACTGGCCGTACACTGACAACTTGGATTTAGCACCAGATAGGCGATCAACCTTTTCTCGTCCGATCCCGAAACCGTGACCGTACTCGCCTTTACTTCCGAATGCGAATCCAGCACGCTCGAAATCTCGTCCAGTTCTACGCGATAGCCCCGGATCTTCACCTGGTCGTCCAATCGTCCAAGAAACTCAATTTCGCCGTTCGGCAGAAACCTGGCGCGGTCGCCCGTACGGTAGAGCCGATCCTTACTGGTGCTGAACGGATTCACCACAAACTTTTCCGCACTAAGATCCGGACGGTTTCTATACCCGCGCGCCAAACTGGCTCCGCCAATGAACAATTCGCCCGAAGTTCCCGCAGCCACCGGCTGCATTTCTTCGTCAAGAATGAAGATCTGCGTGCCGTCGATCGCCCGCCCAATCGATGGCTGTTTCGAATCCGCAGTCACAGGCAAAACGACTCCGGACGTCGCAACCACGGTCGACTCCGTCGGTCCGTAATTGTTGACCAAAGTGAACGGCAGGTCTTGCGCGGGACGGCGATGCAGTGTGTCAGCGCCCGTCAGCAGAATGCGCAGCGCAGTATCCGCTGGCCAGTTCAGCTGAATCAGCATCTCGGCGAGCGGCGTCGGCACAAATGAAATCGTGATCTTTTCCTCGACCATCCAATCGCGCAGCGGTTCCGGCTGCTGCCGAACCGAGTCTTCTGGAATATGCACGCTTGCACCGGCTGCGAGGTAAGGCCACAGTTCCCATACGGTCGCATCAAATCCGATGGAAGCCAGCAAGCTGGCGCGATCCTGAGCCGTCACTTCAAATGCTCGCAGGTGCCACGCAATCAGATTTGCCAGCCCGCCGCGCGTGATCTCCACGCCTTTCGGTTGCCCCGTCGAACCGGACGTGTAAACCACGTAGGCTAAATGCTCGGATTTCGCGGCCACTGCAACATTTGCTACGGGGAATGTCTTGATGCGATCGGCATCAGTGTCAAGCTTTACGACGCTCCATGATCCCGCGCCAAGTCTCCCCGCCAAACCTTCCCGGGTAAGCACGACTGCGACATCCGAGTCGTGCAGCATGAATGCAAGCCGGTCTTCAGGAGTTGCGGGGTTCAGCGGGAGATACCCCGCTCCAGCCTTGAGCACTGCCAATGAACTCATTACCGATTCTACTGACCGCTCGAGGAAAATCCCCACTAGCGACTCCGGTCCCACGCCCAACGAACGCAAATGTGCGGCCAATTGATTTGACCGCGCTTCGAGCTCCGCATAGCTAAGACTTTCAGCACCGGCCTTCACCGCAAGAGAATCCGGTGCGGAAGCCGCATGCTGCGCTACCTGCCGGCCAATCTCGATAAATTGATCAAGACGAGTGGACATGGGAAACCCGGACTCCTTTCGTACGAGCAATGACGTTCTCGTAGATTTCAGTGAGCATCCCAAAATTTCTGTCGGCGCTGTACTTCAACTCAAATTCGGCGCGTGCAGCCATTCCCATCGCGCGGGTTTCCTTTTCATTTAGCCATGCCCATTGAACTTTCTCCGCAATGTCCGCGACATCGCCGGGATTGAAGTGCAGACCCGTGCGGCCGTCTTCCACAATCTCCTGCATTCCGCCCAGCCGCGAGCAGAGCACGGGAACGCCACACGCGAAGGATTCCGCGATCGTTACCGGAAATCCTTCGTACCATTCGCTGGGAAATATCAAAAAGCGGGCGCCTCTCATCGCGGCCAAAGTATCCTGTCGCGAAAGGCGTCCGCGATAATCGATATTCGATAGCTTCAGATCGGCGATCAGCTTCTCCATCTCCGGACGGAATGGTCCATCCCCGGCAATCACCAGCGGAATCGGTGCTGAAAGCTTAGACCACGCCTTGATCAGCGTGCCGATTCCCTTCAAATCAACCAGCCGTCCGACGAACAACGCATATTCGCCGTCGAAGGCCCGTGGCCCGGGATCGGGAAGAACAAAATTCGGCTTGACCACAATTTTCTCTGCCGGCAGGCCGCCTTGTATCATTTTCTGCCGCGCAAATTCCGTGAGCGCCACGTAGCAGTCCACCATCTCGGACCAGGTTTCCCGCGTGCGATGAAATTCAAGCATCGCCGCCAAGGCCGCGGTCGCCAGCTTCGATTCGCGATAGCAGCCATATCCCACCGCGTGAAATGGACCGCGATCAATGCACTCTTCGCAAATCTTTCCGTCGCGATAGAAGCTCGCCGCCGGACACGCCAGCCGGTAATTATGCAGCGTCTGCACCACCGGCACGCCTTCTTCCCTGCACGCGTAATAAATCGAAGGCGAGATCACCGAGAAAAAGTTGTGGATGTGAACTACATCCGGCTGGACATCGCGCAAAATCGTTTTGAACTTCTGATGCCAGCTGCGCGACCAGACGCAATCGACCGCCGCTCCGATTTTCCGCACCAAGCCGCTCGGATACGTGGTCTGCTCTTCAACCTTATGCACCCGAACGCCGTTCTCTGCCAGCAGCCGCGACTCCGACTCAAAGACCTGGTCTTCGCCGCCTGGCTGGATGTAGCGGTTGTGCACGCACAACACGCTGAGACTCGCCACCTTCACGGCAGCCGGTGCAATCGCTGTAACCATGTTGGAGAGTGGAGGAGCTTTAGACGATCGCGTTTGTCATCCTGAGGCGAGAGCTTTTTGCTCGCCGAAGGATCTGGACGAGCCGCGCGATGCGTCGCGCTGTTTGCGACGCAACAAAAGCGCGCCCGGCTCGCATCCTTCATTACAGCACCCGAGCGGTGAGTACGTCAGTTCTTCTCGATGATGAAGTTCTCCAGCACCAGCGCGTCCATTTCGCTCTTGATGAACGTGTTGTGAGCGTTGGCCGGAGTGTTGACGATCGGCTCGCCCTTCAAATTGAAAGACGTGTTCATCACCACCGGCACGCCAGTCGCCTGCCCGAACTTCTCGATCATCTTGTAATACCGTGGGCTCTGCTCTTTGAACACTGTCTGCAAGCGGCCCGTGCCATCCACGTGCGTAATTGCAGGCAAGGTCGCATGCGCCTCCGGCTTCACCGGAACCACGTAGAGCATGTAGCGCGCGGGATCATGTTTGGCTGCATCGGGCAGATCAAAGTATTTCTCCGCAGCCTGCGCCAGCACCGACGGCGCAAACGGACGATATGGCTCGCGGAATTTGATCTTCGTGTTGACGATGTCCTTCATGTTTGGATTGCGCGGATCGGCCAGAATCGAGCGGCTTCCCAGCGCGCGCGGCCCCCACTCGAATCGGCCTTGCGCCCATCCAATCACATTCTCCTGAGTCAATCGATTCACCACGGCATCGAGCAGTTTGTCCTCGTCGTCGTAGCGAGTGTGCTTGATGCCGTTCGCCTTGAGGAAGTCTCCAATTTCGGAGTCCGAGTTCGCGCGCCCCCAATAGGCATGCTCCATATGGAACGTGCGTGGTTTCCCTAGCAGAGTGTTATATGCCCACAATGCTGCACCCAAAGCACCGCCGCCATCGCCCGCAGCCGGTTGTACATACATCTTCTCAAAACCAGCTTCGTGCAGGATGCGCGTGTTGGCCACGCAATTGAGCGCGACGCCGCCCGCCATGCACAAATTCTTCATGCCAGTTGTCTGCCGCAAATGCTTTGCCATACCTACCAGCACGTCTTCGGTTACCTTCTGAATGCTGGCGGCGATGTCGGCATAGTGCTTGTTCAACTTCGATAGCTCGGCCATGTTCGACGGAGGTGCCCCAAAATATTTGGGAAAGCCCGTCTCTTCCGTGAAGAACAGCATCTTCTCCGGCCGAGGCTCGCCGAAAAGAGCCGCAAACTTCTCGTTGTAAGTCCGCTCGGTTGAGTGATGGAAGCTGAAATAACTCATGTCGAGCGAGAACGAGCCGTCACGATTCTGCTGAATCACCTTCCATACCTTGTCCACGTACTTGGGCTCGCCATAGGGCGCCATGCCCATCACCTTGTACTCGCCTTCATTCACCTCGAAGCCGAGAAACGCGGTGAATGCCGAATAAAGCAAGCCGAGCGAGTGCGGGAATTCCAACTGCTTCTGAATCTTAATTTCATTTCCCTTGCCCACGCCATAGGTCGACGTTACCCATTCACCGACGCCGTCCACAGTCAAAATTGCCGACTCCTCGAACGGCGAGCAGAAATAGGCACTGGCAGCATGCGAAAGATGATGCTCGCTGAACAGAATCTTGTTGTAGTCGACGCCAACTTCGCTCTCAATCTTCGAGGCGACCCAGAGCTTGTCGACCATCCAGGTAATCATCGACTCGCGAAACACCTTGTAAGATTTCGGATAGGTCTGCAGTGTCATCATCAGGATGCGGTCGAGTTTGCGGAAGGGCTTCTCGAAGAAGACTACGTAATCGAGATCATGCCCCGTGATTCCCGCCTGCTCCAGGCAGAACTTGATCGCATTCTTCGGGAAGTCGAAGTCGTGCTTCTTGCGCGTGAAGCGCTCTTCTTCCGCCGCCGCCACCAACACGCCGTCATCCAGCAGAACGGCTGCGGCATCGTGGTAGTAACAACTGATTCCGAGTATGTACATAAGCTCCTATTGCTTTCTCGCCCACTCCAAATCGTAGGCTTCGTTGGGATGGTCCAGCCACTGTTCGGGACGCTTCTTGATCCGCAGGGGGTCGCTGAACCATCGTGCTGCCAGCCCGAACGGCAGCACCAGAATTCCGTAAAAGATCGATAGAATGACACGCGCCTGGAAGTTGCCGATCTTGTGCGCCAGATCCTTCCATGCTTGCCACGCGCGCTTGTAGAGATTCCATGCCGCGCTCGGTCCCATGAATACTGACAGGACGAGAAAAATCACGAGTCCCGCGCCGGCCAAAATCGCCAGCAATTCCGCGACATGTTTCAAGAAATGAATGAGATGTACCATGGCCTGCCTGACTCCTGTTGCTTGGGATTAATGTGCCGCCGCGCTGGAGGGAGTTACGGCGGAATTTGCTACGTTCACCGCTGACTGCTGGCATGCGGCTTCATAGACTGGGAGAGTGCGGATCAAGTTGTAGAGCTGCTGCGCGATGATCTTGTGCCCAGATGCCGTGGGGTGCACTGGATCCATGTAGAAATTGGCCGGCGCATTGCCATTCAGCACATCCACCATGTTCACGACTGGAACGTGGTTCGCAGCCGCGAAATCCAGCATCGCCTTCTGAAACGGATGCAGGTCGTTCGCCTTCTGATCTTTGCTGGCGAGAACGAGCAAAACCAGCTGTGCATTGTGCGCACGAGTCTCATCCAGGCTCTGCTGCAGGCTTTCGGTCACGGCGTTGACATCGAGATTATCCATGCCGCCGACCGTGTCGAGCGTACCCGCCATCAACATGTGCCGCATGCGGTAGTAAACCGCGCGTCGCAGCAGGTCTTCAATCACGAAGTTGTAAATCGCGCTGCGCCGGATGATCGATTTGAATTCCACCTGCCGCAGAAATTTCTCGCGCGCCGCACCTTGCAGCTTTGGCAAGCGCTCAAAGTTCGAATTGAAGCTGTAGGCGCGAATCACGATGTCCGGCTGGAACGTCGGATCCTCTTCCACTTCCTTCAGCTTCTCGCCCACCAGCGCATTAGGATAGGCATTCACTCCGGCCGACACCGACAAAAAATGTTCGCCGGGGCAACTGCTCGCATTCAGCATGTCCCCCAGAAACGCCGCGTACGTTGATTTGTCGTCCACGCCCCAACCCTGGGTCGCCGAATCGCCAAAGGCCATCACGCGAAACTCGCCTTTCGACTTCGTGGTCAAATCGCTGGCATAGCGCAGCCCCTGGTGATTGATCGTGATCGGTTGATGATTGTCAACCGTTACCGTGCGTCCCGGCACCGGAACCCACAACAGCTTTTCGTCCGGGCGATAGATGGTGTAATTGCCGAACCCAAACAGGCGGAGCACCAGTTCGAACCCGATGCAGATGGCAATGAACCATGCAAAACCCCGCCAGAACCAACCCTTTTTCTTTACTTCCGTTCCCATGAAACCCCGTTTCCCTTTTTTGCTTGTTATGAAGGGGAAGGGCACGACTTTAGTCGTGCCGCACAATCCCGCAACTTCCGGACGGCTTCAGCCGCTGAGCTTTAGAACATCGTATAAATGAACGGCGCCAGCGAAGAACTCTGCGCCACCACGATGAGTGCTCCCAAAAGGAACAGGGTTACGATAATCGGCAGAATCCACCACCGCTTCTGCTTTCCGAAAAAGCCGAACAGCTGGCCGGCAGTCTGCACATTACGAACCGTAGTCTTCATGAAACCCATTTCATTTCTCCTTGGAATCGAAACTCTGAGTGCAAATAAATTCTGCTTTTTACTGGCAACTGGGCACTGGCAACTGGCGACTGATTTTAGGCCGCTCCCGATCCCCTCAACACGGCCGGAATCGTTTTCAGCAGAATTTCCAGATCGAGCCACAACGACCACTTATCGATGTACTGCAGATCCAACTCCATCCACTTCTCGAATGAAATCCCGCTGCGCCCGCCGATCTGCCACAAGCAAGTGATTCCCGGCTTTACACTGAACCGCCGCCGCTGCCAATCCTCGCTGAATCCTTCATAGTCGCGAATCGGCAAGGGCCGCGGGCCGACCAGGCTCATATCGCCCTTCAGAACATTCAGCAATTGTGGCAGTTCGTCGATGCTGGTTTTGCGTAGAAACTTGCCCACCGGTGTGATGCGCGGATCGTTCTTGATCTTGAATACTGGGCCGCTGACTTCATTCAGGTGTTCGATCTCCTTCATCCGCTTCTCCGCATCAATCACCATGGTGCGGAATTTGTAAATTCCGAAATGCCGCTTTCCCAGTCCCAGCCGCTGTTGCACAAACATCACCGGTCCCGGTGAAGTCAGCTTGATGAGCAAGGCTGCAATCAGCAAAATCGGCGACAGGAAAACCAACATGATCGCCGAAGCAACGATATCGATGATGCGCTTGACCACTACCGGCCAACCCTCCAGGCTGCCCGTGTAATGCGTGATCAGCGAGTCACCCTCGATCTCTTCCACGCGCTTGCGCGCCAGCTTCAGATCGAACAGCGTCGATGCAAAGCGAATTAAGATTCCATGCTGTTCGCACAACTCCGCGATTTCTGTGGCTTCGGCGTGCATCGAGCGCATCGGCAGCGCGATCACCACTTCATCGACGACGCTCTTGCGCAGATAGGCTGGTAACCCCGCGAAGTCCACAACCCGCTCGAACCCTGAGCCTGACACATCGGCGGCATGCGGCCGGTCGTAGTCGACAAAACCGAGCACGCGGTAGCCCAGCGCCGGACTCTCTTTCATCTTCTTTGCGAACTGCAGCCCACGGGCATTCGTGCCCACAATCAGCATATTGCGAAGGTTGCGCCCGTGAATTCGAACCTGCGCCAAAAACACGCGCAGACCAAGGCGGCTGAAGCTTCCGGCAAGAATAGCCGCTGCCCAAAACGCCGCAATAAACTCCGGCTTGACCAGTGAAATATGAAAGAGACGGTGGCCGAGATAAATGAGTATTGTCCCGAGGGAGATGGCCTTCGCCAGATCCAGAATTTCATCCCGACGGCTCGATAACCGGTGCGAGGCATACATGCCGCACATCGAAAAAATCAGATGCCAGCTGAACAGCAGCCCGGAAAATATCAGGAAGTTCGCAACTTTGATCCGCATCGCCAGAACATCTCTCAGCGACGCCATCGAAGCATGCGACACAACGACCGTGGCCAGACCAAAAGCAAACACCATCAGTACCAGGTCAAACACCTTCAACAAATTCAGCAGTACTTGACGCCGAATCGTACCCACTGGGAGTCCCTCCAAATTACCTACTTAGGTCGAACATGGAGAATCAGGGCGGTGGGGGCAGCGCCCGGCTGGGGAAGCGAGATTACTTCTTGAGTTTGTTGCTCACCATCTGCTCAATGGAGTCCACGCTCTTGAGGTTGTCGTGGGTGATCTCTTCATCTCCAATGCGCACGCGAAACGTTTCTTCCAGGAACGCCACCAGGCGAAAAATTCCGAGGGAATCAATCACGCCGCTTTCCATCAGCGATTCGCTGTCAGTAAACGAACTGACGCCCTTTGCGCTGGCGAGGTCGCGCAGAATGAATTCGCGAATCTGATCTTTTACCGATGCCGTCTCCGTTGCCATGAAATTTTAGTTCTCCTGTTGGAATGGGATCTTTCTTTGCTTCTTCTCTAAAGCGCGCGGCCGCTCGCCTTCATCGTCTGTTTCTTGCAAGATCCTGCGCTTCAATTTCGGACGACTTCCGCCACCTGCTTCGCCGCCTCAATACTTGCCTGGGCCAGGCGCACGCGATCGATCTTGCCCGTCGAAGTCTTGGGCAGAATCTCCATGAACTCGATCTGCTCGGGAATCATGTATTTCGGAATGCGCGTGGAGCAGAACTGCTGCAAATCTGCAATGCGCAACTCCTCGCCTGCGTGCGGCGCGACAATTGCCTTGATGCGGTTGCCAATCAGATCGTCCGGGATCGCCACCGCGGCGGCCTCGCGCACGCCCGCATGGCTCAGCAGCGCGCTCTCGATCTCTCCCAACTCAATGCGGTACCCGCGGCTCTTGATCTGGCTATCGCGGCGGCCCTGGAAGTAGTAATTGCCGTCCTCGGCCAGTGTCACCAAATCGCCGGTGCGGTACATGTTCTCGTTGAAGTTTGGCTGGAATCGGTTGGGCACGACCATCTTTCTCGTTTTTTCCACGTCCGCCCAATATCCATAAGTCACCGCCGGTCCGCGGACATACAACTCGCCGCTTTCGCCTGGCTTGGTCACAACCTGATCCTGATCATTGACTGCGAATACTTCCGTGTTCTCGCACGCGATGCCGATCGGCAGCTTGTCCATTCCCGCCAACCGCTCGCGCTCGACGCGATAGTACGTGCAGACGTTGGTCTCGGTTGGTCCGTAGAGGTTGTAGAGTTCGGTGTTCGGAAGCAAATCGGCCAGCTGACGCAGATATTTCATCGGGAATACTTCCCCGGCGAACAAAATCGTCCGCAGATGCGGCAGCTTCTCCGCCTCCATCTTCGCGTGCAGCAGAAGCAGCATCAGCGCCGACGGAACCGAGTACCAGATCGTGATCTTCTGCGTCTCAATAAAGCTGGCCAGCGTCGTGGGAAACAGCGCCAGATCTTCCGTGACAAGATAAACCGTCGCGCCCGCTTCCATTGCGTTGTACACATCGAAAACCGAAAGATCGAAGTGCAGCGGCGCGTGATTCGATAACCGGTCTTCGCTCGTGACTTGGAACTTCTCTGCGCACCATTCCACGAAGGTCAGCGCATTCTGATGCGACAGCATCACGCCCTTCGGCCGCCCGGTTGAACCCGATGTGTACAGGATGTAGGCCAGGTCGGTCTCGGTCATCACCACTTCCGGTGCGCAATCCCCCGGAAATTCGCCCAGCATCGTCCACGGCACGATCTTATTGCCCGAGCCGTTCGAGCCGGAATCATCGGTCATCACGCAATAATCGAGCGACGCAATTGTCTCCGCAGCCAGCGCCGAGCGCCGCTCCTTATTAGTGAGCAGCACCCGAATGCCGCAATTCGCGATGATGTATCCGATGCGATCGGCTGGAGCCTGCGGATCGAGCGGCACATACACGCCACCCGCCTTCAGCACCCCAAACATGCATACCAGCGACTCCACGCACTTAGGAGAAAACAGTCCAACGCGGTCGCCCTTCTTCAATCCACGCCGCCGCAGAAGATGCGCCAGCTGCGTCGATCGCTGATCCAGCTCGCGATACGTCAGACTGCGCTTTCGGGCCCAAACTGCTGTCTTTTCCGGATACTTCGCCGCACTGCGCGTGAGAAGTTGCTGAAGGATGTATGCCACGAGAGTTCTTTACCCCTTGTGTTCGCGATTGAATTGTTGGGGGGTGAGCTAGAACTTACTTTGAAACAACTTTATCGAAGAACAATTACGGCAACATAAAAACTTCTGTCGAAAATCACAAACCATGCAATCCGGAAATAATCATCTTCTGAATTTCCGTAGTGCCTGAGTAAATTTTTCCCGAGATCGCGTCGCGCAACTCGCGCTCGATCTGAAACTCGGTCATGTATCCGTAGCCGCCATGAATCTGGATCGCATCCATGCAACTCTGGATGCAGGCATCAGCCACGTACGTCTTTGCAATCGCCGCTTCGCGCAGCGGATGCTTGCCCTGGCTCTTCATCCACGCCGCTTTGTACAGCACCAGCCGCCCGGTTTCGAGCCGCACTTCCATGTCGGCAATCTTCGCCGAAACCGCCGGAAACTTTCCGATGTTCTCTCCAAACTGCTTGCGCGCGCGCGCATAAGCGACGGATGTTTCCAGCAGCCGCTGCATCACGCCAAGATGACTCGCCAGGATGCAGATGCGCTCCCATTCCATCGAGGCGGTGAAAATCGCCGGGCCCGCGCCATCTTTCCCCAGCTGATTCTCCGCCGGCACTTCGCAATCCACGAACGCTAATTCCGCCATCGGCGAAGTACGCAGTCCCATCTTGTGCAGCTTGCGGCTGATTTCAAAGCCCGGCGTTCCCTTCTCCACGATAAACGCCGAAATTCCCGCCGGCCCCTTCGCCGGATCCTCCGTCGCAAACACGATTACCATGTCCGCATACGGGCCATTCGTAATAAATGTCTTCGATCCATTCAGAATGACGCGGTCACCCTTACGCTCATAGCGGGTGCGAAGGCTGTAAGCGTCCGAGCCGGACATCGGCTCAGTCATCGCATGCACTCCTACCCATTCGCCGCTGACCAGCTTAGGCAGATATTTCTTTTTCTGCGCTTCCGTTCCGAAAGAAAGAATCGGAATCTCCGAGCTCCACATGTGCGCATTGATTGAAAAAATAAGTCCGTTATCGTGGCTGCCGTAACCGAGCGCTTCCAATCCGCAAACCGTCGTGAGCGTGTCCGCGCCGCCGCCGCCATATTCGGCGGGAATTGGCAAACCATGAATGCCAAACTGCGCGCATTTATTCCAGCAATCCCGGCAAAACTTCTCGTCATGATCGTTGGCGATCATGTCGCACGTCAGCTCCTGCTTCGCGAATCGAACAACTTCCTTGCGGAAGTCCTGTTGTTCCTCACTCCATGCAAAATCCAAGGTCCGCCCCGCTTTCTCCTGCCTATAAATTCCTAGCTATGAATTTACAATTAAGAAGTGTTGTCATCCTGAGCAGCGTGCCTTTTGCGCTGTGAAGGATCTGGGCGAGCCGCGCGATCATTCACGCGTTCTTTGCGCGAATGCAAAGTCGCGCGTTTGGCTCGCTTCTTTAATTCTTCCCTGCTGTTTCCGGCTGCTTCACGACCTGCTGATTGCCATTCGTCGGTGCCATCGCAGCATTCCCGTTCTGCGGCTTCACCGTATTCCACTTAAATCGCTTCGGCCGTCCGCCCGGAATGCGGATTCTGGCCGGCACGCCGATGACAGTCATATTGTCCGGAACATCCGTCAGCACCAGGCTGTTCGCCGCCACCACAACGTTATTGCCAATCTTCGCTCCGCCCATCACCTTGGCGCCCGCCCCGAAATAGACGTTGTCGCCGATGCCGCGCGTTCCCGCCGCCAGCACCACTCCGCTTTGGATCGTGCAATGCGACCCGATCTTATTCGGTCCAACGATAATTCCGAACGGCGTGTGAATGACCAACCCCGGTCCGATCTCGGCGTCCGGCGATATGTAAATCCCGATGAGCATCTGCACCAACCGTTGGAAAACTCCCGCCACGATTCGCAGAATGAAACTCACCACCGGCACGTTCACATGTTCGACCCAGTGCCCAAACCGGTAGCATACGATCGCCGGCGTCTCCATGCGAAACAACACGCGCCACAAACCCATACTCTTTTCAAGTACGCGGTCTTCCTGGGAAGCGCGCAGGTCAGCGATCAGATTCTCAAACATGATGAATTTGGGAGATTCTCTAACTTCGGGTATCTAGGTGGCATGCCCCATGTCTCCCCGCTATTCCGAGACGTGGGAACGGCATGCCCCACTTACAGCTTGCTGTAAATCGAATCCGGTATCGGGAACGTCCGCTGATTCAGAACCGCTCCGAGAATCTTGACGTTGGCGGTCTGCAGATCATGCACCGCGCTACGCGCGCGGTCTTTGCGGGTTGAGTTGGCCTTCAATACCAGAACGACGCCATCCGCAATCGATCCCACCGAGAGCGCTTCGTTGCTCGAGCTGACCGACGGGCAATCAATCAGGATGTAGTCGAACTCCGACCGCAGCTCCAGCATGCGGGCCCGCATGCGATCGGAAGTCACGAGGTTTTGTCCTTCGCGCAGATCCGATCCGCAACTCAGCAGCGCCAGATTGCGCCGCGAAAGCTGGCTCACATATCCGCGGATCGAGCCCGACAACCGCAACGCATCCGCCAGCCCGTGATGATTCGCTACTCCAAACTGTTCGTGCAGCGTGGGATTCTGCAGGTTCGCGTCCACCACGCAAACCCGCCCCGTCACTTGATTGGCCAATAGTTCGCCGACTCGCGCCGTAATCCAGCTGCAGCCATTGCCGGAATCGCTGGCGGTAAACACCACTGTGTGGTTGTACTCGCCGCCCGGCAGCAAGAACACGCGTTGCACCAACTTCGAAAGCTCCGCCAGTTGCGCAGGTTCGAAGTTGAGCTGCAGCGGCTCCGCGCTGACGACGTCTGCCGGCACCGGCTCAGCATTGGCGGTCGCGGCCTCCAGCGCCTCGACCAGCTTGTCGGGAAGCGGTTCGGCCGGCGCGGGTACCGGCTCCGTCAGTACACGGTCCGGCTGGAAATAGTCTTGGTCTTTGCCGATGTTCTGTAGAAGTTCGAAGTTACGGCTCATATTGTCCTGTCAGTGCCTGACGATTTTCGACTCTCTCGAACTATCCTTCACGTTTCACGCGCGCACTCGAGCGGTGTGGCGCCATGCGATCCAGCGTGTGTTGCCAATCTTTTAACTGTCCTGAGAGCTGCTGCATGTAGGCTCGGGCCTCGGCTGGGGTCAGCGATTCCACGCGATCGGTAGCCGGAGCCGGAGCACGCCCATTCGCCGGATTCCCCGCCATCATCGAAGCAATTTCCTGAAAATCGATGGCTCGCTGGGGAGCAACCTCGGTCACGTGCTGGCTGATGTCGAGATCTCCGATCACTTCTTCGACCAGCGCCAGATCCACGACTTTCTGCCGCACGGCACAACTCAGCGAAAGCACATTGAAACAGAAGTTATTGATGTTGCGCGGAATGCCTTCGGTGAAGCGCGCGATGGCCACCAGCGCTTCCGGCGTAAACAATGGTGCTCCGGAATGGCCCACGACCTTCAGCCGGTGATCGACATACTTTTTGGTCTCATCGATAGAGAGCGGCGTCAGCCGGTTCAGTAGCGACACGCGCTGCCGTAACTGCGCCAAGTGCTTGCTGGCCAGTTTGTCGGCCAATTCCGGCTGGCCGGCCAGAATGATCTGCACCAGCTTCGCCCGCGGCGTTTCGAAATCCGACAGCAGCCGAACCGTCTCCAGTACGCTCGAATCCAGGTTCTGCGCTTCGTCTACCACCACGATGAAACGCCGCCCGGCACGCGCCTCCTGCAGCAGCATCTTGTTGAATTCTTCGTGCATGCGCACGAAGTCCTGGTCGTAACTCTCGACGCCCAATTCCGCCAGCAGAAAACGCATGAACTCGCGCGAACTGCATTGCGTTTGGAACAGGAACGCAGTGCGGGCATTGTGGCGGAACTTCTCCAGCAGATGAAACAAGAGCGTGGTCTTGCCCATCCCTGGCTTCGCGATCAGTGCCAGAAAGCCGCGGCCCGACTCAATTCCGTAATAGAGAGAAGCCAGCGCCTCGCGGTGTGCCGGGCTCAGGTAAAGAAAGCGCGGATCGGGAGTCACCCCGAATGGTTGTTCCCGAAATCCGTAATATTCCAAAAACATGATGGAGGGTCCTTACTGTTGTTGTGTTGGAACGGCCGTCGAGTACGCTGCTACTGCTTCGCCTTCGCCATAATTCGATCCGAAATCGCCCGCTACACGGTGCGGAACAGCGGCCAGAACTGGAATATTGAGCTCGCTCAGCACCTCGGAAGGTGTGCGCAACGACGGATCGAAATAATCCAGCGCTAACGCCAATCCTACGCTCATCACCGCGCCCAGAACTAGTCCGAGCACGATAAAAACCAGTCGCGAACCGGTCGGAAGCACGGGTACCGACGGCGCTTCGGCCACAGCCACGTTCAAAATATGCGTTTGATCGAGGGCGTCGGACATGCGCGCTTCTTCGCGCTTTTGCTGATACAGCAGGTAGTTTTCTTCGTCGGTCTTGATTACTCGTTGCAAGTCCTGCTCCTGAATGCCCTTGCGCTCCAGATCGGTCGCCTGCTTCTTGTACTGCGCAATGATGCCTTCAGTTGCCACAGCCCGCGCCTGCAATGCGCTGTAATCCGCCTTCGACTTGGCCAGTTCGGTACTGACGTACTCATACGTCGGGTTCTGCCCGGTGGTGACCTGTTGCAGCGGCTTGGCCTCTTCTTTTTCGATCGAAGCCCGCGTGTCGGCAATCTCTTTATCGACTTCGCTCACCAGCGGATACGTCGGCTGGTACTTGGTGAGCAACTCCGTCCGCTTCAGCTCCAGCGTCATCAACTGGCTCTTCATCTGCTGCAACACTTGGGCATCATCCGTCTCCGTCGACGAAGTGGTGATCTTCGATGGCACCGCGCCCGACTGGCTCTCGAGCGTGCGAATCTTCTGCTCCGTCGCTGCCATGTCCGCGCGTGTCGAAGAAAGCGTCGCGGTAAATTCCGCCAGGCGCTGCAAGGCCTGATCGCGTTCCACCAGCGGAGCTACTCCACCCTGCTCGGCCGCAAACTGCGAAAGCTGGCCTTCCGCGTCAGTCAACTCGCTCTTATACCGCTCCGCTTCCTGATCGAAAAATTTGAATTGCCCCGCCGGACGATTCACTTCCGCGTGCTTCTTGATGTAGGCATCATTCAACACTTTCAGCACCTGCGCGGCTTGCTGCGGATCGCTTGACGCATAGGTAATGCTGATCAGGTTGGTCTTCTTCATGGGCTCGATGACGAGAGTGCTTCGCAGCCGCTGCGCAGCCTTGGCAATCTTGCCGGCTTCGTCCTCGCGCCCGAAAATCTTTCCCAGCGTCGACACGCGCTTGTCCAGGCCGCAGCTCACCGCCACCTGGCGCAGCACATCGTCGCTTTCCAAAAGCTCGACTTCCGAGTTCTGTTCTTCTTCACTGACTTCGTCCTTGACCATCACCTGCTCATTTTGCCCGGCGCTGACCACAGGATCGACGCGCTCGCGCTTGATCAGGATCTTGGTATGCGCCTGGTACCGGGTCGGCATCAAAAGCCCGACGAGCACCGCGCCACAGAACACGGCCATAAAGCACAGCAGCATCGCCCGCTGGTGGCGAAATCCGATGGCGATCAGCTCTTTTACATTGAATTCAAGATTCTGGTCGCCGCTGCCGGTTGGAATCTGGTTCATAAATTCTCCTTACGAACACCTGCCTGGGACATTCGAAAAACTAATTCGGACGGAGCATCGAACCCATCTGGGCCGAGGGGAAGAACTTGTCGATCTTCGACAGCGCGTTCTTGGGCACAAACACCATGTCGCCCGGATGCAGCGTTGGATCTTCTTTCAGGCTGAGGGTCTTATGCATCTTCTTCACATTGAAAATCTTCGCTTCCATCCATTCATCGGAAACCCGACGGAACAGCAACACCTGCGAACCCTTCGCCTCATCTTTGAATCCGCCGGCGATCGCAATGGCTTGCGTCAGCGTGACGTCTCCGCGCAGGTCGTATTTTCCCGGACGCCCTACCTGGCCGTCCGCAACAAAATACGGTTTCTCAAAGTCCTTCAAAGTTACAGTCACGATTGGCTGATGCAGGACCTTGCCGTAGGCTGCCCGCAACGTGTTCGTCAATTCCGGCACCGTCTCGCCTTGCACATAAACTTCGCCTACGGTCTTCAGAGTGACAAAGCCATCCGGTTGAATCGACACCCCGGTCTGATTGAACTCGGGACTCAATTCGAAGGTCACATCAAACGAGTCGCCGGGAGCCACGCGGTAGCGTTCATCGCGCGATTGCAGTTGCGGCGTGTCGGTCTTCGCCGACGCGCCCGGCGCCGTTGCCGCAGGTTTGATGGCCGGATCCGGCTTGACCTCCTGCGCCGTCGCGAATGGGCTCAATATCAGCGCAGCCAGCAGCAGACTTGTGCGGGTTTTTTCAAAGATCGTCATTACTCAAAACCTTCTCGCGCGGGAAGCATTTCTTTCGCGCGCACAGCTAAACTCTTATGGCACTGGGAAGAACGTTCCCATACTCGCGGTGGGAATGAAGTGGTCGATCTTCGACATCGTATTTTTCGGCACGAACAGCATGTCCCCGGGATGAAGTGTCGGATCTTCCTTCAGATTTCCCGACTTCTCCATCTTCTTCAGATTGAATATCCGCGCTTCGGTCCACTGATCGTTGACCCTGCGGAACAACACCACTTGAGAATGTTTCGACGCTTCCGTGAATCCGCCTGCGATCGCAACCGCCTGCGTCAACGTGACCGTTCCCCGCAGATCGTACTTGCCCGGCTTACCCACTTGTCCGTCCGCTATAAAGTACGGCTTCTCGAAATCCTTCAGGATCACGGAAACCACTGGGTCGTTCAGGATCGTCGCGTAGGCCGTGTGAATCTTGTCCGTCAGTTCTGGCACGGTCAAGCCCTGCACCTTGAGATCGCCGACGCCGCGCAGCGTGACATATCCGTCGGGCTGCACCACGACGCCTGTCTGGTTGAACTCCGGACTCAGATCGAAATTCAGATCGAAGGAGTCTCCCGGAGCAATCCGGTAGTGCGGGCGCCGCGTCTGAAAACCCTCGCCTGCACCTGCATCCTTCGTCCCCGCTGCATTGGCCGCGGCGGGATTGGAATCCGGCACATTCGTCTTCGGGTTGGAAACAGCTTCCTGGCCTGCGCACAGGCACAGCGAAAGCGTTAAACCAACCGCCAGACCTCGAACTAGAGAAGAAAATCGCATGGTCGTTTCAATTCCCCACTGCGGACGCCTACGATTGTACTTCTCCGCTCTCGGTCACCGACTTCAGGCCGCCGTTGCCGTTCGGCGTGATATTGTGCCGCCGAATCTTGTACAGCAGGCCACGATAGCTGATGCTCAGCAATTGCGCCGCCCGCTTGCGGTTCCAGCCCGTCTGCTTCAGAGCATTGCTGATGGCGTGAATCTCTGCCTCATCGCGGAAGCTGCGCAGAGACGACTCGCCCACCGACGAGACGTACACCGTTCCCCGCCGCGATTCCTGGCCGTTGTCCCAGCCCTGCGCTGAATCTTCGCGCAGTTCCCGGCTCCCATTTCCGTTTATCTTGCCGGTCTTCGTATCAACTTCGTTCATAAATGACCCTCACTTTTTCCTTTAAGCCAGAGCTGCAACACCCTGGTCCAATTTGTCCGCGAGGAATAGGTTCCCGCGGCCAGCCCATGCTGTGCTGCCAGCCGTTTGTTCGCGGAACTTGTGTTGAAGGGGAAACAGGGGGAACTTCAGACGGGCTCAACGGTGTAGCCCTGAATCCGAACTGACAATGATCGTTGGATGGGCTCCAGGGAGATGACTAAACTGCGATCGTCGTTGCGGGCCGCGAGAATTCCTTCCACTCCGTCCAGCGCACCGCCCCGCACTCGCACTCGCTGCCCCACTCGCAGGAATGGTTGCTCCTCGAATGGCTCCTTGCTGGCCAGCAGAGTTTGAATGTCCCGGATCTGGCTGTCAGGAATCGGAGTACCGCAACAATTGATGCCTACAAATCCGGCCACGCCATGCGTTTGCAAAACCCGCAGCCGGTCCCGCGAGGAGAGCACAACATGTACGAACGTGTACCCCGCAAACAGCGGCAGTTCTACTTCCTTCACTCGATCACTCCACTGCCGCGCACGCTTGATCAGAGGAAGAAAATTTTCGATTCCCTGCTTGTCCAGTTGGTCCGCCACCATCTTTTCGTGACGAGAACGGGTTCGGATTGCGTACCATTGCGCGGGAGCCACCAGTGCTTCTGCCGCCACTTCCGCCAGTACCGCTTGTGCTACGCCGCTGCTCATAGCTTCGCCCTCTGAGTCACATTCCATGACCCGCCCCACGCGAACGAACACACGGTGCCCGCCGGGAAATCATTCCGACGACTTCTCTTATGCTTCTGTTATTTCGGGGGGGGAGAACTAAAACAACACCGAAGTGGACTATTTGAGCACTAAAACCCTGCAAACTTGCACCGATAATAACGACCTATGCAAAATACTGCAAGAGGCGGAAAGTGGGGAGAAGAAAGTCTCTAGTCACCTGAACCTGCATCTAAAGTAATCCTTTGTAAGCTATTGCTAACACACAGTTAATCGCGCAAAGTCTAGCTTGTGAATAGGCTTAATTTTGCTCACCCGAACCGGTCAACGACACCACCTGCGGACTGTTCGGGGCACTGTGAGTCACCGTCACCGCTCCAGTGATAGTTCCTGTCACTGTTGGCGAGAACGTTATCCCCAGTGTGCACTTTCCTGCAACATTCAACACCGTTCCCACTACGCACGGATTCGATCCCGCGCTTACCAGCGCGTAGTCCCCGCTGACAGAAAAACCGTTCAGCGTCACCGATGTGGTGCTGTAATTCGTGACCGTAATTTGCAATGGCGAACTCGTCGTTCCCACCGCGGTTGCCGGAAAACTCAAATTCGCTGGCGTCAGCGTGATCGGCCAATATCCCACCGCCGCGAGATTGTACGTCTGCGCTGTTACACCCGACGCCGCGTTATCGGTCACAGTGACCGATCCCACAATCGATCCGCCCGATGTCGGAGTCAGCGATACCGTAAATCCGCATTTTGTATTCGCGTTCAACACCAATCCCGAGGTGCATGGCCTCGCACCGGAAGGATTCATGCTGTACTCGCCCGAGGCGTTCAAACTCGAAATCGTCAGTGCCGCTCCGCTCGCATTCAGCATCTGCACCGACGCGCTCTTGGTCGCTCCAATCGCGCTGTTCGCGAAATTCAACGATGTCGGCGAGAACGCCAGCGGATTCGCTGACGCACCGCCGGTCGCAGTTCCCGTCAGATTCACCGATTGCGGGTTGTATGGGACACCAGTGGCTGTATCGCGGACTGCCAACCCGCCCTTAATTGTCCCATTCAATCCGTTCGTGGTCGGACTAAACGTCACGCTTAACGTGCACGCCGATGCAGCATTCAACGTGCTTCCACACGGCGTGGCGCCGCCAGCTACCGCTGAGTAATCTCCGCCAGCAGCCCAGGCGATGTTCTGCGCCGTCGTGGCATTATTCGTCACCGTGACGTACTGGGCTGCGCTGGTGTTGCCTACGGCTGTTGACGGGAATGTCAGCGTCGCTGGAGAAACCGCAATTGTCAGTTGCCCTGTACCGGATAGTGGAATGCGGTGCGGCGCTCCATTCACGCCATTGTCGTAGATCGTAATCGTGCCCGCGACGTTTCCTGTGACCGTCGGCGAGAACGTCACATTAATTTTGCACGACGCTCCCTGCGCAATCGGACTATTCCCCACGCAGTTGTCAGTTTCCGAATAGTCTCCGCTCGCCGTAATTGAAGTGATCGTCAACGGCCCAAAGCCGCTGTTGGTCAGGGTCACAGCTTTCGCCGCGCTCGAAGAACCGGTTAAAGCCGTGAATCTCAAACTCGTCGGCGCCAACGTCGCAGCCGGCGCCGTTCCCGAACCTGTCATATTCACTACTTGAAACCCGTTCGGGGCATCGTCGTTCACCGTCACCTGCCCGGTCTGTGTTCCGCCTGCTGTGGGCGTGAACGCCACAGTAAGCGTGCAAGTTCCACCCGAAGCAAGCGGGCTGCTGCTCACGCAGTTATCACTCTCGCTATAAGGGCCGCTGGCCACAACGCTCGAAATATTCAGCGCCACGCTCTGCATGTTCGTCAGCGTGACCGTCTGCGGCGCGCTGGTCGTGCTCACGTTCAATGGCGTGTAGTACAAGCCATTCGGTGCCAGCGTCACCGGAGGATTGCTCGTGCAGGAGGGAAATGAAAACGAAGCGATGCGTGTATTCCAGTTGTAATCGCCGCTGACCGGAAAGTATTCGGTCGTGTACCAGAACGTGCAATCGTCCGACGGATCGATGCTCATCCCGCTGTAATCGCCCCAGCGATTGCTGCCCACTTCCGATCCCGTCCCCTCGATAATGCTTGTCTCCGATTCCATCGTGTTCAACGAATCACTCTGTAATCGAGCCGTGTAGCGGATCGCCGGATACATGCTTGAACTCGAAACGCTGTAGCCGACTGCGATATCGCCCATCTGGTCCATGGCGATCGAGCCCATCCAACGATTGTTCGAATCGGGCGCGAACGTCGACTGCTGGAACACATAAGGATTGTTTCCCGGGCTCTGCACCTCGTACCAGCGCACTGCCACAGGAATCGAAGCGTTGATCGTGTGGTTGGCGACCAGCGATTCATGCCCATCAGCGAAGTGCCGGTAGGCCAGGCGGAACAGCAAGCGGTCGCCGATCCCGTCGACCAACTGCGTCGTGCCGAGTTGTGGCACGCACGTCGATGACGCCTTACAGCCTTCCGTAAACGCACCTACCGGAAGATTCACCGGCCCGGTCAACGTCGTATTCGCCGGATTCACCCAATCCACGTGGAATTGCCACAAATTGAGCGAGTTCGTGCCAATGTTCATCAGGTAATTCGGCGACCCTGTCGGCGGCAGGATGCTGCCATCGAGATCCGCAGGAAGCAGACTGTTGTACGTTGAAGCCAGCTGGAAGCATTGCGACGAGGCCGTGGCACCTTGCAACATGCTGCTGCGCTCGAGTGCGCACACGTAAGCGCCAAGAGCCGCGCCATTGGAGTTGCTCTCCTCATTCATCGTGAGGTAATAGGCATCCGGCCAAACGGAAATTTTCGGATAATCGGGAAAATTCGCGGGCAGCGAAAATACGTATCGGTTATAGGTGCCGGTCGCGTCGGAAGTCGTCGACACCGCAATGCACTGATAATTCGCTCCATTTGTCGGAGCGACATGTTGCTCCAGCACCCACACATTCGCCATCTTGTCGTATTCAACGACGATGTCGTCGTCGTCAGTCGTCGTGCACGGCGGAAAACCGGTCCAGATCGTGCTCGCATCTACCGGCCCGTAAATCGAATTGCCCGTAGTTTTATTGAAGATTTCGAAATCTGTGTTGACCCATTGAAAATACTGTGTCGCGCCCGCCGCGCCGTTGGTGTCCGGAACCGCGCGCCCTGACGGCGCAGTCACTCCCGCGAAATTTAATCCGGCGGTGGTCATGGCCCGAGCGTTCGTATTTGTTTGAGCCACAGGATCCGCGGTATAACCGCCCGCAACCGATGCGGCCTTGCTGGCTTCCGTCTGCTGCGTCGCTGATTCCCGAATCTCCGCGCCTTCCTCGTTGAGGCCGCCCACTACGGGCGCACGCTTCGCTGGCGCCGGTTTAATGGTTCTTAGCGCCGGCGACACATCATGCTTAACTTCCTTCAGCACCTGGCTGTGCTGATTCTGAGCAGCCGCCACTACGCCGAACAACAAGACGGCTCCAGCGCATAAAACAGTCGTTTGGCACAAATCAGTTCTGATTTTGCCCACCAAGGAAACTCCGTCGCGAATGCTAAGACTGAACCTCGGGAGAGGATTAGAGACTACGGGACCCCACGGACTCGATTGCGTGAGTATCAGGGCACGCCGAAAGCTTGTCAATGCCACCTAAGTTGCAGTTTTGTGCACCGTCAGTACCCGAAAACCGGTAACCAGCGCGGGATTACCCCTGTTTCCGACCCTACACGGGAGTGCTATTTACCCGGAGCCAAAATTCTCCTAACGTTGTGGAAATCTTTCGTGCCGCTCTCGTTCACAATGGTGTGAACGGTAACGACGACGGGAGCGCTCCTCCTCATTCTTGGCCGCGAGCGAAAGGGTTTTCTCGGTGGCTGCTTGCTGATTTATTAGGCCCGGAAAAGATCAGGGGTCTTTCGAAAATGGCTCACTTAAGCACACTTCCCAATCAAAATCGCCTTCGTGTTCTGACCGCTGACAGCACCTCGATGAGCACCCAACTGCTGGTCGACGCGCTCTCGCGCGACCCTCAGTTGCACATGATCGAATCGCCCTCCAATTCAGCCGCCGTCCTGACTTCCCTGAAACGCGAGAAGCCGCAAGTAGTGCTGATCAGCGCCGCACTCGGCGAAGCCGCGGGCAACGGCTATGAACTCGTCCGCGAGATTCGTAGTCAATCGCCCACAACGCGAGTCGTCGTCTTGCTGGATTCTTCTGAGCGTGCCAACGTCGTCGAAGCTTTCCGCGCCGGAGCTCACGGGGTTTTCTCCCGCAGCGAGCCAGTGCGCATGCTGGGCAAGTGCATTCAGTGCGTTCACAACGGGCAAGTCTGGGCGAGCAGCAACGAATTGCACTTTCTGCTCGAAGCGCTCGCCAAGCCGACGCTATTGAACCTGCAGGCCAACGGCGGTTCCCTGCTGTCGGCGCGCGAAACCGATGTGGTCCGCTGCGTTGCCGAAGGCCTCACCAATCGCGAGATCGCGCAAAGGCTGAAGCTCACCGAACACACCGTCAAAAATTATCTTTTCCGGATCTTCGACAAACTAGGTGTGTCGAGCCGCGTGGAAGTCGTGCTCTACGCCTTGGGAAATGGCGTCCCTCATTCGCCTGCCGGCCCTTCGGCTCGCGGCAAGGTGCAGTCCTTGGCTGTATCGCCCAAAGCGGCTGGCCTCTCCGTTCCGATCCGCAAGACCGCAACCTAAACTCGTCTTGTTTTTCAGCCCTGCTTTTCAATCGTGCAGCCGGAACAGCAATGCCACCGTCGTCTGCATTTCGGCAGGAATTCCATTTACGCTCTGCGGCTTGAACTTCCATTGCTTCACCGCGTTCACCGCGGCCGGCGCCAACGCGGGAGGCCCGCCTAAATATTGCAGATCTTCGACACGTCCATCCGTTCCAACTTTGATACCCAGCACGACCGTTCCCTGAACCCTCTTCAGCCGCGCCTCTGACGGATAATCCGGCTCGACTCGATGCACCAACAGCGCCTGCGCGTCCGCCGGAGATACTTGCAAAACTTCTGTTGAGGAAACAACAAGATCCCCGCTCGTTGTTTCCTTTGCAGCCGCCGGGCCTGAAGAATTCGGCGGCAAGCGGAACACCTCTTTCCCACCTTGAAAAACCACTAATCCGCCGGGAGGAACCGCTGAGCTATTGCTGCGTGCATTGGCCGCAGGCGCGGTCGTTGCCGACGAGCCACTTGCCGCATTCGGATCCGCTGCGGCCGGCTGTTGTTGAGTTTGTGCCGCCTGACGCGGAACTGTTTCCGCACTCTGGGTTTGTACGGCGACAGTTTTCGCAGCCACTCGCCGCGCTTCAAACCTGCGCCCCAAACCCACTCCCAGGAGTGCCGTGCAAGCCAGCACCGCGGCTCCGAGCGCGAACGAAAGTAAATCGAATCCGCCGCGCCGCACGATCACCGGGACCCCGAAATTCGCAAGTTGGCTTTCTTCTACATGCGTAATCGACAACGGAGTCGGCGGAAATGCTTCACCACTGACCTTCTCCCGTTTTTCCTCCGCTTTCTCTTGTAATCCTGCTGCTAATGGTTCCTGAGGATGGTCCCCATCCTGTGACGTTTCCCTTCGCACTGCTGGCCTCGATTCTGTCCTCACCTCCACTCGCGGCCGAGCCGCCTGTTCCGTGCGCTCCAAGGCGAGAATCGTGCGCTTCGCCAGTTCTTCGAGAATGCGTTCTTCCCGCTCGCTGAAAACCGACGGCCAGCAGGAGAGCAATTCGAATATTCCCGCCAGTTCCCTACCCCGCAGCAGGGGCATCACGATCACCGAGCGCACCCCGAGTCGCGCTGACGCTTCGATATCGACCCGCGCATCCGCTAGCGCGTCCGCGCAGCGTTGCGTCTCCCGTGTGATGCAGCATTCGCCGGTCAGGCCCGAAGCAGTATCGAGCCGCAAGCCCAGATCGGGCGCAGTCGATCCACTACTGGCGCGGCAAACCATCTCCCCGCCCCGCATCAACGCAATGGCCGCCCCGGTCGCGTTCGTCGCGCGGCAAGCCTGCTCCACGATTTCATTGAGGACGACTTCCAGAGCTAATTCGGCAGCCATCTCCGGCGTGAGATTGCCGCCGCTTTTTTCCCGAAATCGCGCTGCCAGTTCGGCTACATCCGTTTCCGGCGCGGGATTCGCCGGGGTGACGGATTCAGATCCAAGCTGATGGAGAGAGTCTGGGCCGGGCCTGGGTAGCGGAGACATAAAGGGCGCAGCGCAAAAGCAACCACAGGAGCAGACACACCGCCGAAGGGGAGGCGCTGTAGCGGAGTTTCCCCTTATTTTTGTTGGTTGTCAACGATATCTTAAGTCACCTGACTTGCCCCTGTTTCGAATTCGGGAACCCGGAGGGATCAGGTGGGATGGGAATCCGCCCGAACCTGCCACCAACCGTGCCTTGAGATTCCGCTACAAACGGAGCTTCAGCCGTAAAATCGAGTGCCGACAAATCATGCGCCCCATCTTCTTTGCAAGCCCCGCCCACTTTCGCCGCTGGCTTCAGGCCAACGGGCACGAAAGCGACGAACTTCTCGTCGGTTTCTATAAGAAGTCGCCCGGGAAGCCCAGCATCACCTGGCCCGAGGCTGTGGATGAGGCCCTCTGTTTCGGCTGGATCGATGGCGTTCGTCACAGCCTCGGTGGCGACGCCTATACCATCCGATTCACTCCGCGGAAGCCCAAGAGCCAATGGAGCGCGGTCAACATCCGCCGTGTGCAAGAACTTGCGAAGTCTGGACGGATGCAGCCTCCTGGCCTGCAGGCCTTCAAACAAGCCGAATCACAGAAGCGAACCTATTCCTACGAACAGCGCAATGAATCCTGCTTTACCAAAGAACAAGAACGTGAATTCCAGACCAATCGCGCCGCTTGGGAATTTTTCCAGTCGCAGCCGCCGTGGTATCGCCGCACCGCGACCTTCTGGGTCGTCAGTGCGAAGAAAGAGGAAACTCGCCAGAAACGCTTGGATACTTTAATCAGCGATTCCGCCCTCCACCGGCCGATCAAACCGCTCACCCGCCCTGTCCCAAATCGGCAGAATGAAAAGAAATAGCACTACCGTGTGATAACTTTTCTCCACTGGTTAATGGTAGTCTGATGCTGCTACTATGATTGCAATCTTCGGCTTGCCCATGAAGCTGCCAAGCCAGACTTTCCCCCCGCGCTTTTTCTCGCGAAAGCACTTTATAGCAAGACGGTTGAGCAAATGCCGTCAGGGGAGTTGAGTATGCGGATCGCTGTGGTTGGCTCCGGATATGTTGGACTCGTGGCAGGCGCGTGCTTCGCCGACCTTGGCCATGACGTCATCCTGGTCGATAACGACCAGCATAAGTTGGCCGCGCTACGCAACGGCCAAACACCCATTCACGAGAAGTTTCTGCCCGAGTTGCTCGGACGCCATCGCGGCCAGCGCCTGACCTTCTCTGACGATCTGCAGGAAGCCGTCCGCCAAAGCTCAGTCATCTTTGTTGCCGTCGGCACGCCTCCCACCGAGAGCGGTGAGGCCGATCTGTCCTACGTGGAATCCGTCGCCCGCGAGATTTCCGGCGGTATCAACGGTTACAAGGTCATCATCGAAAAATCCACAGTGCCGGTTTACACCAGCGAGTGGGTGCGCAAAATCATTCTTCGCAATGGCACTGATGCCGAAATGTTCGACGTAGCCTCGAACCCCGAATTTCTGCGCGAAGGCACGGCCGTTACCGACTTTCTTTTTCCCGACCGCATCGTCGTCGGTTGCGACAGCGAGCGCTCCGCCGAGGTACTGCGCGCCATCTACGCACCTATGACGGACGGCAGCTACTACGAAAAACCGGGTGCGATTCCCCAGCCGGATCGCGTGACCATTCCTCCGCAAATCATCGTGACCAGCACCAAGAGCGCGGAACTGATCAAGCATGCGTCCAACGCCTTCCTCGCGATGAAGATTTCGTTCATCAACGCCGTGGCCTCGGTTTGTGAGTCAGTAGGCGCGAATGTGAACCAGGTCGTGCATGGCGTCGGCACCGATTCGCGCATAGGTCCTCGCTTCCTGAACCCCGGCATCGGTTATGGCGGTTCGTGCTTCCCGAAAGATGTCATGGCATTCCGCGCGGTAGCCCGCGAATGCGGATACGAATTCCGCTTGCTCGATGAAGTCATGCGCATCAATGAAGAGCAGCGCCAGCGCTTCCTGCGCAAAATCCGCAGTGCCCTGTGGACGCTGCGCGGCAAGAACCTCGGCGTGCTCGGCCTCGCTTTCAAGGGTGGCACCGACGATATTCGCGAATCGCCCGCGCTTTTTCTGGTGCAGGCGCTATTGCAGGAAGGCAGCAAGATTACGGCTTACGATCCAGCAGCGATGGAGCGCACGCAGGAAATCATGTCTTCCGGCATCACCTTCGTGAACTCCGCTTATGAAGCCGCGCACGGTGCGGATGCACTGCTCGTCCTCACCGAGTGGGAAGAATTCGCCAATCTCGATCTCGATCGCTTGCGCTCGGAGCTGCGTTATCCCATCGTCATCGATGGCCGCAATTTGTACGACCCCGAAGTGATGGCCGCGCAGGGATTCACTTACTACAGTGTGGGCCGTGCGGCGTCACATCCTGATGGCGTGCCTGCCGCGGTCTTGCGCAACGGACACGACAAGAAAGCGTAACGACCGCACGTTTGGCGCTAACATTTAAAGAGAACATGACGAAGAAACGCGCGGTTGTCACCGGCGGTGCCGGTTTCCTAGGATCGCATCTCTGCGACGCTCTTCTTGGCGAAGGCTGGAACGTCGTCGTCGTTGATAATCTGCTCACCGGCCGCCGCGCCAATCTCGAGCATTTACGAAATGAACCGGCTTTCGAATTTGTAGAACAAGATATCTGCCAACCCTTCGATGTCGGCCGGGTCGATTACGTCTTCCATTTCGCCAGCCCCGCCAGTCCCGTCGATTACAGCATTCACGGCATCGAAACGCTGCAGGTCGGATCACTGGGGACTTTCCATGCGCTCGACGTTGCCCGCAAATACGGCGCGAAATATCTGGTCTCTTCCACCTCCGAGTGCTATGGCGATCCTCTCGAACACCCCCAATCGGAAACGTATTGGGGACACGTCAATCCCATCGGCCCACGCTCGGTCTATGACGAAGCCAAGCGTTTCACCGAAGCCGTCACCATGGGCTATCGGCGTTATTACAACGTCGACACGCGGATCGTGCGCATATTCAATACCTACGGCCCACGCATGCAACTCAATGATGGCCGCGTCGTTCCAAATTTTATGAAGCAGGCCTTGCGTGGCGAAGATCTCACCGTCTATGGCGACGGCAGCCAGACCCGCAGTTTCTGCTATGTGAGCGATGAAATTGATGGCTTCATGCGGCTCTCGAAATCGGACGAGCACCTGCCCGTGAACATCGGCAATCCGATTGAGTTCTCGATTCTCGAGTGTGCGCAACACGTCTTGAAGGTTACCGGATCGAAGAGCAAGATTCGCTACGAAGCATTGCCGCAGGATGATCCCAAGCAGCGCCGCCCCAATATCGATAAAGCCCGCACTCTTCTGGGATGGGAACCGAAGATCGATCTGGAAACCGGACTTCGCCTGTCGCTCGATTACTTCAGGCAAGCTGTCGCCGAAGAAGCCGCCGTGAAGTAGTTCATCTGCCTCTGAATATAAGTGCAATTATGTACTGCTTGCATTGTACATTCGTTTCTGTGCGCGATAATGGTAAGTACAAATATGCATTCACAAGCATGTACATGACATGTTTCATTTTGAGACGCTCATAGACGGCTGCTGGCGACTCGGTCTCAAAATCCCCCAAGCCTCTTCCCTAAAATATCGATTGCGGCGCCACAATTGCCCCAGGATCGACGATCGACTTGCTGGCCGTGGTGATTACCTGAAAAGGATGAATCGCGGCTCCTGCGGCCTTCTAGAGGCCTTCTACGACAAATCAATGACTTACACGAAAACTCAACAACTTAGCGCGAAACGAGCCTGAGTGCGCCCTGCGAGCTCAAGTTCGAGCGCGGCTCAATTCTTATTTCATGGATGAGAATTAAACGAACACGTCCACTTGAATCACCAGCGGCTTCCCTTCGATCGCGTCCCCTTCTTCCGCGCGCTTCGTGTCAGTTTCGTTCTGGCCGGGATTTTTTTCACCCGCGCTCGCTAGCGCATCGCCTCGCCTCACGAGTTGAAAAATTTCTTGCTTCAAAAGCAATTGGGCAGTTTCTTTCTCCATCTGCGGCCCGCGCAGCTTACGGTTCAAAGATTGCATTGTAGCCAGCCGTTGCACCAGGTCGGCAAGAATTTCTTTGCCGAAATCACCGATGCGCGTGAACTCGAGCCGCGTGCCACACAGCGGATGAAGTCCTTTGACTAGCGCCGCCGCCCGGAACGACTCCGCATTCACGGCCACCACAACCTCAGTAGCTCTACCCACCTCGAGCGGCTGGATTAGGCCCAGGCGCATGCCGCCTACACTCAAGTCGTGGATCTCTCCACGCAGTGAGTTTCCGTCTAACGGAAGACAATAAAGCCTCGCCATCCCGCCACAATGAAACCGCGGACTTCGGCGCCGCTCCCCCTCCTTCAGCAAGATCTCGGCCATGGATATAAACCATCGTCCATTTCCATCCGGATCTTTAATGGGCCCGCGGCTTGCTCGCACCCTGTGTCATTCTGAGTGAGCGCTAGCATAGGCGAGTTCGAATCGAAGAATCCCTACCGCCCGAAGCACTCAGCCAACCGCACCTGAACTGCTAAAATAGAAGCTGCCGTGGCAGGCTGCACGACACTTCGCGCTGCATCCGCAACATCGAAAGCCCCTCGCGCCTCTCAGAGACTTTTCCTGCGGATGCCCTCAAACTGCGTTCCCATCCTTGCGCTCGCATTTGTCTTTCTCTTCCTCTCCTCAATCGCCCACGCTCAGGTTCTCACCGTCAAAGTCGACGACACGATTCAGCCCATCAGCGCCGAATACATCGCCCGCGCTATTGATCAGGCCCATCGCACCAATGCGCAGGCTGTGCTGATCGAGATGAACACGCCCGGCGGCCTCGTGAGCTCCACGCGCGACATCATTGAGAAGATCACCTCTTCGCCTGTGCCTGTGATTGTCTACGTCACGCCCACCGGAGGCCATGCGGGCTCCGCGGGAATCTTCATCCTCGAATCCGCGGACATCGCCGCCATGGCGCCGGGCACGGCCGCGGGTGCGGCCCATCCCGTCACTCTGATCGGCCCCGTCACCGTTAAGCCTGATGACGAGATGAACAAGAAAATCGAAAACGATGCCGCGGCGCTCATCCGCTCGGTCGCCAGCAAGCGCGGACGCAACGTCATCGCGGCTGAAGCGGCAGTGCGACAATCACAGTCCTTCACCGATCAGGAAGCGCTCGAGCAACATCTCATCGACTACATTGCCTCGAGTCCTGAGGATCTTTTCCGCCAGATGCAAGGTAAGCCTTTCAAGCGTTTCAATGGCGCAACCGATTCCCTGAATCTCGTGGGCCAGCCTCTGGTTCCCTATGAAATGACATTGAAAGAGCGCATCCTCGATGCGCTCATGGATCCCAATCTCGCCTTTCTTCTGCTTGCCATCGGCGCGCTCGCACTTTATGTCGAGTTCAATCATCCCGGCGCCGTTATTCCCGGCACGGTCGGCCTGGTCTTCATCCTCCTGGCGGCATTTGCGCTGAATTTCCTGCCCACGCGTTTCGCGGCCCTCGGATTGATCCTGGGCGCATTCGTTTTATTCGCGGCGGAGGCGAAGTTCGCCACCCACGGGGTCGCCACGATCGGCGGAATCGTCTTGCTCACGCTCGGCGGTCTTTTGCTCGTCGATGCCCCCATTCCACAGATGCGCGTTCACCTCGTGACTGCGCTGGCAGTGAGCGTTCCCTTCGGATTGATTACGGCCTTCCTGATGAGCATCGCGCTGCGAGCTCGCCGCAATAAAATCGTCACCGGAGTGCAGGGGCTGGTCGGCGAAACCGGAGTTGTGCAGAGCGCGCTCTCGCCCATGGGCAAGGTCTTCATCCACGGCGAGCTTTGGGATGCGGTCGCTTCCAAATCGCTTCCGGCTGGTCAAATGGTAGTGGTTCGAAAAGTAGAAGGCCTGACGCTCGAAGTCGATCCTCTGGGCGGCTGAGATTCCTCTCTTCCGCGAAGCATTATCGCTCGCAGCCTCAACGCCAATCCTTATTTCAGGTTGAATACCGCGTTCACATGCGCGGTCACCGTCACGCTTTGAGGAGTAAATTCCTCCGTCGGCGGGGGAGCAGCATTCGCATTTGCAGTCATGGCGCGCATCATCCGCGGAAACGGCGGGCGCTGATTTTCGAAAGTGTCGATTGACGCGTAGGAAAGATCACCCAGCACTCGCCCGCTGGTGCGAGCCAGAGCTTCGGCCGAGTTATGCGCCCGTCGATAGGCATCTTCAACGGCTTTGTTTTTCGCTTCGTCCATGTTTTCGAGCGTGTAATTCAGCGTCTGGCTCTCACTGACATTGGCGTCAGCCAGCTGTTGCGTGACGGGGCCAATCTTCGAGAAATCCTTCAGCTTGAGCGTCACGTCGGTTGTGACACGATAACCAATGACTTTTTGTTTCGGCTTGTACTCGTACATAGGCTGTACGGCGAAAAATCCGATGGTCGCCGCTTTCGGTTCGATTCCATTCGCGCGCATCACTTGCCGAACTTGCTCGACGTCTTTCGAAGCGCGATCGTATGCGGCTTGGGATGTATCCGCCTGCACCGAAACATCGAACTGCAGCACCGCGGTATCCGGCGCTGCCTCATATTTTCCATCCGCGCCGACGTAAATGGTATTCGGCTGCGCGGTGACGCTGGGATGCTCCTGCGCTAATAACATTACAGACGCTGCCAGAATCAGCAGCGCTACCAATAATCGAGATCTCATCGATGGGCCTCATTTCTCGCCCCTCTCTCGATTTTATCGCGCCCTATCTCGGTGGGATCATCAGATTGCGGTCCAGCCGAATTTCCAGCGCCGTTCCGCTGGCCAGCACCAGCTCGTGATTATCTTCCAATGCGGTCAAAGCGCCATCCGCTGCGCCATTTCCGGCGCCGACCACCGCCGCGCGCTTGCCTTGATGGGCGCCCTGTTCCGCTCCCTCGCCCGCTCCCTCGACCACAGCTTCGGCAATCTGCTGTTTGTTCAGTCGCTCGTGTCCGATCTCCCCTTCGTCCCCGACCGCCTTCAGCCCATGCTCCCCCGGAACTCCCGTCACCGTCGCGATCAACGGCATCCAACCGTGTCCGGTATCGATTTCGTCAAAGCTCAACAGCAATCTTCGCTGCAAACCGGGAATGACGGCGCTCACGTGTCCTCTAATCTTTTCTCCCGGCCGAAGAGTTTGACCATCGGCCGTGGTGATTGGTTCGGCCAAACGCGCCTGAAAATGATCGCCAGCCTTCACCGTGTGGGTATCCAACTTATCGGAGAGTTGGATCAGAAAGACCGTCCCTTGCGGAACCGTATTCGCCGGAACATCGGAATTGTTGAGCTGATCGTTCATTGAACGATCTTGCATTGGACGATCTTGCATTGGACGATCGTCGGTTGGGCCATCGCCGATTGGGCGATCCTGAGCAATCATCGGCAAAGACAACAGGCTGCCTAGCGCCACTACAAAAAGAACACGTCGTGAGAAAGGAAACATGGAAGCGACTCCTGGGATTCTGAGCAAGTTGGATGGGAGCAGGCACGAATTTGCTGCTCGCGTTTTTATAGAAGAAGGAACCCCGAAGGAAGAAGGAAGTTGCAGGACGAGCGACTAACCCTTGGCGCCTGCCGAATACGTCATCGATGTGCCTTGCTCGCTGATTTGCCGCTGCAGGTCCTCGAAAACCGCGTCCGGCATTTGCTGAAACACGGTAACGACCTCGGGATCGAACTGACGCCCAGCCCATTTTACGATCTCGTCGCGCGCCACAGCTATCGATCTTGCCGCGCGATAGGGCCGGTCATTGGTGATCGCGTCGAACGTATCCGCCACCGAGAAGATTCGCGCACCCAACGGAATTTGCTCCCCTTTCAGCCCCCGCGGGTAACCGCTGCCATCGAAATGCTCCTGATGCGAATAAACAATCTCGGCCGCCTCGCGCAAAACCGGAATCTTCTGCACCAGCTTGTATCCCTTGTAGCAGTGCTCGCGCATGGTCGCAAACTCTTCCGGCGTCAGTTTTCCCGGCTTATTGAGAATGTTGTCTGGGATCGCCATCTTCCCGACATCATGCAGCAGGGCTCCACGCGCAATTACGTCAATCTGTTCTTTCGGAATGCCCATGGCTCGCGCGATGGCGATGGTGTAAGCCGTCACGCGCTGAGAATGATATTGGGTTTCCTGGTCCTTATAGTCCAAGACGGCTACGAGAACTTCGAGGGTAATGTCGTACGAGCGCTCCAGATCTCGTAATGCAACCTGCAATTGTTCCGTCCGCGCCGCCACCAACGATTCCAGATTCGTCTGGTATGTGCGGTTCTCCACTTTCAGCCGGCGATTTTCCAGCGCACGGCTCACCGCGTTGAGCAACTGCTCGCGCTCAAACGGTTTCAGCAAATAGTCATAAGCTCCGTTGCGAATGGCCGCCAGCGCGACGGAAATATCGTGCACCGCCGTCACCATCACCACCGGCATGTCGGGATATCTTTCTTTCGTCCGCTCCAGCAGTCCAATGCCGTCCAGATCAGCCATCATCAGGTCCGACAGCATCAGTTCAAATTCTTCTCCCGAAGTCAGAAGGGCGAGCGCCTCTGTGCCCGAGGCTGCCTGTTTGCAGACGTACCCCGCGGCTCCGAGCATGGAAGATACGATTTCGCGTATCGGCTCTTCGTCGTCAACCACAAGTATGCGGTCTGGCATGGAAGTTACACGAAAGTCTATCGGCGATTGTAACCCAGCCTGTAGATGCCGAAAGTAATCACTAAGGTCCGGAATCTCCATCGAGATTTCCACGCACCGTGATATTCACAAAAGAGGGAGTCGCACGCCTCGAACCCCTATGAGCGCTTTCGTCTGGTCGGTTTGGAACACGGCAAATCAACTCGGCATCGCGCGCCCCTCGGCAGCCGAGTGGGCCGCAATGCTTTTGTTGGCTGCTTTCCTGCTGGCGTTACGAGCCTGTCAGGAACGCTATCTCCAACTCTGGATTGCCGGCTGGGCGTCTCTTGCCGTTTCGCACCTGGCTGAGCATGCTCTGGCTCCGGTTTTTCCCCAGCCACTAGCCGTTGTCGTCGTTCAGTCGAGCTTTGTGCTGGCTACGGGCTTGCTGGTGGGCTCGGTTCTGCTCTACACGCAAAGCCGCAATCTCACGCTTCCTCTGGCCTTCATCGCTCCGCTATTGACAGGGTTCGCCGCCGCGCGCGTGCTCTTCGCTCCCGGTTCGGTTCCCTTGCGGATGTCGCTGGAAATCAGCTACCGCATCCTTTTGCTGACCGCTACTATCGCGCTGCTCAGTGCGCGCCGGGGACGCTGGCACTTGTCTGCCTGGATGGTCGCGTTTTCTTTGCCGTTCCTTCATCTTTCCTGGCAGCCATTCACCAACCGCATTCCGTCAGTGTTATCGATCACTCCCGAGATCGCCCTCGGCACCGGCATGTTGCTGGTAGTATTTGGCGACGCTCACGCACGCGCCCGCAGATCGCAGGCGCTCCAGTTCATCACGACAAACATTTCCGGCGCACAATCGTTCGGCAATGTAGCAGTGTCGACGCTGGGAGAAATGCAGCGCACGCTGAACGCGCGCGCAGCCTGGCTTCGCACCATCGAAGGCGAGCGGCTGATCCTGGCGCACTCGGTGGGATTGTCTGCCGAGTTTCAACGCGACGTAGCCGCGGCCGAACTGAGCGAAGAGGCCCAGAAGTTCCTCAGCAATCCCGAACCGCAGGTCACCAGCCGCAATGCGGCTCTCTCAGAGACTCCCGAATACCTGAAGGCGGAGAAGATTCATCAGATCGTCATCGCGCCGGTCATCGGAAACAAGTCTCCCGTCGGCCTGCTCTTTCTGGGCGTCCACGGCGATCGCCAGTGGACGCACGACGAACTGCAGCTCATCCAAACCTGTGCCCAGCAGATGGCTATCGCCCTGGAAAATTCCCGCCTGCTCGAACAGGTTCTGCGTTCGCAGCGGCAGTGGATGAATACCTTCGATTCCATCCATGACATCATCCTGGCGCACGACTCGGAATTTCGCGTCATCAAAGTCAACCAGTTGCTCCTCGAACAACTCGGACTGGCCCCGGCCGACGTCATCGGGAGCACCTGCGATTCCGTGCTTCCCCACAAATTCGGCAAATGGACCGGCTGCCCCTATTGCGCGGTCCGCGGCGATAACGAATTTACCGAAGGCGCCGATCCCTGCTTTGGCGGATTCTCCATCGTCTCCACTTCGGCTTACGCCGAACAGGAATCCTCGCAAAAAGGCATCATTCACGTCGTTCGCGACATTACCGACCGTCGCTCGGCGGAAGAAAAATATCGGCTTCTATTCGAGCAGGTGCAGGAGGGCGTCTACGTTTCCACGCCTGCCGGACGCCTGATCGACTGCAACGATGCCTTTGTCCACATGCTCGGTTACAACAAGCGCGACGAACTGCTGGTCCTGAATCTCGATTCGGAAATCTGCGTCGATTCTCACCAGCGCGAGAACTTCCGCCGCGAAATCGAGGCTCACAACTACGTTCGCAACTTCGACGTCACCCTGCGCCGGAAAGACGGCACGCTGCTGCTCGCCTCGGAAAGCAGTTTCGCCACCCGCGATTCATCCGGCAACCTGGAACGCTATCAGGGATTCGTTCTCGACATGACCGAGAAGCGTCGCGCCGAAGATGAGATGCGCCGCCGCAACCGCGAATTGAATGCGCTGAACGCCATGGCCGTGGTAGCGGCGCAATCGTTCGATCTCGACGAAATTCTGAATCTCACGCTTCGCCAGGTCGTCACCTTGTTCGGCGCCGAGAGCGGCTCGGTCTACTTGTCCGACACCGATTCCGCGACCTATCGCAAACGCGCCTCCTGGGGACCGCGCAATCGCGACAAAATGCGTCCTGCCGACTTTTCCTTTGCCGAAGGCTTCGGCGATCTGGTCATGCGCTCGCGGGCTGAAGTGATCACGGCAGAATATTTGCCGCACCTTCCGCCGAACGTTGCCGAGTTTCTTCGCTCCGAGGCGGACCGCTCCAGTTTGTGGGTCCTGTTCTGGGGCAAGGACAACCCTGTTGGACTCATGGGTCTGAACAGCCCCTCGGGATACGAATACTCCAGCAATGATGAGAATCTGCTGGTCGCGATCAGCCGTCAGCTCGCCACCACCATCGAGAAAGTCCGTCTCTACGAAGAAACCTGCCGCGCCTACGAGGACCTGCGCAAGACGCAGGAGCAACTGCTGCAGAGCGAAAAGATGTCTGCGGTCGGCCAGCTCATCGCCGGCGTGGCTCACGAACTGAATAATCCTCTGACTGCCATTCTTGGCTACGCGCAGCTTCTCGAGAGCGAAGGCCTGGGCACGCGCGCGCAGGAATTTGTCAGCAAGCTCTTCAAGCAGGCGCAGCGCACGCATCGAGTGGTGCAGAATCTGCTGTCATTCGCCCGCCAGCGCACGCCGCAGCGGGAAGAAGTCGATATCCGCAAGGTGCTCGACGAAACGCTCACCCTGCGCGAATACGATCTCAAGAGCAACAACATCGGCATCGAGCGGGATGTACCGGAAGAAGCCGTCTGCGTCATCGCCGACGCCCAACAGATCGAGCAGGTTTTTCTCAACATCATCAATAACGCGGTCGACGCCGTTCTCGAAACCGGACGCACCGGGAAGCTGAAAGTCCGCATCTACACGCAAAACGGACACGTCTGCACCCAGTTCACCGACGATGGCCCGGGCATCAAGGATCCCAAGCGCATCTTCGATCCGTTCTACACCACCAAGAAAGTCGGCAAAGGCACCGGCCTCGGTCTGAGCATCTGTTACGGCATCGTCAAAGAGCATGGCGGAGACATCACCGCCAACAACGCACCGGAAGGCGGAGCCATGATTGAAGTCCGCTTGCCGGCAGTAGCTGCCGCCGTCGCAGCGGAGCCCGAACCGGTGAAGGCTCCGGTTCGTCCGCACGAAGGCGCGCTCAGCGGACGCGTTCTGCTGGTCGAGGAAGAAGAGGCCGTTCTCGAATTCGAACGCGACGTGCTCGCCGGAGCCGGAGCCGTTGTGGTCACGGCCCGCACCAGCGACGAAGTCAAGACTCGTCTGCTGTCGGAGCCGTTCGACGCCGTCATCATGAACGGGAAAATGCCGGGCGAATGGAATTCCAGAGAATCCTATACCTGGCTGAAAGAGAACTGCGCCAACCTAGAAGCTCACGTGCTGTTCACGTTTTCGAATGGAATCGAGCAGAGTGAAGGCCGCACGTTCCTGCAGGAAAAGAATGTCCCATTCCTCGTGAAGCCATTCGAAGTCGCCGAACTGATCAGCCAGGCCCGCAAGCTGCTGCAGAAGACGCAGGCGGTAGCGGCCGGTGCTGGCGCGGACTAACATTTTTCCCACATTTCTGATCGCTCCCGCGTCGCACGCCCGTCTTTAGCTTTGCCAAGCGTTGTTGCGAAACACCCAGCGGTCGCTGACCAGGAAATTCAGCAGCGAACACGCCGCAATGGCGATTCCGTTCGCCAGCATCGGCCGGATATGCAGGCCGCCGGCCAGCCAGCGCATCAGCAGCAGATTGCCCACAATCGAAACTGCGCCGGTGGTGAAGTTGAAACGCAAAAGGCGTGCGAGCCTTTCGTTGCTTTTGCGATCTGCCCACGTGAAGCGTTCATGCCACAAGAAATTGTGCAGGACGGCCGCTTCGACCGCCAGCGCCGTCGCGATCAGATAGTTCAGGCCGAAGGTCGTCAGCAGATACAGCGCCGCCAGTTGCACCCCGATGCCAACCGCTCCCACCAGGTTGAACTTCATCCAGCGCACGCCCGAGTTCCAGGTGCCGCGCGTGCTCACGGCAGCCGTTCCTCGCAGTAAAGCTGCGCCGTGTGTTGAATGGTGGCGATGACTGCCATGCCCAGCATTCCCAAAATCGCGATCGTCCCGCCTACGTCGAACAGCATGAACTCGCGTCCGAACAAATGCGCATGGGGATGAGAAATCAGCGCAACATTTCCGATCATCAGCAGAATGCGAATTTCCGTCGGCCCGAATAAACCGTGAGACATCTGGAATTGCCCGATCGTGTAGGTGGTCAGGTAACTCTCGACCGAAAGCACCAGGAACGCAACCAGCATTCCCACCGCAACCTGCCAATGAAGAAATCCTGACAACGCCAGCCCGGCCATCAGAAACACGGCCCCAAACGTGTCAGACATGTGGTCGACATAAAAGCCGTAGCGTGGACGCAACCGCTGGCGATAGCGTGCGAGAGTGCCATCCAGGCTGTCGCCCAGCCAGTTCACCGCGATAAAGAACGTTGCCGCCAGCAACCAATATTTATTCCAGAACGCCAGCGCATAACACGCCCCCGCCATAAATTGCGCGAGAAAACCGAGGGCGGTCAGATGATCCGGAGAAATGCGCTCCGGCGTGCGTTCCGCCATCCACAGCAGAATTCGCCGCTCCAGACGAGCGGTGATCGCCTCCTGCACGCGAACCGCATTGCGAAATCCCCGCGCGGAGCTTGTTGTACTTGCCACCGTAGACATTGCAACCCTCCCATGAATATTGATCATTTGGCCTGAACGATTTCGGGGTTTGGCCCTGCCTCACTGCGCAAACGCCGCTTTTGTCCGGCTTAGTGTGAACTCCAGCGACTCGCGCGGAATACTGCTGATGAACGGTCCAACGAGCCAGCCAAGCCCCGCGGGAATGTCCCGCGTCAGCGAAATCGCTTCGCATTCCACATAAACTCCGCCGTCGGCCTGTTCGAACGCCCAATACGAATTCAGCTTCCACATAAAGCCGTGATCCTGACCGGCCGCGCGCTCACTCCCCGCATCTGCGTCGGCAACTTCGGTGACGCGCGTGCTGCGCGAAGAACTGAACTGATGCGCCGCGTCGATGCGCCCATAATGCACGTCGTATTCGGTATCCAAGACAACCGTGATGACTTTGTGTTTGCGCATGCGCATGAAGACGCGCATGTCGTCGCCGGAGCGCGAGATGAGCCGCGACTGCATCACGTCCGGAGCGTAATAGCGCGTCATGTGGTCGTAATCCTGCACCACGGCCAAAACCTGCCCAATCGTCGCGCCGGGGATGAAGACCACTCCGCTCCAATCGTGGATCAAGCCGCCGGGAGTCTCAGCCGGAGCGTCTTCCTGCTTCCCGTTTCCTGGCCTGTCGTTTCCTTGCCTTTCAATGACGATCTCTCCGCTCTTCAGCCGATTGACGATCTCAGAGCGCTTTTCGGCCGAAAGCAAATCCAGGCTGAGAAACATCGTTTTCGAACCGCGCTTATGAGCAATGCGGGCTTCGGCTTGCGCGACATAGGCGTCGAATGCCTGCAATGTTTGCGGGGAAGGTTGCGCTCCGCTGAGCCGCGCCGACATCAGCACAACGAACAGAGCGGTGATTTTCGTAACCGTGATCTGCTTAGCGACGACGTCCATAGCGGCTGACCTCAAGCGCAGAATGACGCGTCAGCACCGTCGCGGCAATGCATTCCGCCTCAATCCGAGGTAAATTTCTTCTCAATCTCTAACTCTTGTGATCACTGTGGCTTACGGCAAGATCAGACAAATCAAAAGGAAGTTCAGAAGGTAAACTAAGAGCCGGAATGGAGACTTTTCCTCAAAAACGCTGCTTCCGGTTCGGCCCTTTCGAAGTCGAGCCGCGCAGTGGAGAGATGCGGAAGCAGGGTCGCGTGGTTTCCCTCACCGGACAGCCTTTCGAGATTTTGGTAATGCTGCTGGAGCGGCCGGGAGAAGTCGTTCTGCGCACCGAGATTCGCGATCGCCTTTGGCCGGATGGCACGTTCGTCGACTTCGACCACAGCCTCAATACTGCGGTGAACAGGATTCGCGATGTGCTCGGCGACTCTGCCACCAACCCGCGTTTCATTGAAACTCTCGCCCGCCGTGGATATCGTTTCGTAGCGCCGGTCGAAGTCCCCACGCCTGACGAAACGAACGGTGCTCCGTTCAGCGTGTCGCCATCCGATCCATCGCCGCAACAGACCGTCGCGGCACCCATGAAAAACACCTCGGCTGGTCTTCTGACCAGCGCGCACGAACTACCTCCCGCTTCCGCGCGACTGGTGCGAATCCTGTTTCTGCTTTTGCAGATCATGTATCTCTGCTTCTATCTGATCTCTCTCGCCCGTTTGCACGTCGTTCAGGAAATCGTGGCTTCCATGTTGGCGAGTCCTCTGTGGGCGATCGTTCTGCTGATCGTCACCGCGATCGTTGGCATTCCCGTTCGTCTTTATTTGATCGCCGCCGCCGGTTTTAACGCCCCCGGCTTACGCGACAAATTTCTCCGGCTGTTCCCGCTTCTCTTTCCGTTGGACGAGCTCTGGGCGCTCGCTCCGTTTCTGCTGCTCGCACAAATCGGATACGGCCTCGCCCTCGGCCTCACCGCCATTCTGCTGTATGTCCCTTTCGCCGAACGCTCTCTGATTCTAATGGGCGCGGGAACGTCCATCACGAAATGAAGAGGCCGAGGCCTGGCGGGGAGCCTTATGCGCAAGAACGCAGTGGTCTACAACCCATGAATTCCCAGAGCTAGAGGCCTTTGCTGCCATCGTCGACCAGCTTCGCTTTATCCATCCAAACACGCCAGGTGACCGGCCCCGCCTGCTCATTTGCGATCGGAACTCCCATCACCTTCAGCGCCACCTTCACTTGGCCGTGATGGTAACCCTCGTGCCAAATCATATGCTGCACGAAAAGGATTGGATGGTCGTAATGGAGTTGCATATCTTTGCCAGTTTCGATCCGGTTCCGGACGATATCGCGCACCGCCCTCCCGCTTTCTTCGAGCATCTGTGCGACCCGATCACGATCGTCCTCTTCGGTCCACGTGACGGGCAAGGGTGGGGAAAGCTCTGGAGCGTCTTCGGAGATGAAGATCAGGCGGACGTAATGGATATGGTTGAACATCTCGATGACCGTGGGACTATCCGGTGTCGCGCGAGCTCTCAGGCTGTCTTTGGGCAGGATGCGAAGCAAGTTAACGAGGATCGTATTATTGCGGTCCCAAGAATCGAGCAGGGCCAAGAGTAAGCTCTGGTCTTGTGTTTTCGACATGAGGATCTCCGTGGGCGCGCCTATCATAAACGTCGTTGTACTCGCGCAACATAGAAATGCGGGGTAATGCTGTTGGGCCGGAACTCAGAGGAAACTGTCCCTAGAATCCCACAGCTTTACCAATTTTTCCTCTGTCAGTGTTGCGCTAAACTAGCTTTAGCCCATGTCTCAATTCGTCCACTTGCATCTGCATACGGACTATTCCCTGCTCGACGGCGCTTGCGACGTCGAAAAACTCTGCCAGCGCGTCCACGAACTCGGCATGCCCGCCGTGGCCATGACCGATCACGGCAACATCTTCGGCGCCGTGCACTTCGTCAACGCCGCACATAAGCATGGGGTCAAGCCGATCATCGGGTGCGAGCTCTACATCTGCAAAAAGGACGATCACAACATTGAGCGCACGCCGCCCGAGGGCGACACCTACAACCACCTGCTTGTGCTCGCCGAGAACGACGAAGGCTACCGCAATCTTGTCAAGATCACGTCCGAAGCCTCGTTGCACGGCTTTTATTACAAGCCGCGAGTGAGCAAGAGATTTCTAGCCGAGCACTCGCGCGGCCTGATCGGTCTTTCCGGATGCCTCAAAGGCGAAGTGGCAGAACGCCTGGTCGAGAACAACTACGAAGCTGCCCGCGCTGCTGCCGGACAATTCACCGACATATTCGGCAAAGACAATTTCTATCTCGAAATTCAGGACCAGGGCCTCGACCTCGAGCACCGCATTCATCCCGGCTTATTCAAGCTGGAAAAAGATCTCGGGCTGCAGCTGGTGGCAACCAACGACAGCCACTATCTCTGCGAAGACGACGCCCACGCGCAGGACGTGATGGTCTGCATTCAGACGGGAAAATCTATCCGCGACACCGCGCGCATGAAGTTTGATGGCACGCAGTTCTTCGTCAAGAACGGCACCGAGATGGCACGCGTCTTCAAAGATTCTCCCGAAGTCCTCACGCGTACAGTCGATATCGCCGAACGCTGCAGCGTTCGCCTGGAAAAAGTCGCGACGCCGTTTCCGCAGTTCGAAGTCCCGGCGGGCTACACCATCGACAGCTACTTTGTGCACGTGGCTCGCGAAGGCTTCGCGCGGCGCCTCGAAACTCTGCGCACGCTAAGCAGCCAGGGGAAACTCAAGCACTCGCTCGCCGACTACGAACAGCGGCTGGAGCGCGAACTCGGCATCATTCAGCAGATGAAGTTTCCCGGCTACTTCCTCATTGTGTGGGACTTCATTCGCTACGCCAAAGAGCGCGACATCCCCGTCGGCCCGGGCCGCGGCTCGGCCGCAGGATCGCTCGTCTCCTATGCGCTCGGCATCACTGACATCGATCCTCTTCAGCACGAACTTCTTTTCGAGCGCTTTCTCAACCCCGAGCGTGTGTCGATGCCCGATATCGACATCGATTTCTGCATGAACCGCCGCGGCGAGGTCATCGATTACGTCACGCGAAAATACGGCCGCGATAATGTTGCCCAGATCATCACCTTCGGAACCATGGCCGCCAAGGCCGCGATCAAAGATGTTGGCCGCGCGATGGACATCCCTTACGCCGACGTCGACCGCATCGCCAAGATGGTCCCGACCCAGCTCAACATTACGCTGGAAGAGGCCATCGAAGATTCGCCGCAATTGCGCGAGGCGATCGAGAAAGACGGGCAGATTCGCGAACTCTTTCAAACCGCGCGCAAACTCGAAGGCCTTGTGCGCAACTCTGGCGTGCATGCTGCTGGAGTGGTGATTTCTCCGCGCCCGCTCACCGAACTCGTCCCGCTGCATAAAACCAAGAACGACGAAATCGTGACCGCCTTCGACATGGTCGCCATCGAGAAGATGGGACTGTTGAAGATGGATTTCCTCGGCCTCACCACGCTAACCATCCTCACCGATGCGCTGAAATTAATCGCGCAGACCCACGGCAAAGATGCCGGAATGCCCGTTCTCAGCAAGGAGCAGGATTGGCCCAAGCAGGTTCCGCGCACACTCGATGACATTCCTCTGGAAGACCAGAGAACCTACGAAAGGGTTTTTCATAGCGGCCTGACGTCGGGCGTATTCCAGTTTGAATCGCATGGCATGCGCGACGTGCTGCGGCGTTACAAGCCGAACTCCATCGAAGATCTCACAGCCCTCAATGCGCTCTACCGCCCGGGTCCGATTCAGGGCGGCATGATCGACGACTTTGTCGATCGCAAGCATGGCCGGAAGAAAGTCGAATACGAATTGCCGGAACTGAAAGAGATCCTCGAAGAGACGCTGGGCGTGATCGTCTATCAGGAACAGGTCATGCAGATCGCCAACCGTCTCGCCGGATATTCCCTCGGCGAAGCCGATCTGCTTCGCCGCGCCATGGGCAAGAAGAAACCGGAAGAGATGGCGCAGCAACGCGAACGTTTCATCGAAGGAGCAAGCCAACGCAAGTTTCCACCGAAAAAGATAGAGAAGATTTTCGATCTCATGGCGCAGTTCGCGGGCTACGGTTTCAATAAATCCCACTCGGCCGCCTATGCGCTCCTTGCCTATCACACGGCTTACTTAAAGACGCACTATCCCGTCGAGTTTATGGCCGCGCTGCTCACCTCGGTGACGGGATCGACCGATGACGTCGTCAAGTACATCAATGAATGCCGCGAAATGGGCATTGCCGTGGAAGCTCCCGACATCAACGTCTCCGACGCGAACTTTACTCCACACGGAGAATCGATCCGCTTCGGCCTCGCCGCCGTCAAAAATGTCGGCGGTAATGCCATCGAATCCATCGTCGCCGCTCGCAAGAAACTCGGGCGTTTCAAATCCATTTTCGAATTCTGCGAAAACGTCGACCTTCGCCTGCTCAACAAGCGCGTCGTCGAATCTCTGATCAAAAGCGGCGCCATGGATTCGATGGGCGGTCGCAGTCAACTGATCGCAGTTCTCGATAAGGCCATGGAGCAGGCGCAGAAAGCCCAGCGGGACGCGGAATCCGGCCAGCATGGCCTGTTTGGCGTCTTCCAGGATGACGCGGCTCCGGCGAATGACAAACTTCCCAGCGTTCCTGACTGGGATGAGCACACGCGCCTGGCCGCGGAAAAAGAGATCCTGGGTTTCTTCATCACCGGACATCCGCTCGAAAAATACAAAGACAAGTTGCAGGATCTGCAGGCGCTGAGTATCCAGGAAATCGCCGCCATGACGCGATCCACCGGCAAGGATGAAACCATCACGACCGCCGGGATCATCTGCAACGTGCGCGTGCTCAAATCGAAGCGGGGCGACTTCTACGCGCAGGCCACGCTCGAAGACATGTCGGGTTCGATCGACTTGATTGTCTTTCCTGAGGCCTACAAGCGCCTCGGCGACAAAGTGAAACTCGAGGTTCCCGTACTGATCAAAGCAGGAGTTCGCATTGAAGAAGGGGCGAACCCCAAGATCACCGCCGCGGAAATCATGCCGCTCGAAGATGCGAAGGTTCCCCTCCCTCGCGCCATCCGCATCCGCATCCCGCTCGAAACCTCTGCCGAAACCACTGTTAACGACCTGCACGCGCTCTTTCTGGAGCGCAAGGGAGAGGCCCGCGTATTGTTTGACGTGGAACGTCAGGGCGATTTCATGGTGGTCATGGAGGCGGACGGATATAATGTCGTTCCAGACCGCAATTTCATTGCCCGTGTTGAGGAGCTTTGCGGTCGAGGCAGCGTAAGAATCATCAGCTAGCCTTGGATCTCTGAGTGAATGGGATGCCCCATGTTTTGTCGTTTTTGCGAGACATGGGAAAGGGCGCCAGGTTACTCGTGCCGGAAAACGCGCGTTGATTAGAAAGGGCGTGGCTTCAGCCGCGCCGCATAGAAGGGCGTCAGAAGCGGGTTGAGCCGCTGAGGGACATCAAGTTCGATGGCCGCTTCCGAAAAAGTGCAACAGGAACTCGAACAGATTGAGCGCCAGGTCGCGCATCTCAAGTTGAATGGCGCCAGCGCCGAGACGCGCCGCGAGATCGCCCAGTTGCAGGAGCGGATCGACACTCTCCGGCGCGAAATGAGCGTAGTTTCGAACGCCTGGCAGAAAACAGAACTCGCCCGCCATCCTCAGCGTCCTCAGACGCTCGACTACGTGGAGCGCGTCTTCACCGACTTCAGCGAAATTCATGGCGACCGCGGATTTGGCGATGACGCCGCCATCGTCTGCGGCATGGCCCGCTTTCACGGCGAGGAAGTCCTGCTCGTTGGCACGCAAAAAGGACGCGACATGAAGCAGCGCGTCTTCCGCAACTTCGGCACGCCGCATCCGGAAGGCTACCGCAAGGCCCTGCGGATCATGCAAATCGCCGCGAAATTTCATCGCCCGATTTTCACTCTCATCGATACTGACGGCGCTTACCCGGGCGTGCAGGCCGAAGAGCGCGGACAAGCCGAAGCCATTGCCTACAATTTGCGCGAAATGGCGCGCCTCGAAGTGCCGATTATCGCCACCGTCATCGGCGTTGGCGGAAGTGGCGGAGCGTTGGCTATTGCTGTCGCGGACCGCGTCCTTATGATGGAAAACTCCATTTATTCCGTCATCTCGCCGGAAGGTTGCGCTGCCATCATGTGGCGCGATGCTACAAAAAAAGAGCTCGCCGCCGAGGCCATGCGCATCACAGCCGACGATCTGAAAGAGCTCGGCGTCATTGACGCTATTGTCCCTGAGCCGGAAGGTGGTGCTCACCGCGACCATGAAGCCGCCGCCAATCTTCTCGACGTAAGCCTGCAGAAGCAGCTGGCTGAACTGAAAAAGATCTCCCCTGCCGATTTGGTCGTGTCACGATACAATAAGTTCCGCAACATGGCCCAGTTCTTCAGGACTGAATAGATTCGTCATTCCCGAAGCACCGGACCGGAGGGCCTTGAGTTTGTAGGGCATTCGATGCGGTGACTCCTCGTTTTCAACTCAGGTTCCTGTCCGTTTCAGGCGCGCCATTTGCTCCCACGAAACGAACGCTCCGCCTTATAATGAGTAAGTTCTCCTACTCCACAATCACGGGCCAGGGTTCGCCCGTTAACTGAAGGAAGGTGTTGGGATGGCCACTACCGATGTCGTGCCCCACGAGTCAGCCGGTGGGATGGGGCGCAAGCGCATCGTCAACGACATGAGCATTCAGGTCGCGACGGTGAACGGTTCCGGATCACAAAGCTCAAATACAGTTCTTCTTCGCAGCATCTTTCAGATGGGGGTTCCCGTCTCCGGCAAGAATATGTTCCCTTCGAACATTGCCGGCCTTCCCACGTGGTACACGATTCGCGCCAATAAGAACGGCTACATTGGCCGCAAGAAGGAAATCGATTTCCTTGTCGCCATGAATCCCGAAACCGCGACCGAAGACGTGATGTCTCTCGCCCCCGGCGCTTCGGTTCTCTACGACGATCCTCTGCAACTGCACAAGCTGCGCAATGATCTGGTTTTTTATTCCGTCCCTTACGACAAGATCGTCGCCCAGGTCTGCCCGGAAGCCAAGCTGCGTAAGCTCGTCAAGAACATGGTTTACGTAGGCGTCGTCGCCAACTTGCTGACCATCGAGATGGCCGAAATCGAAAAGGCCATCCGCAAGCAGTTCGCGAAGAAAGTGAAAGCCGCGAATCTCAATCTTGCCGCGGCGCAAGCTGGATTCGAATACGCGAAAGCCAATCTCGAAAAGCGCGGCGCGTTCTACATCGAGCGCATGGATAAGACTGCCGGCAAGATCATCATTGATGGCAACTCCGCCGCCGCGCTCGGCTGCATGTTTGCCGGATGCACCGTTGTCACCTGGTATCCGATCACTCCTTCGTCATCGCTGGTTGAAACGATGATCGAGTACATGAAGGAATACCGCATCGGTCCCGACGGCAAGGCGACGTTCGCCATCGTGCAGGCAGAAGATGAACTCGCCGCCATCGGCATGGTCATCGGCGCCGGATGGGCGGGTGCGCGCTCCATGACGGCAACTGCCGGCCCCGGAATTTCACTTATGGCTGAATTTGCCGGCCTCGCCTATTACGTGGAAGTTCCCGGCGTCATCTGGGACATCCAACGCGTCGGTCCTTCCACTGGTCTTCCCACGCGCACTTCGCAAGGCGACATTCTTTCCACCGCCGTACTTTCTCACGGCGACACCAAGCACATCATGCTGATTCCCTGCTCAGTCGAAGAATGCTTCAGCATGGCAACAGAAGCCTTCAATCTCGCCGAGCAATTCCAGACTCTCGTCTTCGTCATGTCCGATCTCGACCTCGGCATGAACAATTGGATGTCCGATCCCTTCACGTATCCCACGACTCTGATCAAACGCGGCAAAGTTCTGGGCAAAGAGGATCTTGACCGCCTCGGCGGTTTCGCCCGCTACAAGGACATCGACGGGGACGGTATCGGATATCGGACGCTGCCGGGCACATCGCATCCTCACGCCGCGTATTTCGCGCGCGGCAGCGGCCACAACGAAAAAGCGCAATACAGCGAGCGCGCCGACGATTTCGAAAACAACATGGAGCGCCTGAATCGCAAATTCGAAACCGCGCGTTCTTTCGTTCCGCGGCCGGAAATCACCAAGGGAAACAACGCGAAGATCGGCATCATCGGCTACGGCACCTCGCATTGGGGCATCACCGAGAGTCGCGACCAGATGCGCGAGGAATATCACATCGAAACCGACTATCTCCGCCTGCGCGCTTATCCTTTCACGCGCGAGGTGCACGAATTTATCGAGCAGCATGAACGCATCTATCTGGTCGAGCAGAACCGCGACGCGCAGATGCTCTCGCTGCTCAAGCTCGATCTCAAGCCCGAATTAATCGGCCGCCTGCGCAGCATCGCCCACATCACCGGATTGCCGCTCGACGCGCGCTCCATCACCGACGAACTAACCAGCATGGAGGGGAAATAATGTCGACCACGACTGTTGAACCCGGCACTTCCGCACCCGGACCGAAGACCAATCGCATCGGCCTCACCGTCATCGACTACAAAGGCGGCAAGACCACGCTCTGCGCCGGATGCGGTCATAATGCCATCTCCGAACGCATCATCGAAGCCATGTACGAGATGGGCGTTGAGCCCGAATTCGTCATCAAGCCCAGCGGCATCGGATGCTCCTCAAAAACTCCAGCCTATTTCCTTAGCCGCTCGCACAGCTTCAACGCGGTTCATGGACGCATGCCCTCCGTCGCCACCGGCGCGCTTCTCGCCAACCACAAACTTGTTTGCATCGGCGTGAGCGGCGACGGCGACACGGCATCGATCGGCATCGGCCAATTCATCCATCTCATGCGCCGCAATCTCCCGATCATCTACATCATCGAAGACAATGGCGTTTATGGCCTCACTAAAGGCCAATTCTCCGCGACCGCCGATCTCGGTTCGCGCCTGAAGACCGGCATCGCCAACGATCTTCCTCCGATTGACACCTGCGCCCTCGCGATTCAGCTCGGGGCCACGCTGGTTGGCCGTTCCTTCTCCGGCGACAAGCGCCAGCTCAGCGCCATGCTGAAAGCCGCCATCGCCCACAAAGGCACCGTCATGCTCGACGTCGTCTCTCCCTGCGTGACCTTTAATGATCACGAGGGATCGACCAAGTCTTACAAGTATGTGAAAGAGCATGAGGAGGTTTTGCAGGACGTCAGCTTCGTTCCTCACTTCGAAGACATCGATGTGCAGTATGATCCCGGCTCGACCATCGAGGTCACCATGCACGATGGTTCGCATCTTCATCTGCGCAAGCTGGAAGAGAATTACGATCCCACTGACAAGATCCGCGCCATCATGCGTCTGACCGAGGCGCACGATAAAGGCGAAGTGCTGACCGGAATTTTCTACGTCAATCCGACGGCACCGAATTTCATCGACCTGCTGAACGTGGTTGATCAGCCACTGGCGACGCTGCCAGAGTCGATGACGCGTCCGCCCAAAGAAGTGCTCGACGCCTGCATGGAAGAACTTCGCTAAAGATTGTAGGGGCGGAGGCATTCCTCCGCCCGCTCGAATCGCAGTGCCACGAAAACATAATAATGGTACCCGGTTCCCCTACGCGCTCCGCTTATTCCATTCTCCGCTATGCTCCGGATTTTCACCCGGCTCGGGGAAGTCCGTGTCCGCGTCTTTGATCATGGGATCTTGAGTTCGGTGAGAGAGTTGCTCTTTCAATCCCACATTACTGCCGGCCTTCGGCTCGTCGGGTTCTTTGGCGCCCTTGGCTCGATCCTGATCTTTTAAATTCTGGTCTTTCAACATCTGGTCTTTCAGGGTATTGATCATGCGTCCACCTCTGTCGATAATAGGCGGTACCTGCTGGAAACAACGTAGCCTAGCGAACCAAGTTTACCGCTGGCGTTTGACCGACAAAATACTTATAAAAGGGGAGTTGGTCGAGGAGAGTTCCGGTGAAACGCTATCTTTCTATCCTGATGCTCGCCGCCGTAATGGCCATCCCAGCCTTTGCCCAACCCAAGCTCACGCGGGTCAAGACCACGCATCCGCACGTCAAGCATCACGCGCACAAAGCAGTTCGGCATCACGCTCCCAAGCATCATCGTCACCGGGCCGCTTAAGGCCCGATAAGCGT
>DATKQB010000112.1:0-9662 GCA_035523795.1 Verrucomicrobiia bacterium | reverse complement strand
AACCTCGATTCCGCCGTCATAGTCGATAAAGCCCAACCTCCGGAATTTATTCATGAAGGAACTCACCCGCGACCGGGATGCGCCTACCATTTCAGCGAGAGTTTCTTGACTCACGTTAGGAATTTCAGTTTTGTCTCTTATCCCGTCTTTGCCGAAGCCCGCAAACAACAGAAGAATGCGCGCCAGGCGCTTCTCGCTGGAATTGAAAAGTTGATCGACAAGGTCTTCCCGGTATCGATGATTCTTCGCCAAGAGATGTTCGACAAATATTTCCGAAAATCCACGCTCCGAGTGAATCGCGCTCAACATCGCATTCTTATCAACTCGCATGATCTTGCACTGGGTCAAAGCGGTTGCAGTACCCAGCTGCAGATGTTGCGTGAGCAGAGCATCCTCGCCAAAGAAATCGCCTGAGCCAAGGATTCCTATCGTGGCCTCCTTGCCGGTTGGCGAGACAACAGATAGTTTCACCTTTCCCGAGTGAATATAGTAGACGGCATCACATTGATCCCCCTGGGAAAAAATCGTACTGCGCTCCGGAACAGACAGAATCTTTCTGCCAGTTCCTATTTGAGACAGGAAAGCCTCGAGGTTGAAACGTGCGGTCTTGCTTTTGGGGGGCATGACTGTCGATACCTCGAACATACCTTCGGACGGCAGAACCCTATCCGAATACTAAACCACCCGAATTGGTGTTTGCACCTCTGCCGGGGAGGGGGAAGGGCCATTTTGCCGTCGGCAGATACCTACCCGTCAACGAATGACGGTTCTCTGCGCGAGCCGATCGGGCCGAGCCGGGCCTCCCAACTGAATAGTCCAGCCGATAGCTCCCGGTTTGTCGGCCATTGAGAAGTTAACTTCTGACTTGCTCGTCGTCCGGCCGGGGAAGGGATCTTCTCCTGGATCAGGATTTCGAGAGTTCAAGAAATTCCTCCAAACGTTCTCGTTAACGAGAATCTCAGCGACCGAAACTGAAACGTAAAGTGAATCGCGCCTGAATCGGTTCGACTGGGTGCATGACCCTTGTGAATGCCACGTTAGCATTCACAACACTCGCAACTTGCTCCTGCCCTACGAGTGTTGTTGGTGGCGTTGCTGGCAGTCCCAGTCCGGCTGCCGGCGTGATTTGCGACACATACGCGTAGTCAACGTCGTGATCTCGGCGATTAAACACATTCAAAACTTCGCCCAAAACGCTCCAGTGCCCGTTGATCTTATAACTGGCGCCCAGGTTGACCAGCGCCGTTGAGGGTGAGGTATAGATTCCGTCGGACGTCAAAGGGCGCGGGCCAAAGTAGCGCAGGCGCAAACTTGCTGAGAAGCGTTTGTAGTCCTGCACTGTGGCGCCTGCCGAAACCACCCACCGAACTGCTTCGGGCACAAGCTTGCCGTACTGATTTTGCAGGTAAGTGCCGCCCCCGGTCGGAATCAGCCCAAAGCAATTCGAGTTTTTTGCGCAAAGCTGCGGACCCGTTGGGGTTGAGGTGTAAAACGTCGAATCGAAAGGATCGTTTTGGGTAAAAATGGCGCGGGAGTCGGCAAAGTCAGCATCAAAAAACAGATGCTGCATCGGGTTGTAGTAGTTCCCAACTTCTATTCCGTAGCGATTGCTCGACTCAACCGAAGGAGTCGTGCCGCCGGTGTCGCCATCCTGCAGCAGTTCGGAATTGCTGTGCAGATACCAGACTTCAACGGTGCTTTGCAGTTGCGGGACGGCCACCGTGCGCACGCCGACTTCCGCGCCTTTGGTTTGGACTAGGAACGGAATTTTAATAGGGTTCGGCGTGTTGTAGTAGGGATAATCCGGCGAAACCGGTTCATACAGTTGCGTTGAGCCTCGAACATCGTTGGTGTGGTAACTGGCTCCGCCCTGCACATACAACTCCGTATTGGCCCACGGGCCGAAGATCAAACTTGCTTTGGGGCTAGGCAGGAACTTGTTGACCGCCTGATCGGTATTGGGATTGAAATTGGCCGGGTAGGGATCGTTGGGATAGTCGGGGTTGGTGGGGTTGGTAAAGCTGGTCACCACACCTTTGCCCGCGTCGCCGCGCAGGGCCAGAATTGTGCGGAATTTCTCCGCCCACTGAATCTTCGTTGCCACGAAGGGACTTCCGATCGTCTCAGTGAATTTGTTCAGATCCGTGTCTGCGGGCAAAACCGCAGTCTGCTCGAGAGACGAAGGCACATCCAGATAGTTGGCCGTATAGTAAGTTTTGCTCGTGCGCATGCGATCTTCGGTCCGGAAAAGGCCGTTGTGGATCCAATCGTTGCGCAGCTGCATGCCGACTGTGGTTTCCGTGTTGCGGCCGAAGAATTTGCCGAAAATCGTGCGCCGGAAGTCAAATCCTGCGACCCATCGCCGGTCTTGCTGTTCGAACTGGTCGCCTTTGTAGGGGTCCACCAGGTAGTAGGTGAAATCAGAGAACAGGTTGAGATCGTAATAGAACCCGTAGGTCATGAGCGTCGTTTCGGAGTTTGCGCCCTTGTGATGCCATTCGGCTTGCAAGCTGTAACGCTGCGATCTGCCACCGTCGGTCGGGCTCAGTGAACCGAAGAAACCGACAACGGGTATGGCGGTATAGGGGAGCTGATCGCTCGAGTTCCATCTGGCTCCATCGTAAGCGTGAGTCGTGATGCTGAAACCGTTGGCCTTCGTGCCTTGGCTGTAGGTTACAAGCCCATTGAATTTGTAATAGTTGTCCGGATGTACCCATGGGCCGCCATCGTGATACGCCTCGCCGCCGTAAAGCAAGTTGCCCTTGCCGAGCTTTCGCGATACTCCGAAAACGAAGCGTGCAAACTGGTACATGCCGCCGTCGACCTGGAAGAAGTTCCGAGGCAGAGTCTTGTAAAACACCACATGCGCATTTCCCGCCGAGCCATAGTCGCCGACATCGGCGTAATAAGGACCCTTCGCAGCATCCACGCGCTCGACAAACTCCGGGATGACAATGTTCATGTCCGAGTATCCCTCGCCGTGCGCGTGCGACGGCAGGTTCAGCGGCATGCCATCAATGAAAATGGCGAAGTCTGTGCCGTGGTCGAGATTGAAGCCTCGCATAAAATATTGGTTGGCCTTGCCGCCGCCGGCGTGCTGCGTGATGATGAGACCGGGAAGCGTCTCCAAAATCTCCCCCGAGCGAAGAATCGGACGAATTTCTAGCTGCTTTGCGCCCACCGTTACCTGGCCGGCGGAGCTGGCAATCCCGACAAGGTTATCCGAGCGCTCTTTCACCTCAACGGTAGTGACTTCGCCGCGCACAGCCAGAGTGATGCGCAGCGGAGCCGGCGCCTCGGTGGTCCCGATGGTGACGGGAATTTCTTTGTTTGCAAAATCAGGATTCGATACCACGACTCGATAATTGCCCGCTGGGATTCCATAAACAATGAAGGAGCCGCTCTTGTCCGTTTGGGCCGTTCTCTGTACGGTGCCGTTCGCGCTCCGAACCTGCACGGCCGCTCCCGGAATCACCGCGCCAGACGTGTCAACGACGGTTCCTGACAGCTGCGGCGAATAAGCTTTCTCACTCGTTGCGCGTGGGCGATCCTGCGGGTCGAAAATCCGACCACTGGCAGCGTTGTCTTGCGCGGCGAGTAGGCTAGGCGCGATAAAAAACGGTAGTACGGTGATCCAGACGATGTGCGTGAACCGGGCACAGCGATGAAAGCTCCTGAGATGCGAACGTCGCACAAGCCTGCCCCAACTGTTCTGGCATAACACGTTATTCCCACTCGTGCTACCTTAATATTACGAATTACATAATAATGCTACCTGACAGGTGTACCTGTAAAGGCTGATCAGTCGGAATTTCCCACAGGCAGTTCGGGGGCGGGTGCCTGTTGATAGCTCGAAAGATTCTGCGGCTGGAAGGGGCCTACATGTTCAGTGATGAGAGTGATGGCGCGGTGAAACCGTGTTGGGCGAACTCATAACCAGGCGGCCATGCCGAACTCCCTTGGTGCTAATGAGTTTGTCAGCAAGTTGTTGAACGTCACGGGACTTACCGCGCAGGAGCACCACTTCAAGGCATGTATTGTGGTCCAGATGGGCGTGCAGCGTCGAGATAACGCCTTCGTGATGTTCGTGCTGTAGATCAGCGAGCTTTTCGGGAAGTAGCCGAGTGTGGTGGTCGTAGATCAGGGTGACAGTTCCCACGACTGGAGCTTTCGAAGCCACAACCGCAGTCCCTACAAGCTGGTCCCGGATCAAATCGCGGAAAGCCTCGGATCGGTTGTCATAGCCTTTTTCAGCAATGAACTTGTCAAACCGATCGAGCAGGTCCGACTCCAACGACACCCCGATTCTGCTGATCTGCGCCATGTACCCCTCGGATCGCAAGAACAACACTTCAGCGTAGCACACATCGCGAACGAAGTAGCACGCTGGCCCAGTAGCAGAAATACGGCAACAAATGTGAAGCTAAATCGTGCTGGCGAAGCGAGTCAGCTCGTGGATTGTCGGCAATTGGGAAGTTGACTTCCGGCTTCCCCGTGATTCAGGGGTTCGAAAATCGATTTACCCAAGCCCACTTTTCGTTACAAATCCTGCTTGAGTGTTAATCAAAGAGTAATTTCAGTGTTGCCGTTGACTCGCTCGGGAGACAATATCTGCAGTGAAGTTGTCCTATTGGGGAACCCCAGCCATGACTACGTCACAAATCATGTCGCGTACACCGCTTTGGTTGAAGAGGAAGCCGTGAAAGCGAACCGGACTGTCGATCACAAGGTCGACCGTGGGCGGGGAAGTGGAAGTAACTTCGAGCATGGCAGTTCTCCTGGTCACCGGGATGGCATCGAGCCCCGCAGATTGGGGGCTCCAGAAGTGATGGCTGCGGAAGCATCGCTGGTCACGACTTGCGCTTGCACGGCGACACCGCTACGCAGCGTTTGCATGACGACGCAACTGTGTTCTGCGGCGGCAAGGAGCATCTTTATCGTGTCTTCATCGACGTGATCCTTTGTTTGCAGCCGTACACCGCAACGCATGCCCTGGAATCCCACAGGAACCGCGCGTTCTACCAGCAAGCAACCGCGCACGTCGCATTCCGCAGTGACCTTCACTTCCAAGGACTCCAGGCGAATGCCACGATGATCGGCGATCATCCGCAACGTCGAGTCGAAGCAAGCTGCCACTGCCGCGCACAACAGATCGCCAGGATTCGGGTTGTCGTGAAATCCACCCACGGCCCGATGAATCCCGAAGTGCACGGGTGCGTCGGCGCCATTGGCAGGCACAACGACGCCGTGGAACGGATCCCCACCGCACGCGCTTACGGTCTGCGCCCCGTCGCTGATCCAGGCGTCGGCCGGAACGCAGCGGTAATGCTCCCGCAGCGGGTGTTGTCGTTGCTGGACAAGGCTTACTCGTCTCGCGCTCATGGTACCCTCCTTAAAGAATTTTGCGCAGCTCCGTCATACTCTCGGCATTCATGAAGTATTCGATGGCGTCCCCAACTTCTGTCACCGTGAACGACGGAAAGTTTTACATCGGCAAGCTCGGACTCTTTCCATTACTCCAGACATAAGCAAGGTCATGAATCAACATCGGCTCATGCCCGTGGCTTTTCGTCTTTGGCTTCGGCTGCGATGACGACCTTCAGAAGCTTCGCCTGTCCGGATCGCGCCCCGGCTTCACCACCGTCGTTGCGGTCGACTTCGGTAAGGATGGCCTGCTCTATGCTCTTGAGCTCTCCGCTGCTACCGGCTACAGATGCCCTATGTATGACACCTCTGGCCCGAAGCCAACAGCCGACGCCAGATAATCCCTCGTCATCCCGCAGCGGAAATCTGAATCTATCTCCAGCGGCGAAATTCGTATTCCTTTGTTCATCGTGGTCACTCTCGTCATCGATAGAGCGGCGTCGGGCCCTCACTCAGGCTCCAACCTATTTTATTCCGTGCGCATTGCGCGGGTCGTCGGCGGGATTGACGTATTTGAACTCCACGGGGCCCTGCCCATACAAGACAATCGTCGTTTCCTGATCCGTCGTAAAGGCATAGTGGTTCATGCCGGCCGGCATGAGCGCAAAACCGCCTGCGGCTAGCGTCTTGTTGTCAGCGGTCCCGCGAAGCAACTTTACGCCCATCCCAAACGTCAGTGCTCCCGAGATGACGACGACATTCTCGCCCGTCGGATGCGAATGCGCCGGAATGGCGTAGTGAGCCGGAAACTTCAATCGGATCGTATAGGGAGCCGCCTGCATGGGGTTCCCGGCCAGCACCGCAATCTCAGCGCCGGGCGGCAACATCGGCGGCGCTGCTCCCCAGCGCGCATCGTTCGCTGCAGCAATCACGTGCGAATCTGTCTGCGCTTTCAGAGCTCCTGCTGAACCGCATGCCACCACGCCTGCTATCAGCATCGTAAACAGAGTCTTCATCCTGCTCCTCCTTAAACCCAGGCTCCGATGAACCGGGGCACCGTCCGTTTCGTATGAACTCGACACTTGCAGGGTGACATGGCGCCGCGGGCGTCGTCATGAGGCGACAGTCATATATCGAATCGAATTCCCGCAGGGGCAACCGCGATTATTAGGACGCAGGCCCCAGGTTGGGGCCGCTGCCGCTAGCTGTCGCGGCCGAGACCGGCCTTGCGAGCCATCACTATGGCCTGTGAGCGGTGCTGCGCACCGAGCTTGGAGAAAACGCTAGTAACGTGATTGCGCACCGTCTTCTCGGCGATATGTAGGCAATCTGCAATCTGAGCGTTGGTCTGACCTCGTGCAATCGAGTCTAGAATCTCTCTCTCGCGTGCGGTCAAAGCAGCGAACTCCTCCGGCGCGGAGGCATCGATCTGCTCGTCCGCACCAAGGAACTCATTCAGCTCTTTCTTGAAATTCAGCCACGCCGGCTCATCGGCACGAAGGATGTGGTTCCTCCCCGCGAGCGGCAGGAAGCGGGCATTCGGTATCGCTGCGGCGAGGCGCCGGCCCGCCTCGAACGGCACCATGGCATCGCCTCGCACATGAAAAATGAGCGTGGGTGCAGTGACCTTCAACGCGTCGCTGCGAATGTCGAATGTGTTGAATGCATTCCATAGTTGGCAAGCGGTTGACGCCGACGCGCTGAGCCGCTGCAGCTCACCGATCCACTTGAGCTCAGGTCCGGCGCCGTCTGGCATCAGCAGATTCGCAAATAGTTCGCGAAATGCCCCGACCTTCCTTCCCCAACCGGTTTCGATCATTTGCGAGAACGCCTGTGCCTGCCTTGCCAGCTTCTGGCCCGCGTCGTCCACGAAGGCACCATAGAGGTAGCTGTCGTAGAGCACCAGGCGACTGACACGCTCAGGATGGCGTGCCGCATACGCGACGGCGACCGCCCCGCCCTGGCACAAGCCGATCAGTGGAAAGCGATGAAGCTTGAGTGCATCGGCAACCGCCTCGAGGTCCGCCACCATGGCATCGAGGGAAAAATCGGTCACGTCCCGATCGGAAAGGCCCGAGCCTCGCGGGTCGTAACGGACAAGCATTCGCCGTTCGACGAGGGCCTCGGACCAATGGCGCCAGACCGGATGGTCCCAATCGAGCTCAAGGTGCGTGAACCAGTTGTTGACGCGCATCAGCGGAGGACCCTCGCCCGCCGTCGCATAAGCGATCCGTGCCTCGTCGCGTGACTTGCAGAAACATATTCGTTGTTTCATTCGCATTCTGCCGCTCACAATCAACCAGTTCGCACTTTGCGTTGCCGACGAGCGTTAGATTGTCGCATATGGCCGAAACCTGGTTCCGCCCGAGTCATCGGCGATTGGGAAGTTGACCTCTGGATTGCCCGTGATTGTTCCAAGACAAGGCTGGTCCGCGACTGACATTCCAGAGCTCATCCGTGGTACGATACGGCAATTTTGGGCTCCGCACGTTGCGAAAATCGCCTTGTTCATCGCGGTAGGCCGAACACCAGGGCCCGCTCAGGCAGCACAGGAGGCTCCCATGGAAGACATTCGAGTCAGGCTCTCAGTGCTATGGCTGTTTGCGACTCTCAACTATATCTATGCAGATGTGTTTTTCTGTGTTGACGTCTTGGGTTCGAAGAAAGGAAGTATCGGTGTTATCCATTTTTCCCCGGGAGCGTGGGTAGGAATCGCGATACTCATGGAGATCCCCATGGCGATGATTCTGCTTTCGCGAATCCTGAAGCCCAGAGCAAATCGCTGGGCGAACATCGTCGCGGGCATAATAGAAACTGCCGCGGTTCTCTTGGCCCAATTCATCTTTCCAATCTTTAACATCACGCAGACAAGTTCTTACTATTTGTTCTTTGGAGCGATAGAAGTGGTTTGTACTTCGCTGATCGTTTGGTACGCATGGAGATGGCCGAGAGAAACCGCCCCACGAATTGAGCCTTCCGCCTAGCCCCTTGCCCCTCCCGGGTGCCCGAGACAGAATTGGGCTTTGGACTAGTAGCTCAACTTCCGCATCGCCCGTCAACCGCCAGATGAGGGGACGTAACACAACTCCAGTTGTCAAGCTCGTTTGCGAGCGTCAAGTGATGCGCAGTCGACGTAAAGCTATGGTAGGTCCAGATCGAGAGCGTAGATTTCGTCGGTACTCAAATCGCGGGTAAAGAGTGCCGAGCCGTCGGGAGCAACGCCGCTCCAGCCATAGGCAGGAGGAGCTAAGTACCTGGACAACCCCTTTAAATCGACCAGAGGTTCCGAGTGGGTCTGGCCGACCTTAATCCTGCGAAACGTCGGATGGCCAGTGAAGGCGCCGTCGTAGTAAAGATAGCTTCCATCTCGCGACCAGTTGACATAACCCACCGCGCCCGGCTCAGTAATCGAGTCCGACCACCTTTGGGTCTTGAAGTCAAAGAGCAGCAGTTTCGTAGAATCCAGGTTAAGCGCCGCCAGATACCGGCCATCTATGCTGGTGGGCTGGTGTTCGGTTGCTGAAATCGTATCGAGCGGACAGGGCGCAATTCGCCGCTGCACTGAACGTCGCCATGATTGCGCTGACGACGAGCCTGCTGATGTGGTTGGTAGCATTCCTCGACGTCGGGGGCGAATGGTTTCTAATGTGGCAGCCGAAAATGTGGAATGGGCAGGAAGAGGCATTCCGAATGTTTACCATTGTCGGAGTGGTGTTTTTGGTTGTGGTGCAACCCGAGCCAACTCCCGATTAGTCGGCAAACCTTACCGGATTACGGAAGGGTTGCCCGTCACTCGCCCAGAATGCGAACTTGCCTTCAATACCGCGGTTGAAGACGAAGCCTCGGCAATCTATCGTTTCGGAGCGACTCAGGAGAGTCAGCGACGAAAGTCGTGTGTGCATCGGCGAGAGCTGCAACAAGGAAGGTGGCACTTTTTGTGCGCCGAAAACAGGCAGGGCTACTCTTCGATGGACTGCTGGTATGAGCGCGGCTACGATCTGTCGGCGGGCATTCCAACCTCGCACGTTGCGTAGTTTTCTTGACAGGGTCAGCAATTCCTGCCGGGTTCAACTCCATTTCGCTTCTATTTTTCGCGCAGCAGAACCACGTCGGAAGTGTCGTGGGAGCGGGCGACTGCAAGCGTCTTTCCATCCGGGGACCAGTGAAATTGCACGATGTGCTCCGAAGTGAAGTTCGTGACCTGGCGCCCAGGCGAGCCGTCGAGAGGCTGCGCAAAAATGTTGTCAACGCCCTTGTCGCGGATGATGTACGCCACGGCCTTTCCGTCCGGAGTAAAG
>DATKQB010000111.1:0-12385 GCA_035523795.1 Verrucomicrobiia bacterium | reverse complement strand
CCTTGCGAAGACTATCGGTTGAATCTTTGACTCGTAGTGGGCACGGCTACGGCCGACTCTCCCTTATCCGGCATGCTTTTGACAGTTGGTCGACGGTCAGCCCGCACCGGACTGCAGAAAAATGCAGGGCAACAACTATCTCTTCCAGTGATGTCACCAAACCCAAACTCGTTCATCCTCATATCCATGGAATTCAAGCTTCAGAGGGATTAAGACAATGGAATCCATTGATGCAAACATCGATGCTCGCACTGGGGTCGTAGCCGCCGATGGAGAGTTGCCCTTGTTCAAAGCGGGCGATGAGGTTTCAGTGTCAGTTCGTTATCCGATTGGCCATTTTCGGGTTCCGAATTACGTGCGCGGTAAAAGAGGAATCGTAGAGGCCGTGATCGTTCCGCCCGCAATCAACAATGAGGAAGAAGGGTACGGCAGAAATGCTGGCAACAAGCGCCACTATTACCGCGTCGCGATCCCTCTCACTGAGCTGTGGCAGGGATACGCCGGCTCCGCGAACGATTCGCTGCGCATCGAGATCTTCGAATCATGGCTTGAGGGGAGAAGACGCAATGACTGAACACGCCCACGACCACACACCGGCTGCGGAATTGAGTGCAGTCCCTGGGTATTACGAAATTATGGAGACGGCTGTCCGGGAACTGCTCACCGAGAAGAGGCTCTTTGGCCCAGGCGAGATCAGGCGTCAGATAGAAGTCCTCGACTCGCGAACTCCGGCACTCGGCGCAAAAGTGGTGGCGCGGGCCTGGGTCGATCCAGCCTTCCGCGCGCGCTTGCTTGCCAACGGCCGCAGGGCCTGCGAGGAATTTGGAATCACGTTTTATGACGACACAGACCTCATCGTGCTCGAAAACACAGACAAAGTTCACAACCTGATTGTTTGCACCCTATGCTCTTGCTACCCGCGGCCTGTCCTCGGCTTGCCGCCCGACTGGTACAAGCTGAAGCCCTACCGGGCGCGGGCGGTAAAGGATCCGAGAACATTGCTGGCCGAGTTCGGAACCGTGATTCCGGACGACGTGGAGATTCGCGTCAGCGATTCCACCGCAATGGTGCGCTACCTCGTGCTGCCGCAGCGTCCGGCCGGGACGGACGCTTTCACCGAGGAGCAACTGGCCGCTCTTGTTACCCGCGACGCGATGATCGGGGTGGTGAAAGCAGAGATGCCCGAAGCAAAGGAGGCACTGCAGTGACGCAAACAGAACATCTGATCAAGCAACTTCCTACCGAACTAGGCGGTCTCGATGCCGGCCCGATCGCGCGCGTTGAACATGTCCTTGAGCCATGGGAAAAGCGCTGCCACGCCCTCGCCGACGTGCTCGACTTCCACAAAATCATCAACACAGAAGAAAAGCGTCGTGGTGTCGAAGCTCTGGGAGCTGAGGCCGTTGGCAGCCTCAGTTACTACGAACGCTGGATCGTTGCTTTTGCAAACATCCTCTTCCAGAAAGCGATTCTCACTCCCGACGAATTAGCACGCAAGATGGACGAGGTCTCCGCACGCTATCAGAGCGAGATTATCGCCTGCGAAAGGTAGGGCGCTTTGATGTACACAGCTCCAGACTACGTTCTGCCGCTCGCCACCAAGCGGAAGATTTTGGCCCACGTCACGATTTGTCGTGGCTGCTGCTGCGGAGCCGTGGAAAAGGGAAAGGCTGCAGTCCCTGTGGAGTGGATGAAGGAAGAGTGGAAAGGGCGCGGACTGAAGAAGAGAATTCAACTCACTGTGAGCGGATGCTTGGGCCCTTGCGATATCTCAAACGTAGTAAGCATCTCCTCAACCGAGGGAGCGGTGTGGTTGGGACGGCTTGGCGATTTTAGCGACTACGCCGCACTACTAGAATGGGCCTCTTCCTCCAACGACTCAGGCCGACTGCTAGCGCTTCCCCTTCAACTGTCTACTCTTCGCTTTAATCCATTCATCAATGAGAACTTGAGCTCTCTCGCTGAGATTGCGGAGCGGGACTCATGGAGATAATTCATGAGATGCCTCGAGGCTCCTACACACGCTTTGCAGAAGACCACCCGCCAAGCTGTCACAATATTGCACGTTCCGTGAAGTTCCTCGAAACAACTGCAAGTGGTAACCGGGAGCCGATATGAATGCTGCGACGCTACTTGTATTGGCTTTAGGGATTCGACATGGAACAGACCCCGATCATCTTGCCGCCATCGATGGTCTGACGCGTATCCGACCTCGCGCAATGAATGGTGTTTATTTCGCGCTGGGACACGGTATTGTAGTCATCCTCCTTGCAGTGGGAATCGGACGGCTGCTCGCCGCACGTTTTGCCTTCGTGGGTCCGTGGATGCTCATGCTAATTGGCGTACTGAATGTCTTCCGCCTAATCCGTCCTCATCATGAACACCGTGAAAAACGGCGCCCTGTCGTTGCCCAGCCAGTGCTTCTGGGGATGCTACTCGCGGCGGGGTTCGAAACGTCGTCTCAGCTTTCCGCGCTCATTCTTGCTGGTCAATCCAATCCCTGGCTTCTCGGAGTAGCCTTCGCCGGCGGCATGATTCTTGTCGACGGCATCGACGGTCTCCTCGCATCATCCACTCAACGCCTTGCGCATGAGGGCAGCGCTAGCGCAAAGACCGCTTCGCGAGTACTCGGCATCATCATTGTGATGTTTGCCTTCGGTCTCGGCGGAGCAGAACTCATCGGAGTTGAGCTAAATCGCATTGCCTTTCCCCTGGGTCTGGGGATGTTTGCGATCGTGGTCGCGATTCGAAGTTGGGCACGAGTGGGCCGATCAAGGGCTGATGCGCTCCCGCTGCGGATGGACGGCGCCTTGAACTAGCCATCAATCACATTTGGGAGAAGACACTTCCATGATTTCCGCCATCGATGAAGTCCCGGGATATTCCTACGGCAGCAAAGACATCCAACCCTCATCGATCTCGATGCGGGAACTGGAAGAGCTGAAAGTCACAGTAGGTTGGACGAGCGACGATCCGAACTATCTGCGACTCGCGGGAGAAGTGCTCGCAGAACAGACCAGGCAGATCGTCGATCAATGGCGCAACGGCATCATTGCGAGTATTCCTAGTCTGGCGCGTCACTCGCGGACGCCAGAGGGTGACCGTATCCCTGAATATGTTGCCAACAGCGGAAAGCGATTCGAGCAGTGGATATTGGATACCTGCCTGCGGCCCTATGACCAGGACTGGCTCAATTATCAACAGGAGATTGCTCGTCGGCACACATCCGCGATGAAGAACAAGGTTGATGGAGTGCGATCGACTGCCTATGTCCCCTTACGAGACATCATCGCATTCATCGCAGTCATGAATGAAACCATTAAGCCGTATCTAGCAGCGAAGGGGCATCCCGCTGATGAGGTTGACAAGATGCACCTCGCCTGGCGCAGATCCCTGCAGCTTCAAACTGCCCTCTGGGCAAAGCTCTATATGGATACCAGCGCCGCGTCCAGTGAATGGTAATCCATCTTATGAGCCTTCGACGCCCAGCGCCAAGCCCCCGGGGGAGAACGATGCATAATGCGACAAATGGAGAAGAGCAACAAATCGGACAATCAAGCTCCCGCACTCAAATCGTATTTGCGGTGGTGACGGCAGCATTGGGATTTGTGGCGGTCGGTGCATTTGCGATTGGGCGGCTCTCGATTCGCCGCATTGCAATTCGGAGTGCGTTTTTGAAAGCCGTTGAAGTTGAGCGACTGGATGTACGGAGTCTCCGCGTCGGTGAATTAGTTGTGAGCAAGTCGCTCCAGCTGCCAGAGAACTCCAACTGCAGGTGAGCATCGCCTCGGAGCGAGCACTGGAGGGTAGCATGTCGAGGCAAACGCGGATGCAAGCTGGCATTCTGCTAATCATTCTGCCCACTGTTATGTATGGAGGCCTTTCGCTTCTCGGCCTTTTGACGAAGAACATTCCAGGCTACAACGACAATCCGCTGCGACACGATATGTGGCGCGCTGGCCATGCTCACGCTGGCATTTACATCGTTCTCTCTCTCATCATGCTCCACTACGTCGATGAAGCGGACCTTCCCCCCTTTTGGAGATGGATAGCAAGCGCCGGCGCTCCGATGGCTGCGATCCTTATCCCAGCTGCGTTTTTCCTTTCCGTTATCTCTCCAAGGGCGACGCAGCCGAATGGATTGTTGAATTTTGCGTACGTTGGAGCTCTGTTTCTCGCTGCCGCCGTAGTTAGCCTCGGAGTCGGTCTTATCCGGTCCGCGCGGCACAGTGGGAGATGAGGAGCGCGAAAATGGATGATCTAGGAGTCAGAGTGATGGATCCGGCGACACGAAGCGCGCTGTCGGTGTCTCTTAGCGACTACCTCGCCGCAGAGCGCACATTGCTTGCATGGATTCGTACCGGACTTGCATTGATGGGATTCGGCTTTGTTGTTGCGCGCTTTGGGGTCTTTCTTCAGGAACTCAATCTCAGGGGGGGGACTTCAATTCCACCGTCTTACGGACGGTCGCTTTGGTTCGGTACTGCACTCATTGTGCTCGGATGCTTTGTGAACATATTTGCGGGATGGCACCATTTGAGATTGGTGCGCGATTTGGATCGGGGTTGCGCTTCGCATTCGCGTCCTTCGAGGCAGGCTGTTGCTATTGCATTTGTCCTGGCCCTAGTAGGGCTAGCCATGGCGCTCTATATAACGGCGATTGGCAGGACATAGCGGTTCACTCAGGGTCTTCTTAAGCTGCATTTAGCAACGCTGAGCGGGGAAAAGCCGGCTTGATCCGGATCTTGGGGGTTCTTGGAGAAAACAAACCTGACACTCGGAGGTAGTCGTGGACTTCAGCCTTGTCGGACGCATAGTCATAGTTGCCGGCGGTACGGGCGGACTGGGCAGGTCGATCGGCCTCGCTTTTCTTGGTGAAGGCGCTAAGGTGGTGGTGACTTATCGCCGAGAAGATGAAGTCACCGCGCTGAAACAGGCGGCCGGTACGCATTCATCCTCACTGGTAGCTCGACGAGTCGATGTCACCAACGAAGCTGAGACAACACGCCTCATAGATGAAGTGCTTGCGATTCACGGTGCCATCGATGTCCTCGTCAACGCCGTTGGCGGTTATACAGGCGGCGTGAAGCTTTGGGAGATGACAGACGAGATGCTCGACCAGATGCTGACTCTGAATCTCCGGTCGGGCTTCACTCTTGCGCGCGCCGCAATGCCCGCGATGTTAAAGGCAGGTCGCGGCAGCATTATAAACATAGCGTCAAAGGCGGCGCTTGATCATGGAGCAGGCGCAGCAGCCTACGCCGCATCCAAGGCTGCCGCCGTGGCGCTCATGGACTCACTCGCAGCGGATGCTCTCGGGACCGGGGTCCGTGTCAATTCCATTCTCCCGAGCATCATCGATACTGTGGCAAACCGTAAGGCCATGCCGAATGCGAATTTCGCGACGTGGCCTAAGCCCGATGAGATTGCAAAGGTTGTTCTGTTCCTGGCCAGCGATCTTGCCTGCACAATTCACGGAGCATCCGTGCCGGTCTACGGCAATACGTGACACCTTGCCGGGGATTCGGCGTAAGTTGTGACCTAACGCTAATCACGCACAGAAGACAAAGGAGAAACTCATGACGTCCTCAGCCGAACGCATTGCCCGCCAGAAACGTCCGCTTTCCACGCCATCGGATCTCGATGCAGATTCAGTGAAGGACATCTCAGGTGCGCTGAACGCCCTCCTTGCCGATGTCTTTAGTCTTTATCTCAAAACAAAGAACTTTCATTGGCACATGAGTGGACCTCACTTTCGTGACTATCACCTGCTCCTCGACGATCACGCCGACCAGCTTTTTGCCATGACAGATGACATCGCCGAGCGCGTCCGCAAGATCGGTGGTACAACTATCCGCTCCGTTGGGCACATTGGCCGCCTTCAGCGCATCTCCGACAATGATTCGGATTTTGTTACACCGGGTGACATGCTGGGTGAACTTCATGAGGACGAGAAGGCAATGGCCCTGAGAATGCGCTCAGTTCATGCTCTCTGTGAACAAGATGGGGATGTGGGAACCACCAGCTTGCTCGAGAACTGGATTGACCAATCGCAGCGCCGCAGCCGGTTCCTGTTTGAAGCAACGCGAAGGTAATCCGGGCCTGCTCGGAGACACTTTCGATTGCCTCGATCCGAACAGGAGTCATTCGCTCGACACCAGCAGGCTGTGGGAAGCCAGGAGGGGGGCATCAAATGCCTCAAAATAGAACTGTCAAAACTCCAAAATGCCTCTTCGGAAGGCGATAGCTACTGCGTGCGTTCTGTCGTTGGCTTGAAGCTTCTGAACTAGGTTTTTTATATGGAAGTTAACCGTTGTTTCGGCAATCGACAATTTGCCGGCGATTTGTTTATTACGATAGCCGTCACGAATAAATCGAAGCACATCGCGTTCTCGGTTTGTGAGAGCTTCCTCTCCCATGTGTTCAGCCAGTCGAGCTGCGACTTCGGGCGGGACACACCGCCCTCGTTCGTGAACACACCGAATCGCTGTCAGTATTTCATCCTTGTGCATGCTCTTTAAAATGTATGCTGATGCACCGGCGCGAAGCGCCCGTTGGATATGCCCGTCGCAATCCGACGTCGTGAGGATGGCGATGCGGGCATCTCGAAACTCGCCTCGAATTGCTACCAGAGCATCCGTCCCGTCCGTTCCAGGTAGGCAGAGTTCCATCAGCGTAATATCGGGCCGGTGCTTTCTGAATTCGGAGATTGCATCTGCAGCGTTTGTTGCTTCAGCAACCAGTAGCATATCCGGTTGTGATTCGAGAATCGTGCTTAACCCCTCCCGAAAGACGGGATGGTTTTCAACGATAAGGACCCGGATCTGCTTTGTCTGAACCCTCGGAGGAGCCTCTGCCGCTCTTGGGAATGGGCTGCTATGGGTCACATGCACGCCGTGATGGAGCGGCCTCTGACGCTGATCCCCCGGCGGAGATGCTACAAATTGACGATCATTGAATTCGGCCCGCTTTCCCGTTGCAGAATGCTGCATTGAACTTTGCATGGAGAACGCCTCCGTTTGGATTGAGGTTTTCCGTTGCTTTAGAACCGAACGAGGAAGGCCAGCCAACCGTGGCGGCTCGCTAAACGATGGTCGTCATCGAGATAGCCGAAAGCGTCAACCGGCCAAGTCACTCAATCGACAATCTCTTCCAATTTGCCCGGACATCCGGAAGCGGTAAATGCAACGGGGATCAATTGCGGGTCAATTGACGCAAATTCCTGTAACTGAAGGAATTTGAGGCGTGTTTTTCCCCGCATCCGCTACAATTTGGGTGTCTTCGATCTCATTCGGGCACCTGATTCAATCCCTATCCCCGGACAACGCTTCCCCAATCGAATGAAAATCGGCGAGTCAACCTGGGTAAGGCTCGGGGCATTCGAGCTCAATCTGAAGACGGGTGAGTTGTGCTCTCCAGAGGACGCCTCAAGCCGGAAGGTGCTCCTCCAGGAACAGCCATTCCGTGTCCTGCGCATGCTCATCGATTGCGCCGGCGAAATTGCAACTCGCGAGGAAATTAAGCGGAGGCTTTGGCCGAACGATACGATCGTTGATTTCGACCACAGTATCAATGTGGCCATCGGCACCCTACGGCGGGCATTTAGAGATTCTGCGGCAGAGCCCCGCTATATCGAAACGGTCGCCCGAAGGGGTTATCGGTTGATAACTCCGGTTTCATGCATCGACCCGCCTGTGAATCGGTCGTCCGAAGACGGGCCGCAGGGCCCTCTACTCGGAAATGGATCGCTCTCCCAATCCCTGAAGACGGGAATGATCGGCAGGAAAATCTCCCATTTTCGCATTCTCGATGTCATCGGCGGGGGTGGAATGGGGATGGTCTATAGGGCCGAGGACCTGAAACTGGGCCGCCGTGTCGCACTCAAGTTTCTGCCGGAAGAACTCACTGGCGATCCCGCCGCCCTCAAACGGTTCGAGCGAGAGGCGCAGACGGCTTCGGCGCTCAATCATCCCAACATCTGCACCATTTATACGATCGATGATTTCGAGGGTCAGCCCTTCATCGCCATGGAATTACTGGAGGGTTCGACGCTTCGTGACCGACTGGCATCTGAGGGTGGTGGGGCCTTTACAGCCGAAGAAACAGCGCGACTCGCTGCGCAAATCTGCAGCGGGCTGGAGGCGGCGCATGACAAGGGAGTAATTCATCGCGATATCAAGCCGGCAAACATCTTTATCACCCGCGAACAGGTGCCGAAACTTCTTGATTTTGGGTTGGCAAAACTGATGGATGACGAATCGCTCGCTTCGCCGGCAGAAGGAGGCAAAGCAGGCAGTCAAGATTCGCACATACCATATGATTCGAAGGCCAGCCTAACGACAACCGGCGTCGCCATCGGCACGGCAGGCTATATGTCGCCGGAGCAGATTCGACGTGAGAAGCTCGACGGACGATCGGACCTCTTCTCCTTCGGCCTAGTTCTCTTTGAAATGACAAGCGGGCAGCGAGCGTTCCAGGGAAATTCGATCGCGGCGATTCAAGAGGCCATCGAAACACAAGATCCTACTCCCGCGCTCAAGGCCAGCCGGACGATTCCTGCGGGGCTGATCAACATCATTTGCCGCGCGCTCAAGAAAAACCGCGAAGACCGTTTCCAATCAGCCGAGGAGATGCGGCTTGAGTTGGAAAGACTTTTCGCTCCGAAGAAGCTCTTGCCCATCCGAGTCGTGCGCGCGGCCGTCGCCGCTTGCCTTGCGATCGCCGCAGTGGTAGGAGGCATTTACTACTGGCACATCCGAAATGCGGAGCAGTTAGCCCTGCATGACACTGTAGTGGTTGCGGACGTAACGAACAAAACAACCGACCCAGTGCTGGATGACGCGATGAATATGGCGATAAACATCGCTCTGACGCAGACACCGTACTTCGATGTCCTGACACCGGACAAGGTGCGCGCCGTGATGTCAGAGCTCCGCCAGGACCCGACCGGAAAAATCAGCCCGGAGATCGCACACCAAGTCTGCTTTCGGACGAATAGCAAAGCGGTAATCAGCAGTTCAATCGAAGACATGGGCAATGGGTACGGCTTTACGCTCGATGCGCTCGACTGCAGCAGTGGTAAGTCTTTCGCTCAGGTGCGTGGAAGCGCCACACGCGACAAGCTGATCCAACAGCTTGGAACTGCGGTGGAACGGTTGCGCCGTAAAGCCGGGGAACCACGAAGCTCAATTGCGCGCTATAGTAAGCCGCTGGAGATCGCATCAAGCGCATCCCCCGAGGCGCTGCATTACTTGGCCGAAGCCTACAGACGCCATATGTCACTCCAACGCTCGGCGATCCCGGAATATCAACTCGCTATTGATGTGGATCCAAACCTTGCCTTGGCTTATGCGGGCGTCGGGGCCATGTCCGACAACATTAACCTTACTGATCAGGCTCGGAAATACACCAGCAAGGCCTACGAGCTTCGTGACCGTCTCACGACTCGGGATCGTGATCTAGTTGAAACCCTTTACGCGAAACTCGTTCTTGGTCAAACCGAACCGGCGATCCCGGTTTTCCGGCAATGGGTTGAAGAATTCCCCACTGATGTTCGAGCTCGGGTTAACTTCGCTTCCGCCCTTGTGCTCCTCGGGCAATTCGATGAAGCGGTCGTCCAGGATCGTGAAGCTGTTAGATTGTGGCCGGCGCAATTGCCCTATTTTGATCTGATAGGCCAACTTGCTCTTGCGGGACGGCTAGATGAATCGCTCGCGGCGAGCAATGAAGCCAAGAAACTACATGTCGATAACCCTACGATTCGCCATTGGGCACTCGTCGTCGCGGAGGTATTGGGATCCAACTCTGAAATTAAAGATGAAGAGGCATACGCGAAACTCCATCCAGATTTTCTATCTCAAGTGGAATCCGTTGAGGCGGATTGGGAATATAACCGCGGCCATTTTCGGCAAGCAAATGCGCTGGACAACGACGGAAATTCGCATCAACCCAAGGACCGTCGTGATCGAGGCATGATCGATTCCCATTTCTACCGCGCCGGACTCTACATTGAGGCGGGAGACCTATCTAACGCAAAACGCGAGCTTGCCGCAGCAGCCGCAATGCCAAAGATAGGCCTCAATGCTGATGAGGACTTTCGTCTCTCTTTAGATTTGGCTCGATGCGGTCTGCCGGATCTCGCCGAAAAATACCTGGCCCTTGCGGTTCAGGACAAGCCACAGAAGGGCATACAGCGGCTTTATGAAGAAGGCGTTATTCGAGCCGTGATTCAACTGGGGCGCAACGATGCCGCGGGCGCGATTCGGACTCTCGAGCCGCTTCGCCCGTACGATGACGCATATTTCGGTGATGCCTTTACTGGCCTCTTTCCTGCCTACTACCGCGGGCTCGCCTATCTCAAGTTGGGAGATGGTCGTTCCGCTGCAGCCGAGTTCCAGAAGTTCGCAGGCCATGAAGTCCTGGTATCGAAAGGGTTCACGAGTCTCAATTCACTCTGGCATTTGCAGTTGGCACGTGCGCAGATGATCGAGGGCGACAAGGATGCTGCAAGGAATTCTTACCAGCAGTTTCTGGCTCTTTGGAAAGACGCGGACTCTGATCTTCCGGCCTATCGGGAAGCTAAGGCAGAATACGCAACACTGCTCCAGAGTCTGAATCGCAAAGACTGATGGGTTGTGGATAGCGTTACCTGTCTTCGCAATATCAGAGGATGGGAATCATCGCTCTGCGCGGCAAGTCCCTGACCAGTTCAGCTTGAAGCACGAAACAATCACTATACTCTGCAAGGCTCGCTGAACTTCTCCGTTGCGAATTTCATCTAAAAATCGGCAACGATAGGCTGTTCGTGATGTCCATACATGCGGCTACAGTTGCGGTTAGGCGCTGCACATGCCCCGAACAGAGTCTCTAGCGCAGAGCTAGACATCGGATCGTCGAGCTTCCCCCTATAGAAAATTAGGGGAGAGTTTCCGTAGTTCCGTGGGTTCTCGAACGATTGAATCCCCCCTAGCATCTTGTTCAAGTAGGGAATGCTGTTGCGTTGCGAAAGAGGCCGCACTTCATCCGACTGCAAGGACCGCTCAACAACTCTTTGAAATACCTCTGATGTTGACGGACCTAAAGAGGAGGGAGGAACGATGAATGTACTCAGCTCGGTGAAGAAAGCGGAAGACGTCCGGAAAGAGACCGATAGCCTGGGCGAGGTCGATGTCCCAAGCGCAATGCTGTGGGGAGCACAAACGCAACGATCTCTCCAACATTTCAGCATAGGTAAGGACCTGATGCCTCGTGAAATGATCGCAGCATTTGCGACGCTCAAGAAGGCCGCTGCCAACACGAACCATGCTGGCAAGCGCCTCGATGATCAGCGACATGATTTGATCGTTCAGGTATGTGACGAGATCCTCGCCGGACTGCATCAGGACATGTTTCCCCTGCACGTATGGATGACAGGCAGTGGCACGCAATTCAACATGAATGTGAACGAAGTAATTTCGAACCGATGCTGCCAGCTTGCGGGCACGCCACTCGGCAGCAAGGCGCCGGTTCATCCGAACGACCACGTCAACATGTCGCAGTCCTCGAACGATGCCTTTCCCACGGCGATGAACATTGCTGCCGCTATGAATGTTCGGCAACGGCTCATCCCTGCAGTACAGGCCCTCCACGACGCGATTGCCGAAAAGGCGGAGGACTGGAAAGATATCGTCAAGATCGGCCGCACTCATATGCAGGACGCTACGCCGCTCACGCTAGGGCAAGAGTGGTCAGGCTACGCGGGTATGCTCAGCGACAATCTCGAGCGCGTAGACAATGCATTGCACGGCGTATATCTTCTCGCGCTTGGCGGCACAGCCGTTGGAACTGGCATCAATACCGCTCCGGGATTCGGCAACGAGGCCGCCGCCGAGATTGCCAGACTCACAGACCTGCCGTTTGTGAGCGCTCCGAACAAGTTTACCGTTCAGGGTGGTCACGATGCCCTGGTGCAGCTTTCGGGAACTCTTCGTACGCTCGCAGTTTCGCTCTACAAAATTGCCAACGACATTCGGCTGATGTCTTGTGGGCCGCGCGCCGGCTTCGCCGAGTTGCTGATACCGGAAAATGAGCCGGGCTCCTCGATCATGCCGGGCAAAGTGAACCCAACCCAGGCCGAAGCGCTGACGATGATCGCTGCACAGGTGATGGCCAACGACGTAGCGGTCGGTTTCGGTGGGGCAGGTGGCTACCTGGAGATGAACGTCTACAAGCCTCTCATCATCTTCAACGTGACGCACTCGATCACAGTCCTGACTGATGGATGCACCAACTTCAGGAAGTTCCTCATCGAAGGGACGAAGCCAAATCTGAAGAAGATTGCAGAGTATGTGGATCGATCTCTGATGCTCGTAACCGCGCTCTCGCCGGTCATCGGCTATGACAAAGC
>DATKQB010000110.1:0-10473 GCA_035523795.1 Verrucomicrobiia bacterium | reverse complement strand
GGGCATGCGATTGAGCGTCATACCTGGGCATCGCATGCACAAAATGGTTGCGATGATATTGATTCCGGTTCCGACGGTTCCAAATCCAGATACCAATACCGAAAGCGTCCAATAATCGGTGCTGTGGCCAGGGGAAAACGCGCGCGCCGTCAGGGGTGCGTACGCCCACCATCCCACGTCCGGCGCACTGCCTGCGCCGTAAAGCCCGCTCCCGCCGATGAAGCTGAAATAAAGGAGAAGACCTCCAAGCGCGGAGAGCCAGAAGCTGAATGCATTCAGCCGAGGAAATGCCATGTCGCGGGCTCCGATCATCAAAGGCACAAGATAGTTCGAAAACCCAAACAGAATCGGCATGGCCGCGAAGAAGACCATGGTTGTGCTGTGCATTGTGAACATGCGATTGAAGACCTGCGGCGAGACAAAGTTGTTATGCGGACGCATCAGCTGAATCCGAAGGATGACAGCCTCAACTCCGGCGACGAGCAGAAAAGATAGACCATAGGCAATGTAGAGAATTCCCAGCCGTTTATGATCGACAGTGGTCAGCCACTGTTGAAGCGCGTCGAGCCAGGGCTTCTCTTCAATCTGCACGCCGGAAACAGTGATCACATTGGATGACATAGCTGGTCTCACCTTCTCTTAGCGCAGCGTTTCCATATAACTGACGATCGCGTCCAAATCCGCATCGCTCAACTTCATGGCCGGCATTAGACATCCCGGCTTGATCGAGTTCGGGTCTTGAATCCAGAGGCGTAGGTTCTCGGGCGTATTTTCGGCCGCTCCGGAAGCGATGGTGGCACGACTCATCAAATGCGTCAGGTCGGGGCCAAAGCGGCCGTTTGCAGGCGTCCCGGTAACCGTGTGGCAGTTAATGCAGGCCGTAGTTTCAAAAACATGCCTTCCCGCAGCGGCCCTATTGTCCTCAACCGCAGGTTGTTGTTCCGCGCGCACCCACGCAGCAAAGTCTTGTGTAGAATCCACCGACACTCGCAGCAGCATCTTCGCGTGCTGTACACCGCAGTATTGCGCGCACTGGCCGAGAAAGATTCCCGTTCGCTGCGGGTCCAGCCACATCCTGTTCGGATGATTGGGAATCAGGTCTGTCTTCCCTGCAAGCTCCGGCACCCAGAAGCTGTGGTCGGTATCAGCCGACAGCAAGGTCATAAAGGTAGGCGTGGGATGCGCAGGATCGCTTACCGGAATGTGCAGTTCGTTAGCCGTGACGATCCCGAGCTTCGGATACCGGTACTCCCACCAGTATTGATGTCCAATGACCGTGACCTCCACGGCGCTCGCAGGTTCGGGCGCATCCTGAATGGCGTGAATCACACGCGCGGTCGCCAGGAACAGGACAACAACGATCAGCACCGGAACGATCGTCCAGGCCAGCTCGATTTGGGTGCTTCCGTACACCTGAGCAGGTTCACGGCCCGCATCTGAAGCTCGCCCGCGGAACTTAATGATGGCGTAGACCAGCAGCGTGAACACGACGGAGAAGATGATCCCGGTAATGACAAGCACAAATATGGCTAAGGGAGCGATCGATTTCGCAGGTGTTGATGCAGGCGCAAAGATGTTCGTGGGACTTTTGAAGAAGCCGGTTGGCTCTGCCCCGGCAACACGCGTGACGAACACGAAGGCAAGGAGAGCCACGTTCCTTGCCGCGATAGATCTCATCCGCTTCGACCGTCGCATCAACGCTATCCCTCCTCTCTTTCGCGCGGGTTCGCACTTTCCAAAGCCGCGTAGTCCGCTCAGGGTTCCGTCCTGATCTCGCTCTGCCGTACCCGCACGTCCACGATGACTGTCCGCGTGAAGGCTGAATGCAAGCGCGCTGCCAAACGCATGGCGACGCGAATTCGCTTCACCGCGCTGCCTTAAACACAAGGGCTCTTTGCACATTGTGGATTGTCGCGAGGCATGACTCACGTCTTAGTAAAAACGTCAGCGTTTCGACGGCTTTCGTTCAGATGTTGACTCTTAGCGGTGGAAACCTTAGCGCGATCTGCGCCTCCAGCGATTTGTGCGAGATACCTCTCAGAGAATGAAGATCTCGGAATCCGCTCCAATTTCTTGATCCGGACGGAGCGAGTTTGCACGGTTGTCTTTCATGGTGAGGCGACAATAGAACCCCGTAATTGGGGGCGCCGAGTCAAACAGCTTGCTGTCAAGGGCTCAACAGTTCGTCAAGATCTGGCCACTATTTTGCTGCGGATTTGGACAGTGCCGTCGAAGCTCGCCAGGATTACCCCAATAAACGCTTCCCCCAGAAGGAAACTTTGGAAACGCGATTGCTTCAGATTGAGTCGACAGTCTGGCCAGGCCCAAATTGAGTTTGAAAAGGAAATTGCGTGGCAAAGAGAGTAGCTGACCTGCTCGTGGATGTTTTGTCGGGTGCCGGCGTACGGCGGATTTACGGCGTCAGCGGCGACTCGCTGAACGGAATTACAGATTCGATTCGCACGCGAGGACAGTTCGAATGGGTTCATCTGCGCCATGAAGAGACGGCGGCATTCGCGGCTGGCGCCGAAGCCCACCTGACGGGCAAATTGGCTGTCTGCGCCGGAAGCTGCGGTCCGGGAAACCTACATTTGATCAATGGACTTTACGACTGTCACCGTAGTCGCGTCCCGGTCCTTGCGATCGCTGCACAGATTCCGAGTGCTGAACTCGGAAGCGGTTATTTTCAGGAGACCCATCCGGAACAGCTCTTCGCGCAGTGCAGCCATTATTGCGAGTTAGTCTCGCAACCTGAGCAGATGCCCCGCGTACTCGAAATCGCAATGCAGACTGCACTTTCGCGCCGTGGCGTCGCAGTGATTGCGCTGCCGGGCGATGTGGCTTTGCGAGATGCTGTCGAGGAGACACCGCGACTGCATTTTTCCGGGTCCCAGACTTCCGTATGTCCTTGTGACGGCGAAATCGACGTCCTCGCGGACCTGCTGAATCGGGCGAAGAGAATAACCATTCTCGGAGGCGCCGGTTGCGCCGGAGCCCACGATGAGTTGGTCGAGCTCGCCCGCAAATTGCAGGCTCCAATCGTACACGCGATGCGTGGAAAAGAGTTCATCGAGTACGACAACCCTTTCGACGTAGGTATGACAGGACTCCTCGGATTCTCTTCGGGTTATCACGCAATGATGAACTGCGATGTGCTGCTGATGATAGGCACGGACTTCCCGTACCAGCAGTTTTTTCCCAAGGAAGCCACCATCGTGCAGATCGATATTCGCGGTGAACAGATTGGACGCCGAAGCAAGGTTGACTTCGGCTTAGTGGGAGATACGAAATCCACACTGAAGGCCCTCCTGCCAAAGTTGCTACAAAACTCGTACGAAACCCACTTAGAAGAATCTCTGGAAAAGTACCGCGAAGCACGGAAAGGCCTCGACGACCTTGCCAAATGCGATTTTTGCGAGGCGCCAATCCATCCTCAATACGTAGCGCGCGTGCTCGATCAACTTGCCGCCGATGATGCGATTTTCACCTGCGACGTAGGAACTCCCACGATCTGGGCTGCACGCTACCTCACGATGAATGGCAAGCGAAGGATCCTGGGGTCATTCAACCACGGGTCGATGGCGAACGCTCTACCGCAGGCCATTGGCGCTCAGATCAGTCATCCCGGCCGCCAGGTGATCTCCATGTCTGGCGATGGCGGCTTCGCCATGCTCATGGGGGATCTGCTCACACTGAGGCAGCACAACTTGCCGGTGAAATTGATCGTGTTCAGAAATGACTCGCTCGCTTTTGTCGAATTGGAAATGAAGGCGGCCGGCATCCTGGAGTATGGAACATCTTTGCACAATCCCGACTTTGCAAAGATCGCTGAGGGAGCGGGTCTGATCGCGTTCAAAGCCGAAACTCCTGAACAGGTAGAGCCCGTCATCGCGGAAGCGCTTCGATATGACGGTCCCGCATTAGTCGAGGTTCTGGTCTCAAGGCAGGAACTCTCCATGCCTCCAACTATCACATATGAGCAAGTCAAGGGTTTCAGCCTCTTCATGTTGAAAGCCGTATTGAACGGTCGCGGCGACGAAATCATCGACCTCGCAAAGGTCAATCTGTTCCGCTAAGTCCGCTCGAACCTAAGAGAGGAAAAAGTCGCAAATGGCTAAGACGTCGCTCATCCCGCGAACAAGTCAGCCGGAGATTCCTCGCGGCATGGATCTCCTCATTCGGCAAGGTCTGAACAAAAGTACGGCCTTCACGGACGAAGAGCGCCTGAGACTTGGGCTTCACGGGCTCCTTCCGCCAATTGTTGAGACCCTGGACGAGCAAGTCGTCCGCGCCTATGAGGCTTACCAGAGAAAAGACAACGACCTCGAGCGGCATATCTACTTGCGCGCTTTGCAAGACACCAATGAAGTCCTCTTCTATCGGCTCCTCCTTGGCCACATCGACGAAATGACGCCAATCGTTTACACCCCGACGGTCGCGTTGGCGTGTGAGCAATTCAGCCACATCTACCGAAGGCCGCGGGGACTATTCATCTCATATCCTCTCCGCGATTCGATTTCCCAGTTGCTGAGAAATCGCCCGAATAAGAACGTTGATGTTATCGTCGTGACCGACGGCGAGCGCATTCTGGGCATCGGCGATCAAGGCGCGGGCGGGCTCGGCATCCCCATCGGCAAACTTTCGCTGTACACGCTAATTGGCGGAATTCGTCCCGAGCGAACATTGCCGATCGTGCTCGATGTGGGAACCAACAACACAGAGCGCCTTAAGGATCCCGAGTACCTGGGATGGCGGCATGAGCGGATAAGCGGGCAAGATTACTTTGATTTCGTCGACCAGTTTGTGCAGGCGGTTAGGGAGGAGCTTCCGGGAACATGCCTGCAATGGGAAGACTTTGCGACGCCCCATGCCCGCCCCATTCTCAGTCGCTATCGTGACCAATTGCTCACCTTTAACGACGATATCCAGGGAACGGCGGCAGTGGCCCTCGGCGCCATCCTGGGTGCGGTCACGGTGACTGGGAAAAAGATTACCGAGCAACAGATCGTCATGCTCGGCGCAGGATCGGCCGGCATCGGTGTTGCGGACGGACTGCGCGCAGCAATGAAGGGAGAAGGCCTTGCGGAGGATGAAGCGCGCAGTCGCTTCTGGTTTGTCGACAGAGATGGCCTTCTTCACTCAGGCCGAAAGGATCTGACTCCCGAGCAGAGCGTTTACGCCCAGCCAAAGAGTCGCGTTTCCGAATGGCCACGGACATCCAATGGCCATGTCGGCCTGAGCGACGTTATCGGGCAAATTAAGGCAACAGTCCTGATCGGCCTCTCAACGGTTGCAGGCGCCTTTTCCGAGCCGATCGTTCGGGAAATGGCGCGTAAGGTCGAGCGGCCTATCATCTTTCCCCTTTCAAATCCCACCTCGAAATCGGAAGCGAAGGCCGAGGATCTGATTCGCTGGAGTGACGGTCGTGCCCTGGTGGCCACGGGTTCTCCTTTCGAACCGGTCAGCTTCGGTGGGCGAAAGATTCAGGTGGCGCAGTGCAACAACATCTACATTTTCCCCGCAATGGGACTTGGCGTTGTCGCTTCCGGCGCTCGCAGGATTACTGAGCCTATGTTGCTTGCGGCGGCCCGAACTCTAGCCGGGCATTCGCCGGCTCTCAAAGATCCCTCCGCCTCCCTGCTTCCTCCCCTGACGGACCTGAGAAAAGTGGCAGTGGAGATTGCGTACGCGATTGGCCGGGAAGCGCAAAAGGATGGCGTCGCCCTAGAGATAAGTGAAGACGAACTTCGTCGGCGAGTAGTTGACACGCAGTGGGCGCCTGTTTACCCCACTATGGACGGCAAACACTGAGAAAGTGAGGTCGGACTGGCAAACAGTGCAAGCATCATTCCGGCCTAGCCCATTCACGCTACAGCAAGGTTTCCCCATTGTTCTTAAAGAACAGGAGAGGTAATGGTGATGATTGAACTCAAAAGGTCGCTGGTTTCAAGACTTATTCTGGGCGTTGGCCCTGTCCTGGGTCTAATCATAGTTGCGGCTTCGTCGGCACAGGCGCCAAGCCCAACGTTCGCGGTACCGGTAGACACCGCACTCCGGATTCGCCTGGACGACACGCTGACGAGCGTCGATTCCAAGGTCGACGATCCGTTCAGTGCAAACGTAGTCGACGAGGGCGAATACCGAAATGCACGTGTCTACGGGCACATCACGGAGATCGAATTGTCCGGAAAGGTCAAAGGCCGTACGAGCATGATGCTTCGATTCGACCGGCTGGTTATGCCCGATGGCCGTCGCGCGAGGATTGATGCCGAAATCATTGAGCTTTATGATGCACCGTCCGGCGAGAAGGTGGGAGTAGAAGGCGCGATCGAGTCCGGTGGGAGGGGCCGAACAGGTGTTGCTCATACGGCGATAGGGGCGGGTGCCGGTGCTTTGCTCGGCGGCATCTTCGGCGGCGGTAAAGGAGCCGGGATCGGGTCGATTGTCGGCGGTGCCGGCGGGCTCGGGACAACCGCATTCCACGGACACCAGAAGATCACACTGAGTAGCGGCCAGGAAATGCTAATCCGTATTACGGGCCGCTGACCTCTGAATGAGACGAAGAAGCCTAAAGTTGTGTGCAGTTTTCGTTTTACGGTTGGCGGCTCTGGTGAGAACCCTTGCCGTTGGCGGATTCGGGTTTCTTCGGAAAAACTCGGACACAAGTCCGCCTGTGTTGGCGTATCATCGGCCGCTTTGGGAGAGATAAATTCCCTCTTTGAGGAAGAAATAAGAACCGCATGAGTCATACAGTCACTAGCGAGTTCCGCATTGAGGAGGACGCTCTCGGATACGTACAGGTTCCGGCCGAGCACTTGTGGGGGGCACAGACGCAGCGCTCCCATCTGAACTTTCCCATTGGCGTCGAACGCTTTCGCTGGGGGCGCCGGGTCATTCGAGCCCTCGGCATCCTGAAGAAATGTGCCGCCCAGGCCAACGGCGAATTGGGTCAGCTCCCTAATGAAAAGGTCGAACTGATCGTTCGTGCCGCTCAGGAAGTGATCGACGGACTGTGGGATGATGAGTTTCCGTTGGTTGTTTTCCAGACCGGTTCCGGCACACAGACGAACATGAACGCCAATGAGGTAATTGCCAATCGTGCCATCCAACTTGCAGGCGGCGTGGTTGGTTCAAAGAAGCCCATTCACCCCAATGACGATGTGAATCATAGTCAGTCCTCGAACGATGCCTTCCCCACATTAATGCACATCGCCGTCGTCGAGGCGATCGAGAATAGTCTGCTTCCTGCTATCAGCCGACTGCGCGATGTGTTAGACACGAAATCGCAACAGTATTGCCATGTTGTCATGGTAGGGCGTACGCACCTTCAGGACGCGACCCCGCTGACAGTCGGTCAATTGATTTCCGGGTGGGTAGCGCAACTGGACCAGGCACTCGATGGCATTCGCCGAGCCCTTCCCGGAGTGTATGCACTGGCAATTGGGGGCACGGCAGTAGGCACGGGGCTCAATGCTGATGCCCATTTCGGCGAAACGGCAGCCCGGCGGATCGCTGAAGAAACAGGCAAGCATTTTGTAACAGCTCTCAACAAATTTGCGGCCCTATCGGCGCATGACGTAATGGTCGGCGTGAGCGGAGCGCTGCGCACCCTTGCCGGGGTGTTGATGAAGATCGGGAACGATGTGCGCTGGTATGCATGTGGTCCACGTGCAGGCATCGGCGAACTTAATATTCCCGAAAACGAGCCTGGTTCATCCATCATGCCAGGGAAGATCAATCCTACTCAGTGTGAAGCCCTGACGATGGTTGCCGTGCAGGTGTTTGGCAATGACCACGCAGTTGCATTCGCTGGTTCGCAGGGTAACTTCCAGCTCAATGTCTACAAGCCGGTCATACTGCACAACGTTTTGACATCCGTCGAACTCCTCGCCGACGCATCGCTCTCATTTTGTGATCGTTGCGCTGTTGGAATCGAGCCGAACGAAAAGCGCATTAAGGAGCATCTGGACAGTTCGCTGATGCTAGTGACGGCTCTCAACTCCCATATTGGATATGAGAAAGCGGCGAAAATCTCATTGACCGCATACCACGAAGATCTCAGCTTGCGCGACGCTGCTTTGAAACTCGGATTGCTCACGGGCGAGCAGTTTGATGCGTGGGTTCGCCCGGATGAGATGACTCGCTCCCTTTGATGAATCAAGGAAGCAATCGGTGGAAGGCAGATCTTCGAGGCCAAACATAATGTCAAGACATCCGAATCACGAATTGTCCCTCCCGCATTTGACGATGGTCATTTCGTTTTTCGTGCTCTTCACACTGCCCCTTCCAGCTCAGACTGCGCCCGTTTCACCGGATCATCCGTGGTATACATCCGCAGAGCGCAGTGTCGAAGCAGCTGCCCCCAAACCACCTGATTCGGGGTTCGCCATCAATCCTGCAAAGACATATTCGTTGCTGGAGTTGATTGATCTGGCGGAGACGCATAATCCTGCAACTCGGGAGGCTTGGGAGCGGGCCCGCGTTCAAGCGGCTAGTCTGGGCGTTGCACGCGCAGAGTTGTTCCCCACGCTCGCCGCGATTGCAGCTTCGCAGACAAGCCGCCAGCAGGCTTTCTTTGGTAATCGTTTCTACGGCCAGGAAACCCAGGATTTCCAAGTAGAGCTGGACCTCAACTACACCCTCCTTGATTTTGGTGCAAGGGCTGGCCGAATCGACGATGCCAAAGCAAGACTTCTCACGGCTAACTTCGCGTTCAACGACACTCATCGTCAGGTCATTTACCAGGTGCAGCAAGCCTACTTTCGGCTGCTGAGTTCAATGGGGCAGGAGGATGCCGCGCGAGCGAGTTTGTCAAATGCACAAGCAGTGCAACAAGCAGCCGAAGACCGCTTGGCTCATGGTCTGGCAACTCTGCCGGACGTGCTGGAAGCGAGAAGCGCCACCGCTCAGGCTGAATATGATCTGCAGGCTATCCTCGGAACTGAAGAGATCGCTCGGGGCGATCTCGCAACCGCAGTTGGAACCTCCGCAACCGCGGTGATTCAGGTCCAACCGCTTGATCAGGTGCCGACCCCCGACTCAGTCGACGAAACGGTCGACCAAGCGATAGATCGTGCACTTTCGCAGCGCCCCGACCTGATGCAGCAAGTAGCTGACATAAGATCAGCAGCTGCAAGAGAAAAGCAACAACATGCAGCATACTACCCCGCATTAAGTCTCAACGCCAGCTCGGCCGCGCCGCTGCTCTATGGCTTGCAGTCACCCTATCCCTGGTCGCATACTGCCGATCTGGTTGGCGCGTTGGGTTTCAGTCTGCAATGGACTGTATTTGATGGAGGCGCGCGAAGAAACCGGCTTGCCCTGGCGAAAGCAGACGTTCACTCGGCGGAGGCACAAGTGAATGTTGCGCGTAATCAGATAGCGGATGAAGTCTGGGCTGCTTACTCGAAATTGAACACAGCATTTCGACAGCGCCAGGCGGCACTCGCACTGCTCCAGGCCTCTGTCGAGTCCTATAGCGCCGCCCTCGAATCGTACCAAAACGGAGTTCGAAATTTACTGGACGTGACCGCAGCTCAGCGCACTCTGGCACAAGCTCGCACCGCGGATGTCCTGGCGCAAACGCAAGTGCTCACTTCATTCGCGGAGCTGGCATTAAGAACCGGAGATTCGATTCGAGCCAAGAGAGGGCCCCAGCCATGAACGCGGTTCGTAGATTCGTGGGTGCTGTTTTTCTGCTCGCGCTGCTTCTGATGACGGGCTGCGGACGCGCTCCCGCATTCGACATTCTTGGCTCGTTCTTCCCTGGATGGCTGATATGTCTCGTAGTGGCCACTTTGCTTACCTTCGCCGCGCGCTCGCTGTTGAACCTGTTTGTCAAGATCGCATGGCCGGTTCTTATCTATCCGAGCCTCACTGCCGTTTTTGCCTTCGCATTGTGGCTCGTTCTCTTCCGCTGAACAAGGAGCAATGAGTATGGAGACAAGAGAGAACACCCGGTCACGCCGGCTCCTCGGTCGCTTGATAAGTATCGTAATCGTCGTAGTCGCGCTTGCCCTCGGACTGGCCGTGCTATACCACGCGAACTACTACCCACGAACCGAAGACGCGGAAGTATTTGCAAACTTCATTGGGATCGCTCCACAAGTCGAGGGCCCCCTCATCCGGCTGAATGTAAGAGACAATCAGTTTGTAAAAAAAGGCGAACTGCTATACGAAATCGATGAACGTCCTTATCAATATGCGCTCGAAAACGCCGTTTCTGAGCAGGCGACCCTTGAAGGGCAGATCACTGATGAGCAGCGGAGAATAGCCGCAATGGTAAGCGGGGTCTCTGTCGCTCAAGCCAATATCCATAGCTCGGAAGCTGCGGTGGTAAACGCGGAGCAGGGAGTCGCCCTGGCGCGGGCCGAGTGGAATTACGCGAACAACAATCTGCACCGCCTTGAGCCATTGCTCTCAAAACAGTTTGTGACTGTGGACCAGGTGGACAGAGCCAGGACGTCTGAAACC
>DATKQB010000109.1:0-15363 GCA_035523795.1 Verrucomicrobiia bacterium | reverse complement strand
TCCCGGTCAGGACTGGAGCTTTCAATATTCCATTGGACAGCTGCACGCGCCCGAAGCGCTGTTTCCCACCGAAAATATTCGGCGTATGACCGCCTCCGCGATGTACAACCGCCCGCTATCCACTGGAAATTGGGGTTCGTTGCTTTTATGGGGGCGCAATGAGAGCCTCGCTGACGGAAACGTGGGGAACAGCTATCTGTTGGAATCGAAGCTGCAGTTCCTGCACAAGAACTATACCTGGACGCGCATTGAAAATGTCGATCGCACCAATGAGCTCCTGGCGGGCGAACACCCGCTGCCGCTGGGGTTCGTCGAACGCTATTTCGCTCGCGTCCAGGCGTATACGGCGGGCTACGACCGCGATCTAGGACGAATCCCGCATCTTTCCACCGCAATTGGCGGCCAGATCACGCTGTATGGCGTGCCGGAGGTGCTGAGTCCGTTGTATGGCGCACATCCGGTTAGCGTCACAGTATCGCTTCGTCTCCGGGCGTTCTGAGCTTGGAGAAGACGTGTCAATGGGAGTTTGCGTTCTGCTCTGTCATGGCCGCCTTCGGCTGATGCCTCACCTTCCGCCGAATGTCGGGCCAGAATTCCTTCAGCCCGTACGTGATCGTGTCCAATCCGACCTGCATTCCCCACACACTTGTAGTATTCAATAGCGTTCGATCAGAGGTAACGAACATATGCGGATTTGTGGGCGTGCTGAGGTACGTGCTCTTTGGGTGATAACTGTAAGTCGAGATCGCGGCCGCAAAGGCGGCCCCAAAAATCTCGGAGAAATTAAACTGCTTGTGACCGGAATCGCCTCGGGTCACAAAAATTCGCGTTCCCGCATACCAAGCGCGGCGCCCAAATCCGCCCTGGCTGGACTGGTAGAAGCGGGGATCCTGATGCAGGACGGAAGGAAAAACGGCGCCGACCATGAAGTTCTCGACAGTGCTATCGCCCGCCTGGGTGCCGTAACGCTTGCCATATGAGGCCCAGCCTTGACCGAATGCCGGCTCGCTGTTCTCGCCCTGGCTGATCCCGGAAAGTAACCCCCACCAGGCAAAGTTCACCGGATCGAATGTGCTCAGGGCTACGACCTTGAATTTATCCTTCACCGGCATAGGCGGAAGCTTGCCCGCATTCTCCAGCGTCAGGAAGTTCGGCAGAGTGTAGAGGAGCCGGTCCTTCGAGGTTCCCGGCACCTTCCCCTGCTTGCTCTGCTCCTGGGTGGTGGACTTGACGGGGTCCTGGTTCGCCGAATTTTTGTCTACGGGCTGTGCGCCTGCGGGCTGAGCTGAGCCGGAGGATTGTTGCGATTGGCCTGCTGGGGCCGAGTTCGAAGGCTGCGCAGTTTGCGCCTGGTTCGCCTTGGCAACAGAGGACGAAGACTGGGCCGCGGATCGAGGAGCTAGTACAGTTGAAGCGGCGATGAATGCTGACAATAACACTGCGAGTTTTCGTAACACCCGATTCTCCCGCTGAATTCTCACAAAAACTGCATGCAAAAAAAAGACGTTTCTAAGGATTCCGGTGCAGCACATGTACGGCGATATCGGGCCAGAATTCGCGGAAGACGTTGGTCAACACGTCGCGCCCCATCGCCCATCCGAATTTCACGGCCAGCGCTCCCGGCGTGCGGGAACTGGCCGGATAATACGAAGCTGAAATCGCTTGCGACATCGCCCTCCCGAAGATCTCTGAGGCGTTGAACGTGTCGTGGCGGTGATAATCCGGCGTTATCAGAACTCGGGTGGCCGCGTAAATTCCCCGCTTGAAAAATGGCCCAGTGCCCATTGCGTAATAGCGTTCGTCCTCATGCAGGATCGACGGAAACACAAAGACTACCAGGTAATTGCCATCCGTCTTGTCAACGAAGCCGCGCCAATAGTACCGGCCAAAGCCCGGCAGCCCCTTCCCCAGCGGCGGATGAGCGTTGGTACCCTCCGCCAGCAGAGAAGCTATTCCCACGAAGACGAACGCGGAATAATCAAAGCTTTGCTTACTGGCGACCATGAACGCTTCTTTTGGTGTGGGCGGCGGCGGAATGGCGCCGGCGCTGACCGCGCGGAAATTGGGCATCACCCCCAGAATTCTTTTCGGTTGCCGCGGCGCTGGAGGCTTTGTTTGGGTCGAGGATTTGACAGGCTCCGCGGTTCCCGCCGGCGCTGGCGCCGACGACGGTTTATCTGCGGAAGAGGCCGGAGGCGTTTGCTGGGCGACTGAACACAGTGCCAGCACACACAACACGACAGGAAGCGCAAAACATCTCTTCACCGATCGATTCGACACAATTCTCCCCGCTCTTTACGAAGCAGCCTGTGCGGTTATTGTATCAACCCATCGACCGGACTAAGGTTGTGTTAGCCCTTTGTTTACGTTTATTTACACGAAAAGGGACGAGAGTCGGCTGGCGGCCTCCGCCGTCTTTGAGTATGGGAACCTTGATTTGGCCAGGAATCCCAAGCACAGGGAATCCAAAGCGGAGGAAAGGCCTATGTTCGTTCGATCGTCACCTTCTTCAGCACGACGTCCTTGTTCGGGCGATCGTTGCGGCCACAGGGGACCTTCGAGATTTTCTCGACGGTCTCATATCCTTCGACCACTTCACCGAAGATCGTGTGCTTGCCGGTCAGCCATGTTGTCGGAATAACCGTTACAAAAAACTGGCTGCCATTGGTATTGGGACCGGCATTGGCCATGGCGAGTTTGCCGGATTTGTCAAACTTGTGTGGGGAACCTTTGGTCTCATCTTCGAACTGATAGCCCGGACCGCCCCGGCCGGTGCCCTCGGGATCTCCGCCCTGAATCATGAAGTTGGGGATGATGCGGTGAAAGATCGTTCCATCGTAAAGCCGGTCCTTGGACTTTTTCCGAGTTGCCGGGTGCGTCCATTCACGCGTTCCTTCCGCAAGTTCGATGAAGTTGGCAACAGTTTTGGGCGAGTCTTTTTCAAACAGGCGGCAGGTGAATGTGCCTTCACTGGTTTCGAATACCGCGTAAGTGCCGGGCGTACGTGTCATTTGCATTCCTTTCCATCAGAAATTGACGTACAGGAATTCTAAATCCTCAGCGCTTGCCAGTTCGCTATGCGTGGCGTTCTTCGCGGAGCCTTGCGGATTCTTGGCGGCCTTCGCGGTCAAGGTTTCTCTTGCCGCAACGTGGCTCGATCCGAATGCGACTGGCGCTACTATGGCGGCGGAATCCCGGGTCCTACTTGGCGCCGGGCGCTGATTTCTGAGGCGTAGTTGCTGGCTTCTTCACGGCAGGATGTGCCGGCCTCGCTCCAGCATGAAGAATCGTGATATGCGTGATCTTCACCGGACGGAAGGGGCGATCGTTCTGGGGGTCCCGCGCCATGCGCGCAATTTGCTTTACCAGGGCCACGGTTTTCTCGTTGCACTGTCCGAAGATGGTGTAATGCCCGTTGAGATGCGGAGTGGGAACCTCGGTAATGAAGAACTGCGAGCCGTTGGTATCGGGACCGGAGTTCGCGTAGGCCAGCCTCCCCGGACGGTCAAACAGAAGATCCGAGGAAACTTCGTTCTTGAATTCGTAGCCGGGATCGCCTTGCCCGTTGCCCGCTGGATCACCGCCCTGGATCATGAACTCCGGAATGACGCGGTGAAAGATTGTGCCATCGTAAAGCGGGACGCCGTGCTTGGTCGCACCGCTGACCGGATTCTTCCAGTCGCGTGTGCCGTTGGCCAGCCCAATGAAATTTGCCACTCCGATGGGCGCTTTGTCGGGGAACAGCGTACAAGTCATGTCGCCCACCGTCGTATGGATGATGGCGGTCGGCCTGCTTGGCGCGGGTTTTGCCGCGGTGCCGGGCTTGGAGGTCTTGGACTGAGGGCTGGATTGCGCCATCGCGATTGCGGCGAGAAGTGTCACGAACAGGATTACGCTCTTTCTGCTCATAAAGCCTCAAAAATAAATGGAGTAAAACAACTTTGCATTGTACGCCAGCGTCTTGCCTTCCCACCGATCCTTGCCATTCTGGAGAATTCCGTTCGGAGCCGTAGCAGCTTCCGGGGCGCATGGGATCCTTCGCGTTGCTCAGGATGACAGTTCTGGATTCGGTGCGGGAACTACATTGTTTTCTGCGCCTGCATTTCGCGGCTGATGCGCTCGACTTCGCCGAAAACTCGCAGCGTGTTTTCGCCTAAAATCTTGTGAATGTCCTGAGCGGTGTAGCCACGGTCCAGGAGAGCCTGCGTGATCTTGGGAAGATCGGCGGCGGAGTCAATGCCCATTGGCGTCGCGCCGGCGACGCCGTCGAAATCGGAACCCAGGCCAACGTGATCAATTCCGGCGACTTTGGCAACGTGATCGATCTGGTCGATTAACGACTTCAGCGGCGGGCGTGGAATTTTCGCGGCCCACTCGCGCTCGATGCGATCTTCATCCATGAAGGTTACGGTCTTGCCCTGTGCTTTCAGATTCTCGATGTACTGCTTTTGCGCCACGCTCTCGTCTTTCGACTGCGCTCTCGAAGCAGTCCAATAATTCTGATCGTCGAAGCCGCTGAAAAAATTCACCTGCACCACACCGCCGTTCTTTGCGACGGCGCGGAGCATGTCATCGGTCATGTTTCGGGGTGCGTCGACCAAGGCCCGCGCCGACGAGTGCGACGCGATCACGGGAGCTTTCGTGGTTGCGATCGTGTCCCAGAAAGTCTTGTCGGAAACATGGGAGATGTCGACCATCATGCCCAGGCGATTCATCTCCAGCACAACCTGCTTGCCGAAATCCGTCAGGCCGTTGTGATGCTGCACTTTGGCATCGTCGATGTCGCCGGATGAATCTGCCCACTCGTTCGTATTTGACCAAGTCAGCGTCATATAGCGCACGCCGAGGCGGTAGTAATCGCGCAGCAGGCGAATGTCGTTTTCGATGGAGTGCCCGCCCTCGATGCCCATCAGCGCCGCAAGTTTGTGCTCGCGATGGGCGCGCTCGATGTCCGCGACAGAGAATGCCATCATCATGCGATCGGGATGCCGCGCTGCCTGTTGATACACCGAATCGATCAGATCGAAGGTATGGCGAGCGAAGTGGCCCTGATTGGTTTCCGGCTCAACCCAGATGGAGAAGAATTCCGCACCCAAATTTCCGCGGCGGGCTTTGTCGAGACTGATATGCCCAACGTCGTTGGGATCAGTGGAACCGATGTCAAAGCCTTCGTCGAGAAAACGCTGTGGCGTATCGGCGTGAGTGTCGATGATGATCGCCGAATTGTGGATGGCGAGCGCGCGTGCACTGACCGGCGCACCGGCAGGCAGGTTGGTTGATGTTTGAGCGAAACAAAAGGACGACAGCACGAAGAAGATGCAGAAAGCTCTAGTCATCGTTGTGGCTCAGGGTTGAACGAGCAAGTTTTCGATTGTATAAAAACGGCGTGTTTGAGCAAAACTGGAATCAGCGGAGGGCTGCGAGGCCTTGCTCGACGCTGGCCGCCAGTGGCTGGTCGGTATCGATAATCGTCTTCGGATGCGTGATAGTTTCGAAGCGAGCCTTCACTTCCCGGTACAGTTGGTAGTTCCGGTTTCCGGCAGGATGCTTCTCGCCGGCTACATCCTTTTCCAGCCGCTGTTTGGCACTTTCCTCCGAGCAGACGCATTCGAGAATTCTCGCCGGCTGGTGCAGGCAGGTAGCTGCTTGAAGAACGTTTTCGATCTGATACCGACGCGAAAATGGGCGGCCATCCAGGAAAACAAATCGCGCCGGGTCGCGAGCCAGGAGATATCCAGCCGTTTCCAGCATGAGGTGTAGACAGAAGTCATCCTGCCGCGATGAGTATTCGAGTTCGTCGGGCAGAAACAATCCATGCCGGAATTCGTCTTTGCTCAGGATGCGTCCGCGAGTGCGTGTGGCGAGTTCGCGCGCGAGTGTAGTTTTTCCAGTGCCGGGCAATCCCGTCATCAAAACGATCATGGAAGAAATCGTAATAGAAAGGAGAAAAGGGAACCAGGAGGGGAATCGCGAAATGCCTACTTGGACGCGCTGCCTGCCGCGACCTGCGCGGGAGTTCCTTCTTCTGGTTGGTCGTCAGGACGTTCCAGCGGCACGACATCCTGGGTCTCGCGCCAATCGGTATAGCGTCCGCTGACCATGATGTGGAAGCACCAGTGGCGCCGTTCTTCTTCCGGTTCTACCAGGCCAAGAGCTTTCATGTAGAAAAGGTAGTGCTCCATCCAGCGAATCTGCTCTTTGGTCATGCCGCGTCGCTGGAGGTCGACGGTCACGCCCGCCAGATGCGACGACGCCGTATCGCCTTCCCATGGCGCTGCGTTGCGATTGTGGCGGCGCAGCTTGCGCTGCACTTTCACCGTGCGGACCGCCGAATTCACCTGAATCTGCTGGTGGAAGCGGTTGTAATAAGCCTGGCTCAAGTCATCGACGAAGTCGCGTGTCCACGGGCGGCAGTAGCGGCGGGAGGGATCGAGCGACGGCTCGATGCGCAGAGCTTCGCTGGGGACGATCGGCAACAACGAGCCATCAGCCTTCAGCGCCTCGAGTTCAGTGTCATCCTGAATGCGCGGCAGATTAAGTCGATCGATTTCGGCATTCTGGATGAGCAGCGATTCGTGCGATGGCCGAAACATCGGGTTCCAGCGCAGCCAGCGGAGATGCCGCCGGTGCGACTGGCGAATCGAATGGCGCACGGCGAATGCAGATCCGGACATGCCCAGGCACACAAAGGCGAGAACAAGAATGAGAGCAAACCGGACTGTAATTGCCTTTTTCACGAAGTGGATCCTGAGGTTTGCGGCTCTTGCAACTTCCTCGTGAAGCTCAGAGCAAGCTTGGCCCGCGTACTTCTTCCGCGCGGTGCGCCCATTTTAAGCTATCGTGTCAAGCGAGCTGAAACGAAATCACCCGCTTTGGTTACTTGCGTACTCCAGGGCTTCGATGCCGCACTGGTTACCTCGGGTTACTCCGCTGTCTCGTTGACAGAGTCCCTAGATATTATCGGCACGCGGCGGGCCATTCGTGAATCGGACCGCCCCGCGGGCAAGCCTTATGCCGGCTGAAGTTGGGGACGTCGGCGCGGGATGGCCCTTACGCGACGGTAGGAAATGACAAAAATCAGCGCCGGAAAAGGTCACTGAATGCCTGCTTCATGACCTGCCCGCCCACTTCGGAAATCGACTTTGTCAGAGGAATGTCCTTGGGGCAGACTTCGACGCAGTTCTGGGCGTAGCCGCATTCCTGGATGCCGCCGTCGCCCATCAGCGCGGCCAGGCGGTCATGCTTGAGAGCCTTGCCCGTCGGATGCGTATTGAATAATCTCACTTGCGAGATCGTCGCCGCGCCTACGAATCCGGTATGTTCGTCGAATTGCGGACAGGCTTCCATGCAGCAGCAGCAGGAAATGCACCGCGAGAGCGGATACGCGGCTTCCTGTTCTTGTGGCGACAAGCGCGGGCCAGGGCCGAGGTCATAGGTTCCGTCGATCGGAACCCAGGCTTTGACGATTTTTAAATTTTCGAACAGCACGGCGCGGTCGACCGCCAGGTCACGCACAACCGGAAACTTCGAGAATGGCTCGAGGCGAATCGGCTGTTCCAGGTGATCGATCAGCGCCGAGCAAGCCATCCGCGCTTTGCCGTTGATGAGCATGGCGCATGATCCGCAAACTTCTTCGAGACAGTTGGAATCGTAGGTGATGGGCGTGGTCGGCTTGCCGTCGCGCGTGACCGGATCGGCGGCAATATCCATGAGCGCGGAGATCACGTTCATGTTCGGCCGGTAGGGAAGGGAAAACTCCTCCCAGTAGGGTTTGGAAGTGGGAGTCGGTTGACGCTTGATTTTTAAGATGACGGATTTATCAGCCATTCGCAATTAGCCTTCAGGCACGAGTGGAACTCGTGCGATTGCCGGTTTATCCCTCGCGGGGCAGACGAATGCGGCCGCCCCTACCCAATCAGTATTTCCTCGTCCGTGGCGGAATCAGCGATACATCCACCGGCTCAAACTCGAACTTGGGCTCGTCCGCATCTGGGGCGAAATATGCTTTCGTTGTCTTCAACCAGTTCTTGTCGTCGCGCTCCGGAAAGTCTGGCTTGTAATGTGCGCCGCGCGATTCATCGCGCATGCGCGCGCCTTGCGCAATGACGCGAGCCAACTGCAGCATGTTGTAAAGCTGCCGCGCAAAAACCACGGTCGTATTCGCCCACAGCGTGCTATCGCTCAAGTTGACCTTGCGATACCGTTCGAGCAATTCGACCAGCTTGACATCCGTTTGCTGCAAGCTCTTGTTGTAGCGGATGACGGTGCAATCCTTGGTCATCAACTCGCCCAGTTCCCGCCACAGTTTGACCGGATTTTCATTGCCCTCATTCTTCATGAGCAGGGCATTGTTCGCTTCCTGTTTTTTCTTTTCGGCCTCAAAGTGCCCATTGCTCGGAGAGGTCTGCAGTCCTCGGGCATATTTCACCGCATTCGGACCGGCGATGCCTCCTCCGTAAATGCATGACATCAGCGAATTCGCGCCAAGACGGTTCGCGCCATGGTACTGATATTCGCACTCGCCCGCGGCAAAGATTCCCGGAATGTTCGTGGCCTGGTTGAAATCAATCCAGAGGCCACCCATCGTGTAATGCATGCCGGGAAAAATCTTCATCGGCGTGTCACGCGGATCGTCGCCCACGAACTTCTCGTAGATTTCGAGAATGCCTTCCAGCTTGCGGTCGAGAATCTTGCGATCGATGTGCGTCAGGTCGAGATAAACCATCGGCTTGCCGTCGATGCCGAGGTTGTACTCGTAGACGACTTTGAAGATTGCGCGCGTGGCGACATCGCGGGGAACAAGATTGCCATACTTGGGATACCACTCTTCGAGGAAGTACCAGCGTTCGCTTTGCGGGATTGACTTGGCAGCGCGCTTATCGCCCGGTGTTTTCGGCACCCACACGCGTCCGCCTTCCCCGCGGGCCGATTCCGACATCAACCGCAGCTTGTCTTCGCCCGGAATGCACGTGGGATGAACCTGAATGAACTCGCCGTTAGCGTAGTAGCATCCCTGCTGATAGAGTGCCGACTGGGCTGATCCGGTGCAGACGACGGAATTCGTCGATTTGCCGAAGATGGCGCCGTTACCACCGGTGGCGATGATGATGGCGTCGGCGGGGAAGGTGCGCACTTCCATCGAGCGCAGATCCATGGCGCAGATGCCGCGGCAGACGCGGTTTCCATCGAGGACGGCCGACAGGAACTCCCAGTGTTCGTACTTCTTTACCTTTCCTTCGGACTCGTAGCGGCGGACCTGTTCGTCGAGCGCATAGAGAAGCTGCTGTCCCGTCGTTGCGCCAGCGAAGGCCGTGCGATTGTACAAAGTTCCGCCGAAGCGGCGGAAATCGAGCAATCCCTCGGGTGTGCGGTTAAAGGGGACGCCCATACGGTCGAGAAGATCGATGATGCCAGGCGCCGCTTCGCACATGTCCTTGACCGGGGGCTGATTCGCAAGAAAATCTCCGCCATACACCGTGTCATCGAAATGCTGCCAGGTGGAGTCGCCTTCACCCTTAAGGTTTTTCGCCGCGTTGATGCCGCCTTGCGCGCAAACCGAGTGCGAGCGCTTCACCGGCACGATCGAGAACAGGTCGACCATGCCGCCCATCTCAGCAATCTTGATGACCGCGGATAGTCCGGCCAACCCCCCGCCGATTACGATGATTCTTGGAGCTGCTGCCATGATTTCCCTATGAACAACTTCCTTATCGAAAAACTCGCTATCGAGTCTGCGTCATTTGCTGGTCGTTCGTTGCGCCGGACTCATACGGCTGTTGCGGACGTGACCGGAACGAAGTCAGGCTAGCCAGCCCACCGCCACTCAGTACAAAAAAGAATGCGAGACAGACAGCAAGAAATCGCTTTCGCGCCACCTCGCCGGAAACGATGCCCCACTTGGCACAGAACAACCAGATTCCGTAAGCAAAGTGCCAGGACGCGGCGATCAGCCCGACCACATAAAAAAGGAACAGAGGTGTCTGAAGCACCTCATGCTGAACCTTCCCGAAGGAAAGAGCGGGATCCATGTGTAGATCGGCGCCTGCAAATCGCATGGTGTACACATGCCAACCGATGTAGATGAATGCGATGGCTCCCGTCCAGCGCTGGAGGGTATACATCCAATTGCCGGTCCAGGGATAGGCGACTGTATTCGCATCGCCGCGATACCAGATGTAGAAGCCGTAGAGCCCGTGATAAGCGATGGGCAGCCAGATGCCGAACAGTTCAAGAAAAAATACCAGCGGGAGGTTTGCCAGGAAACTTACCTGGCGGGCATAGGCTGCGGGGCCGCTGATGGCGGTCGAGTTCGAGATCAAAATATGTTCGAAGAGAAATGCGCCGACAGGAACAATGCCGGTCAGCGAATGCAGGCGGCGCCAGAAAAACGAACTCCCCTGGCCGGCGCGCAACGGGGCGACGCCATGCGCACTATATTTCTTGTCGTCTCTGGCGGACTCGGGTTTGGCGAGCTCGGGAGCAGTAGGACTGGCTGCGGACGCCACGAAAAGGCTCCTGTAAATCTGCAATGAAAAAAGAACCTGACATTATCTGGCCGCGAGAGAAGGGAAGTCAAGGAATCCGAGGGCAAGGCGTAACAGCCTTTCCGGTTTAGGTTCGATCGCACCAGTCCAGAAGTTGTCGGAAAGCTGCGCCGCGATGGCTGTACTGCGCTTTTTCTTCGGCACTCAGCTCGGCGAATGTTTTTTGAATTGGCGGAAAATAAAAGAGCGGATCGTATCCAAAGCCGTTCGCCCCTCGCGAAGCATCGAGCATGACTCCTTCCGCCGTACCGCGAAATGTGGCCAGCGTCTTGCCGTCGCGCGCCGCTGCGAGCACACATACGAATCGTGCGGTGCGTTTTTCCGGAGGAATATCTTTCAATTCCCGCAGCACGCGCGCATTGTTCGCTTGGTCATCTGTATTCGCCCCAGCTTGGTGCGGTTGCGTCCCATGCAGATCGGGAGCGGCATAGCGCGCCGAGTGCACGCCCGGCTCGCCGTTGAGCGCATCGATTTCCAATCCGGAGTCATCGGCAACGACAATTTCGCCCGGCATGTAGCGACCGTACTGTTCTGCTTTTTTGCGGGCGTTTTCTTCAAACGTAGTTCCATCTTCGACCACGGTGGGCAGCGCGTCGAAGTTGGGGATGCCCGCGATCTCAATTCCGTGAGCTGACGCGGCTCCGGCAAAGTCGCGCAATTTTCCGGGATTCGAAGTGGCAATGAGGATTCGTCTCATCGTGATTTAACCCTTCACCACGGGGGACACATTGGAAACACACCGCAAGCACATCTGCCGCTCACTTGCGTTCTGGTCGCTTGCGAAACCACCAGAAGGCGGCACAGATCGCTGCCGCGAAAGAGACCCAACCACCAACCTTTCGATCCCAAGTGCGAATGAACTGGATCCGTACGCGATTCATTCCCGTCCCGACCGGAACCACGATTTGTCCCGTACTCTCACGCGGCGCTGTCTGGATGAGCCGGCCGTTTACCTCGACCCTCCACGCGGGATAGGCAAATAACTTCAGAGCCAGATGATCGGGAGCCGACATCTCGGCGGTAAAGAATTTGGAGTCGGCATCCCAGTTGTAGACGTGGATTGCAGCCTGCGCCGCGCCCTCCACTTTGACCTTCGACGCATCTTTATCAATCGCTGTCGGATCGGCTCCTACGGGAGTGTATTCGTCCGTCCCTTCATAGCCGATCTGGTCCGTCATATTGTCCTGCATTTCCCGTAGGTCGGATGCGTTGTCCCACCAAGGCGTCTGAATCCGAGTCCACGCCAGTGCGATCACAAGAATCACGACCGCGCAGACGAATGCCCGCACCCACCAACGCCGCAGCCCGATCGTTACAAAGAGCGCGAATATCATGCTCAGGCACAGCAGCCAGCGCCATGGAAACTGCATGAACTCGAGCTTAGGCAAATACTTCCACAACACGGCCGTGACTGGGAACATGGCGATAGTGCATGCCGTTCCCCAGGCTACCAGCGTGTTCCAGATTTCGGGCCTGGTGGCGCGCCATTTTCTGGCACTCCAGGCGGCCGCGAGAGTGACGGCGATCTCCAGCACTGCGAGCCACGAAATGATTCGATTGAAGGCATCGTGATCAGCATCCGTCGTGTGGATGAAAAGGAAATTATCCTGCGGACGCGAACCGGCTGAGACTGCCTGTGCGATGTCCACCCACTTCTGCTCATAAATTGCCGGCACCAGATAGAACGCAGCCAGGCACGCACCGAGTGCAACCGCGCCTCCGCCAAGTAACACGAGTTTCGGTGACCGCCGCTGCCACGCTAACAGCAGGATCAGAAGCGCAAGCGAATAATGAATCATTACGGCTGCGGGTGCGTTGGTCAGCCAGGCTGCAGCAAGCAGCAAGGAGAGAGGAATCACGGCGCGCCGCTGACCGTCGGCGGCCCTCAGCACGAACAGAAACAGCAGCGGAATCAGGCAACTTGCCAGCAGTTCCGCGAATGCGCTTCGCCAATACACGATGACGAGGTGATACGGGTTCACCGCGTACAGCACGGCTGCGAAGACGGCCCCGGGTCGCGAAAGCCAGCGGCGGGCCAGGACGAACATCGAGGCTCCGGCCAGTACCAGCACGAGCCAAATGTAGACAGGAGATGCCAAGCGCCAGGGAACGATTGCGCTCAGCACGGCACCCAGCGCCCACGAAGCGGGAGGGTAGAAAATAAATCTTGGCTCGCCGTACCCGAAGTGCGCCAGCGCGGCCCAGCGCGGCAGCCAGACTCCCTGCTTCCACTGTCTCAATACTTCCAGCCAGGAATACAGATGGAATTCAACATCGTGCCCGGACGGCGTGCCAAAGAAAAAGAATGGAATCTCAACCAGAAAAGCGGCCGAGGCGAGTGCCAGCAATGGGGTCCAAAGCAGTGAACCGTCCTGCGCCGCATTGGGCGCCATCGGTTCATGGGATGTAATGGACTTGCTCTGTGCTACCGGAATTGTGTGCGCGTCCTCGCTCAGATGGCACTCCAGCGAACGTAGTCAGTATATTGAAGTCAGCTTTGAGATTGCTGAGAGATCGGCAAAGAGAGACTAGGCGGGGGCTACGTCGGCGGGACCGCGCTGGTGGCGGAGTTCCGTCAGGAATTCTTCCTGTTGCAGCGTGGTTCCGCGGCGCAGTAGTTCGAGCAACAGGTCTTCCATCTCCGACGGATCACTCGACGATTCGCCGCTTTCGAACTGGGCGAGATCCGCGACCAGAGCGCGCGGAGAAATGTTCAACTCCGGAGTCGTATCCCGGCTGCTGCGCAAGAAATTGATCAGGTTCTCGACCTGCTGGCGCTGCTCGGATGTTCGGGAAGGAAACTCAACTCCCATGCCCTGGCCAGGATGCGCGACTCGCACCATGCCTTCGGTATGAACTTCAAGTTCGCCGGTCTTGAAGCACAGATCGATTAATGCGCGTTCGGGAAACGGAGCGTCGGTTTCCACATAGCATCCCCCCAAGCTCAAGTCAGTGAGCTTGCAGTGCGGAACGATCTCGTCACTCTCGTCGCCGGTATTGGCCACGGCGGCTTTGAGCCAGGCTTTAAGTTGGGATGCAACGGCTTCCGGCAGATCGATGAAGTGAACCCCTGTTTGCCCGTTGGGATTGGCCCAGGCTACGCGCCCCTCGGCATCGAGTTGGAGACCACCATCTGGCAATTGCAGATGAAATTTCAGGGATGAGCCCGCAACTTGAGCCTCGGCCGTAAGCACATCCATGCCGGTCTCGGACAGATCGAGAAGGATGCCATCCAGCTTGCGGCCTTCCGCAAGCGTGATTTCGACTGGAGCCTGCACTGGAACACGAAACGCACGGCGACGTTCGCGGCTTAACAGAGCGGCGACCGGGCGCAAGCCGGCACGTACGGCATCCTCGGAGAGGGGCTTATAAAGGACAAACTGCGCGCCGCCGTTCAGAATCTCCCGGACTTTCATGGCGTCGGCTACGAGGGCCACGCTCAGAGAACCGGCCCCGAGTTGCTTGGCCAGTTCGACCACATCGCTGGCTGCTTTCGGATCGTCGTAGTCGGTAAGGATAACGTCGAACTTCTGCTGCTGAATTCGCGCGGCGGTTGCTTCCGGATCGCTGGAGCGATCCATGGCGAAACCGAGCGCAGGCAGGATTCGGCCTAGGACGTCCGCCGCGGCGTCATCGCTGGAAACCAGTAGCGCTTGAAGAGTCATAATCGAATCCGACGGCCAATTTTAAGAGCCTTACGGCCACCGGGGAGCTGCCGGGCGCCCTGACTTCGAGGAGGCAGCGCTGCTGGAACCGGCGCCGGCCTTGGCCGCATCGGCTAGCACGGAGGCATCATCACCTTCCGCCAGAACGGAGTTGTCCTCGTCGTCGCTTTCGGCGAGCAGCGGCGCTACTTCACGTAGCTTTTCTGCCGCCTGCTGCAGCATCTCGATCTGCTTGCCAAGTTGGGCGTACTTCGCCTGCTTCTGCCGCAGGACCTCATGGATATCTTTCATACAACCCCCTGCTGGCAACTCTACGAAGCCAGCCGGAGACCGGTCAACGGTAATTGCCGCATGGAGATTACGGGGGTAATCTTGGACGGATTTCGATATGGGCGCGGATCTCTCTTGGCCTTGTCCTCCTACGCGGCGCAGTTTGCCGCGAAGATCCTATGCCGCTGGTTTCGCGACCACAAATTGCATAGGTTCTTCGCCTTGCTCAGGACGACATGAGGTTCCTACGTGAGAGACGGCAGCTTATCTGCAGCACCCAGCAGGAAAATCGCTCCTACCACGATACTGTAGGCGGAAGTCAGAAGAGTGAGACTGCTTATGGCGTTGGCGCTGACGGCGTTTAGCATCTTGGTGAGCGCGCGCGCGATGAATCCATGAGATTCTCCCGCCGGAGACAGCCAGGTGCGAAGCTTGTCGAGCGAAAATAATCCCGCCGCCATACCGCACATCAGCGTGTTCATGATCAGCAGGCCGAGGATGAACATCAGCAATCCGAGCAGTCCCGCGCCGGTCCCGCCCAGATTCGCAGCGACCAGGAACAACAGCAATTGGGTCGGAGTCTCCGCGCCCAGCCCGTGAATCACTCCGACCAGGAAGGTCGAAGTCGTTCCGTATCCATCCTTAAATACCTCCGGAGGCCTTACGCGCGTGCCGCCGAAAATCCGGCTCAGCCGCCAGTAGACCCACAGAACGCCATTAATGAGGAGCGTGATTCGCGTTCGCGGCCGTGCATGATGGTGGGAAGAGGGACGGAAGAACGTTCCCAGAACGTACAGTCCCAGGGTCAACAGCGTGATTCCTACCAACCGTTCCGCCCAACGGTCGCTCGCGGCGGGGAGCGAAAGGCGGAATCCGATGGCCGC
>DATKQB010000108.1:0-80196 GCA_035523795.1 Verrucomicrobiia bacterium | reverse complement strand
GGATGCAAAACGTCGTGAAACCACACCGGCGGCTGCTCCTTAATATAGGGATGGTCCCAGGAATCCCACGGATAGTAGGTCTGCATTTTGCCAGCGACGAAGCCCCAGTTGATCGCGCCGACGTGCTCCTGCTTGGCGATCGGCAAGATCGTGTCAAACAAACTGCCGATGGAGCGCGCCATATATTCCGTGCAGATGATGGGGCGGTGAAATCTTCGCAGCCATGCGACTTCGCTGCGGAATGATTCGGGCCAACTGTAGTTGTGAAAGGTGATGATGTCAGATTCGCGCAACTGAATTCTCTCAAGCGCGTCCTGCGAATTTTCATCCGCGGCGGTATCGATCTCATAGACTCCGCTGGTGAGCGGTTGCGTGGGATTGGCATCGCGCGCCCACTGAAACGCCTGCGGCAAAAGCTCGGTTACGCGGGCGATCTTGTCCGCCATCTTCATTTCTGTGCGCGGATAACTCCCGGTCGTGTCGGAGCCGGGTTCATTCCAGACATCCCAAGCGAGAATGCGATCGTCGTTGGCGAACGCCCCGACGACGCCCTGCACATAAGTCTCCAGCCGCGGATATTGCGCGGGATCGGCGAGCGCCCTGGCGCCGGGACTTTGTACCCATCCGGAATTGTGCACGCCGGGAATGGGCGGATGCTGCGGGCCGAGATGCGGCAAGGGATCCCAGCAGGAATCGAAGAGGACAAAGATCGGACGGATGTGATGGCGGGCGGCGATGGTAAGAAATTGATCGATGCGATGGCGAAAACCGGCGGAATCCTGTTGCCAGAGCAGGTCGTGAAGAAAAACCCGCATGGTATTCATGCCCATGGCTTCGGCCCAGCCGAGTTCTTTGTCGATTTCGGCGGGATCGAAAGTCGGCTCCTGCCACATCTCCAGTTCGTTGATCGCCGACTTTGGCAAGAAATTACTGCCGACGATCCAGGGCTGATGGGCGTACCAATTGCCGGCCTTTTGCTCGCTCCAGCGGGAGGTTTGCGACAAGGCAGGAAGCGCCACGAGGATTGTGGTGAAAAGGATAAAAGTAACTTTTTTCATGAGAGCGATACGCAACGATTATCTCAGACACCGACCGCCTGGCGAAATCGCGAACATTCAGCCGGGTGATGTCGACTGTGCCTGCGCTCTACGATTTTCCGAAAGCGACACGAGAGTAAATTCTGTTTCTGGTAGAAACCCACGCTCAGATCAATCTGTTAGCCACCCAACGCGCTCTGCTGATTTAACAAACATCCTGTAAGTGTGTTGACCGCTGCCGTAACTCTGAATCCCACACCTGTAGAGTCGTGCGCCTTGGCTGGAAACGCCGGCAAGGCCTCGAGCTGAAGGGCGCTCACTGGAATGACGATTGCATCAGTGACAACTGCATCGCCGCAACACCGCGAACAACCCGTATCCAGCCAACTCAACACATCTCGCCGAACTCAGATTGAGAGGATGCCATGAAGAGGGAGCAACTTTGGATGCCAGTGATCCTATTGTTTTTGGCGGTTAGCACAGCAAGTGCCCAGACATATATAACGATCGACGCGCCGGGCGCCGGTAGCAGCCAAGGGCAAGGAACCTTTCCTCAGAACGTGACCAACACCGGGGTGGTTTTCGGATACTTCGTTGACCCGAGCGGCGTCTTGCACGGATTCATCCGCAGCAGTCAGGGCAACTACACAACGTTCAACGTCTCTGGAGCAGGAACCGGGTCGGGGCAAGGCACAATGCCGGCCAGCATAAACTTTTTTGGGTCGATCACCGGCGTTTATATAGACGCGGATAACGTGAGTCATGGATTTATCCGCACGGCCAATGGCAACGTCACTACGTACGATGCTCCGTATGCGGGCACCGGCGCCGGCCAGGGAACGCTCTCGTACAACATCAATTTTTGGGGAGAGATTGCCGGATATGTCTTCGACTCGGTGAATCGGGCGCACGCATTCCTGCGCTCCCCGAACGGTTCGATCTTCACCTACGAGGGACCCGGGGCAGGCACGGGCGCGATTCAGGGAACAGGTACGGCCGAGGGCATCGGTTTGAACCTGGAGGGGGCGGTTGCCGGAGCGATCATCGACGACAGCAGCGTGTTGCACGGCTACTTCCGGTTAGCTGACGGCACATTCGTCGTCATCAACGCCCCGGGCGCGGGCACTGGCCCCGGTCAAGGCACGGATACGGACGGAATAAGCGATGACTTTACGGTTCCGGGTGTGTACTACGATTCCCACAGTGTGTCGCATGGGTTTATCCGCTACCCTGACGGCACCCTCATCGAATATGACGCACCCTGCGCAGGCACGTCATCAGGACAAGGCACGCTGCCGGAAGTTTTCAATCTTCGAGGAGTGGTTGCCGGACCTTGCACGGACTCGAACAACGTGGTGCATGGGTTTATAAGGAATACTGATGCTGTGATTACGGTATTTGACGCTCCGGGAGCAGGATCAAGCGCGGGCCAAGGCACTTTTCCGGATGCGATGAACGACGAGAATTGGGTTGGCGGCAATTACCTGGATGCGAACAATGCCAGCCACGGCTTCTTGAGAATCCCGTAAGGGTGCGATGTTTGGTCGCGGTCAGTCGACGCCAAGGCTGGAGAGAGCTTCCTCAAGCAGAGCGGAATCGATGGTCAAGCGGCGGCCCTTGGCCATGACGTCCTCGAGTTCATCGAAGGCGCGGAACAGGCGAAGCTTTACCGCGGCGTACTGCTCGGCATCGTTGAGCGGACGACCGTGGACGGCGGCCCAATCCTCGACCGGCTTGTGCGGAAGAAAGATGCTGATAGAGTACGTCAGCTTCCGGTCGGAAGTGACGTCGAAGACGAACTCGGTGGCGGGAGACTCGGGATCATCAGGAAGCGCGGGGCGCTTGCCGACAAAGTAATACTGATAGACGTAGCCTTGCGCCCCGGTATAGGTTTTGAGCCGGCGAACCGTCATGGCCTTGTCCTGGCGGAAGAGCTAGCCATCGATCCTCGCTTCGCGCAATTGTTTCACGGCGGTCTCGGAGCTCACAGGCGAATAGTAAACCTCTTTGAAGGTATATGATTTCGACTTCGATCCGATGATCGGCAGAATCTCGATGTGCCAATGATAGTCGTCGTCAATCGTCTTCCAATATCCAAGACTCCTCGAAGGATGCAGGCTGCTCGGCGAGGTGTGCAGGACGAGATGAAAATCTTCCGTGACTGTGCGGACGCGCTGCAGCGTGCGGCGCAATAGAGCGGCAAGATTCACGCGCAATCCTGGACGATTCAGGCTGGCACGCTCGTAAGAAGCATCGTGATAGCGCGGCAGAATCCAGGTCTCGTAGGGCACGCGCGGCGCATAAGGGCAGAGCGCTAAATAGTCGCCACGAGCTTCGAGTACGCGAAGGGCCTGACGTTCCTCCTGGTGAATGATGTCGCAGAAAACACAGCGCTCTTTTCCGATGAAATATTCGCGTCCGGCGCGCAGTTCATAGAGTACGCGACGGGGGACGAACATGGTCGCGGTGATTTGCGAAGTGGGATGGCTGAATTCCTGCCCGGCGTTCCTGCCGTAATCCTTGAAAAGACTGACGTACTTGATGCGCGGATCGCGCTTGAGATCGAGGATGCGTTGCGCGGCGAGACGAAGGAAATGACCGATTTCGTCGTCGCTGGCACTCCAAAGATGCCGATCATGCTGGGGATTTTCCACCAGCACCTCATGCGCTCCGACGGAATGCATGCGGTCGTAGAGGCCGTCGCCGCGGCGGCCGGGCTCGCCTTCAATGTGATAAAGCGGCATCGGATGAACGACAGCGCGGGCTGACCATGGCGTGCCGGGACCGTCGGGCGAGGAGGCGATTATCTGACCGGGCGAGACGGAGTCGGCGCAGAACTGGCACGTCGAGGACGGGCGTGGACCGCTTTCGCCGGCATCGTCGCCGGTCATGACCCACGAACGCGTGATCGGATCTTTGCGCAGCTCCATGGGAAAAGAAAACACCAGTCGCGAATCAGAGTCAACCGTATTTGTAGGAAGATCCTGTGCGAGCGATAGAGAAATCGAAATCCCGTCTGTCGCAAACACGCGACCAGGATGGGGCACCGTGTTGGGACACCCGCGTTTGTTATAATCCGCCGAAGCCCTGCCACGCCGTTGAATGGTAATGACCGAGCCGTCCACTCCGCTGATGCGGCAATACGCTGCCGTTAAGAAAGAACATCCCACCGCGCTTTTGTTTTTCCGGCTCGGCGATTTCTATGAGCTTTTTTTCGAGGATGCGATCGTCGCCTCGAAAGAGCTGCAGATCACGCTGACATCGCGCAACAAGGAAAAAGGTATTGCCGTACCGATGTGCGGCGTCCCTTACCACGCGGCCGAAGGATATATCGGAAAACTCATTCGTAAGGGTTTCAAGGTTGCCATCTGCGAGCAGATGGAAGATCCGCGGCTGGCAAAGAAACTGGTGCGGCGTGAAGTCACGCGGGTGATGACGCCGGGGACGGCGGCGGATTCGTCTCTGGGCTCGGAAGAAAACAATTTCCTTGCGGCCATTGCACAGGTGAACGATCGGGTTGGTCTGGCCGCGCTGGATTTGTCGACGGGGGAGTTTCGAGCGACTGAGTTCGCTGGAGAAACGGCGCTATCGCGCGTGCAGGAAGAACTGGAGCAGCTGCGGCCGAGAGAATTGCTGTATGCGTCCGCCGCGCCGCTGTTTGAAGTGAAAGCTGCTCGTTTGATCGAAAACACAGGAGTACCCGGCCCGCGTCCGCAAAGGTCAGGAGCTGCTTACGCCGAGACGCCACTTGAGGACTGGATTTTTTCTCCTGACCACGCCATTCCGCTGCTGGAAAATCAATTCGGCGTTTTGTCGCTTGAAGGGTTCGGGCTGGCGGGAAAAACTGCCGCAGCTTCGGCGGCGGGAGCGATTCTGCATTACGTTCGGTCTACGCAGCGCGGAAAGCTGGATCATGTCGATCGCATCGGGTGGTATGAACGGCAGAATTGCCTGGTGCTCGACGCGGTCACGGTGCGGAATCTCGAACTGATTGAGCCGCTATTTGCCGGAACCGACGCGGGCGTGACCTTGTTCCGGTCGATGGATGCGGCGATGACGCCGATGGGAAAGCGGCTGCTGCGCGCGTGGCTGCTGCGGCCGTCGCTCGAGGTAGCCGAGATCAATGCGCGGCTGGATGCAGTCGACGCTGCGGTGAAAGACATTGTGAGGCGCGAGGAGTTGCGGCGAGCGCTGGATGGCGTGCTCGATCTGGAACGCCTTTTGAGCCGGGTCACGCTGGAGACGGCGAATCCGCGGGATGTGCTGGCGCTGGCGGCGTCTCTCAAGAAAATTCCAATGGTGAAAGCTGCGCTGGCGGAACTTCCGGCAGAGCGCCTCGGACAGCTGCATGCATCGCTGGACGAGCTCGCCGATCTGCGGGAGCGGATCGAGACGACCATCGTGCCGGAACCGCCGCTGAGTTTTGCGGACGGCGGCGTGATCGCCGCCGGCGTCGATCGTGAACTGGACGAACTGCGGGAGCTTTCCCGCAACAGCAAGCAGGTTCTGGCGCAGATCGAGCAGCGCGAGCGTGGACGAACGGGAATCTCCTCCCTGAAGGTGAAGTTCAACTCGATCTTCGGCTATTACATTGAAGTGTCCAAGCCGAACCTGCATCTTGTGCCGGCTGACTATGAGCGTAAGCAGACGCTGGTTGCGGCGGAGCGCTTCACCACTCCGGAGCTGAAGGAGTACGAAGCGAAGATTCTCGACGCGCAGGAAAAAATTGTTGAGCTGGAACGGCGGCTTTTCACCGAACTGCGCGGCGCGATCGCGGCGGAGGCGAAGCCGATCCGCCGGACGGCGTTGGCGATGGCCGAAGTAGATGTGCTGGCCGCGTTTGCGCTTATCGCGGCGCTGCGCAATTACTGCCGGCCGCAATTCATCAAATCAAACAATGACGGTGAACTGGAGATTATCGAAGGCCGGCATCCGGTGATTGAGCAGCAAGAGATGGCTGGCGGCAGCGACCGTTTCGTCCCAAACGATCTTTTTCTTAACTCGACCACGCACAACGTTCTGCTGCTGACCGGGCCGAATATGGGAGGCAAGTCGACGTATCTGCGCCAGGCAGCGCTCATCGTGATCATGGCACAAATGGGATCGTTCGTCCCTGCACGCTCGGCACGATTGAATGCGGTGGACCGCGTCTTCACGCGCATAGGCGCCAGCGATAACCTGGCGCGCGGACGTTCGACGTTCATGGTGGAGATGACGGAGACCGCAGCGATTCTGCATACGGCGACCGCGCGCTCCCTGATCCTGCTGGATGAGGTCGGGCGCGGCACGGCCACTTATGATGGCTTGGCAATCGCGTGGGCTGCCGTGGAATATCTGCATGCGCGGGTGCGCGCCAAAACTCTGTTTGCGACGCATTACTTCGAATTGACCGAACTCGCCGATCAACTTTCCGGCGTGAAGAACTTTCACGTGTCGGTCAAGGAAACCGGCAGCGGCATTGTGTTTTTGCGGAAAGTTGAGCCGGGCGCGGCCGACCGCAGTTATGGAATTGAAGTGGCAAAACTGGCGGGACTTCCGAATGAAGTGGTCCGGCGGGCGCGCGAAGTGCTGGCCGAGCACGAACTGGCGGAGGCACAAGCGACGGCGCATCTTTCTCCGGGAGCGACTCCGCCGGCGGCGCAATTGACGATTTTCACTCCGCTGTCGCAGCCGGTGCTGGAGAGATTGCGCGAGGTTGACCTTAATCGCCTGACGCCGCTGGAGGCGCTGAATTTGCTGGCCGAATTGAAGAAACAAATTGAATGACAGAAGAATCCCAAGCTTCCCCGCACCGTCGTGGCATCGCCATCGATAGTGACTGGATCACTGCCTTCGGCATGGTGGCCTTGCTAATCGTGTGCGTGTTGTGGTTCGTCGCTGATGTTCGGCGTTTTATGTGGAATCAGCCGGCGGGTCCGACGCACGTCCTCAGAAACTTTTGGAGCATCTGGAACTCGATCTTCGAAGCCATCGCAGGCGTTTTTTTATGTATGTTTACTTTCCTGCTTCCACAGAAAACTGCCAAGATTGCGTGCGCGTTGATGGGGGCCAAGCTGGCGAGTTTTGTCCTGTTGGGCTGCTTTAATATTTCTTCTAACGTGCGCCACATAGCGGCCGTGAGTGGGTCTGACTTAAACCAGATGGCGCTCTTGCTGTTCTCCGTGGCAATTTTTCAGTGGCTCAGGGGTGTCATCCGATGGGATCAAACGCCTGATCCTCGGGGAGCTGAACGTTGACCCGACTCGCATATAGGCTTAAGCCTGCTGGTCAACTCTTGATCATCGGTTTCGATGGCAGGCAGATGACGCCGGGGCTTCGGGCACTGCTCGATTGGGTGCAGCCTGCAGGAGTGATCCTGTTCGCGCGAAATATCCAGTCTGCCGAGCAGACGTGGCAGCTTCTGCGCGAATGTCAACGATGCGTGGCCACTCCATTATTTACATGCATTGATCTGGAAGGCGGCAGCGTTGATCGCCTGCGCGACTTGATGGGTCCCACACCGGCGGCCACCGATGTTTTCGCGACGGGCGACCGTTCCATGTTTCGCAAACACGGAGAACTCATCGCCGCGAACTGCCGCGCGCTCGGATTTAATGTCGACTTCGCTCCAGTGCTCGACCTGGCGTTTCCTGCGTCGCTAAAGGTAATGGGATCACGCACGGTTTCTGCCGATCCCCGCAAGACAACGACGTACGCGCGCGAATTCCTGCAAGGTTTCGACAACGGCGGAGTTCTGGGATGCGGCAAGCATTTCCCGGGTCTGGGTGAGGGACGTCTTGATAGTCATCACAAATTGCCGGTCATCGAAAAGCCGTTGCGAAAGCTATGGAATGAAGACCTGCTTCCCTACCGCAACCTGCGCCGACGCTTGCCCTTTGTGATGGTTTCGCACGCGGCGTATCCGAAGGTTAGCGGGCAGAAGGTTCCAGCAACATTGTCGAAGAGCTGGATTTCTGGAATTCTGAGAAGGCGAATCGGATACAGAAACCTTATCGTGTCGGACGATCTGGAAATGGGCGGACTGTTATCGGCAGCTTCGGTTGGAGAGGCCGCCATTGAGTTCGTCCGCGCCGGCGGAGACCTTTGCCTGGTTTGCCATCGCGAAGATCGCGTACTGGAAGCCTGTGAAACGCTAACAAAGACCATTGAGCGAGACAAGAAATTCGCGCGACGGGCGGCGGAATCACAAAGGCGCCTGCTCGCCTTCAAGAAAAAACACGCAAAGCAGTTGCGCGGAGTGAGACGGCCGTCTGCGACGACGATCGAGAAGTTGCGGCGCAAGCTGTGGGAGTTCGGCGAACAAGTGAGACTGGAAAATCTGGAGCATCCGGAATCGGCTGCGCATGAATGATCGGGCGATGATCGTAGCCGGCGTAATGAGCGGGACGTCTGCTGATGGAATCAACGTCGCCCTGGTGCGGATTGGCGGAAAGGCTCATTCGGACAGAGTTTCCTCGCGCGGGCGGAAGCACCAAAGCAGAATTAAACTTCTAGCACACGCTCAATATTCTTATCCCACGCCTGTGCGCACTGCGATTCTTGCGGCGATGAATGCCGAGCGGGCGAGCGTCGCCGATCTGGCTCGGCTGAATGTTCTTCTCGGAACGCTCTACGCGGAAGCCGTTCTCGCGGCACAAACAAAGTTCGGCATAAAAGCAGATCTGGTCGGCTGCCACGGCCAGACGATCTACCATCAGGGTGAAGCCACAACATTCTTAAGAAGGCGAGTGAGCACGACGTGGCAAACGGGAGAAGCGGCCATTATTGCGTCTCGCGTGGATGTGCCGGTGGTTTCAGACTTCCGGCCCGCCGATATGGCTGTCGGCGGAAAAGGCGCGCCGTTGGTTCCGTTTCTCGACTACATTCTTTTTCGCGATGACGAGATCGGGAGGATTGTCCAGAATGTTGGCGGAATTGCGAATCTGACCGCGATTCCAGCAGCTGCGACCACGGAAGACGTCATCGCGTTCGACACCGGACCCGGCAACATGGTCATCGATCAAGTGACTGAAAAGTTGTTCCGCAAGCCGTTTGACCGAGGCGGCAGGTTTGCCGCGTCCGGCCGAGTGATTGATTCTGTTGTGGAAGCAATTTTGAAACGCGCCTTTTTCAGGGCTCGCCCACCGAAAACCGCTGGACGGGAAGAGTTCGGGCGCGAATTTGTAGGCGAGTTTTTGCGTGCGTGCGGAAAATCGCGCAAAGAAGATGTGGTCGCCACAGCCACGGCAGTCACGGCCCGATCGATCTCAGAGGCGGTGAAGCGTTTCGTCATGCCGATCGGGAGGCAGTCGTTTCGCGAAATGATTCTCTCCGGTGGCGGGGCAAAGAATTCGACTCTCGTCCGAATGCTGAAGGAGAATCTGGAGGCGATGGGAGTGCGATTACGATTCTCCGACGAGTTTGGATTGCCGTCGGAAGCGAAAGAGGCCGTGGCGTTCGCCGTGCTGGCGTACAAAACATGGCATCGGCGGCCATCGAATGTCGCGTCGGCGACCGGGGCGAAGCGTCCGGCAATTCTGGGAAAAATCTCGTATGCGTGATCTTCCCAGCTCACGCCTCGGGCTTCATACTGTAAAGCCCAGCAGATTTTGGCTGGTTCTGAGAATCTGCTCATCGAACAATCTCGCCGCCTTCCGGATCCTGTGCGTCCTTACGCCGCTATTATTGGTTTCCTGCACAACCAAACCTGCGCCCAATACGCTGGTCATGCTCATTGAATCGAGTCCAACCAATCTCGATCCGCGGATTGGGCTTGATGCACAATCCGAGCGCATCGATAGCCTCATCTTCGATGACCTGCTTTCGCGCGGAGAGAATCTGAACGTCGCTCCGGGCCTGGCGGAGAAGTGGGAGATGCCCGACCCGATCACGTATGTCTTCCATCTTCATCGTGGAGTTCATTTCCATGATGGGCGGGCGCTGACCGCACGCGACGTGACGTGGACCTTCGATTCTTTGCTGCAAGGAAAAATCCGCAGCACGAAAACGGCAGTCTATAAGTTTGTCGATCACATCGACGCACCCGACGACCACACGGTGGTCTTTCACTTGAAAGAGCCGGATGCGACGCTGCTCTGGAATTTGTCGGACGGCGCGATCGGCATCGTACCCTTCGGCAGCGGCGATGAGATGACGCGACGTCCCATCGGCTCGGGTCCCTTCCGGTTCGTGAGCGCGGAGACAGACCGGGAAGTCATCGTCGAGAGAAACAACCACTATTGGGGGGGAAATCCAAAGTTGACTCGCGTGCGATTCGCCGTAGTTCCGGATGAAACTACGCGAGCGCTCGAATTACGGAAAGGCAGCGGAGACATTGCGATCAACTCGCTGACCCCGGACACTGTGGTGACGCTGGCACGCGATCCGGCGCTGGCGGTCGAGACGGCACCGGGAACGATCCTGGCATACCTGGGATTCAATTTGCGCGATCCGATCTTGCGAGACGTTCGCGTGCGGCAAGCGATCGCCTATGCACTCGACCGGCAGCCCATGATCGAGTACTTATGGCGGAACGAGGCGGAAGCGGCGACGAGCATTCTTCCCACGCAAAGCTGGGCGTACAACGGCAACGTGCCGGTGTATCACCACGATCCGGAAAAAGCGAACCGGTTGCTCGATGCCGCCGGTTATCCGATGGTGAACGGCGTGCGTTTTCACATCACCATGAAAACCTCGACCGACGCGAACACGCGGCTGATGGTCGCCGTGATGCAGCAGCAGTTGCGCGCCGTGGGAATCGAACTCGACATTCGCAGTTTCGAGTTTGCCACCTTCTTCGCCGACGTAACCCACGGAGTCTTTCAAATGTACGGGCTGCGCTGGATCGGAGGAAATGAAGATCCCGACATTTTTGAGTATGCGTTCGACTCGGCCAAGTTCCCGCCCAATGGCGCCAATCGAGGCTTCTATTCCAATTCGAAAGTGGACGCGTTGATCGAGAAAGCGCGAACCGAAACCGATCTGAACTCGCGCAAACAGCTGTATGCCGAGGTGCAGCGCATTCTTGCAAACGATCTGCCTTACATCAACTTGTGGTATCTCGACAACGTTCTGGTGCACACGCGACGTGTGGAGAACATTCAGCTGAATCCGGCGGGAAATTACGATTTTCTGCGGACGGCAGAGCTCGTCCAATAGTGTCTTGCCTACACGGCAAATCGGAGGATAATTGGCTTAGAGAGTTCTCCGCGGAGGGATTGCGTGGAGTGTCGATCCCGAAGATCGGCCATCTGGCTACTGAGTTTCGGCATCTTCTTTTCATCCGGCATTCTCGCCTTTTCACAGCAGGCCACGGAATCTCCTGACATTCCCAGGAATTTCAAGCAAGACATAGAGACTGCAGCCCGATTGCGGGCGCAATTGCTCGAACAGAGCGTCGCGCCGACCGGAAAATACGCCAGCGGGAAAATGGTTTTTGAGCGGCTGATTCAGCAACTCGCGGCATCTTCGAATCTGAGGTCTCCGAATCCAAAGCCTAACTGGGAGTTGCGCATCGTCGAGGATGAGGATCTCAACGCGTACGCTTCGCCGGATGGAACGGTGTACGTAGAGAGCGGCTTGGCGCGGCTCGCGGGGTCGAGCACCGGGTTGTGGGCAGCGATCTTGTCGCATGAGATTGCGCACATCCAGCGGCGGGACTGGGCTCGACGCTATCTTTTTCAGCGTTCTCTCGAGCAAGGAAACGGAGCTACCATTGTGCTGGGGGATCCAGGAATTCCATCGGCCTCGTGGAAGGATTCCGACAAGGCCTCGCAAGAGCTGGCGCGCTTTTGCCGTGAGCTCGAAGTTGAAGCCGATCGGGAGGGCCTGATGCTGATGGCGCGCGCGGGCTACCATCCTGATTTCATGCCGGCATTGCATCATCTCCTGCACGCTGCAAGCTCTGGGGGCGCAACTCGCTCGCTTTATGCCATGCATCCCTGCTGGGAAGAGCGCGATCAGGAACTGGCGCGGGCATACACGGATGCGAGCATCGCATTTGCTCACTCCTGGCCAGAGTGGTATGCCTCTCCCGGCGGGAATCCGCCGGTCGTGGTGTTTGCAGAAGAACCCCGCTTGCGGCGCGCGAATTCAGGAGAATGGCAGATCGAAGTTCCCATTCGCTGCCAAAATCTTGCCGGCGCGGTGGAAGTTGTGCTGACTACCACTTCACGTTCTGAGGCGGACCGACTACGAATCCTCGAGAATAGATCTTCGTCCGCGCCGGATACAGAACTTCGCGAGCTGACCGGCTGCACCTCGCCGAAAACTACTGTCAGTTTTCCGCTATTGGACGGTGGACGGCACGGCCAATCCGGTCCGCATTGGACCGACGTTTATGTCCTGGACGCTTGGGGCATGGTGTTGGCGCGGACCGATATTCCCAGCCGCGGTCGCTGAGCTTCCTCTGCAAATCCCGACTGGACGGTGATGGCTCGATCCTCGTCGCATCATCCCGAGCCGCTTTTCAGGCGGAGTAAGGGGACTCGCGCGGGTCAACCTACACTGCACGCGGGATCCCCTCGGCCCGCTGGCGAAAGCGCGGGCCATCGGGATGACGCCGCAGAGGAAAATTCAAGGTGACCCGCTAGGCACCAGCCAAGCGGCTCCAGGACTCCGCAGCGTGTTACCATCGAAATTTGTCTCATGCGAATTCTCTTCATTGGTGACATCTTCGGGCGTCCCGGGCGGACGATTGTAAAAGACCGGCTTGCAGGAATCGTGCGGGAGCGGGAAATCGATCTCATCATCGCCAATGGCGAGAACGCCGCCGCCGGCTTCGGAATCACGCCTGCTTTGGCCGAGGAATTATTTGAGCTGAATATCGACGTCATTACGACAGGCAACCACGTTTGGGACAAACGAGAGATCGTCGAATACTTCCAGATGATCGAAGGAAATGGGCGGGGCCCTGCACGGAGGGTTCTGCGTCCTGCGAATTATCCCGATGATATGCCCGGGTGGGGATTTTATGAGGGCATGAAGGGGAAGAACCGCTATGCAGTAGTCAACCTGCAAGGGCGGGTTTTCATGGCGTCGAATGAGGATCCGTTTCGCACCGCCGATGAGCTTCTGAAGAAGATCGAAGCCAAGGTTATCATCGTTGATTTTCATGCCGAAGCGACCTCGGAGAAGATTTCACTGGGCTGGTATCTCGATGGCCGCGTGACCGGGGTCATTGGCACTCACACGCATGTGCCCACGGCGGATGAGCGGGTCCTGCCGCAAGGCACAGCCTACATCACTGACGTGGGCATGACCGGTCCATATGATGGGGTGATCGGCGTGAAAAAAGAGCTGGTCGTCGGTAAATTTTTGAATGGAATGCCGGTGCGTTTCGAGCCCGCGACCGGGGACGTACGCCTGAGTGCGGTAGTGATTGATTGTGACGAAAAGACGGGGAAAGCTGCCCGCATCGAGCGGCTGATGGTTTCATGAACTGTGGGCGGCAAGAGGCATGAAACGGTTCGTGCGCAAGAAAGCCGGGATGCGCCGTTCTTAAGGTTGTACCGAGGTTAAACTCGGAGGTACGTCGGCCTACTGCGCACTCTCAAGCTTTCGAATCCAAGTTAGAATCTGTACAGCGATGTGTCGAGCAGCGCTCATCCTTAGTGTGGGAATCCTGGCCCTCTCCTGCGGCGCAATGGCCGCCGCAGCAGGGGATGATTCGCCAGCGAACACGCCTCCATTCACTTGTGGAAATGGTATTCCCGGCGGAGTGAACTGCATTGTCAGCAAGAGAGATAAGAAGGAAGCACGGAAAGTTTACGAACTCGGGGTGAAGCTGGAAAAGCAGAATCGACTGGAGGATGCATATAAGGATTTCGACGAGGCTGCGCGCAAGATGCCGCTAGATGTGCAGTTCGTTGAGGCGCGCGAACTGGTCAAGGCGCAGCTGGTTTTCCGCCACATTGAGCAAGGAAATCTGCTGCTGGCGAAGGATTCGCGAGTGGAAGCGGCAGCGGAGTTTCATGCGGCGCTCGATCTTGATCCGGATAATCAGTTTGCGCAACAACGTCTGGCGCAGGCGAGTGGCTCACCTGACCCGGCGCTTGCCAGCCACCCACCGATTGAGCAGATCGATAGCCCTGAAATTCACCTTAAGCCCAAGAAGGATCGAGCCAGTTTTCATTATCGCGGGGACAGCCGCGGACTCTACAACGAACTTGCCAATACCTTCGGCTTGAAAGTGCAGTTCGATGACTCCGTCCGGACGCTACAGGTACGCTTCTTCGTCGACGACGTAGATTTCCAGACAGCGCTGAACCTCGCGGGACGAGTCACCAAGACGATGTGGACAGCGCTGGCACCCGATCAGCTCTTCATCGCCGCCGATACTCCGGAAAATCATCGCCAATTCGAGCGCATGTCGTTGGGAACCTTTGCGATTCCACAGCACGCGAATCCGCAAGAGGTGAACGACTTCGTCACCACTTTGAGGAACATGTTCGATTTGCGTTTTATCAGTTCCGGCCAGACGGCTGACACCGTTGAAGTGCGAGGACCGCAAAGTGCAGTCGAAGGATGCGCGAAGTTACTCGAGCAATTGAACGGTCAGCATCCGCAGGTCATGCTGGATCTGCAGGTATTTGAAATCGACCACAATTTCACACGTAACATCGGGATGCACATCCCGGATACTTTCAATCTTTACAATATTCCGGCAGCGGCTCTGGCGGGGCTCGCCGGTCAGAACATTCAGAATCTTATCAATCAGCTGATCTCTTCGGGCGCGATCAATCAGGCGGGCAGTTCGGCGCTCTCCGGACTCCTGTCGCAGTTGGGAGGGCAGTCCAGCGGAATCTTCAGCCAACCGCTGGCAACCTTCGGCGGTGGCCTTACGTTCAGCGGCCTGAGCCTGGATCAGATTGCTGCGGCGCTATCAGTGAACGAATCCTGGTCGCGGAGCCTGTCGTCGGTCACCCTCCGCGCTACCCAGAACGTCGAGACTACTTTTCATTTGGGCGAGCGATATCCGATCATGAACGCAAGTTATGCACCCATCTACAACTCGCCGCAGATTGCGCAGGTGCTGGGAAATCAGAGCTATCAACCGCCATTTCCTTCCATCAGTTATGAAGACCTGGGGCTGAACATCAAGGCTAAACCAATTATTCATGGAGACAGCAGCATCAGCCTGCAACTGGAGATTCAGGTACGCGCACTGACCGGCGCCTCGGCCAATGGCGTACCGGTGATTTCGAACCGCGAATACAAGGGCAGCATCAGCCTGAAAGATGGCGACCAGGCGATTGTGGCGGGCGAGATCGATTCGACCGAGATGTATTCCATGACCGGCATTCCCGGACTGGGCGCAGTCCCGGTCATCAACCAAATCATGGCGAACAACACCAAAGAAGACGATTCCGACGAACTGCTCCTGGTCCTGGTGCCCCACATCGTGGCCACTTCCATTCACAAAACGCCGGAAATCTGGGTGAGCACGCGATAGCCTCCGCCCAGCTGAAGCAATCTCCGCTATCGAACTCTCTTACTTTTTGTTGTCTTTCGCGGCGAAGGTCACCAGGTTCTTCATCACCTCCAGCATTTGAGGGCTGATGCTGCCAATTTTCCGCCCGTTGATGAACAAGGTCGGCGTACCCGTGACATCAACCGACTTACCGAGCGCAAGGGACGCATTCACGCGCGCCTTGGTTTCGGGTTTGACGGCACAGGCGGCAATGTCCGCTCCTTTCACGCCAGCGGCGTCAGCCAGCGCAGTGAGCTTCTCATCGGCATTTTCAGCAGTGATGTCGCTTTGCGTTTCGTAGGTCTTGGAAACGAACTTCCAGAAAGCATCATTGGAAGCGCGGCCTACACAATCGGCGTAGGTAGCGCCCTTGAAGGCCCAGTTGTGCATCTCCAGCGGGAAATTCTGAAACACAAAGCGAGCATTCGGCTCGGCGGCGACAAATTGCTCAATCGTCGGCTGCGCCGCTTTGCAGGCGGGACACTGTAAATCGCCGAATTCCACGATGGTCACCGCAGCGTCCTTCGGACCCTTTTCCGGGCCCGTGATTCCCTTATCCAGCAGGTCATTCGCATGATCGAAGGGCCGGGCTCCGAAAGGAATGATGTCGCCGATGATGGCGTGCTCACCATCGGAGGTCACGTAAAACTTGCTCAGCTGTTGTCCCTGCTGGTTGGCAAGGATGACAGTGACCTCAGACAAATCCCCAAATCCAACCGGCTTAATACCGGCGATCTTCCAGGAGACGTCCGGCTGGTAGCCAAAAGTCTGCTGCAGAAAAGAGTCGACGGTCGCTTCAGAAGGCAGATTTGGCGTGGCATGGGTGCCCAATGAAGGTTTCTCGGCAGGCTTCTCCGCTGGCTTGGGGTTGGAATTCTGCGCCGCCGCGAAAGAAGCGACCAGCAACAAGAGCAGAACTTGGCGTCTAAGCTGAAACATTTGTACCTTTCTGATGACGATTTTTCAGAGCCCCACGAAACCGCTCTTTCAGGATACTTCAAGGTTCACACTTCGCGGCAATGGGGAAACGCCGCCCGTAACCGAAGGCCTTGGGAGAAATCTTAAGGCCCGGGGCAGCCTGTTGCCGCTTGTATTCCGCGCGATCCACCATACAGATTACCCGCCGCACAAGCTCAATGTCGAATCCGTGATCGGCGGCGATCTGGTCGGCGGAATGCAGATCTTCCACGTAATCGTCAAGCACCGCGTCCAGCACTTCATATGGCGGCAGCGAGTCGCTGTCTTTCTGGTTGGGACGCAGCTCGGCTGAGGGGGGCTTCTCCAAAGTGTCCTGCGGAATCACGGGCCTCCGCGAGTTCACATAATGGCTCAGCCGATATACCAGACCCTTGGGAACGTCAGAAATTACCGCCAGGCCGCCGACCATGTCTCCGTAGAGCGTGCAATATCCCACACCCAACTCACTTTTGTTGCCGGTGGAAAGCACGATCGCTCCGAATTTGTTGGAAAGAGTCATTAACAACATGCCGCGGGCGCGGGATTGAATATTTTCTTCGGTTACGTCTTCTTTCATTCCGGCGAAGAGCGGCCGCACGATCTCGCGGTAAGCCTCGTAGACAGGATTGATGGATAGCAATTCGAAACGCATGCCAAGATTTTCGGCCAACTGCCGCGCATCGTCTATCGAGCCCAGGGATGAATAAGGTCCGGGCATGCCGACTCCAATCACGTTCTCTGGACCGATCGCGTCCGCGGCAATCACCGCAGTCAGAGCCGAGTCGATGCCGCCGCTGAGGCCGATAATAGCTTTCTTGAATCCGCACTTGCGGATGTAGTCGCGCGTGCCCAGCACCAGCGCAGCGTAGGCGCTGGCTTCATCTCCAGCGATCTGCTCATGCATTTCGCCGGTTAGATCGTTCGAGTCAAAGCAAACCAGATCCTCCTCGAACGATTTTCCCTGCGCAATGATCTGTCCCTCGCGATTTAACACGATGCTGGAACCGTCGAAGACGAGGCTGTCATTGCCGCCGACTTGATTCACCAGCACGACCGGAACTTTGTGCTGGCGCGCGATGCTGGCCAGCATGTCGCGGCGGAATTCGCGCTTGCCAATCCAGAAGGGTGAACCGGAAATATTCAGGACGAAATTTCCGCCAGCGCGAATCAGCGATTCCACCGGATCGACTGTATAAAGCCGCTTCGTTCCCCAGAATTGCTTGTCGTTCCAGGCATCTTCGCAAATCGTAAGCGCCATTTGGTTGCCGCAGAACGAGAACAGATCCTGCGACTTCGCCGGGGCGAAGTTGCGCATTTCATCGAAGACGTCGTAGGTAGGCAGCAGCATCTTCGATTGCACGAAGGCAATCTTGCCATCGATCAGCAAGGCCGCGGAATTCATGACGGACTTGCCCGATCCCGGCGGCGCGGCAGTGACCATACCACAGATCACCGCGATGCCTTGGGTTTGGGCGGCGATGCGCTCGATCGATTCGCGATTTTTCGCTACGAAAGAAGGCCGCTCTACCAGGTCTCTCGGCGGATATCCGCAAACCGACAATTCGGGAAACAAGATCAGTCCAGCGCCAGCCGCGTGGGCGCGTTTTGAAAATGAGACGATCTTAGCGGCGTTTCCGGAAAAATCTCCAATCGTCGGATTGATTTGCCCCAGCGCGATTTTCACAGTTCTAGTTTAAAGCGGAGAGCATTTTTTCTGCTATTGGGGATTGGGAACATTGATCATTGGGAGCAAGCGACGACGAAACATCTGGCGAAAATTTGCCCCGGCACGCTTAGTCGCCGGCGTCTGAAGCGCCCATGTGCTTCGGCTCCGGCAGCGGAGCAGATCCTTTCTGATCGCGCCACAAAATTTCGTTCAGCTGCTGTGCGTCGGCGGCATCGGGATGGGAAAAGTCCATCTGCGAAGAAAGTTGCGCGCCGGGCGCGTCGTGCCGGTTCCGCTCATAAATCAGTCCGTTCTTTAGATTGCGATAATCGGCCTTGAACGCCGGCTGATCGCCTGCCCCTGAAAACATGTCGACCATCAGTGGCGCGTAGGCATCATTCTGATTCATCGGCGGAAGACCCAGCAACGACTCCATGGTGTGAATTGTGCTCACGGTCGTATAGAAGTGATGCTCGATATGCGGCTGTGCCGTCGATCCCGGCGAATACTTGCTGATCACAAAAGCGATCGAACGATGTGCATCCACATGATCGGCGCCGTCCTGCGCATCGTCCTCCAACACAAAAATCGCTGTGTCATCCCAGTAAGGACTGTGCGAAACCGCATCCACCACGCGGCCCAACGCTAAATCGTTGTCAGCGACCGACGCCGCGGGACGCACATGAGCGGGCCGCGTTCCCCCCGTGTGATCGTCAGGAAGATACAGCAAAACGAATTGCGGTAGTTCCAGATCGACTCCTTCGTTATTCTGGCGAGCGCGAACGTAAGCGCCAAATTCGTTTAGAAATTCGTCTGCGCGCAGTTGGTCGGGATAATCGGTGTTAAAGTCCGGAAACAGCGGATCGAAGTGATCGCGCAGCACGGCCTTCGTCGGTTTCACTCCATTGAACAAAGGTACGTCCCAAGGCCACGGACTCGCGCTTCCATGCGGATCGCCAACATTCGGCGGCAGCTCGCCTCCCTGCTTCGCAAAAGTTTGCGGGCATTCGGCTTCCTGCCCGGAGGGAGTTCCCTGCTGGGGATTGGCGGCCTTCACTTTTTCGTTGCACCACTCGGCATTCACGTATTCGCCGTAATCGCGGAAGGTGACGTTGTTGCGGGCGAGATTGTCCCAGATGAATCCGGTCGAGGGATCGTCGATGTCCGGCATGTTGTGATCGAGGGGAAACTCGTCCGCGACCTGGCCTTGAAAATCGTAGGTACGCTCTTTGCCGCGATAGGCGATCTGCCACGTTTTTTCGTTGTAATCGGAAGTGATGGCGGCCGTAGACCAATTGTGCCCATCGCCCGAAACTTCGCCACTATCGTAGAAATTGTCGAGCACTCCGAATTGGCGCGCCAGCTTATGCTCATTTGGCGTGATGTCTTCGCCGTACATGGTCAGCGACGAATCGCCATTGCCCACGCCGAGGTCGCCGAGAATTTGATCGTACGTGCGATTTTCTTTGATGACGTAGATGACGTGCTTGATGGGATTCTTGCCGGAAGCGAATTTGATCGTGCCAGAATCGCTGTGGAATAGGTTCTCGTCTTCAACCTGTTTCGTTAGTTCGGGAAGTTTCTTGAGCGTGTCCGGAATGTTCAGCCGCGCAATTGATCCACGCAGCAGCGTAGGAATGTAAGGATGTCCGTGGCGCTTCACTTCGTTTGCAGTTTTGCCCGGACCATTGTTCGGCCCGGTGCCTTCGCCTTTGGCAGTGGCGATCAGAAGGTCGTCGCCGTGAACGGCGAGGGCCGTGGGGTACCAGTCGGTGGGAATGAAACCGAGACAGAGAGGTCCCCTTACGAAGACTCCGACCGCATCGAGAGAGGAGTCAGCAACGAACAAGCTCTTGCCGTCATGCGAGATTGCGAGAGATGTTGGGTAACCCCCTGGAGGTTTCTGGGTGGGAGTCTCTCCTTTGAACCAGATCGAGGCCGAAGTCGTGGCTTGGAACACCGCCGACGTAGGGATTGTCCGACTAACTGTCGAGAACTCGAAGATGTCGTCCTTGTTCGACAGCGCTACATATAACGAATTCTCATCCGGGCTCAACACCATCGCCGTCGGGTGCGCTCCCGCGGCAAGCGGATCCGCTGGCTTCCCCGTATCAATCCACCGGGCGACCTTCCCTTCCGCCAAATCTAACTCCGCCACCTGCGATGCGTTCCACAAACTGCACCACGCCTTTTTTCCATCCTTCGTCGCCACGCACGTATACGGATACGACGACGGCACCAGGTTCCCCGTGCTCAGATCGAAACTCTTCAACACTTTCCCGGTCGCGGCGTCGAGAAGTACAGCATTATCCGAAAGATTATTCGCCACCAGCAGCTTGTCATTTCCCTTAACACCGCCATGCCCGCCAATCACCGCAATTCCCGCGGGATACGGAATCGCCGTATGCGGCGGAGTCTTCCGCAGTCCGATCGCAACTTTCTTTTCCGGCGCAAGCGGCTGGGGCGCAATGCGAATAAAACGATCCGGGGTGACCTTGCCATTATCGAATCTATAAACCGCGATCCCATTGCCCAGATCACCCGGCTTGGCGCCGGTTGCATCACTGATCGAGCCGACGGAAGCGTAGAGATGTTTGCCATCCGAACTGAATGTCAAACCGACAAACAAGCTCTGGTGCGCGTCCGTTCCGAATCTCGCGTCAGGAAAATCCGCGATCTGATTCGTGTTCAAATCGAGCACGGAGATCGACTGATGCGCCAGCGTCTCCTGCGTGCCGTAGCCGTAATTCAGCAGCGCGGCATAACGCCCATCCGGACTGAGGACCATGATCCCGGGGAAACTGTTGGTGCTGCTGATCCTTCCGGGTGAAGGCGCGTTCAGCATCTTGCTCGTGGGTAAATTAATGGGCGGACGATTGCTCGTGGATGTCTGCGCGAAGACGCTGGTCGCGGCGGCGAGCAAAAAGCAGGTTCCTCGCTTCGTTCGGAATGACAGGAGCTTCTTACCAAGAGACACAGTGCCTCCCCGAAGAAAAAAGTGGATAAGCGATGAGAGTAATTGAAGGCCGCGGGCCGGTCAAAAGAGAGAAGCGAAACCGCGAGTTGATCCATCGCGCCAAATTGGCATCGCTTGCGGAGCCCGGCGCCTCGCCCGGGAAGACTTCCCTTCACAGCGGATGAGAGACGCCACTCCTTCACTTACCGCTAGATTCCCGAAGCTCTCGTGGCCGGCTGAGGCGGCTCTGGGGGCTCCGGACCCTCCTCGGGGTGCACATTGTGACGAACGTCGGAACCCTGTACCCAGAAGATGACGTCCTCGGCGATGTTGGTCGCGTGGTCGGCGACGCGCTCCAGATTACGGGCCACCAGAAGCGCATCAAGTGCCTGCCGGACCGAGTCCGGCCGTTCGTTCATGGTCTTTACCAGTTGGATGAAGGCGTCGTCGCGCATGCGGTCGATTACACTATCCATTTCGAGAACAGCTTGAGCAAGTTCGACTTTGCCTTCAATAAAGGATTCCAGCGAGCGGCGCACCATCGCGCTCACGGCCGCGCCCATGCGCTGAATGTCGACCGGGAGATCGACGGCGGGTAGTTCCACCATGTCCATGACGCGCTCGGCAATGTTCACCGCCTGATCGCCGACTCGCTCGAGATCAGAATTGATTTTCGTGACCGCCAGAATAAAGCGCAGGTCCACAGCCATGGGCTGTTGCATGGCGAGCAAGTCGAAGGCGGCTTCGTCGATTTCACGCTCCGCCATGTTTATCAGGCTCTCGCCCTCCAGCACCATCTGGCAGCGGATCAAGTCGCGCTCCACATAGGCCTGGCGAGCGCGGTCTACGGCCTGCTCCGCCAGTCCTCCCATGCGAAGCAAGCGTTGCCGCAAATCGTCAAGTCCCTGTTGAAAGCGGGTGCGCATGATTTAAACCTTCCTCATTTTATTCCAAATGGCCATCCTGCAAATGCCCAATGAATCTCCTTAGCCGAATCTTCCCGTAATGTAATCCTCAGTCTTCTTGTCGGAAGGCTTGGTAAATATTTTCTCCGTCTTATCGAATTCAATCAATTTGCCGAGCAGGAAGAACCCGGTAAATTCTGCCACACGCGCCGCCTGCTGCATATTATGCGTCACAATGACGATGGTGTACTTCTCTTTCAGCTGGAAGATTAACTCTTCGATCTTACCGGTTGAAATTGGGTCTAGTGCCGAGCACGGCTCGTCCATCAATAGGACTTCCGGCTCGACGGCCAGCGCTCGAGCGATGCAGAGCCGCTGCTGCTGACCTCCGGAAAGGCTCGCTCCGGATTTCTTATGCACGTGATCTTTGACTTCGTCCCACAATGCGGAAACTTTCAACGAATGTTCGACAACATCATTCAGTTTGCGGCGATCGCGAAATCCATTCAATTTGAGCCCGGAAGCGACATTCTCATAGATCGACATCGTAGGAAAGGGATTCGGTTTCTGAAATACCATTCCTACGCGGCGGCGCAACTGAGTTGCCGAAGTGCCGTCGTACGCGTCGATCTCTCCAATCTTCACATTGCCGGTGACGCGAGCTTCGGGAATGGTTTCGTGCATGCGGTTCAGACAACGTATAAACGTGGATTTCCCGCATCCGGAAGGACCAATCAGCGCAGTCGCATGATTAGCCGCGACTTTCAGATTGATATCGTAAAGCGCCTGTCCTTTGCCATACCAGGCATTCAGGTTGGCGACCTCAATTCCAACACCCATGCGTTATGCTCCAAAAGTTCCGCGCCGTACGACATAACGAACGGCCGAAATCGCGCCCACAATAAGAATGATCAGGACGAATGAACCGCCCCACGCCAGCCGATGCCAGTCGTCATAGGGCGAATTGGCGTAAACATAGATCTGAAGCGGCAATGCCGCAGTCGGTTGCCCAGGCTGCAGATTCCAATACTGGTTGCCGAATGCCGTAAACAGCAACGGCGCCGTTTCCCCGGCCACGCGGGCGAAGGCCAGCATGATGCCGGTAATGACTCCGGAAGTTGCGGTGCGCAGAACGATAGAAAGCGTCGTCCGCCAGCGCGGGACGCCGAGCCCGTAAGCTGCTTCGCGCAGTGCTTGCGGCACCAGCAGCAACATTTCTTCGGTGGTGCGCGAGATGGTGGGGACCATCATGATCGCCAGCGCCACGCCTCCCGCCAGCGCAGAAAAGTGCTTCTGGTAGAGCACGACAATCGCATACGCGACGATGCCAATCACGATCGACGGGACTCCATTCAGCACATCGGCGGTGAAGCGAATGGCGCTGCCGAAGCGATTGCGGCCATATTCGGCCAGATAAATTCCTGCGCCTATTCCGAATGGTACGCCAATCACGCTGGCAATCCCGAGAATCAGAATCGAACCGACAATCGCATTGGCCATACCGCCGCCGGTTTCGCCAACCGGTTTCGGCAACTGGGTAAAGAAGGCCCAATTCAAAGATCCGATACCGCGATAGACGAGATAGCCGAAGATCGCGATCAGCGGTGCGAGCACAATTATGACAGTGGCAACAGCCACGCCGGTCATGAGACGGTCGACCAGCCGGCGCCGCAGGCTTATCGGCGGAACTTGAGTCAGAGCGATGGCTGCTGCGTTCTCAGGCATGTCCCCTCGCAGGCTGCCCGCGGGTGACGGTCCATACCAGCAATCGCGCCAGGGCATTCACGATGATCGTCACGAAAAACAGCGCCAATCCGATTTCGATCAGCGCGGAAAGATAGGTGTCGCCAGTAGCCTCGCTGAACTCATTGGCCAAAACGCTGGCCATGGTGTATCCCGGCGCGAACAGCGACTTGGAAATTTCCGGACGGTTGCCGATCACCATGGTGACGGCCATGGTTTCGCCGAGAGCGCGGCCTAAACCCAGAATGATTCCGCCCATGATTCCAGCGCGCGCATTGCGTAGTACTCCGATGCGAATCATCTCCCAGCGCGTCGCGCCCAGGGCTAGAGCCGCTTCCCGCTGATGCTGCGGCACCACCATCAACACCTCGCGCGTGATCGAAGAAATGATCGGAATGATCATGATCGCCAGAATGATTCCGGCGGCCAGCATGGAATATCCGAAGAAGGGACCGGAAAAGAGGACGGTCCAGCCGAGGGTCTTCGATAAGAATGGTGCAACATACTGTGTGAGCAGCGGCACGAGTACATACATCGCCCAGAGTCCGTAAATCACGCTGGGAATCGCCGCCAACAATTCCACAAAGAAGGAAAGCGGTGCGCGCAAAGCTTTGGGACACATCTCGGTCGTGAAGACGGCTACGCCAACGGCTAGCGGGACGGCGATGATCAAGGCCAGAATCGAGGAGACCAGCGTGCCATAGATGAAGGGACGCGCTCCAAATTGTTCGTTAACCGGATCCCATTCCTGGCTCACAAAAAATTTCCATCCGAACGAGTGCCAGGAGAGGCTCGATCGCTGCATCAGTTCGTAAACAATGAGGGCAAGGACGCCGATCACCGCCAAACCGCAGGCGGTAATCACGAATTGAAAAACACGGTCTGGGACTTCGCTGGTTGAGGCGTGCGACAAGGGTGCAGCCTGCTTTCTCGCAATAGAAGGAAGCTTCGCTTCTTCAACAGGTTGCGGACCAAGCATATCAGGCCGTCGAAAGGCAGGATCAGCCATTCATCTCACCGTAGCAAAGCCTTGTTACAAAACTGTTAAAAACGAAGGTTTTTCCCCGAATGGAGATTGTGCCGCCGATCGCAATAGCGCGCAACTGCAATGACGATCTCGAGTAAGTACATGTAAACTGTGAAGCTCCCATGCCCACGTTCGCTGCGGTGGATATCGGATCGAACTCCGTACGGCTGAAGATTGCGCGCCTGGTCTCTGGCCGCTTGCGCGCCATCCTAGAAGACCGGGAAGTAACGCGGCTGGGAGAAGGGGTGTTCCGATCCGGATTTCTCACGCCGGAGTCCATGGCGGAAACGGTGAAGGTGCTGCGCCGCTTCCATCGCACGACGCAGCAAGTGGTCACTGACAGCGTGCGCGTGGTGGCCACCAGCGCATTGCGCGATGCGCGCAACTCCCAGGCATTTCTCGAGTGGGTGCGATCGGCAACGGGCTGGCGAGTTGAGATTGTCTCTGGCGTCGAAGAAGCCCGTCTTATTCATCTTGGGCTGGTGACGAGCCCGCGCATCGACAACTCCCCCACGCTGATGATCGATCTCGGAGGAGGCAGCTGTGAGCTTACGGTTTCGCAACGGGGCCACATTCGTGATGCCGTCAGCTTGCCGCTCGGGGCGGTTCGCCTCACCAATGAATTCCTTCCGCACGATCCTCCGCGCAAAGGCGAGTTGAAGCAACTGCGCGGATTCATCGCGCGGGAAGTGTCGCGGGTTGTAACACGCATAGCTCCGACCCGAATTCGGAACGTAATTGCGACGTCTGGCACAGCAGCAGCGCTGGCGGCCATGGCGACGCATTTACGCCGAGGAAGGTATCGCGAGCGGCCGGTGGTTTCGAGGGCTGAGATGAAGCGCATCGCCAAGCGGCTGGCTCGCACTTCCCTGGCCGAGCGGCCCAATATTGAGGGCATCGGTCCGCGCCGCGCCGAGATCATCGTGGCTGGCGCAATCGTCTATCAAGAGCTTCTGGACCGCCTTCACCTCAAAGGCTTTCGCTATTCGCCGCTGGGGTTGCGCGATGGGATCCTGGCGCAAATGGCAGCGGATTACGATCGCACCACGCGCTCCGGCCGGCAGATTGAATCTGAACGTTGGGAATCGATTCTGAAGGCGATTGATCACTACCACATTGACCGCGTCCATGCTCTGGATGTTCGCGAGTCGGCGATGTTTCTGTTTTCCGCTCTGCGCTCCGTGCACCGCTTACCGCCTGAATATCGCGAATGGCTGTCCGCCGCGGCGATGTTATACGAGGTCGGCGATTACGTGAACCGGAATGGACATCATCGCCATACGCACTACATCATTTCGAATTCCGAGATTCTGGGTTACACGCCGCAGCAGCGCCGGCTGATTGCAGCAATTGCGCGATATCTGGGAAAATCGCGTCCTGCATCGGATGACGGCCCGATGAAGTTTGTCGATCCTGCTGATCGAACTGATGTGCAGAAGGCGATAGTCTTGCTTCGCCTCGCGCGCGCACTGAATCTGGGTCGCAGCCGCGCCGTTCAGAAAGTTCGCATCGGTTTGCACTCGCCGGAGGTAAAACTGACGCTGGTACCGCGCCGCAGAATGGGAGTGGATTTGGAGCTGTGGGCGATCGAAAAGGACTGCTCTTACTTCCGTGAGGTTTTCGGGCGAGAGCTTTCCACCGCAGTGTCGTAGAGGAAGCGCACAACCTTCGGCGTAAGACACCATTGCAGAGTGCCCGAACTGCGCCGCATTTCAACCTTCGCGACTGACCCCTTCTTCAGCTCCAGCGACGCTTCGCAGCCCGAGTCGCTGATCACCGATCCCAGGAACTGACTCAGGTTGGGATTGTGTCCGACAACCATAATGGCTTCCAGCCGCGAATATTTGTCGAGCAGTTTGCGAAAGTCGGCCAATCCCGCTTCCGGGCGTAAGCTGGCATCCATTTGCAACTTGCCTTCGTATCCAATCTCATTGCCAATCAGCACAGCCGTCTGCGTACAGCGCTTGAGCGGACTGGAAATAATAGTATCGACCTGCACCTGTAGCGCATTGAGCGCCCGTCCCACATAACCGCACTGCTCGATGCCTTCCTTGTCGAGAGCGCGTTTCTCATCTTTTTTTGGATTGGGACCGTGCTGGCCGGCGCTGGCGTGACGGAGAAAATATAAGATCACGGGCTAACGCTCCCTTCCTGCCGCAACTTTTTTCCGCACGGCTCGCGACCGTCGAGACGACACGGGAACCGGCGGAATCGCCTGGGATTTTCCTTCCGCCACCCCGATCAGAAAATTCTGAGCGCAGAAAACTGCCGGTCCCGACGGCGGCCGCCCATTTCGCTTGCCATGCGCAGACTGCCAGGGGCGAATATAGGTTTTGTCGGGGAGCAGGATGCGCGCCTTGCGATTGTCGGCCAGGTACGCATTGAGAATCTCATGGCGCACTCGGTCTCTCAAGCTCTCGCTTTGCAGCGGCACCAGCACCTCGACCCGCTCATAAAGGTTTCGTGGCATCCAGTCTGCGCTGCCGATATAAATCTCTTCCTCCCCGGCGTTGGCGAAGTAATAGACGCGGCTGTGTTCGAGAAAACGGCCCACAATACTGCGTACGCGGATGCTGTCGCTAACCCCGCGCACTCCCGGGCGCAAAGAACAGATTCCGCGGACAAGCAGATCGATCTGTACTCCCGCCTGTGAGGCCCGATAAAGAGCCTGCACCACGGTCGAATCCAGCAGCGCGTTCATCTTGGCGATGATGCGGGCATCTTTTCCCTGCCGCGCGTGCTCGGCTTCACGATCAATCAACTCAATACATTTGTCGGCAAGATCGAGAGGCGCGACCAGCAGCGGCCGGTAACTGGGATTCTCCGCATACGCCGTCAGAAAACTGAATACATCGTGCACCGCGCGCGTGATCTCGGGATTCGCGGTGAAGAGGCTGAGATCGGTATAGATGCGCGCGGTGGATGCATTGTAGTTTCCCGTGCCAATGTGAGCGTAGCTACGCGTGACGCCATCGGGATCGCGCCGCACCAGCAACGACAGCTTGCAGTGCGTCTTCAACCCTACCAGTCCGTGGAACACCTGAACCCCGGCGTCTTCCATGTCGCGGGCCCAACGGATATTGGAAGCTTCATCGAAGCGCGCTTTCAATTCCACCACCGCAGTCACTTCCTTGCGCGAAGCGGCATCCATCAGCGAGGGGACGATCAGCGAGTGCTCGCTGGTGCGGTACAACGTCTGCTTGATGGAGAGAACGTTGTCATCGGATGCCGCCGATTCGATAAAGGAAACGACCGCATCGTACGAATCGTAAGGGTGATGGAGAAGAATGTCGTGCTGGCGGAGTTCCTCAAACAGATCTTTCGACTTCGCCGTTAGCCGCAATTCCCGTGGAGTAAAGGGACGATACTTCAAATCCGGCCGCTCCACCTGATCGTAAAGAGTGAATAAACGCGAGAGATTCACCGGGCCATTCACCGGAAAGACTTGCCAAGGATCAATTTCAAATACAGTTCGCAGACGATCGATGATCTCTGGATCGGCATCGGCTTCGATCTCCATCCGTACCGCGTCGCCTTTGCGCCGGTTATGCAGCTCCGTGCGTACCGACTCGAGCAGGCTGCGCGCTTCTTCCTCAGCCAGATAGAGATTGCTGTTGCGGGTCACGCGAAATGGGGCGGAAGAGACGATGTCGTAGCCGTGATACATCTTCACCGCATGATGCGCAACTAGATCAGCCAGGAAGATGAAATCAATCGTTCCCTCAGACGAGGGCAAGCGCACCAGCCGCGGCAAAACTCGAGGAACGGAAACAACTCCCGTGTAGGTCAACGCGGAACGGCGGCGGCGGCGCAGCAGAAATCCCAGGCAGAGCGCCTTGTTGATCACACGGGGAAACGGATGCGCCGGATCGACCGTCACTGGCGTGAGCAGCGGGTCCAGTTCCCTTTCGCAATATTCGTCGACAAAGCGCAGGGCCGCAGCATCCAGATCGTCCAGCCCCAGCACCCGAACACCTTTTTCGGTAAGCGCCGGCCGAAGACGCGAATTCCAGCAGTCATATTGGTCTTCGACGAATTCGTGGGTCAGGCGGTTGAGTTCGTCGCGCTTTTCCGTCAGGGTCAGGCCATCGGGACCGGCTTCGTTGTAGCCGTCTTCGATTTGCTGCATCATTCCTGCGACGCGCACTTCAAAGAATTCGTCGAGATTGCTGGCGGAAATCGCCAGAAATTTCACGCGCTCCAGCAGAGGGTTTCCCTCATCTTCCGCCTCTTCGAGCACACGGCGATTGAACGCCATCCAGGAGATGTCGCGGTTGATGAAATAGGCAGGACTATCGAGCGAAATTCGAGCCATAGCAGCCGCCCGTGGACCGCACACGAGCGCTTCTCATTCTCCAATCTGAGAAATGAAGAGTGCCCCGCTGCTTTTCGCGGTGCACCCGCAGAACCTCGGGTTCCCTAGTATAGACGATTGAAGAATTCGGCGCAGGAGTGGCTTGTGGGTTTTTCTGACCTAAAAGACAACCGGCCGCGGAGTGGTTGCCCATCCCCGAAGCCGGTTCTATCGCTTTCTCAGTCACTTATGGCAGGTAGTAACGGAATGAGGTGAAGATCATTCCGTCGATCCCATGCGGTTCGCATCCGTTCGGGCAGGTCGCCGACGATACTTCGCCCGCCCAGGTAGCGCGGTTCACGTACGAGAACTGCGGACCGAACTGCACTCGGCCCTTGGTCCCGTTGTACAGCCGGTACCAGAAGCCGATCGTGCCTTCGCTGATGGCGCGCGTGTCGCCAAAGCAGCTGCTGACCGAACCCGGCGAGAATCCGCCGCTGCCCGGAGGAACTTCGGTGTAGCAGGACGCCGCGCTGAACAGCGGATTGCCATAGCCGACGGCTTTGCCACTGATTGGGTCAATGTATGCCTGGCGCCCAGCGTACTCCGAGCCGGCATTCAGGTAGATGTCGATCTTGGGCCCGTGCCATTCCAAAGTCGCCAATCCCTGATAGCTGCGGATCAGAGCCAGCGACCCATCGGGATGCACGGCCGTGTCAGAAAGACCAGCGCTGCCGTATCGACCGATGCCCTCGCCAGTCAATCCATGCACGCCGAAGTCGAGGTGCTTGTTTATGAACGACCAGCGCATGTTGACGCCGATGCCGCCGCCATTCTTCGAGCTGTCGTATGCGCCTAAAGCGCTGGCGACCGTCTGGCCGTCGCAGGTTCCTCCAGTCGCGATCTCACCGCAGGGGTACACGCGGTCCCGGAAGCGGCTATAGATTCCGAACACTTCGTAGTGTCCAAAACCCGGCTCAAAGGCCAGCTTGGCAATGAAATCCGGGGAGGGATTAAACGAGTAGTTGGACTGGTTGTCGTAGAGTCCGCCGGTTACACCCGCCGTCCCTACAAGAAAGTTTGCGGCGTTGTTATGAGAAGTGAGGGTGGCCTGGGCGTTTTCAGCGGAAACACCGAACCAGACCTTGTTGTCGAAATTCTTGACCAGGCGTGCGCCATATTGGCGAGTCCAGCTGAAGCCGACATGGTACTGAGGATCGATGGTCATCGGCAGCGCTTCCGTCCGATTGTCCAGTCCGTGCTTGGTCTCCGTAACTAGGCTCCACTGCTGGCCGCCGGTGAAACTCCAGCCGTTGTCGAAGGCAGCCTGTCCCCACACTTGCCGTTGCCGCAGCGTATAGCTGTTGCTCTCGTTGTTGTTGGACGTTACGCCCGCCGACAGGAAGTCGGCCTCGTAGTAGCCCGACAGTCTGGCATTCTTCAGCTTTCCCTCCGCCAGCATGGAAATACGGGACTGACGACCGGACCCGAAGAACTCCGATTCGTAGGCCTGAGAGGAATAGGGCAACGGAACACTGTTAAACGGCGTGTTGATGTCGGATCCCAGCGCTCGCGAGCGGCGAACACTTTCTGCCGCCAGGAAGCCGCCCGGAGTCAGCGTGATGCCCCGGAAATGAATCGTAGTCGGAGGCTCAGAGATTTGCTTCTGAGTCTCCTGCAGCGTCTGCACCGTGCTCGACATGCCGGTCTTCAAATCAGCCACGTCGCTCTTGATGGCGGTGACCGTTTGCTGTTGCTGCGCAGTCTGGGCCTGCGCAGCATCGGCCTTAGTGGCAGCGTCGGTGGCGGCAGACTGCGCCTGCTGCACCGCCTGGTCCTTGCCATGCAATTCCTCGCGCAGCTCTTGAATCTCCTTCTGCTGCTCGGCCAGGGCCGCCTGCTGAGCCGCAATGGCGTCCCTCAACGCTTGCACATCGGCGGCCGTAAGCGCAGCGGCCTTCGCTTTTTTGGGTTTAGACGGCGTGCTGGTCTGTGCGAACAGAGCCGTCGACAACAAAAGAGTGGCACACACTCTCCATGCAGACCTCATGAGTCTTCTCTCCTTTTTCTTGCTATGACTGAAACTGCCTGGGTGAAATGGGTTACCTAATTGACCTGCTTGATTGCAGCTTTCACTTTCGCCGCCACGTTCTCCGGTAGCGGCGCATAGTCCAGCGCGGACGTCATCTTCTGCCCGTCTGTAACCATCCAATTCAAGAAATCATTGAGGATCTTGCCCTTTGCGGCATCTTTCGACTTTTGCGGAATCAGCAGCCACGTGAAACTGGAAATAGGATAAGCGTCTTTACCGGGAGCATTGGTGATGGAGACGCGAAAGTCCGCGGGCATCTTCGGCGCCGAAGCTGCCGCAGCGGTGACGCCTTCTAACGAGGCTTTGAGATACACGCCGGATGCGTTGCGAACGCTGCCGAAAGGAATCTTGTTTTGCACGGCATAGATTAACTCGACGTAGCCGATCGACCCGGGCAATTGCCGCACCGATCCTGCCACACCTTCGTTGCCCTTGCCGCCCAGCCCTCGCGGCCATTTCACCGAAGTCCCGCTGCCCACCTGGCTCTTCCAGTCGGGACTTACTTTCGACAGGAAATCGGTCCAGATAAATGTCGTGCCGCTGCCATCTGAGCGGTGAACGACGACGATTTCCTGATTAGGAAAATTCACCCCGGGATTGGCTGCAGCAATTGCCTTGTCATTCCAATTGGTGATTTTTCCGAGATAGATATCAGCCAAGACATCGGGAGCAAATTTCACCTCCCCACTCAATCCCGGCACGTCATACACGGGCACGACGGCGCCGAGAACCGTGGGAATGTTGAGAAGTTTGGTTTTCAGCTTGCCTTCCGCTTCCTGCAACTGCGCGTCGGTCATCGGCATGTCGCTGGCGCCGAAATCCACCGTCCCTTCCGTGACTTGGCGAATGCCACCGCCGCTCCCGATGGGTTGATAGTTAATCTGCACATTCGAGTGTGCATTGTGGTACTCACTGAACCATTTCGAATAAATGGGATTGGGAAATGTTGCACCTGCTCCGTTCAGCGTGGTCTGCCCAAATAGTGGCAGGGCTAGAAGAACGCACACCAACAGCAGCACGAATTTCCTCATGACCAGAGGTCTCCTCCTTAATTTGGCAACGCTCCCGTTCTATCGGCGAAGTGTTACAAGACTGTTACAAAGGGGTGAATTTCTGGTGAATGAGCTACAGCTTCGGGCTAACTCGCTGACTCATCAGGAGGTTTACTAATTGCCGTTTTGCAATCGGCTGATCTCGCGCGGAAACAGGGCATTCCCGGGGAATTGATCGTGCAATCCAGAGAGTATTTCGATAGCGCGCGCCTTGTCCTTTTCCCGCACATAAGCAATGGAAAGGAGGATTCGCGCAAAAGGTGCGAGGTAGTGTCCGCGTTCCGCAGTCGTCTGCAGATCGGCAATGCCCGACTGCTTATCCGCAGGCAATCCGCCGAGATGCAGAATCCAGCGCACGGGAGCGGACATGCTGCCGATGATGTACTTGCTGAATCCGGTCGCCAGCAAAGCATCGTAACAATCATGGCAAACCGAGAGCAGCTGCTGGCCGGAGGTTGACGCTTCTTTTGTGTAGCGCAGGGAGGCCAGATTTCTTTTTTCGATCAGCGCTGCATAGTCCGCCTGCAGGCCTGCGGACAAAGTCATGGCGAAGAGGCCATCCCGATCATTCGGATCTTTCGCCAGCCGCGCCCGGGCGAGATTTTGCGCCCGATCGATCGCTGCCTGAAAACTGGAGCGCACGTTCGCATCCGGCGCCAGCCGCGGGCGGCTGAAGAATGCTTTGTTATCCTCGAAGAATTGCGCTTCGAGCACTCCCAACCGGTTGAGTTCCGAAAACAGAAGGCCGGCCGCCTCGCTGACTGGCCCCACAGGATCATCGGGATGTTGTTTTTCCCAGTCCGCAAATTGTTTTTGAGCGCCGGCGAAATCGAGGTTGTAAAGGCCATCAAATCCGCGATCGAGAGGCGAAAAGGTGGTCCCATGCAGACCGTCCTTCGCCCAGCCGAGGCCACACAACGTCCAGAAGCACAATGCGAGAACGCCAGCCCCGACTCGCTGTTTTCGCCATCCAGCCTTCCTTGCAATCCTCATCGCCAAGGCGGGATGATCTATCATCGATATTCTGTGGGCAACCGCAATTTGCATCTTTTTGGGGAACTCAACTATCTGATGTCGACAGTAGCAGAAGGAGTTACCTGTTGCCGTCGAAACTTTGTCAATTCTCTGTCTGATACTGCAGCACCAAATCTAATTCCATGACTGACTCCAATACTCGTTTTGCTCCCGGATGGCCCGGCATCCCGCCGCGCTGGACTTCAAGCGCCAAGACCGGTGCCGGAACCGCGCTCAACCAGCACAGCAAGGTCTGGTTCACCCTCAGCCACGGCATTTTGAATGAGGTTTACTTCCCGCGCGTCGATCAGGCTTGCACCCGCGATTTCGGCTTCATCGTCACCAGCGGCAACGATTTCTTCTCCGAGGAAAAGCGAAACTGCAGCTTCGAGAATCACCCGTTTGAGCTTGGAGTTCCCGGCTACGAAATGATCAATACCTGCCAAAGCGGCCGGTATCGCATTCACAAAGAGGTTCTCACCGACCCGTACCGCAGTGTGGTTCTTCAGAAGGTGCGCTTCGAGCCTCTGATCGGACAGCTTTCCGACTATCGGCTCTACACTCTGCTTTCCCCCCATTTGGCGAATTGCGGATACGGCAACACCGGCTGGATAGGAGACTACAAGGGACTGCCGGCATTTTTCGCGGAGCATGATGGAGCCACGCTTGCCTTGGCTTCATCCGCACCGTGGAAGAAGATGTCTGTCGGCTTCGTCGCAATGTCGGATGGGTGGCAAGATCTATCCGGCCACAATGAGATGACATGGGAGTACAACCGCGCGGAAAACGGGAATATCGCCTTCACGGGAGAGATCGATCTGGCCGCATGCAACGGCGAGTTTCTGCTCGCCCTCGGATTTGGGCACATCTACAGTGAAGCCGGCCAGCAAGTTCGCTCCACGCTGCTCGAAGACTATAAAGAACTCCGCCAGCACTACATCTGGCAATGGAGTAACTGGCAGTCCAAACTCCTCAAACTGGATGACCCGCGACGGGAGGTCGATCTCTACCGCGCATCGACTGCAATGCTGCGCACTCACGAATCTAAGGATTTTCTTGGCGGCATCATTGCCAGCCTGTCGATTCCCTGGGGATTTAACAAAGGCGACGAGGACCTTGGCGGTTATCACCTGGTGTGGCCTCGCGATTTAGTCGAAAACGCCGGCGCTCTACTGGCTGCGGGTGCAATTCCCGACTCTCTGCGGGTCTTGCGATATCTCGAAGCCACACAGGAAGCCGAGGGCAACTGGGCACAAAACCTTTGGCTGGACGGCCGTCCCTACTGGAACGGCATTCAGATGGACGAGACCGCCTTTCCCATCTTGCTGCTCGATCTGATCCGCCGCGAAGCGCCACTAGAATTGGGCAAGCTGGACCGATGGTGGCCGATGGTGCGCAGCGCGGCCAGTTATATCGTGCGCAACGGTCCTGTGACGCAACAAGACCGCTGGGAGGAAGATTCCGGGTACTCTCCGTTTACGCTGGCGGCAGAGATCTCCGCTTTGCTGGTAGCCGCCGATCTCGCCGATCTCACCGGCCATAGCACCCAAGCCGTGACCCTCCGCGACACAGCCGACGCCTGGAATGACAACATTGAGCGCTGGACGTATGCCGCTGGCGGCGATCTGGCAGTTCAACTTGGGATTGAAGGCTACTACGTGCGCATTTCTCCGCCGGATACTGACGGGGCGGCGTCGCCTACGCAAGGGTTCGTTCCCATCAAAAATCGTCCGCCGGGCGAGGATGGCGAACGCGCTTATCACATCATCAGTCCCGACGCTCTGGCGCTGGTGCGCTTTGGCCTGCGCGCGCCCGACGACCCGCGAATCTTGAATACTCTCCGCGCCATCGACGTCCTGCTCTCGGTCCAATTGCCGCAAGGTCCTTGCTGGTACCGCTATAACGGAGATGGTTACGGCGAGCACAAGGACGGTTCTCCTTTTGACGGCACTGGGATCGGACGCGCCTGGCCTTTACTTGCAGGCGAACGCGCTCACTACGCGCTGGCCGCTGGTCATCGCGACCAGGCCGAAGCGCTGCTGTCTGTCATGGAAAATTCGACGGGGGGCCAGAGCAGGCTGCTTCCCGAGCAGGTTTGGGATGCTGCGGACATCCCATCATTGGAACTTTTCCGCGGCAAGCCGTCCGGTTCGGCGTGTCCGTTGGTGTGGGCACACTCGGAATACGTGAAACTCCGGCGTTCCCTGCGCGATGGGAGGATTTTCGATCAACCTCCGCAAACCTTGAAACGTTACGTGATCGACAAACACGGGCGGCAACATTTCGGCTGGCGTATCAATAACAAGACGCGCACTGTCCCACGCAATCAGACTTTGCGCATTAATCTACTTTCGCCAGCGATGGTGCATTGGAGCACTGATGGCTGGAAGACCTCGCAGGATACGGAAACCCGCGACACCGGCATCGGAATTCACATTCTGAATTTGCCCACGGCGTCCATGCCGCCGGGCGGACAGGTCGTCTTTACCTTTTACTGGCCGGATCTACAGCGCTGGGAAGGAACCGATTACACGGTCACGGTTGAATAAAGCTGGCGCAACTCAAGCTGTAACGAGCGCGGGATTGCTGTAAAACAGCTCCACCACGGTGCAATCATCGCTCAGAGGATTCCCTGCGCAGAACTCGGTCACAGCCGCGAAGATTCCTTCCAAGGTAGGAGTCTTCGCCGCGGCCGCTTCCAAACGAAAATCTTCAAAGAAGTCGCCCATGGCGTTCTCCGCTTCGGTCACACCATCGGTCACGATGATGAAGCGGTCGCCGGACTTCATCTGGCAGGTCGAGCTTTCAAAAGTCGCGTCGGCCAGAAGTCCGACGGGCACGTTGCCATGCGGAGGCCGAATCACCTCATTTCCGCACACCAGAAGCGGCGGCACATGTCCGCAGTTCACATATTCCAATTCGCCATCGCGACGCAGCCGGGCAATCAGCAAGGTGGCGTATTTTTGTCCTTCCATTTTCGCGGCGAAAAACGCGTTGACAGTGGTCACCACGTCGAGTAGCGGCATGCCCGCGCTGAGGTGCGAATAAATCATTCCCTGCAATGTCGAAGCCAGCAACGCCGCCGAAACTCCCTTGCCGCTGACGTCCGCCAGCACGACGGCAAGGCCTTCTTTCGTATTCACCGCGTCAAAGAAGTCTCCGCCGATTTCTTTACAGGAAAGATTCTTTCCGCGCAGTTTGGCAAAGGGCACTTCCGGAATTTTTACCTGCATCAGCCGCTGCTGAATGCTAGCCGCGATGCCCAACTCCTGCTGATAACGGCGCGCCTCTTCTTCCGCCTGCACCAACCGCGCATTCTCAATTAATGACGCAGCTTCTGTCGCGATCGCGTGCAGAATGTCCTGTCCGACTCCGCTGATGTCGCGCGAGGCAAAACGCGAATCCACGTACAAAACTCCCATGGCCTCCGCTGCATTCGCACCAGGAGCAGGCGTCAAAGCGTCGCGGGTGGCCTGAACCTGCAACTTGCGCAGCGGAATGCAAACCACGGTTCGCAAATCGTAGGCCACGATGCTCTGCCGGCCCGCCATATCCACCGACTGGCTCGTATCGGTCAGCAGGAACTCGGAATTGGCTCGCATCGATTCTTCCAGAATGGAGTGCGAGATGGTTTTATCGTCGAGTAGCGGCTCTTTTTTGGAGTTGCGGCCAGCTGCCAGTCGCAGCTTGCCTTCCTCGTCTTTCAGGAAAACATAGCCGCGTTCCGCTCGCGTCAATTGCAGCGTGACATCGAGCATCGTCATCAGAATTTCATCGAGCACGCCCGCGGTGTTTAGCTTGCGCGCCGCTTCCAGAAAGAGCCGCAGCTTTTCCAGGTCAGTCGTTTCCTGCCTGATCTGAATGCCGGAAATCTGGCTTAAGAACTCCCGCGCGGTGTTCGAGGTCGCGTGCGCGGGATTGAAGAGCACATAAGCCGAATCGCGCGCCCCGAATTCCAGCCGGTCGCCGCGATCCAGCTTCTGCCGCTGAATGCGCTCCCCGTTGACGAAGGTTCCGTGCTTGCTGCCCAGATCGACCAGGAAAAAGTCCGGGCCTTCCTGCGTGATCTGCGCATGATCGCGGGAGACGCGAGGGTCGGCGATGACCAGATCCTTATCGACTTTTCTGCCGACCGTAAACGGCGTCCGGTTGAGGACGATATTCTTCTGCTCGCTGCCCTGCACGTAAACCAGCGCAGGGAAAACACCCGATCCGGAACTGTGATGACTGATTCCGCTTAGGCCCATGGTCGAAGATGACGCTAACGAGTGAACACGCGGCGAACCCTGGCCGCACCCAGGGCGGTCCAAACCAACTGCGCCGAAAACAGACTACTCTGCTGGAAAAACGTCCGCAAGCCAGAACGAGCCCGCACCGCCCGGAATTTGCTCAGGCTTCCATAATCGATTTTCTGCACACCAACAGGAGTCCCAGTATAACGGTGGGGATGGCGAAGTTCGTCCACAGCGGCACAGCCCACAAATTCTCTACGGCGGATGCGGGCAGAATTAGCAGTCCCAGCAGCAGTGCGACCGCCGCAATCCAAGGCCACAGCACCGATAAGCCGGTAAGCATCACGAGAACGCGAGCCACAATCCCCGCCTCCCGCAGCTTCGGAAGTGCGCGCAAGATCATCATCAAGGCAGGCAACAATAGCAACCGGTTGTAAGGGGCGTACATCGGAATCACCATCAGGGTTGTCGCTATGGTGACGGCCAGGAGCCATCCGAACTCCACTGACGGAATGGCGATGCGTCGCAACCGCCAGGCAAAATAGAGCAGCAGGACAATGAGGATGCCTGATGCCACTCTGCCCCATGTCGAACCAATCTCGATGGAAAGCACGGATTGTCCTCCTCCGGTGTAACGCCAGTATTCCTCCGTGGCCACACGGAACTTGGAAATCCAGCCAGGCAATAGAATCTCCCCGCCGGCAATTAGGATGAAGAGGGCGAAACCAAATCCCCACAGGAATTTCTGCCGCTCCCGAAGATTTCCCAGCGTCCAGACAGAAAGAACAACAGCCAAAATGACAGCCAGATGCGGCTTAATCGTAGCCAAAGCCAGCAGGACTCCGGCCAGAAAAAGATGTTCACCGGCCATTGCGCTCATCGCTCCGGCCAGCAGAGCCGCCACCAGTAAGGTTAATTGTTGGAGTTTCAATCCCTGGATCGCGGGAAAGGATCCAAGCGTCAACACGATCCAAACCAACTTGAATTTCCAGGCGATCTTCCAGCCCAGAGCGCGGAGCCACAGCAGGACAGAAGCCGCGGTCAGCGCGACGAACAACCACACTGCGGCGCTTCGAACCCATTCGAAGGGAAACTTCACTGTGGGAGCAAGCAGAAAAACCACGTAGACCGGGTAGGCAAAAGCCTGCTGATCTTTAGGATCATTGGGACGGTGCGCATCAAGAGGGCGCCCGTAGTAGCCGGCTTGAATCTGCGTTTTTACTGCATTGCTGTATGGGTCTTTCCCACTTAGGAGCAGCTCTTTCGCTCCCAACCATCGCGGATACAGATCGGAAAGATTCCCGCGGGGCATTTGTTTCGCTAGCGCATCGGCCTGTTGGTAGGGAACCAGGATCTTCTCGACATACATCAGCATGCTGGCAACCGCCAGCACCGACATCAATAATGCGAGGTACGATCGATTCCTCATGCCTGCGCGGAATCTCCGCCAAGTGTCATCGACAGCTTCGGTGCTCGCGACCATCACACCCATTTCTTGCCAGCAATGTACTCAGCGCACATTGCTGAGATTATCCGCCAGACGCGACTGAAACGTTTTCTTGAGACACGGTATCCGATTGGGCCCTTGAACGTGCAGCCAGACAGCCAATGAAAGCAAGAAGAACCAGAGAAAACAGATTCTGGTGCTCATAATGGAACGTCAGCACCAAATAAACCGGGCTAAAAAACAGGACCCCGGTGATGACCCTTAAACCCATATCGCCCCTTCTCGCAGGATCCGCTGCCAAACGATCCAGAACAAGAAGCGTCGGCAGCAGTACCATACTCAAGTCCTGATTGTAGCCGTGATATCCAACCAGAAAAGTCGCGATCAGGACGATCGAAAATCCGGCATTCCAGCCATCGGAACTCCGAAAATCCCCCGGATGCCAGTATTGCGACGCCCAGAAAAGCAGGCACAACGAGACGCCGAGCAATAACAGTTCCAGTGCAGAGCGCTGAGCGACCGATTCCGTCCAACCGGTGAACAGTCCTCGCAGATTCGCCATGTTCCTCGGAATAATCGACCACGACGAAGTGCGATTGACGAGCCACGCGTAATGCGGGTAATAGAGAAGTTCCCTCCATCCAACCAACGCGCAGGAAATGGCAAGCTCGCACGCAGCGCTTATCGTCATCCCGGCTATCGCTCGCCAGCGGCGGCGAAGCAACAGCACGAAAGCAAAGGGCAGAACCAGATGGAACTTGAACAACCCCAGCCCGAGGAAAACTCCCGCTTGCACGTCCTGCCTGCGGCGAAATGCGATATACGCCAGGCAGTAAAGCGCCATCAGCATGATGGAATCCTGCCCCTGCATCAGCGCGTAGGCTACGGGAAAGAAAGCCAGAGGGGCAAGGAAAAGGAACCAGGAAAATTCGCGCACCAGCGCAGGCAGCCACGGGCGCATGACATAGATGCTCATTCCCACCGCAAACAAATTCAGCAGAATCCATAGCGAATAGGCGGCAAGATAGGGCAAATAAGTGAACGGAACATACAGAATCGCTTCGAATGGTGGGTGATTGTAGGGCAGCGGTCTGATTTCGCTCGCTGGCAACTTTACGAATTCGCGCTGCGTTTTCAGTTGCAAGTCATCGTTGTATAAATCATGACCCTGGCCGCGCCGGAGCATGAGCCCGGCGGTGTAGAAGATTCTGAAATCAGGCAATCCATCGAGAGCTTGCTGGCGAGCCAGCCAGAAGACGGCCAGATGGAGGAGAATCATGCCGAGGCAGAACGACGTGACGGCAAAGCGGAATCGCATCCAACCTGACATGAGGGGTGGGTTTATTGTAACGGGCCGAACCAACGCAATTCCCGAGGAATCAATGCAGGGACATGACTGAACTGATGCCACCCGGCAGACCACGCAAAGGGTTGCAGACAGCAGAACGTCCCACCAGGCGCACGAACTTCCCACAACCGCATGTGATACAACCATCTGCTCGACCACAACGGCATGCGTCTGCGAATTCTCGTTTCGGCATTGATCGGCCTCGCCGCCGGCTCATTCTGTTTTTTTCTGCTTAGCGCGCTGCATCTTGGCGCGGGCGATTTTCACGCGGCGATTTACCTAGCGCAGCGATTTCTGGCGCACCAGAACCCCTACGTTGAAACGCCCTTGTATCCCTTCACCGCCGCATTGTTCGGCTTGCCCTTCGTTCATGTGCGGCCGGAAATTGCGGCGGGTATCTTTTATGGATTCAGTACGGGAGCGCTGGCACTGGGCCTCACGCGCGAGGGCTATCATCGCCTGCTGATTTTTCTGGCCTATCCCTATTGGATTGGGATGCTCGATGCTCAATGGCCTACTCTGATCGCCGCTGGAGCTTTCTTCCCTTTCCTGCTGTCAGCGGCAACCGCGAAACCACAGATCGGCATTCCTGTCCTCATTTCAAGATTTAGCTGGAAGGGTCTATCGGCCTGCTGCGTGATGGTCGCCCTGAGTCTGATCGCGATGCCGCGTTGGCCCTGGTTGTGGGTAGGTCAGCTTGCTCATTATCGTCATTTCTATGCAATCCTCCTCCTGCCCGGCCCCTTGGTCCTGCTGGCTTTGCTGCGATACCGCGATCGCGACGCCATTCTTCTGGTTTCCGCGGCCATCATGCCGATGCGCTGGTTCTACGACGTTTTTATCCTTTATCTCATTCCCAAGTCGCGCCGCGAGATCCTCATAACCGTCGTGTTCAGTTGGTGTGCCGGCATTTGGCGCTGGTATCATTGGCCCACGAGTTTTGACCAGGTAGGACGCTGGATCGTGCTTTCCACTTATCTCCCGATGCTCGTAATTGTGCTGATGAGGGGACGGCAGCAAACCCTGATTTCCCGCGAAGAGTGCTGAAGAGGTGTCATTTCAGTTTCTTTGGCTATTTCCACTGAAACCTTTGGAACACGGTAGTAACCCTTTTTTCGTCAGGATATGCAGAAATTTACGACTTTTTCCCCAGATCACAGGGTATAGTAGGCTAGTCGAGTAAGCGGAATCGTCGCGGAGTGGACACGCTGACGGAACTCCTCAACACCGCAGTGTGATGTTCCCGATTATTGCCCCCGCGAGACCCCCTTCCGCTCAAACTCACACAGCACTCGGTACCAAGGAGAGCGTCTATGCAGCTTTTGCACCGGCTTTGGCACGATGAACAAGGACAAGACATTGCCGAATACGCCGTGATGTTGGCGGTGATTCTTGTGATTGTCGTGGGAACGGTCCGCCTGATCGGCTCCAACGCAAACAATGTCTTTTCCAACGTATCCAGCGCCATTTCCCAGTAAAGCTTTTCGGCGGCGGGGAGGCCGCGACTTTGCCAGGGTAGCCGGGTATCGGCTTCCGAGGGAGCAGTATGAATCGCACACGTTTGCTGATGATTGGAGTTCTGGCTTTAGCGCTAGGACTGCTGGCGAGCATCTACGTCTATAAGAATTTGCAGGCTCGGAACGGAGGTTCAGAGCCCGGCTTCGACGTCATCGTCGCTGCCGACGACCTGCAAGTAGGTACGCGGGTCGAAGATCACGACATCAAGATCATAAAGATCGCGGGCGCCGACGTACCTCCCGGAGCGCCCCGTCGAAAGTCCGACGTCGTCGGCCACGGGGTCATCATCCCGATCGCGAAGGGCGAGTTCATTCTGCCGAATAAGTTAGCTGGTGAGAACGCCGGCGCCGGTCTGCCGGCTTTGATCCCTCCTGGAATGCGGGCCGTCTCCGTTCGCGTTAATGAAGTCGTATCCGTAGCAGGTTTCGTCACGCCGGGCACCCGCGTCGATGTCCTGCTCACCGGAACTCCGAACGGCAGCACTGACCCGCAAACCACAACGGTCCTGCAGAACGTCGCCGTGCTCGCTTCCGGGCACACTCTCGAGCGAACTGCGACCGGCGAGGCCCAGAACACTCCGGTCATCACTCTTCTGGTATCCCCAGACGACGCCGAGCGCTTAGCATTGGCAAGCGCGCAGGGACATATCCAGCTAGCTTTGCGGAATCCTTTGGACACCCGAGCCGAGGATGTCGCAGCAGCCAACGAACGGCAACTTTATAAAGGCGTGGCCGCTCCCGCCCCCGAACATGCGCCGGTCCATCGCGTCGTAGCGAAAGCGGTTGCTCCTCTGCCCCCTCCGGCCCCCAGCGGAGTCAGCGTCGAGGTTTACCAGGGTGACAAGAAGCCCGATGTCGTCAAATGCACAGACGAGGGCTGCGAAAACAAGTGATTTCTGAACGTAGAGGCTTTTCTGGTCGCGGCGGCAAGTTTCCTCACAGGAGACAAATCGAAAAAATGAATCTTCGCAGGTCGTGGCTTGGTCCTTTCTTCCTTGCAGTTGCCCTCGCGTGCCCCGCATTTTCAGAGGTCCCTCAGCAAAGCCAGCCGGCCCAGCCCCAGGCGCAAGCACCAGGAACAACGCCCGCCACCAACCTGCCGTCTGCCGAGTCGCAAACGGTGCAGGGCTCGGCACCACTGCGCGTCATGGTCGGCAAGTCTCTCCTCATCAACACCACCGAGCGGATCAAGCGCATTTCCGTGACCGATCCCTCGATCGCCTACGCCCAGCCCATTACTCCAACTCAGATTCTCGTCCACGGAAAAGCGCCGGGAGAAGTTTCCCTTCTCATCTGGGATGAACTTGAGCGCTCCCGCAGCTTCGACCTACGCGTCGATGTGGACGTCAGCGCCTGCTCCGACGAAGAACATCGCGTCTTTCCCGAAGAGCAGATCACGGTTACCCCCTCCCGCTCCGCCATCGTTTTGTCGGGGCACGTTTCCACTGAAGACGTCGCCAAGCGCGCCGGAGAACTGGCCAGCGCCTATTCGCCGAAAGTCGTGAATGTGCTGACCTTCGGTCCCGTGGGCGCTCAGGAAGTCCTGTTGCAAGTGAAGTTCGCGGAAGTGGACCGCACCGCACTGACGCAGCTAGGAGTTAATTTCATCTCCACCGGAGGTGGCAATACACTCGGAACCCTGACCACCGGGCAGTTCGGTGGTTTCGGACCACAGTCGATTACGCCTCCGCAACCGGCAACGACCACCACTACCGGAAACACGAGCGTTACGACCGGCAGTACAACCGCTACCACTATCGGTGCCGAAACCATCAGCAATGTTTTGAATTTGTTCTTGTTTCGTCCTGACATTAATTTCGGCGCTGTTGTGGAGGCCTTGCAGTCGAAAAACCTGTTGCAGATCCTCGCCGAGCCGAACCTGATCGCTGTCAATGGCAAGCAAGCCAGCTTCCTGGCCGGCGGACAGTTCCCTTTTCCTATTGTTCAGCCCGGACAGGGCTTCACAGCGGTTACAATCTCTTTCAAGGAATTTGGCGTTCGTTTGCAGTTCACTCCCGTGATCATGCCCAATGGAAACATCCATTTGAAGGTGGCTCCTGAAGTCAGCACGCTCGATTATGCCGACGCGCTGACCATTTCAGGATTCACCGTTCCCGCGCTCAGCACTCGCAAGGCGGAGACAGAATTCGAATTGGAAGACGGGCAGAGTTTCGTCATCGCGGGCCTGATGGATAACCGCGTCACCGATATCTACAGCAAGATTCCCGGCTTGGGAGATATTCCGATCTTGGGGGCTTTTTTCCGCAGCAAGAGCGCGCAAAAGAGTAACTCGGAACTGATGGTGCTTTGTACTGTAAAACGGGTCTCGCCTTCGACCGCGGAGCCTCCGCTGCCCAAAAATGCAAGACCGTTTTTGAACAAGGACAACTTTGATAAGAATTTGTCGAAATGACACAGTCCTGCTGAAAGACGCGGAAGGGATAAAGCGGTCCACTTAGAGGCCGCGGGGTTCGTTATGCCGGAGTTGTCAGTCGTAATCGTCGCCACCGACAGCGAGCAGCGTGCCGTGTTGCAAGTCCTCGTCGATGGCACCAGTGTGGCGCGGACTGTGCATACTTGCGCCACTCTCCCTCTGGCCGCTTCCGATCCGATCACGCGCCGCGTGAAGGCCGCGACTCCCGACGTCATCCTCGTTGACATCCCCAACGACAACACTCCCATGGCGCTTCGCGCCGTCGAACTGCTGCACCAGGAGGTGCCCGATTCCGCAATCTTCGCTATTGGCAGCCTGAATCAGCCACAGGTCATCGTGAACGCGATGCGCGCCGGAGCGCGAGAGTTCATTGAGCGCCCTCCCACCACCACTGATCTGATCGAGGCATTCGTTCGCCTGACGGCGGCGCAGCGGCGCGTGCGGCAGGAGGGTATTCGCGGAAAAGTTTTTTCGGTGATCAATGCCAAGGGCGGCAATGGATCCACAACCGTCGCCGTGAATCTGGCTCTGGCCTTGCAGTCAGCCCATGGGCAAAGTGCTTTGATCGATCTCGCTCCGCTTGGTCACGCGGCGCTGCATATGAATTTGAAGCCGGCGTTCAATGTGGCGGACGCTACTCGCAACCTGCATCGCATGGACGCTTCCCTGCTTGAAAGCTTCATGACCCGCCATTCCAGCGGCTTGCAGTTGCTCGCGGGAAGCACTACACCGGCCGCGGTCGATCCCTCTACTGCGGAATTTGTCCGCCTGTTCGACATGCTGGTGAGTCATTTCCGCTATGTCGTGGTCGACACTTCTTCGCGCTTCGATGCCGCCAGCCGTCTGATTGCCAATCTTTCTGAAACTGTGCTTCTGGTGGCTTGCCCCGACGTTGCCTCTTTGTGGAGCGCCGCGCGGGTGCAACAATATCTGGGGGAAACCGGCAGCCGCGAGCGCGTACGCCTGGTGCTGAACCGCTATCGCAAGGTTCCGGGTTTCAGCGAAGCGGATGCCGAGGCCGCCGCCGGCGCCAAGTTGCTGTGGCGGGTGCCCAATCAGTATTTCGCGGTCTCGAGCGCAATCGATCGCGGTATACCTGTGATGGATCAGCGAGGCAGTGAAATCGCCCGCTGTTTCTCAGGGCTGGCGCATGAATTGACGCGCAATGATGTTGAAGTCAAACGCGCCGCGTGGTCATTGTTTAAGTCTGTTTAGCGGAGGGGACTGGAAGGATGGAAGGGCACGAGTTTACTCGTACCGTAGGGATTGTCAGTAGTGGGCGCTTTAGCGCCTGAGGTTGTTGGTTTCCTTCGTGTACTTCGTGCGCGTTGCGGTGAAAGTTTTTGTCGTGAAGGTTTAGTTCCTTATGCCTAACTTGCAGTCATTCGAGCGGACCGATTATCAGCAGGTAAAAGCCGACCTGCATCGCAAGATACTCGACCGCCTCGACCTGGAGAAGCTTGGCAAGACCTCCGGCGACTCCGCCCGCGACGAAGTCCTGGTCGTCATTCGCAACGCCGTCAATGCGGAAGTAGTCCCGCTCAGCTTTGCCGAGCGCGAACGCCTCGCGCGCGAGATTCTCGATGAAATCTTCGGTCTGGGTCCTCTGGAACCCTTGCTGAAAGACCCCACCATTTCCGACATCCTGGTCAATCGCCACGACCGTGTCTATATTGAGCGCGCCGGAAAGCTCGAACTCACCGGATTTTCTTTCAAGGACAATGCGCACCTCATGCAAATCATCGAGCGCATCGTCTCGCGAGTGGGCCGCCGCGTGGATGAGTCTTCGCCGATGGTGGATGCTCGGCTTACCGACGGCTCCCGCGTGAACGCCATCATCCCTCCGCTGGCCATCGACGGCCCATGCCTCTCCATCCGCCGTTTCGGACGGGACCCCGTGACCGCGCGTCAGATGATTGAGAACCAGACGCTGACCGAGCCCATGCTGGAATTGCTCTCCGCCATGGTGAAGGGCAGACTGAACATCCTGGTTTCTGGTGGAACCGGCGCCGGCAAGACGACGTTGCTCAACGTGCTTTCCGGCTACATTCCCAACTCCGATCGCATCGTCACCATCGAGGATGCGGCCGAATTACAACTCAAACAGGAGCATGTCGTCCGCCTGGAGACGCGTCCGCCCAACATTGAAGGCAAGGGCGCGGTCCGCCAGCGGCAACTTGTGATCAACAGTCTGCGTATGCGCCCCGACCGCATCGTAGTGGGCGAGGTGCGCGGCGAAGAAGCCTTCGACATGTTGCAGGCCATGAACACCGGCCACGAAGGTTCGTTGACCACCGTTCACGCCAACTCGCCTCGCGACGCCATGGCCCGTATCGAAAATATGGTTTCGATGGCCAACCTCAACATTCCCGAGCGCGCCGTTCGTCACCAGATCTCCTCTGCCGTTCATGCGGTCATTCAGATTGCCCGCCTTTCCGATGGAACGAGAAAAGTCATCAACGTTTCGGAAATCACCGGCATGGATGGCGACGAATCCATTGGCATGCAGGATATTTTCAGCTTCGACCGCACCGGCATTGATGAAGGCGGCAAAGTCCGCGGCGCATTTCGCGCGACCGGCATTCGTCCTAAATTTGCCGATCGGCTCGCCACCGCGGGCGCCCGCTTGCGCCCGGCGCTATTTGAATCGAGGGCGGAGGTATAACGTCCATGTCAGCGGCACTCATCGCTTTTATCGCCTTCGTCGTGGTTGCGATCGCAGCCTTTGCTGGTTTCTCGCTGTTCGATCAGCGAAGCGCACAGGCCCGGCTCCTCAAAGAACGTCTCGCCGAACAGCAAAAAGGACCAGTTCAGCCTGAGGAGGAACTCGCCCTCGTTCGCGATGAACAACTGAGCCAGATCCCGGTTCTCGACAGCTTGCTCCGGCGATCCGAACGTGTATCGGCAATCCAGAAGATGCTGAGCCAAGCTGGCATGACGATGCGCGCCGGTAATTTCCTCGCCTTATCAGCCGCAGCCGGGGTTGCCGCAACCATTCTCACTTACATGGTGAGCGGGCGCTTCGAATTCGCCTGGATCGCGATGATTGTTGGATTCCTGCTTCCCTATTCCTACGTTTCCTACCAGCGCAATAAGCGGTATGCCAAGTTCGAAGAACTTTTCCCGGAAGCCATCGATACTCTTGCTCGCGCGGTGCGCGCCGGACACGCCTTCACGACGGCCCTCGAAATGATCAGCGGCGAAGTCGGTGAGCCAGTGGCAGGAGAATTTCGGCAGCTGTACGAAGAACAGAAATTCGGTATGCCGGTCCGCGATGCACTGCTCAATCTGACCGAGCGCATGCCCTCAGTCGACGTGAAATTCTTCGTCACGGCGGTAATGCTGCAGCGCGAAACCGGCGGCAATCTTGCAGAAATTCTCGACAATCTTTCCTACGTCATTCGCGAACGCTTCAAGATTCAGCGCCAGGTACGCGTTTATACAGCGCAGGGTCGTCTTACCATGGCGCTGCTGATGGGGATGCCGCCGATCATCGTCACCGTCATGATGGTTCTGAACCCTGGCTTCATCCATCCCCTGTTTTCTGACCCGATCGGGCATACGCTGGTAGTGGCGGGAATCACCTTGCAAACAGTTGGTTATTTCGTCATTCGCAAGATCATCAAGATTCAGGTTTGAGTTATGTTGCCTCTGATTCTCACGATCGTTGTTTTCGTCACCATCGCGCTGGTAGTTTTTTCCTTTGGCGCGGCCGTAGTTACGCCCAGTTCGGTTCTCGGCGCCCGTTTGCGCGCCTTGGGAACCCGGGCGCAGCAACCCAAGCCTGCCAAGCCTGCCATTCGCGAGCGCATCGAGCAGGCAATTGATCCCCTCAGCAAGGCTTTGCCGCTTTCCCCCGCCGACGTTTCCCGTACGCGTGGCTGGCTCATTCAGGCCGGACTGCGCGATCCCATTCACATCAACTATTATTTCGGCGCGCGCGTGCTGATGGCCGCATTGGGATTTTGCGGCGTCGTTCTATTTACTGGATTCAACAATGTACCGCTTCTCGCCGGATTTACCGGCCTCGGTTTCTTTGTTCCGCGTTTCTTCCTGAAACGCATGATTAAAGACCGGCAGCAGCGCATTCGTCTGGCGTTGCCTGACGCACTCGATCTGACCGTGATCTGCGTCGAAGCCGGCCTTGCCCTCGATCAGGCAATGATGCGCGTCGGCCAGGATCTTCACCACGCCCATCCCGATCTCAGCGACGAATTTCACCTGGTCAATCTCGAGATGCGCGCCGGCAAACCTCGCGCCGAGGCCCTGCGAAATCTGGTCGAAAGAACAGGCGTTGACGACATCCGCTCCCTTGTTGGTACACTCATTCAGACGGACCGTTTCGGTACCAGCGTCGCCCAAGCCCTCCGCGTGCATTCCGACTCCCTCCGCACGGAACGCCGGCAGCGCGCCGAAGAACAGGCCGCCAAAACCACCATCAAAATGGTTCCCCCGCTGGTGGTATTTGTTCTGCCTTCCATCATCTTTGTCACCATCGGACCCGCCGTGATCCAACTCATCCGGCAATTGGGCCCGGTGTCAGGACACTGAGATTCGCAGAACGCTGAGGGCATTCGCTGTATGGCCGTTCTTATCCCGCAGGGACAGGCATTTAACCATACGCGCCAGACCTATCTCGCAACGGCGCTTTCCGTCGCGGATACGCACTGGACTCGTCTGCGCGGCCTGCTTGGCCTGCGCTACGAGGATTTCCCCAGTGGCCGCGGCCTGTGGATCGTCCCTTGCCGTGGCGTTCATACCCTTGGCATGGGATTCCCCATCGATGTTGTCTATCTCGATCGCAACTTGAACGTCGTCGACCTGCGCGAAAATGTTCAGCCTTGGCGCTTTACCCCGGTTCATATCGAAGCCGCGTCGGTGCTGGAACTACCGAGTCGAATGACCACTCACACCAACACCGCAGTCGGGGATAAAATCGAAATCACTACTGGGGCGATCTCTGGCAAGGACGGGAGCCACCCAACCGCGTGACCCCTACACTCCAACTCGAGAAGAAAGTTGTGCAGCCATTTGCGCCGTCAGCAAACGACGAGCTCAAGTTGCTGGTCGAGTGGTCCTCGCGCTGGGAGGAGTTCGTCAGCGCCATCAAGCCTGCCTTGGCGCGTTCCGATTCCCGGCTCGCCGGGGAAGCTCCCTTCGGTCTGGTTCCTTATCGCATCCTGATTCCGTCCTACCTCGTCGAGCTCTTTGTGGTTCTCGCGATAGTTGCCATTCAGATCAAGGTTGAAGAGTTGCGCCCCTACGTCGCGCCGCGCTTGACCAGCCGCGACATTATCTATTACAGCGGCGACGAACTTCCCCGCACGGAAGACCTCGGCGGAGCGGAATCCGGAACCTCCGGCCGCGCCGGAGGCGACGAGGCGCATCATCGCACACAAACCATCAAAATTGCCCGCGGTCGTTCGCTTGTTTCCAAAGTCGTAGACGCTCCGAATCTCAAGTTGCCCGCTTCAGCCGACGCGGTGGCGAATCTGCTCGCGGTAACGCCCAATCCCGGTCCTCCACCGCTCGAGGGAATGCGCTCCAACCGCAACTCGCCGAGCCTGGTCGCTCCGGTGATCGCTCCTGCGCCCCGTGTCGCTCGCGATTACACGCGCAATGGAATTCAACTGAATTCCGTGATTCCGCCCGCGCCTAACGTCAGCCGCGATCCCTTCATGGCTGCGCCGAATATCAGCGCTCACGTAATTCCACCGGCCCCCAGCGTTTCTGATGATCACCGCCTCGTCGCTCCTGCCCTTGGGCCCGCCGTGATACCACCAGCTCCAAGAGTCTCCGGGGACCGGACCTCGCGTAGACCATCTCTGAACGCGCAGGTCATTGCACCCGCGCCCACGACCGCTGCTGACCAATCGCGCAACGCTCCGTCTTTGAGCGCAAGAGTTATTCCGCCGGCGCCCGGCTCTGTCACCCGGCAGTTATCGAGCTCACCGCTGCAGACAGCAAATGTGGCCGTCGTGCCACCTCCGGTCTCCGCGCCCGAGCAAACGAGCGCTCGATCCTCGAGGCTCACGATGCCATCGCCTTCCGTGGTCGCGCCACCGCCTTCCGCTGACGTCTCCCGCGACATGCGCCGATTGGCGAGCGGTAACACCGTCGATCCATCGGCTTCCGTCGTACCTCCGCCGCCATCGACCCAATCGGGCAGCGGATCCTTTTTCAGCAATCTGGTCGGCAAGATTTTCGGAGCCAGCGACGTCGTTCCTCCGCCGCCGACGGTGAATCCAAACAGTGGCCGGAGTACATCACTGGCGTCCAACGTTGTTCCTCCGCCTCCATCAGTAACGAATTCGAGCGGCGGTGGAAATCCGCACGGTTCCCGCAACGGTATGGGACTTTCACCCGGATCGAATGTCATTGCACCTCCTCCAACCGGAGGCGTTACCGGTGGAACCGGAACGCGCCCGCAATCTGCCTCGGCTTCGCTGCATCAGGGATTGCCTGACGTTGTTCCTCCGCCGCCTTCGCTTTCTGGCCCGGGTGGGGGCAACGGCAATACAGGCGGCGCGGCTGGAACCTCAGGCGGAACACTACTCGCCAATAACGTCATTCCTCCGCCGCCTTCCATGGGAGGCGGAAATCCTAACGCCGGTTCCGGCAGCGGACGAAGAGGATCTGGCTTGGGCGGCCCTATGGAAGTCGGCGCACCATCTGCTCCGGCAAATGGCGGCGGCAGTGGAAAAGGCGCAGGAGCCGTCATCTCCGCCGATCCAGGCTCCAAAGTTGGACTTCCGATGACCGGGGGCAACGGCTCACTCGCTTTGTCGCCTTCGGGAAGCGACAAACCCGGACTCGGCGGCACTGGTAATGGAACCGGAATCGGTCACGGCAACGGGCCGGGTAGCGGCATCAACGGCGAAGGCACAGGTGCCGGAAAAACTGGAACGGCTCGCGGTTCTGATCCCAACGCCAGAGGAGGCATCTCGCCCACTGCTGGCTCGGGCGGAGCCGGCAATGCCACCACTGGCAATCCGCGCGTTCCGGGCGTTTCAGTGAGTGGTGGAAATTCTGTCGTCACGCTCCCGAGCTTCGGTTCGGATCCAGCGGGAAGCGCTGCCCCCAATGATCCCAGCCGTACGACCATGAATCACCGATCCGAACTTGAGGTAAGTGTCGTTGCTACAGCCGGTTCCGGAGGAGCTTTCGAGCCCTACAAGAACCTGCTGCATGGCGACACCGTGACCAGCTATATCTACAACACGGCTCTGGGCACGGTCGTCATGGAGTCTTCAGACGAATCCAGTCCGGCTCACTCCTTCGGCCCCAATCTTTCCGCTCCAGTCTCGATTCGCAAAGACCTTCCGGCCGGGCTGCCCCGCGCGCGTATGGTCGTCACCTGCTTCATCGATGCTTCCGGCAATCCCCGCAACCTGCACGTTCTCGAGCCCGGTCCAGCCGATATGACTGCCAAAGTCGTCGCCGCCCTGCGCGCCTGGAAATTCCAACCTGCCCTGCGCGGCAACCAGCCCGTAGAAGTCAAAGCCATCATCGGCTTCAACATCAACACCGACGACCGCTTCTGATCTCCGCAGGAGATGCAACAAGTTAAGGTTCTGCATCATCCCGAGCGCAGCATTTTTCTTCGCGGAGCGACAGCCTGCCCTGAGCAGCCGAGCGCAGTGAGCGCGTCGAATGGGGATTTCGCCTGCATCCATTCGGCTTCCGGTCGAGACAGTCGTCTCGGCACTATGATTCGACAGAACCACAGCAGTCGCATCCGAGTACACTGACTTCCACCGTCCCGTAGCAATCATCGCATTCGCCAGCGCTGCTTTCTTCGGCAAAATCGCATAAGAGAACTCATGGGCATTCAGAAATTCCTCCCACCCCTGCTCCACTCGAATCGTCTTCAAGTAAGACTTTAAGAATTTCTCGCCGTACAAATCGTGCCGGTCATCCATCACGACGAGGTTCTTCGGATAAAGCCGGTAGATCAAATACCCGCCCCAATAATCCATGCTAAGAATCGGTCCTCCAACTGCCTGCCTCTCGACAAAATCAACCGCTCCCACCGGCATCCGTTGCGGATCGAAACGCGCGTTGGCGATCTGATCCCCTCCCAGCTTTCCTCCGTTCATCACGATGAGAAATGTCGCAATCACGCCAGCGATCGCCCACAGATGCCAGCGCGCTTGGATTTCGAGTGCCCTCATTCTCCGGAAAAATCCCCGCGAACCCGACCGCTCCCGCAACAACGGCGCGACGATCGCCACCACCAGTACTGATGCAGTCGGAATATTCCTCGCCGCATACAATCCCGAATACACCGCAAACAGAAGCGTCAGCAATTGGCTGACACGCAGTTGGCGCCCACGCATCGCCAGCGTCGCCACCGCAATCAGCAGCAGAATCGCGAAGCATTTCTGCGAAATCCCGTGAAAGTTCGGCGACTGAAATTCCTCGATGTGATCCATCAGGAAGCGATTCGCCAGGTATTGATGAATATGCCCGTAAAGCCTCCACCCATAGGGATTCACCATGCCGGCAGCCACAGACAGCACGCCCACGATCGTGAGATTCCAGACTCGCTTCCCCGGTTCCGGTTCGCCCGCCCGTGCCGCGTTCCTGGCGAGAGGATCGGAACTGAAGATTTCGAACAGCAGCCCTTCACCCTCCGAAGCCCTGTGCCACCATCCCCACACCGCACTCAGCCAGTAAATGCCAAGCAAGACGAATCCCACCAGGAATCCGCCGTGAACATTCGCCCAAACGGCCGTCAACAACGGCAAAATCCAAATCCATCGCCGTGATATCGGTTGCCGGTCGCGGTCCCTGCTCCGCTCTACGCCATCCAGAATCACAAACCACGCCAGCGTAAACAGCCAGCTGACCACATGCGGACGCGCCAGGAAATGAATCATTGACGCCGCGATCGCGAGGAGCACCAGAATCACAGCTGGAGTCAGATTCGTCCCGCGCTTCACCACTATCCGGAACAGCCACGCAAATACCAGCGCGATCACCACCGCCGTGAGCCACACCACGCCATTCAGTCCAAATGCCGAATCCAGAGCGCCTGCAATCAAGTCATACAGCCACTCCCATGCAAACCACGGCTTGCCCTGCATGGTCGACGAAAACGAATCGACCCGCGGAATCGCACGAGTGGCGATGATCTGCTGCCCGGTGCGAATGTGCCATCCAGTCCCGGCGTCTCCCAGCAATTTCGCAGAAAGTGGCGTGAAGACGAGAACTCCGAGCAGCGCCAGAAAAATCAAATCAGCGGCCGAGGGCATCGCGGCATGCATCCAATCTCCGCCGCTGCCTGAACTCCTGCCAGCTTTCGAACTTGTGTAACCATCATCCATCGCGCTGAATCTTATAGGGCAGTGAGGGTAAATCGCAAAGGAGCAACTTCGCCAGGAGCACAGTTAGTTAGGAGCACAGCATGACCGTTCGAAATATGCCGCGTGTCGTCATCGTCGGAGCCGGATTCGGTGGGCTCACCGCCGCGCGCGAACTGGCGAAAGCTCCCCTGCAAGTCACCATCATCGACCGCAGAAACTATCACACGTTCCAGCCGCTTCTTTATCAGGTTGCTACCGCCGGACTTTCACCCGGAGAAATTGCCGCGCCCATTCGCTCGATTTTGTCTTCCCATAAGAATGTCGAGGTCCTCATGGCTGAGGTTGTCGGCTTCAATCTGGAGCGCAAGATCGTCGAAACAGCAGAGATTGAAGTCCCCTACGACTATCTCATCGTCGCCGCGGGTGCGAGCCATGCTTACTTCGGCCATGACGAATGGGAGCCGCTTGCGCCCGGATTGAAGACCATCGAAGACGCGCTCGAGATTCGCCGCCGCGTTCTGCTTGCCTTCGAACTGGCAGAGCGGCAGGCCGCTGCTGGTGAGAGTTTTATGCCGTTGAACTTCGTGGTCATCGGAGGAGGTCCGACCGGCGTCGAGCTCGCCGGAACTCTCGCTGAAATTTCTCACCACGCCCTGGCCCACGAATTTCGCTCCATCGATCCCGCACGCACGCACATCATGCTGATCGAGGGCGGACCGCGCGTACTGCCCGCTTATGCTGAAGATCTTTCCCGCAGCGCTGAGGAACAGCTCAAGCATTTGGGCGTCGAAGTACGCACTTCGACCATGGTAACGAAGGTCGAGCCTGGTTCGGTCAGCGTCGGCGAAACCAGACTCTCGGCGACAGTAATCTTGTGGGCAGCCGGAGTCGCCGCTTCTCCGCTCGGCCGGAAGTTAACCACGTCTGTCGATCGTGCTGGACGCGTTCCCGTTGCTCCCGATCTGAGTCTGCCCGGCCATCCCGAGGTTTTCGTTATCGGCGACCTCGCCGCCGTTAAGGATGAGCAAGGCACCATGCTCCCCGGGGTGGCTCCCGTTGCCATTCAACAAGGAAAATTTCTCGCCAAACTGATCCGCGAAGAAATCGACTCGCGACGCAATCAACATCTAGACGCCGCCGCTTCGCACCGTCCCGCCTTCCATTACTGGGATAAGGGCTCACTCGCGACCATCGGCCGCGCCGCCGCTGTCGCCCAATTCGGCAAGGTGCACATCTCAGGATTCCTCGCCTGGCTCTCCTGGCTGTTCGTGCATATTCTCTTTCTCATCGGATTCCGTAACCGCATCCTCGTTTTCATTCAGTGGGCGTGGTCGTATGTAACCTATGAGCGCGGCGCGCGCCTCATCACCGGCAGCACCTTTCTTCCCGGATGGACCGAGACCGGCCACCCCGACACCGCCCGCGGCAATCCCATGCAGGAAGAAGTTTCGGCCCGCTCGAAATAGTTGCCCTCGTGAGGATAGTCATGCGAGTGAGTGAGCGCGAGTCGAAGAATCCCCTACTCTATCGCTGTTCTGGAAAGCGGGTGCCCCATTCTTCCCGCGCTGTTTGCGGGAGTGTGGGGATTTTGATTTCCCTAGCGAGCATTCGGCGCAATCCGGTGAGTATCGGAGCGTGACGCAGATGCACTCGTCCTCATCTCCAAATATCCCGCCACCAATCCCCACAAATACAGTCCGGCAAGCACCACAAAGCACAACGTCGCCAGCCGCATATACCGATCAATCATTTGCGTCACCGACCACCCGTACACCGTCGTGAGCAGGCTAGGATCTGACAAATTCACTCCTTCGATCTCGCCGAACGGAATATCGTCAATCGGTCCTGACCAAGTCAGAAAAACCTGCATGAAGCTGATCGCCCCGATGAACATCAACCCCCAGCGCAGTCCCCAACCTTTGCGGATCGCGCTCTCGCGCGGAACATAGAACATCGCCATCAGAACTGTGCCCAGCACAAACGCGCCGCCATCCCCACCAAAAACAATCGTCGATTCCGCTGGCAAATTCAGAAAAATTATTTGCACGATCAGCATTGCACCGGCAACGCATAACCATCCCCACCGCTGTGCATTCCATGCAAGATAACCGGAGAATAGAATGGCAGCAGTTACTGCTGCGACAATCCCCCACGATCGTTCTTGGCCGTGCATCGTCACCCAGAGCAGCGGCACGGCCCAGCGGCCCGTAAGCCAGGCCGTGATCGCGTGTCCACTCTCATGCAGAAACATCGCCAGCATGCCCAACGGCGACCGTGCCACGAGGCGCGCGAATAGCAGCGCCAACGGCAGTGCGATGATCCGCGCCTTGAACTCCCATCGAGCATCGTTCGGCAGTTCGTCATCTCGGAAAATTAAAGGTGACAGCCTTACGTCTGCGGGGCTTGTAGATGCCGAACTTGCGGGTCTCGAATGCGCCACGCGCGCCGGTGTCGGATGCGTGGTGCCCCTCTGAAGATATGCTGCCCCCGCTGGAAGAAATGCTGTGCCTGACAGTGTGGAAGACGCCGCACCCGCCAGTTCTCGACGAATTGCTGGATACGTTGTGCCCGCCGGTGCCGCAGCCGCCATCGCCGCGGCGCTCTCCTGTTTTGCCTGTGCCTCCACCGCGGCCTGATATTTTGCAAACACAATCCCGCACTTCAGACATTCGGTCGTCTGCAGCGGATGATCGAACTCGCATTTCGGGCAGCGCATTTTCGATGTCGACCTGCTCTGTCGACCTGCTCCATTCTATGAGCGCTGCGCCGCAGATCTGCCCAGGTAAAAGGAATCAAACAGTACCGAAGTGACCACGGAAGGAGTATCTAGGGTAGGAACTTACTTTGATAAGATCTCACTTCGACGGTTCGGTTGTGGCCGCGACGAACTCCAGCAACTTCTTCATGTTCTCGTTCTCTTCCTTCGTTTTCAGCTCAAAGGCAACGCCCATCCCGTAGCCGGGATGCGACGCTTGCACCAAGCCCCGCAGGCGTAACTTTAATTCATATGTGCGAACTACGATCTCGACCGAGCAGCCGGAAGGAAACGGCAGCGGCACTTCCAGATAGCATCCGCCCGAGCTCAAATCGGTCAGGCAACAATAGTTCGGCACCGAAGTCCCCGTGCGATACACTTCCGCGCTGATGCGGCACGCATAACGCTCTTGCGTCCGCCGATTATCAGTATTTACCTCTTCATGAGCGACCGTGCGCTCGCCATGACGGCAGTTTTCCAGTTCACCCGACTGCGCCGCATGGACCGAATCTTTTGTTTTGGCAACCGCTGCCGCAGGCGCAGCTTTAGCCGTGGAATGAGATTTCTTACTTCCGGGAGTTTCCAGGGGAATCGAGACATGCTCTACCACATGATCGTCCATCTCTACGGCGACGTCCGCGAGTTGATCCGGACCGACATGCTTCGGCAGATTCGCGTCAAGAAATTCGTTGATGACTTTGCGCGAGGCCTTCGGCACATCCATGAATTGCACGCCCGCACGCCCATTCCAATCCTGCCACACCACTTGCCCCGACAGCCGGACCGGCATCTTCTGTCCCGGCAAAACGAACTGAAAGTATACTTTGCTCGTCGGCGGAAGTTTCTTCCCAAACAGAATTTGCATCCCGTCCTGCGCCAGATCGATCAGCGTTCCCCGCTCGCTTTCCACATTCGCGTAGTCGACAGTGGCGTGCGTATGCACTGCGGCTCGCGCGTTCTTTCTTTTCTCCTTGCGCATTAATGCCCGGGCAGCGCGCATGCTGCTAAGCGCCCGGTCATAAGCAACCGGCTTGTACAGCGCAAAGTTCACGCCCAGCGAGAATAGTTCGCGGATACTGTCTTGCCCCGATACGATGGCAACGGCCAGGGTGGCCTCATTCAGGCGCGAGAGGCGGCTTTCGCGCAGCAGGTTCACGACTTCGCTATTGGATTCGCCATCGACAATAACCACGTCGAAGCGGTCTTGCGCCAGGCGAATCGCGGCCCGGGCCAAGTCTGGACACTCTTCCACGCGAATGCTGAGTTCCTTGAGCACTTGCCGCAGGATCGCAGCCTCCGCCTCGTCCACGCATACCAGCAGGGCAGTTAAAGTCATAGCTGGCTACATCCTAGGTTCCTCCAGTTCCGGCTCACAAGTTACCGGAGTCATAGGCACATGCCGCAGACCTGCAGTAAGTGGCGTACTTTCAGGTTCATGACATCAGTAACCACTCCGCATGCCAAAAGGCCAAGTCCTTCGCGTTGGACTGACGTGCTTTGACGCTTCTCCCACCCCTTCCTAGGATCAACTATGACGCGATGCAAGTCGCCGCGCCCGCTTTATTGTCGGCAGGCGAAGTTCTGCGGTGAGAATGAGCGTATGGAAATGAAAACAAGATCAAAAGCACATCGCGGGTATTCGCTGCTGGAAATGCTGGCGGCGATTGCCATCAGCTTCACTCTGGCCGGCATTGCCGGGATGGCTCTGATGCCCGAAATGAATTCGCGGGATGTCACCACGTCCTACAACGACACGCTGACTACCCTGCGTCGCGCCCGCGATCAAGCCGCCAACGACATGCGGACTTACGTGGTCACATTCACCGCTCCAGGCACCATCACCGTGCAGCAAAGTATTAGCGCCACCGGAAGCTGCCAGATTCCTCCGACGGGCACGACGCTGATGACCACTGTTCTTCCCTCCACCGTGACCTTTCACATTGAGTCGGGAGTGCCCACATCGAACACGACGGCCCCAACGACTCCGGATCAGTTTGGCAATGCCGGGTACGCTATCGATTTCGATCAGGGCTACAACGCCGGAACCACAACCATCTGCTTCAATCCTGACGGCACCGCCTCCGACCCGCTCGGCAATGCCAACAACGGCGTTGTGTACATGGCGCGTCCCGGGGATCTCTACAGTTCTCGCGCCATCACGCTGTGGGGAATGACGGGACGTATTCGCGGATGGCGTCTTTACAACGTCTCTGGAACAAATACATGGGTACAACAATGACACAGCCCAAAGGTTTGCGGGCAGCTGCCCGACATCGCGGTTTCACACTGATCGAATGCGCCATCTCGATGGCAGTCCTGACCATCGGCTCTGTCAGCCTGCTGGGCGTCTTCGGCTTGGCCGTGCAAGCCAGCCAGACTTCTCAAGAGAACATGCTCGCGCGACAGCTCGCCTCCGAAGCAATGGAGAGCATTTACACCGCGCGTAATGAGTCGGAGATTTCCTGGGCGCAGATCCAGAACGTTTCCAACGGCGGCATCTTTACGGATGGCTTGGTCAACGTCATGTGCGCCGGCCCTGACGGGATCATCGGCACCGCTGACGATACCTCATGCCTCACCGCTTCCGGCGCCGTTTGCCCGAATGGCGGTATCGAGTGCCTCACTGATCCCGGACCGGATGGAATCCTGGGCACGGCGGATGATGTCATCCTCTCCCTGAGCAACTACCAGCGCCAGATTCTGATCACGCCCCTGTACACGACCGGCAGCAATCCGACGCTGATCCAGACGTTGGAACAGGTCTCGGTGACCATTTCATACACGGTGCCACAAACGACTGTTCCCAAAACCTACACGCTAACTGAATACGTTTCCGAATATCACTAGACGAGGAATCATGGGGCGCCAACTGCACACAACTCGGAGAAATGCGAAGGGATTTACCCTGCTGGAACTTCTGGTTTCGGCGTCCATCGGCCTGGTCCTGCTGGGCGCCGGCTTGCAGGTCTACACCCAAGCTGTCAAGTCGACCTACGTGACTTCGCAAAAATCTGAAATGCAGGAGGATTTTCGTGCCGCAGCCAACATCTTGCAGCGCGATATCAGCATGGCCGGCGCGGGCGCTCTCGGCCAGCAAGGGCTTTCTTCCAATAGCGTAGGGCTGCCCTCGGGAAGCGGCAGCACCTTGGCCGTCTATCCCTGCAGCAGCGCGGTCTGCAACTACGTCAACGGCACTTCCGTTGCCTATCCGCAGGTTTCTGGCGCTCCCTATCTTTACTCAATTATTCCCGGATACAAGTTGGGTATCACGGTCAACGCAACTGAGGGAGCGACTGACATCATCACGATGTCGTATGCGGATGTCAGCCTGCCCCTGAACTGCTACACCGTCGATGTCGTCTCTGTCACCAGCACCGGCGCAACTGTCATCTTCGAACTGCCGGTTACGCTCCCTACCACCTGCATCCTGGCGACAGCTTCATCAACCGTTCCGGCACTGAACGCCGGAGGCGTTGGCCTGCAGGCTGGAGACATGATTCTGTTTAACCAGTCGGCCCTCGGCGTGGTGACCGCGGTTAGCACTACCGCTGTTACCAGCGGAGCGTACAGCGCGGCGTATCAGGTGACCTTCAACACCGGCGATCCGGGCCACATCAATCAGCCCGCCCTCGCCAATAGCCCCATGAAAGCGCTGCCGATCGGGGTGAGCAGCGCAGTCAGCGCCGTGCGCCTGATGGAGATTACGTACTACCTGGATATTTCGCCGGTCGATGGCGTGACACCACGTCTCATGCGCATTCAGAACGGCCGCACTCCGGCGCCAGTCGCCGAAGGCGTGTCTTGCCTGAAGTTCAGCTACGACGTCGACAACAACGGCGTGATCACGGCCAACCAGACTTCCATGCCGACCGGCGTTACCCCCGCCATGATCACGAAGGTAAACATTCTGCATATGAGCATTCGCAGTCAGTTGCGGGGAGTTACCGGCTATCAATCGCTCGACCTGCAGACCTCGGTCAGCGCGCGAGATTTGAACATGGGTCAGGAGTATCCGATTTCAGGATCTTCCTACTAGCAGTCTCCAGAACCGCCGGGTAGTTCGTCGGCTAGTGTCTGGATGGACGGATACAACGAGGAGAAACAACGATGCGTAACTCGAAATTCACTTCACACGGATTCACGCTGATCGCCTCCCTCTTGCTGTTGCTTTTGATGTCGGGGTTCGCGCTCGGGCTGCTGATGATGGTGAATACGGAGCAGCGTGTCGGCGGTTACGACCTGAATAACGATTACACCTATCACTCCACCGAAGGTGCGATCGAGAAGATGACCTCGGACCTCGCTTCGACTTTCAAAAGCATCCAGGCGCCCACTGCCGCGCAGATTTGCGCGCTGAGCGCCAACGTTCCCACCTGGGACACGACGATCAGCTATCCCATCTATAGCGTTCAGCCGGTTTCCGGTTGCTCCTCGGCACTGACCACCGTTTGGGGACCGATTCAGTCCGGTCCGGATGCGGGTCTGTACGCGCAGATCATTCCGGTTACGATGAGCGCCGAAGCACAGCGCGCCACCGGTGAAACCGTGTGGATGACGCGTACCGCGGAAGTCGCCCTCATTCCAGTGTTTCAGTTCGGTATCTTCTCCGACTCCGATTTGTTCTTCGGACGCAGCCCCAACATGGGCTTCGCCGGACGCGTGCACACCAACGGCGATCTCTACCTTGGCGTGGCCGACGGTTACAACCTGGTCTTCGGCGACAAGATGAGTGCCTTCGGCAACGTGATTCGTCAGCAGATGGATAACGGCGTGGTTGCGTCAGGCAACGACGATGGCGGTACGGTCTTGATTCCGACACAAGCCAACGGCTGCGCCACACAGTTGTCCAATCTGGGCAGCGCCAGTGCGAGCTCCACTTGCTTGGACGTAGCGACAGAACTCGGTTCTACCTATGGCAGTGTGGAAGCTGGGCACGCGTCAACTCAGAACCCGAGCTGGAAGAGCGGCTCTGGTGCTTTTCAGGGTTATCTCATTGACGGCAACGGGCAGGCCAACGGACAAGATGGTCCCAACTCGACGGGCGCCACCGATCTGACGCTGCCTTTCGTCAACGGAACCACTTCGGCGGTACAGATCATTCGTCTGCCTCCGACCAGTGAACAGATCACCTCCGTTCTTGGCCAGAACCGCGAAGCCAACCTGGCGCAGATTCGAATCCTGATGGCTGATACTGAAGCCCAGCTGCACCTCGATGACTGGAACGGCAACCCGGCCCAGGACTACCAACTGGTGAGCATGCTGCCGACGGCGCTCCAAGGTCTGCCTCAGGGCAATGCGGGCAGCGGCACGCAGCCGAGCGCCGGCCTTGCAGTTCCCGCGGGAGGAGCGCACACCTACTACTTTGGTGAGAGCTACTGCGCTGGTACGGCGGCAATCGGGGCGAGCTATCCTGCCAATCGAGTCTGTCCCACGGCTAATGGTGGCGACGGAAACCAAATCATTCCGCCGATCTACGGCCCAGTGAATCAGGGGCCCGGAAATTCCGACGTCATCACCCCATTCCCAGCAGCCACCAGCTTCAACACAGCAAATAACAGCACCAACGGACTCGAGTGGCCGCTGGTCAACGGCTGGCTGCTCGTGGAAGTGAAGTGGGCGAGCGACGAACAGTGGCATGGCGTCACGCAAGAGTGGCTACAACTGGGCTTCGCGCGCGGATTGCAGGTTCCGACTCATCCTGGAAACCCTTATCTCGCGCCGTCCTCATCGACTTGCGCAGCTCCTTGCAATGCTACGGGAGCCTACGGCAGCAACTACATACAGGATCACGCGAACGCGATCCTCTACTTCCAGCAGACAGCGGATCGCAATGGCAATAACAGCATTTCGGGAACGGGTGCCGGAACTGACGAGCCCGTCACAGCCAATCTCTATGGCGCCGGCTCGCAGTACAACTGGTATCCCATCAATCTATACGATGCGCGTGAAGGCGAAAACAACGATAACCGCAGCACCACTTTCCCATACAACATTACCTGCGGCGGCAACTGCACGCAGCCCTCGGTAGCGACCATCACGGGTACGCCCAACGGCATTCTGAACGCGGTGGAACTCGACGTAGGCAACCTGCGCAACTGGCTGCAATGCACCAACGGCGTTGCCGGCTGCACCGGAACCAACGTCGACTACTCCACGCAGAATGGATACGTGCTCTATTTCTCCGATCGTCGCGGCGAGCAGTTCGCGACCGGAGCGCAGGGAGCGAATTACCAGTCTCAGTGGGGCGAGTACGGCTACGAAGATACCGTCAACTATGCCAACGCCGGAGCCAGCTTTGCTCCGGATGGCAAGCTCGATGGAGTGAATTACAACGGTGTCTCCGACGAGGACGTCAACGGCAACGGCTTGCTCGACAACTACGGGGTGAAGTACGTGGGAGATGCGTACGGTACCACTACGACAGCTGACACCGACACCGCCGCGATTCCTACTCCTTTCGCAGTGGGCCATCGCATCCAGACCTTTACCTATGGGCGCGCCAATCGCGTGACGGGCGCTCGTCACGTGCTCAAACTGGTGGATGGATCGATCGGCAACGTGCCGACCATGCCTCCTGGCAACAGCACCAACAATTGCGCGCAGACAGCCGCCAGTCCGACCGCTTGCGGCGGATTCACGGTTGCCTCCGAGAACCCGGTTTATATTCAAGGCAACTACAACTCAAATTGCCCGGCGGCGTCGGCCAACGGCAACTGCACTCCCAATAACGCCACCTACGACACGAACTGGGGGGGCGGGGCGCAGGTTCCGCACGCGGCAGCCTCGATTATCGCCGATGCCGTCACCTTGCTCTCGAACAATTGGCAGGACGGGGGGTGCACTCCTGTAGCGGGGAATTGCACTACCGCGCTCAACCAATACAGCGGCAGTATGCTGAACCCGGTAAACACCCCAAACGGACAGAATATTCCGGCGACCACTCCGAACCGCATCGCAGTCACCAGTTACTATCGCGTGGCGATTGCCGCGGGCAAGAACATCGCCTTCAACAACACGGCGCAGAATCCGGAATTTGCTTACGGCATGGATGGCGGCGTGCACAACTTCCTGCGCTTCCTCGAAGATTGGGGAGGACCTCCAAACCTCAACTCGCAGCAGTCGCTCTGGTACCAGGGTTCGATCGTCAGCCTGTATTGGAGCTACTACGCGACCGGTCCGTTCAAGTGCTGCAACCTGGTCTACAATCCTCCAGACCGCCAATTTACCTTTGACAACCTGTTCTCGATTCCGCAGAACTTGCCCCCCGGAACACCCATGTTCCGCAACGTGGATAACCTGACCTATCGCCAGAATCAGGTTGCCCGCACCAACTAGAAGCTGAAGAGACAACCCGAGAGCCCCGGCTAACACAGCCGGGGCTTTCGTCTTTCCTGGCCCGGCAGCGCTGCTCTGGCCGCGCCGCTCAGATTTTGCATCTCACTCAAAAGAAGTTTTATTTCGGAAGCCTTACTGACAGAAATTCCAGCTGCACTTGAGCGTTGTCTCGGAAGCTTGTTTGCTCCCCAAACACTCCGCGGCAATACAGCGAATCCCGTATTGTAGGGTGTCCTACATACGCATATCGTCGCACATCAGGAATTTCATGCCTTCGGCCACGCGGAGCCGCAGGGCGACAGGTTAGAGATCATCCAGGCAGTTCGCGCTGAACAACAGTACGATCTTTGCCCGGCTCGGTGTAAAACGAAATCCGCTTAGGAGGATGGGACACCCTTGGAGCGCGTTCGCATTCTGGTGGTCGATGACCATGAACTGGTCCGTAGAAATATCTGCCGCTTCCTCAACGAACAGTCTGATTTCGAGGTGGTTTGTGAGGCTTCGACCGGTCTGGAGGCCATTCGTCAGGCGGAACAACATCATCCCGACATCATTCTCATGGACATCAGTCTTCCCGAACTGAACGGCTTGGCCGCGCTTCCCACCATCCGAAAGGTCGCTCCAGCGGCGAAGATCATCATGGTGACCAATCACGACAGTACCGTCTTTGTTCGCGACGCTTTTGCCGCGGGAGCGGTCGGATTCGTGACCAAGAGCGACCTTTCGCCACAACTAGTGACGGCGATGCGCGAAGCCCGGGAAAATCGCAGGTTTGTGAGTCGGAGCGTGAAGAGCACACCGGAAATCCTACTCGCGCGAAAGTCTCCAACCAGCGATGTCGACGCATAGCGGCGATTCCGCCGAATACTCCAACACGATGTCATCCTGCAGAGGCCCAAAACCCACCGAGGGACCGTACGACCGTGTCCACCAGCAGTGCGGACAGCAGGATCAGCGCGGCTTTGTTCTAGACTGTTAAGAACGAATTTCCCGACAAATTCCTGCTCAGATCAGGAGGACATTTGACTGCCATTCGTGCTTTTTTTTGGGATGTCGGCGGCGTCCTGCTCACCAACGCCTGGGACCACAACGAGCGTACCGCGGCGCTCTCTCATTTTCAATTAGACGCAGATGACTTTCAGCGTCGCCACGAGACGGTGGTGGAACCATTCGAGCGCGGAGAATTAACCTTGGACGAATATCTCGCGCAAACTGTCTTCTACCACCTGCGTCCGTTTACCCGCGACGAATTCCGCGACTACATGTTTTCTTTATCGAAACCGCTTCCCGGTTCGCTCGATTTCGCGCAGGCCCTCGGCCGCTCCGGAAAATATTTGATGGCAACCATCAACAATGAATCACGTGAATTGAATCTGCACCGCATCGAGAAATTTGGCATGCGCGACATCTTCCGCCTCTTCTTCAGTTCATGCTTCGTCCGCATGCGCAAACCCGATCCAGAGATCTATCAACTCGCGCTGGATGTAACCCAGATTTCACCCGCGGAATCCGTATTCGTGGACGATCGTCCGGAGAACCTCAAAGCCGCGGCAGGGGTCGGCATGCAGACTGTTCAGATGCGTGGTCTAGAACAACTGCAGGCCGACTTGGCGAAGCTGGGAGTACAGCCTTGGCAAGGCCTATAAAAAGCTGCGACCAGCCGGAAGAATCCACAGCATTCCCAATTCCTCGATTTTCAGTGACTGTACGCACCGTTTTCCGTGATCGGAAACGGGCGTGACCCGAAGTGCGCCCGTTGCATTTACGTGCCTTCCACTTCCCTGCTACCATCATGGGTTCACGGATCAACTCAAAGTAAATTTGATTTCGCCTTCATACATCTACGGAGGAAGACATGGCAATCAAAATTGGCATCAATGGCTTTGGACGTATCGGCCGCAACGTGCTGCGCGCTTCGCTGAAAGACCCCAACCTCGAATTCGTGGCTGTCAATGATCTGACCGAACCGAAAACTCTGGCTCACCTGCTCAAATACGACTCGGTGCTGGGAAATCTCCCCAACCAGGTTTCTGCCGGGGCCGACAGCATTACGGTCGACGGCAAAACCATCAAGGTCTTCAAGGAGAAAGATCCGGCAGCCCTCCCGTGGGAGTCCGTCGGAGCCCAGGTTGTGATCGAATCTACGGGCAAATTTACCGATGCAAACGACGCCAAGAAACATCTGCACGGGCCAGTGAAGAAAGTCATTATCTCGGCTCCAGCCAAGAACGAAGACGTGACCGTCGTGCTGGGCGTGAATCACGAAAAATACGACGGCCACAAGCACAACATCATTTCGAACGCGTCTTGTACGACGAACTGCCTGGCGCCGGTCGCCAAGGTGATCAACGATGAGTTCAAGATCGTGAGCGGTACCATGACGACCATTCACTCCTACACCAACGACCAGGTCATTCTTGATTTCCCGCACAAGGACCTGCGGCGCGCGCGGGCTGCCGCCCTGAACATGATTCCGACTTCCACCGGAGCGGCCAAAGCACTCAAACTGGTCATTCCCGAACTCGCGGGCAAGCTAGATGGATTCTCCATGCGCGTGCCGACGCCAAATGTTTCGGTCGTGGACATGGTCGTTTGGGTCGAAAAGAAGACCAGCAAAGAAGAAGTGAACGCGGCCCTCAAAAAAGCATCGGAATCAGGGCCGCTGAAGGGATATCTGGGCTTCGAAGAGCACGAACTCGTCTCCTCGGACTTTAAGGGCGACGCGCGCTCTTCGATCGTAGACGCGCCCTCGACCATGGTGGTCGGCGGCAACTGCGTCAAGGTGATCTCCTGGTATGACAATGAATGGGGATACTCCTGCCGCGTGCGCGATCTGATCAATTACATTGCAAGTAAGGGCCTGTAATTAGGAATTGTCATCCTGAGGCGGGCGCGGTTCGCCCGCCGAAGGATCTAGGCGAGCCACGCGATGCTTTCTGTACGAAAAGCCGCGACGCATAAGTCGCGCTGCTTGGCTCGCATTCTTATCAAGGAACGACCAGCCATGTCCAAGCTCTCCATCCGTGATCTTCCCCTCAACGGCAACCGCGTATTCATGCGCGTCGACTTCAACGTGCCACTCGATGACGGCCGCGTCATGGACGATACCCGCATCCGCGAAACCCTGCCGACCATCGAGTATGCTCTGCGCCACGGCGCGCGCCTGATTCTGGCTTCGCATTTGGGGCGACCCAAAGGCAAACCCAACCCGAAGATGAGCCTCAAGCCCGTCGCTGAGCGCTTGCGCATGCTCCTCGACAAGGAACTGGCCCGCGGCGAGAACGTCGGCTTTTGCCCCGACTGCGTCGGTCCGGAAGCCGAAGAAGTTGCCACCCAGCTGGAAAAGGGCCAGACGTTGTTACTCGAAAATCTGCGCTTCCACGCCGAAGAAGAAGCCAACGACGAGAGATTCGCCAAGCAACTTGCCAATCTGGCAGAGTATTACGTGAATGACGCTTTCGGCTCAGCCCATCGCGCTCATGCATCGACCGCCGGAATTACCAAATTCATGAAACAGTGCGCTGCCGGCCTGCTCATGGAGAAGGAACTCAAGTATCTCGGCAAGGCGCTGGAAAATCCCGAGGAGCCTTTTATCGCCATTCTCGGCGGCGCGAAGGTCAGCGACAAAATCGGCGTTATCAAGAATCTCATGTCAAAGGTCAATGCGCTGATTGTCGGCGGCGGCATGGCCTACACATTTCTCAAAGCGCAAGGGCAGGAAGTCGGCAAATCGCTGGTCGAGGCTGACAAGATCGAACTGGCCAAGGAACTTCTCGCCGACGCGCAACAGCGCAACGTACGATTCCTGCTCCCCGTCGATCACGTCGTCGCCATGAAGCCCGAGGCGAATGCCGTGATCACCCAAGTGGGCGAAGGGCAACCGATTCCGTCTGACAAGATGGCGCTCGATATCGGCCCGAACACGATCGAACTTTTCTCCGAGGAAATCTCCACCGCGCGCACTATCGTTTGGAATGGTCCCATGGGCGTGTTCGAAGTGCCGGGATTTTCGCGAGGGACATTCAAAATTGCCCATGCTGTTGCCGATAACGGTGGCGCGATCTCCATCGTTGGAGGCGGCGATTCGGTTGCGGCCGTGAAAGCGGCCAACGTGGCTGACAAAATTACGCACATTTCTACCGGCGGCGGCGCCTCTCTCGAATTCCTGGAGGGCCAGAAGTTGCCGGGCGTCGAAGCGCTGACCGAGAAAAGGTAGCTATCACGCTGACTCTTCTTCGCTTGTCATCCTGAGCGAAGCGAAGGACCTATACAATTCACTTCGAGCGAAAATGCATAGATCCTTCGTCGGGTAAGAACGCCCTCCTCGGGACGACATTGGGTTTGAGCTTTACCATGACCATGCGGCTCATTTTGGATGGCGGAAAAACAATCGAGATCCATGGTCCCGCCGACCTCACCGAGGAGACTACCGACGCCATTGTCAACGCGGCCAACTCCTCGCTGCTGGGCGGAGGCGGCGTGGATGGTGCTATTCATCGCCGCGGCGGTCCCGCCATTCTCGCGGAATGTCGAGCCATTGTGAGCAAGATCGGCCGCCTCGCTGCCGGCAACGCCGTAATCACCACCGGCGGAAATCTGCATGCAAAATACGTCATTCACACCGTCGGCCCCATTTTCCGCGATGGAAATCATCGTGAGAGCGAAACTCTGTCCAGTTGTTACCTCGAATCGATTCGCGTCTGCGATGAGCACGGCCTCACCTCCATCGCATTTCCCGCTATCTCAACCGGCGCTTACGGATATCCAGTAACCGAGGCCGCCCCGATCGCCATTTCTTCTGCACTCGAAGCACTCAGCGCCGCGTCTCACGTGACTGTCTGCCGTTTCGTTCTCTTCGATGTGTCCACGGTTCGCGCCTTCGAACGCGCGGCCGAAAAGCTCGCAAGCAATAATCCCTCATTTCATCTTGAAAAGGCCTCTTCATGAGAAAAAAGCTGATTGCCGCCAACTGGAAGATGTACAAGACTCCTGACCAGACGCGCGAATTCTTTCGCGACTTTCTTCCCCTCGTCTTCGCGCACGACCGCGACGAAATCGTGGTCTGCCCATCCTTCCTGGATTTGCCCGCTGCGCTCGAATCCACCAGATCGTCAAACGTAGCCATCGGCGCGCAGAATATTCACTGGAAAGAAGAAGGTGCATTCACCGGCGAAACCTCAGCTCCGCAACTGCTTTCCCTCGGCGGGATCACGCATGTGATTGTCGGCCACTCCGAGCGGCGGCAATATTTCGGAGAGACCGATGACACCGTGAACCTCCGGCTGAAAACCGCGCTGGAAGCCGGTTTCACTCCCATCTGCTGCATCGGCGAACTGTTGGAAGAACGCGAGGCCCGACTGACCGAGGAAGTTCTCCGCCGGCAATGTGTGCGCGCTTTTCACGCGATCTCGGCCAAGAAGGCCGCTAAGCTCGTCGTCGCCTACGAACCGGTGTGGGCAATCGGCACCGGGAAAACCGCCACGCCGGAGCTTGCCGCCGATGCTCACGCGGTCATCCGCAGCGAAGTCGAATCCATTTTCGGAGCGGACTTCGCCGCCAATCTGCGCATTCTCTACGGCGGATCGGTCAAGCCCGACAACGCCTCCAGCCTAATGTCCCAGCCAGAAATCGACGGCGCTCTGGTCGGCGGAGCTTCCCTCGATCCCAAATCGTTCGCGGCGATTGTGAAGTACTGAGCTTTTGCGTCTCCGCTATCGGTGATCGCCGTCACTGACGGCTCCTTCCCCCGGAACCTAGACTCCGCGTAGCGGAGACGTGTCTCCTCCCAGGAGGCCTTATGCCCCTCTCCAAGCTTCGTGATTTTCTCGACTCCCATTCCATCAAATACCTCGTCATCTCTCATTCGCTGGGCTACACCGCCCAGGGAATAGCGGCACTCGCCCACGTTTCCGGTAGGAAGCTGGCCAAAACGGTGATCGTCAAAATTGATGGTACGCTCGCCATGGCCGTGATTCCCGCTTCGGCGCACGTCGACCTCGAACAAGTGAAGAGATTGACCGGCTGCCAGGACGTAGAGATCGCTTCCGAACGCGAGTTCATGAATGCCTTCTCCGATTGCGAAACCGGAGCCATGCCGCCATTTGGCAATCTCTACGACATGCCGGTCTACGCGGATATGAGCCTTGCGGAAAATGAAGAGATCACCTTCAATGCCGGGACGCACCGCGAACTCGTCCGCATGGCCTGGGCTGATTTGGAGCGGTTAGTGAATCCGACGTTGGCCGAACTGACGCGGGAGCGCCACGTAGAAGCGGCCGCGTAACGCGCGCACGAGATAAAGTGCGCCTTACGACGATCGTTTTCGACCAATGCACATGATGTGCGCACTGGCCCCGAGAATCGAGGGCTCGCGTTCGACTTGCCTGACACAATCGAGGAGACGTTCGCGTTGCGCAGAGTCCTGCCACAACCGGTCGAAATCGCGTGCCAGCCAGCCGGGTCCCTCGATCGCGACCACCTCCACAACTTCAAATCCTGCCGCCAGAAATTCGCGGGACAACTCGCCGGGACGATGAAAAAAAGCATCGGTAAAGTAAATCGGATTGTCGGTCGGATTGCGGTGCTGGCCCTCCGCGAGATCGCTCTTCAGGATCGGAACAAAAGCCGGATCGGAAAAGAACCCCGTCGACAGGGAGTCGAAAAACGACGCGAAACGGCTGATCGCCGCGCCCCATACCCATCCTCCCGGACGCACAACGCGATGCGCTTCGCGGAGAGCCTGAACCCGCTCATCTCTCTCGAGCAAGTGGTATAGCGGTCCCAGCAACAGCACGGCATCCGCGGAGTTATCCGAAAACAAGAGTCGTCGCGCATCTCCGATCTCGGCCGAACCAAGAGGAAATTCCGCCTGCGCTGCCGACGCCGCTCGTGCCTGCTCTACATGTTGAGGAACGGGGTCGATGAGGTAAACCTGATATCCGCGGGAAGCCAGCCAGAGAGCGTACGCTCCCGCTCCGCCCCCAATGTCGAACACCGTTGCCGGAGCTGGGGGAAGATGCCGCAGGATCAGTTCTTGCGTTCGCGCGCGCTCAATCTGAAACACCCCCGTGCTCAGGCGCGAGGATTCGCTCACCTGCGCGTAATGCTGAAGCATCTCGTTCTGCGATCGGTCGCCCATTCAGTCGTACGAAACTGTCGGATCTAGTAATCAAACCAACATTGCACATTGAGCCGGCTGCTTGGGGCTGGGCTGAGAGCATGATTGCTTTTTGTTAGCTCAAACACCGCTGGCTCGCCGATGTGGTGGCCTGAAGCCCAGTTGCATGGAGATGTGGCGCGCCGCATCTTTCAACGCTTCCACGATGCGTGGCATAGTCTGCGGATTGACTTGATGAATGGTGCCGCTCAGTCCAACCGCAGCTTCAACCATGCCAGTCTGATTGAACACCGGAGCTCCCAGGCATCGCGCGCCCAGGTTGTTTTCTTCATCGTCGACCGAATATCCCTGCTCGCGAACCTTCTCCAGTTCCTTCAGCAACCGCGGCAGCGTCGTAATTGTCTTGGGCGTGCGCTTTTCCATGCCCCGCTCGGCAATGATCTGCTCCAGCCGCTCCTGAGCAATGTGTGCGGCCAGTGACTTGCCCACGCTGGTGGCATGCACTCGCATGCGGCGTCCTACCCAGGTATCCATCCGGATGAAGCCTTCCGGCTCTACTTTCTCGATATAAACCGCATCCGGCCCGTCGAGTATCGCCAAGTGGCAAGTCAAATTCGTCTTCTTCATCAGGTGCTGCATGATGGGCACGGCGACTTCCCGCACATCGATGCCGCTGAGTGCGCCCCGGCTCAGGCTGAGAATCTTCAGACCCACCCGATATTTGCCGGTCTCTTCGTCGCGAGTCAAATATCCCTGCGCCTGCAGCGTCCGCAGAATATAGCTGGCGGAACTCTTCGGAATTTCAAGCTTACGGCTGATATCGGCGTTAGAGAGGCCCTCCGGCTCGTGCGCGACCGCCTCCAACATGGCAAGCGCCCGCTCCACCGCTACGGAAGGCGATTCTTCCCGTCGTGAGTTGGCCTTGGCAGACATTACCAAATCGTTATGGTAACAAAATCGTGCACACGGAAAGCTGTAGCCGGACAATAAAATGAATGTATGTTCCACATATTGAACGAATGGCTTGACCGGGATATTTGCCCATCCTACGATCGGACAGCATTATGAAGCTGTGTTCAATATATTGAACACAGCTTGGGGATTTGGGGAACCACAGGAGAAGCTTTACGCATGATGTCCATCGCCGTACTTGCGCCGGAAACCAGCGAACTCATCAATCCCGTCAACAGCGCCCCTGCCGCTTTCGATCCTTCCCGCGATCTGCCTCCCGGGTTCATGGACTTTTTTCTGCCCTTGCATCGCGACTTCACGCCCCGGCAGCAGCAGCTGGCGGCGCAGCGTTTGGAAGTGCTGCAGCGTTCCCTGGAAGGTGAGAAGCCCACGCATTACTTCCCTTCCGATACCGTGCGCAACGGCTGGCGCATCACCCTGCCTGCATGGTGCCAGGATCAGCGCAACCAGATGACCGGACCCGCCGACGATGGTGAACTCTGCGTCAAAATGCTGAATTCGGGCGCGCCCGGCGTAATGCTCGATCTCGAAGATTCCTCTGTAAACGAGTGGTCGCATCATCAACTCGGCGTCAGCAACATTCTGGCGTGCCTGCGCGGCGAACTGACCTATTACGACAAGAAGCGTGACCACACCGTAACCATCAAGCCCAGCAGCACCGTGATTTTTACCCGCCCGCGTGGATTGCATCTCAACCAGGCCGGTCTGGTCCCCGGCGAACTGGTTTCGGCTTCGCTATTCGACGTGGCACGCATTTTCTTCCACATCGATCCTGCCGCGTTGAGGCATCCGCTCTGCATCTACATTCCGAAATCGGAGTCGGCCGAAGAAGCGTTCTGGTGGCGCGATCTCTTCAAGGCGCTCGCCAGGTGGCGCGGCCTGCCGCATGACTACATCAAGTGCATGGCGCTGGTCGAGTCGCATCCGCTGGCGTTCCAGATGGAGCAGTTCGTCTACAACCTGCGCGACCACATCATCGGACTGAATCTCGGCCGCTGGGATTACATGGCCAGCCTCATCCACTTCAATCTGGACGATCCGGACTGGGTGCTGCCCGATCGCAACACGATTCCGCACAATGTTGCCTTCTTCCAGAATCTGCGTGAGCTGATTCCTGAAATTTGCCATCATCGCGGAATTCTCGCGATTGGCGGAATGACCGCGCTCTATCCCAGCCGAGAAGACGCGGAACTCAACGCCCGCGCGCTAGCTGTGCTCGAAAAAGATAAGAAGAACGAAGCCGACTGCCTGATGGATGGCGCCTGGACCGGTCATCCCGATCAGAACGCCATCGCCGTGGCGCAGTTTCCCTTCCCCAATCAACTTCAGTCGCGACCGAAGAACGCCAGCCGGTATCCGGACCTTAGACCGGTGCCGGCCGGCGTCGGCGAACGCACCGTCAAAGGCACACGCGCCGCCGTGCGCACCGTCATCCGGTACCGTCATGGCGTCCTCATTGGGAACGGCGCAAGCCTGCTCGACGGATACATGGAGGATCTCGCGACCGACCGCATCTACCGGCTCATGATCGCGCAACGCGTGTTGCATCGCGACTTCATCACGATTCAAGACGAGACCGGCAAAGCCGTCAAACACACACCGGAATTCATTACGCAACTGTTCGACGAGGAACTTGAGCGCTTGTTGCGCGAGATGCCTGCGAATTCCTCGCCCGAGCAAGTCGAGCAGTTCCGCCGCGCCCGTGAAATCAGCGAGGCCATGATCGTCAACGGAGAATTCAATCCAACGTAGGAATCCACCGTTTCTTCGCGCCGTAAATCGCAAGTCGCAAGTCGCAAAAAAGAAGCCCTGAGTTGCAACCAAATTTCTTGAGGAGAGCAAGCACGATGTCCGCCAACGGTAGCAAGCACAATCCGAATCACGCGGGAGCCGAGCAATTGTCACAACACGAATTCCAGCGCCAATATGCCTTGGCACAGGAATGCCTGACCAACGAGTGGGACACCAATCCCCGCTGGAAAGGCGTCGAACGTCCTTACACGGCCGCCGACGTGCTGCGGTTGCGTGGATCGATTCACGTCGAGCACACGCTCGCACGCTTGGGCGCCGAGCGCCTCTGGGAACTCCTGACCACCGAACCCTACGTTAATGCGCTGGGTGCGATGTCTGGCAACCAGGCCGTGCAGCAGGTGCAGGCGGGATTGAAGGCGATCTACGTCAGCGGATGGCAAGTCGCGGCCGACGCCAACAATGCAGGGACAATGTATCCCGATCAGAGTCTCTATCCTGCCGATAGCGTGCCCAATCTCTGCCGCCGCATCAACAATGCGTTACAGCGGGCCGATCAGATTCACTACTCGGAGGGCAAAGTCGCGCCCGGGCAGACTTGGTTCGCCCCGCTGGTCGCCGACGCCGAAGCCGGATTTGGCGGCACACTGAATGCCTTCGAACTGATGAAAGGCATGATCGAAGCGGGCGCCGCCTGCGTTCACTTTGAAGATCAGCTCTCGTCCGCGAAAAAATGCGGCCACCTCGGCGGCAAAGTTCTGGTCTCGACGACAGAGGCGATTCAGAAATTGTTCGCTGCCCGCTTAGCGGCCGACGTGATGGGCGTCTCGACGCTCATCATGGCGCGCACCGATGCCGACAGCGCGCACTTGCTGACCAGCGATATCGACCCTCGCGACCGCGAATTTTGCACCGGCGAGCGCACCTCCGAAGGATTCTTCCGCATTCGCGGCGGCATCCAATCGGCCATCGCGCGCGGCCTCGCCTACGCGCCATATGCGGATCTGATCTGGTGTGAAACTTCGCATCCCGATCTTGAAGAAGCGCGGCAATTTGCACAAGCCATTCATGCGCAATTCCCCAGAAAGATGCTCGCCTACAACTGCTCGCCCAGCTTCAACTGGAGAAAGAACATCGACGAAGCCACCATCGCTCGCTTCCAGCCGGAACTGGCGCGCATGGGATACAAATTCCAGTTTGTCACGCTCGCCGGCTTCCACGCTCTCAACCTGAGCATGTTCGAACTGGCGCGCGGATACAAGCAGACTGGCATGACCGCCTATTCCCGGCTGCAAGAGAAGGAATTCAGCCGCGAAACCCAATACGGATACGAGGCGGTCAAGCATCAACGCTTCGTTGGCACCGGATACTTCGACCAGGTGCAACAGGTCATCACCAGCGGCTTGGCTTCAACGATCGCGCTGACAGAATCGACAGAGGCGCATCAATTCGCAGAGCGAAAGCCGCTCGTTCATCCCGAGCACGGTCCGGATGCTGCCTGCCAGCCGATTTTGGGCGATTGCCCGCACACTCCGGTGAAGATCGAGTCTGCCTTCACGGAGCCCGGTCCTGAAGAGATGCTGTTGCCGTCTGGGGACTAACGCGTCTTCACAGCCGACGCGCAAACTGAACAGGGTTCGTTTGACAACCAGCAAGCGAGCCCTGCTTCTTACCGTGAATTTGAAACCGCCTGCATAAGGAAAAGGCCGACTGCGCTACGCAGCCAGCCTTTTTGCTGGCGTTACCCAACGTCTGACCTCGCAGAAGTCCGTCTAAACTCCCGGGTGGGCACCTGCGGATGCAGGCGCTGGCGCTTTTCCGGCAAGTTCCACTTTTCGCAAACCGGGCTGAGCGCGTTCCCAAAGAATGCGTGCATCAGTCGCTCCGTTCGGGTAGGCCTCCGCCGATTCCGTCCCGGCGGGTTCAAGGATGATGTCGACGCGGCGGTTGTACGCCATCCACGTCGCCTTTGCATGGTGCGTCATCCACTTCTCGGGTTTCTCCGGATCTTCATTCTGCAGTTTCGCAACCAGCTTCAGGTTGAGCTCTACCCGCTTACCGTCCGCCTGGATTTGAATCTTATCGGCCGCGATGCCCTGAGACACGAGATAGTCTTTCACCATTTCGGCGCGCCTCTGGCTGAGCTTCAGGTTGTAGCTTCCGGGCCCGCGAACATCGGCGTGCCCTACGACCATGAGGGTGGCGTCGTCATTGTCATATTCCTCATGGCTCTTGAATCGATTCGCTGCTTCAGAGAGCGCTGCCTTCTCGCTGCCGACCAAGCCCACCTTGGGGCGCTTGGCGGTCGGATAGTTGCTTGGATAGAAGACGCTGGCCAAGACGACCGGAGGAGCAGGATCGATCGAGCCGACCAGGCGCACCGCTGCTGTCTGCGTCGCCGTTCCGCCGCAGGGGTTTGTGGCCGAAAGTGTATAGTTCACTACTTCATTGACCGGCCCGGTGCTGGTCTGTGTCGGTTGTGGTTCGACTGTTTTGCTCCCGCTCGCACTCTCTGTGCCTAGGTTTGTGATCGTGACTCGGTTCGCATTTGAAGCCGACCAATTCAGAGTCACAGGATCATCGACCACGACCTTGTCCCCGATTTTGTGGAAGTGTACTTCCTGCTGGTTCGCGGTCAATATCGCTGTAGGCTGTGCATTCACATCTACTTTTGCGCTTTCGGTCGCTTCCCCACCCGGCCCCTTAGCAACCAGTTCATATTTTGTGGTCTTGGTTGGCGAGACGCTTTGATCGCCGCTTGGCGAAACGTCTCCCAGTTTGGTGATCGAGACCACCACTGCATTCGCCGAATTCCACTTCAGGTTAGTGGACTGCCCACAGCCCAGCGAGTTGGACTGCGCCGTCAGCGAAGCCGTTACCGGCGCAACCGGGACCGTGGCGCTGGCAATTCCCGCATGGAAGCGCGGCTGAGGCCCGATCGTATTACCCTCAGGCCAGGATTTTGTCTTTGTCTCGCCATTCTTGTCGAGGTAAACCGTCACTTGCTCGCCCGCCTTCACACTCACCGGACCGGACCATACCGGATTTCCTTCTCGCGTCACGGTGACGTTATAGGTGCCGGGCCTCACCAGCAGGCGCTGATGCCAGATCCAGTTCCAGTCGAATTCGTCGACGTGTCCAACAAAATAATCCTCAGTTTTTCCATTCAGCAGCACGGCGTCGCGCGGATGCCCTTTGAATTCGATATCCCCGAACGGACCGGAGACTTTATCTCCGGATTTCTGCAGGTCGACAGAAATTTCCTGCGTGTCGCCAGAGGTAATCTGAACTACTTGTATCTTAGGAATGTATCCGTAATTGCGCACGCTTACCTCGTGAGAACCTGGTGTGAGTGCGATGGTTTGGCTGCCGTCGCGGATTCCTTTCCCGTCGACGAAAACGTAAGCCTGCTTGGGATGTACGTGAATCTTGAGTTTGCCCGTTGCCTCGCTCTTCTCTGCCAATAACGGCAGCGTTATCAGAGAGAGAACAGCGATCATCAGAAAAGCGAAACCAATTCGACTTATGGCGAACTTCATCGAAATTCCTCCTTGGTAAAGCCGATGGGGTGTGTCCGCATGAGCGCGCTGTAGTCAGGCCTTAATGCCTGTTCCACAACCGGTCGCGCGCAATTCAATAAACCTTGTCTTCTTCGTTGTACGGGTGTCCCTCTGGAGAAAACTCGAAACTGCGCCTGTTCGAAGAAGCGGTTCGATGGCACTCACGGGACTCAACTATTTCCCAATCCATAGGATTCGTCGTCAGGATGGTTACGTTGTATCGTGCCACGATATACTTTACGATCATCCGCGCTCCCACCTAGGTGGTTGGGAAAGCGGCTATCCACGAATTGCGCCAGAAGAAGCCAAAACCGGGAGAAGGTGATGGGGGCTCGTGGTAAGATTACGTCTTGCAAGATCTTCGCGCGAATCTGCAATTTATTGCAACCGGTCCCGGTAAACGTGCGGAAGTGGTGGAATTGGCAGACACACCATCTTGAGGGGGTGGCGCCGAAAGGCATGGGGGTTCAAATCCCCCCTTCCGCACCATGAATTTCCGCGAAGATACAACTTTCGGTGACGAATTCCGTCACCGCGTAAATTGGGGCAAATCGAAGCTTATGGTTTATTTGATTACGACAATTCACATCGTGGTCTGTTTGTTCATCATCGTTGTCGTGCTGCTGCAGAGTGGCACCAGTGGCGACATTTCCGCGGCATTCGGTGGACAAGGCAGCCAGACTGCATTCGGCCCTCGCGGCGCTGCCAGCGCACTTTCCAAGGCGACCACGTGGTCGGCTGTGGCATTCATGATCACTTCGATCACGCTATCGATTTACGCCCAAAAACGCGGTGGTCCAAAATCCGTATTATCTGGCGTGAAATCGCAGCCCGTGAAAACGCAGCCCGCTGCACCCGTAACTCCGCCCGCACAGAAATAAAGTCTGATCGGCGGTTCAACTCTCCCGCTGGAGCGGTTTTTGCCCGCTGCAAAAGTCCGCCAAAAATCCTAAACACCGATGCGTATTTGTACTCTCTGGCGCAGGATGCTACCATCCGTTTGATGCTTCTTCTTAAGGCTTATTAGGGGGTGATTCATGGCAGATCGTGACGGTAACAGCTTTGTTTGGTTCTTGGCAGGCTTAGGCCTGGGTGCTCTCGCCGGCGTCCTGTACGCGCCGCGTTCCGGCAGCGAGACCCGCGAGGCATTGCTGTCGCGCGCCGAAGAAGGCCGCGATTACGTTCGCAGCCGTGCCCGCGAGGCGCGGGATCAGGCTTCGCAATGGGCCGATCGCGGTCGCGACATGATGAGTCAGCAAAAAGAGCAGTTCCGCGCCGCCTACGAAGCGGGGCGTCAGGCTTATCATGAGGCGACTTCTGAAACTGGAGCGCCCACCAAGTAGTACACTTATCTTCTTTTCCCTCTCGGGCTTAGCTCGCATCCAACTCCCGGAGGCGCACTTATGGATACGCAACTCACGATCTTCATCGCTCTCACGGCGTTTGCGGTCTTGTTGCAGGCGGGTGTGCTCCTCGCCATGTTCATTACCATGCGCAAGAGCAGCCAGCGCGTGGAAGCCCTCATGGCGGAGGTCAAATCCAAAGTCCTGCCCACCGTCGATCAGGCGCAGAGTCTGCTCGCCGACATCCGCCCGAAAATTGAGATCATTGCCGAAAACGTTGCCGAATCGACCACCACTCTGCGGGCACAGGTCAAGCGAGTGGATGCGACAGTGAACGATGCCATCGATCGCAGCCGGCTGCAGATTATCCGGGCGGATGAGTTGCTGAGCCGCACGATGGATCGTGTCGAGCAAACCTCCGAGATGGTCCACAAGACTGTCGTTTCGCCGGTGCGTCAGGTCTCCGGCATCATGCAAGGCATCACCGTTGGACTTGAGTTTCTTTTCCGCAACCGGGCCCGCCGCAACGGTGGCACGCGCGAGGAGCGGCGTCCCGTGCCACAGGACGAGATGTTTATCTAGCCCTGCCCGGTCTAGCTTGTCCGCTTCACTTCTTCGGTTGAGGTGGACACCTCATGCATCATGCAATTACCTTCATCCCCTCTTCTTCATCGCTCATTCATGTCTTATTAAGCCTGATATTCGCATCGGCCCTGTTTCTCAGTTTCCCAATCGCCCGGGCGCAGCAGGAGCCAATAGTCTGGAACAACCAGGAAAGTCCGATCGTCGATCAAATCCATGGATTGCGTCAGCTTGACGACACCACTCGTGCCGCTGTAACGAAAGATTTGGCTCTAAGAATTCGCGCGCTGCCGGCAGTTCCGCACAAACTCATCCTGGCGATGTCGCTGGCGAATCTTTCCACCGAAGGGGATTTCGGCAGCGACACTTTGCAGGAAGTCACCACAACACTCGACCAAGCCCTGCGCCAGCTCCCGCCACCTCACATGCACGACGGAAGTCCCAACATAGAGTTTGTCGAACTCGCCTCTCTGGTTCGCTACGAGCACATGCATGCCACCACTGACGATCCTCAATTCGCTGAGGCGATGGCCAAGCTGCAGTCTGATGACGCCAAGCGCCAGAATGCCGATTTCACCTTGACCGACCTGCAAGGCAAGCAGTGGCATTTGCAGGACATGCGGGGAAAAGTCGTACTTGTGAATTTCTGGGCCACCTGGTGTCCTCCATGCCGCAAAGAAATGCCCGATCTGCAGTTCTTGTTCGACAAATACAAAGACCAGGGCTTCGTGGTGCTCTCGATCTCTGATGAAGAATCCGCAAAGGTCGCCCCCTTCATCGAGCAAAAGAAAATCAGCTACCCCGTTCTGCTTGATCCCGGCAGCAAGGTCCACGAGGAGTTTTTCGTGGAAGGAATTCCCAAAAGTTTCGTCTACGATCGCTCAGGAAGACTGGTCGCACAATCCATCGACATGCGCACCCGCGGCCAATTTCAGCAGATGCTCTCGCAAGCCGGTTTAAACTAGAAGCGCCGGTTTAAACTAGAGACAAGATGCGTTACTTGGTGCGAGCTCAAGTGAAACCCGAACGTGCAGCCGATCTGCTTGAGGCCATCGACCGGAAGAACCTCGGCCGTGGCTCTGTCGCTGAAGGCGAATATCTTCGCAACATGCAAGACGCGCGCGCATGCGCAGACGGCACGACGCGTTGGGTTGAGATCTGCTATTGCCCGACGCCCTTGCAGGAAGAGCGTCCGTACTGGGAAGAATATTTCGACCTCACTCGCGTGCAGGATGCCCACGATCGCCGCAAATGCCGCGACGAAAACGGATCAGAATCGTGGGCCTGCGATTCCTGCGACTGCAC
>DATKQB010000107.1:0-14090 GCA_035523795.1 Verrucomicrobiia bacterium | reverse complement strand
TCATCGCGCCGATGCTCCGCAGCGCGGGAGTTTTTCTCCTCTCGCGCTGTGCACTGAGCGGGAACAGTCATCGGACGAAAGACCCATGCCTTGAAAATCCCCGCCCGAAGGGCGGAATACTCACTAGCGGAGAACGTCCTTCTCCATTTCAGGCTGAACCCAGACATCCCCAGAGATTTTTTCCACCCACTTTCCCCGAATCGCAATAGAATAGGCACCGGGGATGCCCGTCAGTTGTGGCATTCCACGTGAATTCTCTTTTCTCCCCGAGGAGGGTTCTGTGCACGTCCTGGTAACAGGCGACACGCTGTCAGGATCGTGGACCTACACGCGCGAACTGGTCACTGGCCTGGTGACCCGTGGTGTGCGCGTCACTCTCGTCACCTTCGGCGAGATTCCGTTACCCGATCAAGTCGCCTGGATGGACCACTTGCATGGCCTCGAGTACCGCCCGACGGCTTTTCGTCTCGAATGGATGCAGGAAGCAGAACAGGACCTGGCAGAGTCGTCGGCGTTTCTAGCCGCTCTCGTCCGCGAGTTGCGGCCCGATGTTCTTCATCTCAATCAGTTTTGCTATGGTGATCTTCCTGTCGATACACCACGGATCATCATGGCTCACGGCGATCTGGTGACCTGGTCCCATGCGGTCCGCGATCCGGTGCACGGTCCGGCGTGCTCGATGGCGTGGTACCGCGACACCGTTCTTCGCGGAATTGGTTGCGCCGATGCGGTTGTCGCCCCGTCCGCGTGGATGCTGGACCGGATCACTGCATGCTATGGTCGCCCACGACGTGGAGTAGTTATCTATCCTGGTCGTAATCCCATCTTCTTCAATCCATATGTCAGCAAAGACGAATGCGTGCTGGCGGTCGGGCGCCTGATCGATTCGAGCAAACAGGTATTTCTGCTGACGCAGCAGTCGCATCCGGTCCCGGTGTGCATTGTTGGCGCGGAGCAAACCGTGCCGATGCCACGCATCCCGATTCGAGCCGATGTGAAACTGGCCTTAGATCAGACTTCGGTAGCCATTCGCGGCCCGCAGACGGAAGCGCAACTGCGCGCTCTTTACAGCCGTGCTGCGATCTACGCCGCAACCGCGCGTTATGAACCTTTAAGCATGCCGGCGCTTGAGGCGGCTTTTTCCCGCTGTGCGATCATCGCCAACGACATTCCGAGTTTCCGCGAAATTTGGGGCGATGCCGCTCTGTATTTCCGCACCAATGACGCATCGAGCCTGGCGCAAAGCATTCGCCGTCTGAGTGAGGACCGTTCTTTGCGTCGTGCCTACGCGGAACTGGCTTATGCGCGCGCTCGGGAGCGCTTTACCACCAAGCGAATGATTGAGGATTATCTTCAGCTCTACCGTAGTCTGATTACGGCGAATGCCGCCGCGGCTTAGCCTTAACTCAGCAACAACCTCTGCAACTCTGGACGCGCTGGGAAATCTGGCTTACTAGAAATTCACGTATACTGAAATTCCGTAAATTTTGGAGGAAACCGATCTCATGGCTCAGGTAAAGATTACTGTGCGTCCGAATGGTCCACTGCGCGTGGAGGCTCCCGAGGGGAGTGTGGAGTTGGTTGATGTGAATGGCACTCCCTACGATCTCACCGGCAAGGCCGCTTTTTCTCTTTGCCGCTGTGGCGGCTCCGTCAACAAACCGTTTTGCGACGGTACTCATAGCAGCATCGGTTTTCAAGGTGCCGAACTGGCAGTGAAGAAATCCGACGAGGGAACGAAGTAGTCGAGCCGCAGGACAATCGCGTCGCTAGAAAATACCTTGGGTCATTTCTTGGCGGAACTACTTCCCAGGCTGATTGTTCTTCAGCTGAATGGCGCGGTTTTTTGCGTCACGAGCCTCGTTGGTCATGCCCTTGGCCTGATAGGCTGCCGCGAGCGAATCTTCCAGGTCGGGATCGTCGCCGTTCTTGTCTTTCTCTTCGAGATAGGCCTTGATCGCGGCGTCGTATTTCCCAAGTTTGGCGTAGCTCTGTCCCATCTCGAAATACATGCCTGAGAACTGCGCGCCTGATTGGATGGCAGACTGGAACTGCGCAATCGCGTCCTGATTATTGTTCTCTGCAGCAAGCACCAGCCCAAGACCATAATGAGCCTCGGCATCGCCATTGTCCTTGCTCAAGATTTCATTGAACGCCGCTTTCGCGTTGTCGAGCCGATTCTCGTTGAGATAAGTTAACCCCAGATCGAACTGTGCCGTCGTGTTGCCTGGCGTGAGTTCGAGGACGCGTTTGAACTCCGCTTCGGCTTGAGGATATTTTCCGATATTGAAATACTCCCGCGCTAACATGAAGTGTCCCTGCACGAAATTTGGCTTCTGACGGATGATGGCCTGCAATTGAGCCACAGCACGATCAGGCTGATTTTGGGAGAGGCTAGCCAGCGCATGTCCCATACGAATGGGACCTCCGCGCCAGCGCGAGACTCCCAGCGCCGACGCGGCCACCAGCAGCGCAACGGCCGCGACAGCTGTCACGCGCCGCAGCGGATTGTCCTGCATCGGGGCTATGACCGCGATCAGCGCGCCAATGATCAAACCGGAAACTAAACCGCCGATATGCGCGGCATTGTCGACGCCAGAAAACATGCTTCCGAAAAAGAGATTGAAACCGGCAAATACCAGCAAACTGCGTAGTGTGCCTCCGATCGCAACACGAGGCAACGAGAACTCGCCCAGGTAGAACGATGCGATCAATGCGCCGCATAATCCGAAGATCGCTCCCGAGGCACCTACGCTCAAGACTCCCGGGTTCCATGCCAGGCTCGATAATCCTGCGGCGAAGCCGGTGATCAGATAGATGGAGAAGTAGGTCCAGCGTCCGTACAGCGATTCACAGAGCGCCCCAAGATCCCAAAGGCACCACATGTTAAAGGCAATGTGAAGAATGCCTCCGTGCAGGAACATGTAGGTGATCAAGCGCCACCAGTCCCCAGACAAAGTGAAAGGGCCGTAATTGCCACCGAAGCGGATCAATTCTTGACCGGGGAACTCTACGATCGAGCCGCTTGCCATGGCCATCGCGAGAAAGACGGCGACGTTTGCCCCGAACAGAACGTGGGTGAGGGAGATGCTCGACTCATGCCGGCGTACCCATGGCGCGGCAATCACGGGCTGAGGAGCGTCCTCGGCAAGTTCGCCACGCTGCGCGGCTTCATGCCGTACGCACCACTCGCAGATCTTTTTTCCGAAGTTCAGGCCGGGAAGTTTCCGGCCGCATCGAACACAGTTTGCCATGGGATACTTAGAAGATTATCAGCAGTTGCGAAACTTTTGGAAAGGGCACGAGGGTGCCGTTAGCCGTGCAGGAATTCTGTCCCGCCCATTAATGGATGGTCTTCGTCTTCCTCGACATGTAATCCATGAGCAGATACTGGCCGAGCGTGTAGGGAGTGGTGAAATACGCCTTGCCCCGGCACATTTCCGTGACTTTTTGCACGAACTGCACAAGCCCATAATCGCTGGCCAGCATGAATGTGTTGATGAGCACGCCTGCGCGCTTGCATTTCGAAACTTCTTCCAGAGTCTGGCTCACGACCAGAGGATCAAGTCCGAATGCGTTCTTGTAGATGCGCCCATCTTCGAGCGTGAGCGCCGAAGGCTTCCCGTCGGTGATCATCACGATCTGCTTCATGTCTTTGCGCTGCCGCTGCAGAATTCTTTGAGCCAGCCGCAGGCCTTCGCGGGTGTTGGTGTAGTAAGGGCCGACTTTTACACGCGCCAGTTGCGACAGGGGGATCTCCTCCGCTGAATCGTGGAACAAAACCAGCGAGAGCGAATCGCCGGGATACTGCGTGCGAATCAGATGAGAGAGCGCCATCGCCACTTTTTTCGCGGGCGTGAAGCGGTCTTCGCCGTAGAGGATCATCGAGTGCGAGCAATCCAGCATCAGCACTGTCGCGCACGAGGACTGATATTCGCACTGATGCACCTGCAAATCGGAGTACTCGATATTGAGCGGCAAAGTGAGTCCTTCACGCTGAATTGCGCTTGAAAGCGTCGCCGTGATATCCAGATTCAAAGTGTCGCCGAACTCGTAGGTCTTTGCTGATCCGCTGGTCTCGATGCCGGTGGCAAGGTCGCGCGTGTCGTGCCGTCCAAAGCTCGATTTGCCCAGCGATCCCAGCAGGTTGCGCAACGCCTTGAAGCCGAGGAAATCCAGGCCTTTGTCGGTAATCTCGAATCGTGCCTGCTGAGCCTCGCCCTTTTGCCCACCCACGCTCGAACGCCGCGCCGGGTCATGCGGCTCGTCGACTGAGATGTAATCTTCCTGCTGCATGCGCTCGATCAGTTGCTCGATCAGTTCATCGAGCCGTCCCTCGGCCATCATCTGCTCGATCTGCTCGCGCAGGTTCTCGTCGAACATTTCGCCGTTGAGCAGCGCTTCTTCGATGGCCCGTTTCAGTTCATCGAGTGTCTGCTCGCCCTCGGGCATTTCGTACCACATCGAATCCTGAAATCCGCTTTGCAGCAGATAGTCCGAGAGCGCGCTGAGCAGATCCTCCAGGCTCATTTCGCCGGCGGGATCGGGCACGTATTTCGAATAACGGACTTTTTTCATGGCTGCGTCGTCGGTCGTTGGTCGTCGGTCGTTGGCGAGAAGCCATGGCTACTTCTGAATTTTTTTCTGCGATTGATCGCGGCAAAGCGCATCAGAACATTCATAAGGCCAAAGTACGGTCCGCCGGGTTGCACATTGACGCGCAGCTTTCCGCCATTCCGCAGCTCAAGATCGAGATTGCCACCTTCGATTTTGGTTCGTGGGTTCATAAGATCGGGCTTGGCAGTCTCGACTTTATAAATATCATCGAAGGAGACTCTCGTAAGTTTCCCAAGCCGCTCAGCCACGAAGTGGGTCTTGGTAAGCACAAACCAATCACGTGCTGATGACATCCTTGCGATTAAGGGCTCGTCCGCGGCCGCTTCCTTGGTGTACGAGAGTTGCTGAGCTGACAGGACTTCGACAGGGTTAGCGAAGCCCTTGCCCGCTCCTCTAGTACGGAAAATTTCTATGATGCGTTTAGCAGATAACATAGGTTGTGTGCCGGCGACCGTTCTAGTTAAATTGTCTCCTCTGCCGATACGGCCTGTCCTCGGGCTCGAACGATTTCTCGCGCACGGGTTCCGGTTTTTTCTCTCCAGCCTTGAACACTCGTTCTTCGCTGCGGCCGATGCGCTTGTGCGCGTGCAGTCCTTCGAGAATGAATTCCGCAGCGGAAACCTGCTGCTCAGGAGCTTCTTTCGTCGACACACCCAGCGGTCCGAGCTTGTCGATCAAGCCTTGAATCCCCTTCAGATTCTCCAGCGCCTCATCCGCGGGCACCGAATCCGACAACTGAATCTCGCCGCCGAGGTCGAACCACTGCACGACTTGCTGCATGTTCGCGCCGGTGTAATACTCGTCGTAGGTTTTGGCGATGGCAGTGCGGATCAACTCGCGCCCAACGTGATCCGCGCCTTTCATCTCGCCTTCGTACTCGAGTTCGAGTTTGCCGGTGATCGCGGGCAGCGCGGCATAAATATCGCTGATGCGAGGCACGACCAGCTTTTCTTCATTACGAATCGCGCGCCGCTCCGCGTTGGAGATGACGTTTTCCATCGCGCTGATGGGCAGCCGCTGGCTCACACCGGAACGCTTGTCGATCTTTTTGTCTTCGCGAGCCGCAAACGCAATTCTCTCCACGACTTGATGTACGTAATTCGGAAGATGCAACGCATTCCCATTGCGTCGCGTCCAGGCTTCCTGCGCGGTGATGGCGATTCCTTCTTCAACCGTCGCGGGATAATGCGTCCGAATCTCCGATCCGATGCGGTCTTTGAGCGGCGTGATAATTTTTCCGCGCGCTGTGTAATCCTCCGGATTTGCGCTGAACACCAGCGCGACATCCAGCGGCAGGCGAATGGGGTATCCCTTAATCTGCACGTCGCCTTCCTGCATGATGTTGAACAGGCCGACCTGAATTTTTCCGGCGAGATCCGGCAATTCGTTGATGGCGAAGATGCCCCGATTGGCGCGCGGCAAAAGGCCATAGTGCACAGTCAACTCGCTGGAAAGTTCGTGTCCGCCGCGCGCGGCTTTGATCGGATCGATGTCGCCGATTAAGTCTGCAATCGTCACATCGGGCGTGGCTAGTTTTTCAACATAGCGGTCGTCGGGCGTGAGATAGGCAATCGGCACAGCATCGCCCACGCGCGCAACTTCCTCGCGGCAGCGGCGGCAAATGGGCGCGTAGGGATTGTCATGAATCTCGCATCCCGCAAGATACGGCATGTGCGGATCGAGCAGGGTGGTCAGCGCGCGCAGAATACGGCTCTTTGCTTGTCCGCGCAGGCCAAGCAAGATAAAGTTATGCCGAGAAAGGATGGCGTTGACGATTTGCGGAACTACTGTGTCGTCATAGCCGACAATTCCTGGGAAAACCGTGGCGTCGTCCTGCTTGCGCAGGCGCTGAATCAGGTTGTCGCGCAGTTCATCTTTAACCCGCCGTGTTTGCGAACGCTCTTCGGAGAAAGAACTGCGGCGCAGTTCACCCAGTGTGCGCGGAAGACTCATGAAAGGGAACCCCCAACTAATTTTGTTTGATTATACGCGCACGCGCCAAGATGTATTTTCGTCGCGATCGTCAGCGATTAGCGCACATGCCCGTTTCCGCCAGCCCTTTCGCGTGCCTGTGCGCTGCGGCGTAGCGTGGGAAAAATAGTTTCCAGAGAAGAGGCCAGGAACTGCATGCGCTCTCGCTCCGAGCGAATGGTGAGCAATTTCTGTTTGAAATCTAGATCCAGGGGAATCGATGCCGCCAGGTAAAACGAAAGCGTCGACTCGTCCGCTCCCGAAAGATCCTGCACGGCTCCCGCCAGCTCGAGAATCCTGCGATGCGATTCAACGGCGCGCGTCCGGTCCGGCTCCAGTGACGATCCGGGCGCGTCGGGCACGAACAAAACTTCTGCTTGCAGGAACGACCTATCCTGATTCAGTTCCATCACCTCGAAGCGGCGGCGCCCTGCGGCAATCAAATCGAGCTTGCCATCGGGATACTCTTTCGTGATGGTCACAATTTCCGCGGTGCAGCCGATCTGGGCAATTCCATTCTCGACTGCGCGCACAATGCCGAATTCGGCTTGGTTCGCGCGGCACTCGGCAATCATCTCTTTATAACGCGGCTCAAAAATGTGCAGCGGCAAAGGCGAGCCAGGGAAGAGAACCAGATCAAGCGGAAATAGCGGCAGCAGCGGCAAGCAATCCTCAAGTGCGATTGTACGATAGGAGCAATCTTGCGCCAGCTTGACTCAGTTCGAGGCGAAGACTACAAACCCAACATGCAATTGGAAGGCAAAGTTGTCGTCGTCACCGGCGCGTCCATGGGCATCGGAGAAGCGATCGCCAAAATCTTCGCCGAAAATGGGGCAAGCGTTGTCATGCTGTCGCGCGATGCGGCGCGTGCCGAAGCCGCGCGCACGCGAATCGGTCAGGTCGATCGCACAATTGCGCTCGCATGTGACGTGCGCCATTCGGAGGAGATCGACCGCGTCATCTCCCTGACCCTGCATCATTTTCAGCGGATCGATATATGGATCAACAATGCCGGCCATGGCCTGTTGGATTCCGTCGCCCAGATGGAACCAGCCGCCTTCCGCGAGCTCATGGAGACGAATTTCTTCGGAGCCATCGCCGGAATGCAGGCGGTTATTCCGATCATGCGCCAGCAAGGAAGCGGAACGATTATTAACGTTTCCAGTGTCGCCGGGCACATACCGCTGCCCTTTCATGTTTCTTACAGCGCCAGCAAATTCGCGCTCAACGCTATCGGCAAAGGTGCGCGTTTGGAATTGAAGAGAGACAACATTCACGTGCTCACGGTTTGCCCGGGATACGTACAAACCGCTTTTGGTCAAAATGTTGTCCGAGGCAAAGAGCGCAAGCAGGTTCGTCCCGCATCAGTTCGCGGCATCACCGCCGAGCGCGTCGCTCGCGCTACCTTGGAGGGATATCTCAAGCAGAAAAGGGAAGTGATCGTTCCCTGGACTATGCACATTCCAGTGAAGCTCTATCAGTTATTTCCCAGCCTGGTGGAGTGGGGAATGTCGAGGATGGCGAAGTGAAGCGACTTTGCCACTTTGGCTCCTATCCCAACTCCGCCAGCATGGCTTCCATCTCGGACTGCGCGTGCAAGTTCCCGGTGCGCCGCGCTGACGCGATCCCGTCATGCAGCATTTTCTTGGCATCATCGGCGCGTTCGGCCCGAACGAGGGTTTGCGCAGCCATGAAGTATCCAGCGGTGTATTCGGGATGGTTCTCCAGCAGAATGGAAAACTCCGCCAGCGCACGGTCAAAATCACCCTGCTTCGAATACTCCATCGCCAGCCCATAACGCGCGAACGCGTCCTTGGGATTCTCGGTCAAGATTTCGTTCAACGCGGCAATTCGATCCATATTTCTTTCGATGCCTCTGGCAGATTACTACAAATCTCACAACTCGAGATGAAAACGAAAATCCGTCTGGTGCCCCATTAACAAAAGGCTACGTCCTTCGTGTTGTTGGTGCTCTAGTGAATTTAGGATCCCACCAAGCCGAAACCAAATTGGCAGAATCCGCCTATCTGATTACAATGGCAGGTCCCCGGAAAACTATCTTTGAGAGGAATGACGTGGCCTGCCCTTATTTCATGCCGGTCGAACGATTGGAGAATGGAAACTGGCCGCATCCCGCGCGCCTTCCCCTCGGTGGCGGATGGAGTGGCCACTGCACTGCTCCCGGACACGAAGGTGAGTTGCCTCCGCAGCACATTCTCGAGGCCTTCTGCAATCTCGGCTATGTCGATTGCTGTAGCTGGGCTCCGCGTGAGCGCGCATGGGACGCCGTACGCTTCGCGGTGTCGGCGCCGCAGAGTTCGAAAGCCGGCCGCGATATTCCCGGCCGATTCATTCAGCTTCGTTATGCCTGCGAGCGCGACCATCGTCCGGTCGAAGATGGATCTTTGCAGTTCGATCTCAGCTCCGGCGTCTGGATCGACCGTCACAACGATTGCCGTTTACAGAAGATGGCCGAATGTTTTCTGGAAAACTATTTGAAGAAGAAGAGCTGAACAGAAGTCCGTTTCGAAACCGTTTCTGGAAAGAGGAAGCTCATGACCCACGATGCGCTGGTTGCCCGTCCGGTGCGAGATTCGCAATCGGAAATGGCCGAGATCGTTCTACCCAACGATGCCAATCCGCTCGGAGCTATGCTCGGCGGCCGGCTGATGCACTGGATCGACCTTGCGGGCGCAATGGCGGCGCATCGCCATTCCCGCAACTACGTCGTTACGGCCTCCGTCGATCACATCGACTTTCTTGTTCCGGTTCGCGTTGGAGATCTGGTGATCTTGCGTTCGTCGGTGAACCGCGTTTATCACAGCTCGATGGAGGTCGGGGTTAAAGTGTTCGTCGAGAACTACATTGCCGATACTGCTCAGCACGTCAGTTCGGCCTATTTGACCTTCGTCGCGATTGATGGGGCAGGGAATCGCTTGAAAGTGGCTCCTGTCATTCCCGAAACCGATGAGCAGCGACGGCGCTACGAAGACGCCGGACGCCGAAGGGAAATTCGCCGTGCCGAATTGGAACGACGGCGTAAGGCCCACAAGTTATAAAACCGACATATGTGATTAGGATCACAATAAGATTTAGCAGTGCCAGTTAGGGTAATCCCATAAAGGACTTTTCCATGGATTCTGCCCTGTTAGTGCATCGTCTTCATTTCGCCTTCACAGTCACCTTCCACTACCTCTTTCCCCAACTAACAATGGGGCTGGCGCCGCTGATCGTGGTGCTCAAGACCCTCGGTCTGCGCAATCCGGAGGGAGGTTACAACCGGGCTGCCCGTTTCTGGGCGCGCATTTTCGGGATCAATTTTGTCATGGGTGTCGTGACCGGCATTCCCATGGAATTTCAGTTCGGCACGAACTGGTCACATTTTTCCCGCTTTGCTGGTGGAGTCATCGGTCAGACGCTGGGTATGGAAGGCATGTTCGCTTTCTTCCTGGAATCGGCTTTTCTTGGACTGTTTTTGTATGGTGAAAAACGCCTGAGCCCCCGCGCCCATTGGTGGTCGGCGATTGCCGTCTTTCTCGGCTCGTGGCTTTCAGGATTTTTCATCGTCGCCACCGACGCCTGGATGCAGCATCCCGTTGGCTATGCGAAAGCGGCTGATGGGTCGGTCCAGCTGACCAGCTTCTGGGCGCTCGTTCTGAATCCCTGGGCATGGTGGCAATACGCCCACAATATGAGCGGAGCGGTCATCACTGGCGCTTTCGTGATGGCGTCCGTGGGCGCGTTCTATCTGTTGTGGGGCAAGTTCCAGGAATATGGAAAGATCTTTGTGCGCGTGGGTGTAGTCTCCGGCCTGATTTTCAGCGTTCTGCAATTGTTTCCGACGGGCGACGGACAAGGCCGCATGATTTCGCTGGAGCAGCCAGCTACGCTGGCGGCGATGGAAGCGCTGTTTCAAACGCAGCCCGGTGCTCCGCTGGTCTTGATTGGCCAGCCCAATATTAGTGAGCGCAGGATCGACAATCCGCTGATTCTTCCGAAGACCCTGAGCTTCCTGACCTATCGCGCTTGGGCGGCCGAAGTCAAGGGGCTTGATGCATTCCCGCGAGATGAATGGCCCACCAGTATTGAATTGCTGTACTTCAGCTATCACATTATGGTCGGACTGGGAACGATCTTTATCGCCATTATGGTAGTCGCCGCATTTCTGCTTTGGCGCAAAAAGCTGTTTGCCAGCAAGTGGATGCTCTGGATTCTCCTGCTGGCTCTGCCGTTTCCCTATATCGCGAACACCGCTGGCTGGCTGACGGCTGAGCTCGGCCGCCAACCTTGGCTCGTCTATTCACTCATGCGCACGGCCGAGGGCTATTCCAAAACGGTTTCCGCGGGCAACGGCATTTTCACGCTGCTCGGCTTCATGGGGATGTATACCGTGCTTAGTATCTTCTTCCTGTTCCTGATCCGGCGGGAAATCGAGCACGGCCCGGAAGCGGAGAACGGACACGGCGTTTCCCCGGTCGCCCCGAACGATCGAGTTCCGGTCGAGGTTTAGAGTGCGCGGCATAGATACGGTGAGAAAATTTGGGGAAACGGAATGCTGTATAGCGCCGAGTGCGAGCGCTGCACGTCAAAATTGAGATCGACAAATTCATAGAGGATCGCAATGGAAACACTCTGGTTCATGATCGTTGCTGTAATGGTTGCCGCTTACGTCGTGCTCGATGGGTTCGATCTCGGCGCCGGCGTGATTTATCTGGGAGTCGCCAAGAACGGTGCGGACCGCCGACGCATCATGCGCGCCATCGGTCCGGTGTGGGACGGCAATGAAGTCTGGCTGCTGGCCGCGGGAGGCACGCTCTATTTCGCCTTTCCGCTGCTTTATGCGTCCAGCTTCAGCGGTTTTTATCTCCCGCTCATGATGGTCCTGTGGCTGCTCATGCTGCGCGGCATCGGCATCGAACTCGGCTCGCACATGGAAAATCCGGTGTGGCGAGGCTTTTTCGATTACATTTTCTGTGCTGCCAGCGCGCTGCTGTGCATCTTTTTTGGAGCAGCCCTGGGCAACGTAGTTCGCGGCGTCCCGCTCGCCCCCGATGAATATTTCTTCGAACCGCTGTGGACCAACTTCCGCGTCGGGGTCAACAACGGTATCCTCGACTGGTACACGGTCCTCACCGGCGTGATTGCGCTGGTCACACTGACGGCGCACGGAGCTCTGTATGTTGCCATCAAGACCGAAGACGATCTGCACGAACGCGCTCTCTCGGTCGCGAAATGGATGTGGCCGGTCATGTTGCTGCTGACCATCGTTGGTCTGATCGCCACAGTATCCATTCGCCCTGGCGTGCTCGACAACTACAAGCACCACCTTGTGGGATTCGTCATTCCGGTTCTGGTCTTCGGTTCTTTGGCAGTCATGATGCATGCGACCATCAGGCGTAAAGAGAAGATCGCGTTCGTAGCTTCTGCGCTGTACATCGTCGGAATGCTGGTTGGCGCTGCCTTTGGCCTCTATCCCGTGGTTCTGCCCGCCAGCACCGATCCTGCGCGCAACCTCACGATTTACAACACCGCTGCTGGTCAACACGGCTTAGCCGTAGGGTTTACCTGGTGGATCCTGGGCGCAATTCTGGCACTCGGTTATTTCTTCTTCTTGTTCCGGATGTTCAAGGGCAAGGTGCGGCTTGAGGGAGAAGGCTATTGAACCATGTTGGCGGTCGCTAGACGTAGTCGCGGTGTTTTCCTGTTGGTTCTTTGGCTGACCGGAACTTTCATGCCGGCCCAGCCTTCGCAATCAGCGCCGGCTGCGCGCCTGGCGGCCGTCGCAGTCGATCCCACCCCGCAAGGTATCGCTCTTACCATCGATCTCACCGCTCCGTTCCTCCCGAGTGGTGTCTCGCTAGCTTCGCCCGACCGTCTGGTGTTCGACTTCCCGGGATTTTCACTGCAAGGGCCGGCGCGTCGTATTCCCGTTAACCACTCTGGTATTGAAGATGTGCGGGTTGCCTTGTTTAGCGTGAGTCCGCCAATGAGCCGCATCGTCGCCGATTCAAGGCAGGCGCTCAAATTCGAGATCAAAGCTGTGGGGAATCGAGTTGTGATCGACATCGCGGCCCCCGATGTAGGCCCGGCGGCCGCAGATGTTGTACACCCGGCGGCCTCGGTCACAAGGGAAACCGCACCGTCCCAGACGGATGCATTTCCAGAAAAGACTCCGCCCGCCGTTCTCGGAAGCGACATATCCAACGCCGAAAAGCCTGCAACTCCATTGCAGCGGAAACCAGGCGCATACGCCTTGCAGTCGAAGGCGCGCGATTTGAAACTCGAAGATCTGCAGCCTCTAGAGGACAAAGCCGAAGCCGGAGATGCCGAGGCCGAAACGATCATGGGCCTTGCCTATCACGCGGGCATCTTGCTGAAGAAAGACGATGCACTCGCCGTAGCGTTGTTGCACAAGGCTGCCGATCAGAAGTTCATGGCGGCGGACGAATCCCTCGGCATCTTCGCCGAAACTGGCGTGAGCCGCAGAGAGCCCGCTCCGGCCGAGGCCATTGAATGGTACAAGAAGGCCGTGCAGTTAGGTTCGCTTGACGCCGCTACTAACATCGGGCTGATGTACGCTGACGGAAATGGAGTTCCGAAAGATCCGGCGCAAGCAATTATCTGGTTTCGTCGGGCGGCAACCGGCGGTGACTCGATTGCCCAATACAATCTTGCCCTGATGTATAAGCGCGGAGCCGGTGTCCCGAAAGATAACAATGAGTACCTTCGCTGGCTCACGGCCGCCGCCGATCAGAATCTTATTCCTGCGCAACTGGATCTTGCCTCATTCTGCCTACATCCTGCCGACGGCACAGCTCTCGACGCTGCGCGCGCCATTCACTATTACGAACTGGCGGCGCAGCACGGAAGTGATCGCGCCACAGTGGCTCTCGGCAATATTTTCGCCACCGGCTTGCCGGGCAAGCCCGATTACGATCTGGCCGTGAAGTGGTATCGCGTGGCCGCCGATCACGGACAAGCCGATGGCAAGTTCGGCTTAGGCGAGCGTTACGCCTTGGGCCAAGGAGTTGCTCTCGATTTAACCGAAGCACGCCGCCTCTTCACTGCCGCTGCTGACCAAGGACAAGTAAACGCGCAATACAACCTGGCGGTCATGTATGAAGAGGCGAATGGAACGCCCGCCGATCCCGCACTGGCTCGGCACTATTTCCAACTGGCAGCTGAACAGGGTATGCCACAGGCGCAGTTTCGGCTAGGACGTTTGCTAGCCAGCGAACATCCTTCTGCCCACGATCGCGTTGCGGCTTGTCAATGGCTCATGCTGGCTCAGGAGTTTGTCAAAGAGAGTTCGCCCGTTTTGTCGGAGGTAAGAAAGTCGATGAGTGCGCAGGAAATTGCTGAGGCGGAGCACGCAGTAGACAACTGGCGCATGGCGCACCGATAATGCGGCTCATCATCCATTCGCTTCGTTACGGAGTTCGAGCATGTCTACGAGATATCGCGTTGTGCAGGTGAAGGGTGCAAAACCGGAGACGTTCATC
>DATKQB010000106.1:0-4357 GCA_035523795.1 Verrucomicrobiia bacterium | reverse complement strand
CGGCATGGATCTCAATCATGCCATCAATCAGTGAAGAAATGAGCCGATCGAGCGGCTCGTCGGCATTGTCATTGATTTTCGCGTGCATCACCCGATCCACTTCGCGAATGTGCTGCTCATGCAAAGCAAGGAAGATTGCTTGCTTGTTCGGAAAGTACTGGTAGACGGAACCGATGCTGACTCCGGCTTTTTCCGCGATACGGTTTGTGGTGATCGATGAGATGCCTCCCTGTTTGAGCAGCCTCACGACCGCTTCCAGCATCGCCGCCACAGTGGTCTGCGCTCTTAGTTGAGTTGGCTTTCGCCGCCTTGCCGGCTTCTGCTGGGACTTTCTCGTCATGACGGCAAGTCTATCTCGAAATGTGAGCTTTCTTTCAACAAGTTGCGTATTCACCAAGAAGCCATCGACTTCGCGCCTCTATGCCGAACGCGAGTAGACATTGCTTCGACTGACAGTAGTCTCTTCTATGAAGGCAAGGCAGGACGACCGAAAAGCCGCCTTCTGGAGCGAGAAGCGAATGACCTATCTAATTACGGGTGCTACCGGCGATGTCGGTGCAAGGGTTGTAAGACAGTTGCTTGATCGGGAAATCCGTCCGCGGATACTTGTGAGGAGCGAGGCAAAGGCACGCGTGCTATTTGGAGACCGTGTCGATGTCTATTCAGGCGACCTCGCGGATCCCACGACCACACGTCAGGCTCTTCGTGGTTCAAAGATTCTATTTCTGGTAAATGTTGGACCTGAAATCCCCGTGCGAGATTCGGCTGCCGCAACCATCGCCCGGGAAGAGGGCGTCAGGCGGATCGTCAAGCTCTCGTCGCTCGACGTGGAGCATGGCCTTGCCATCGGCGCCTGGCACGAACAGGGCGAGGCAGCCATTCGGAGATCGGGCGCTGCATTCACCTTTGTCCGTCCTACCGGCTTCATGAACAATCTGGTTGCCTGGGCGCATGCGATCAAAACAGAGGGCATCGTACGCTCCTCAACTGGAGACGGGCATCGTCCCTTTATTCACTCCGAAGATATCGCAGCGGTGTCAGTCGCCGCTCTGCTTGAAGAGAAATATGCAGGCCAGATTCTTCCGATCACCGGACCAGCTTCGCTGACATTTCGAGAAGCAACCCAGGTCATCGCAACCGCGATTGGGCGGACTTTGCAGTACCAGGTGATTTCGGATGATGAGGCGCGCGAGCGATATTTGGCCGTGAGCGGATCTCGAGAGGAGACCGAAGCCCACGTCGCATTGTGGCGTGCCATTCGCGAAGGCCGTCTCGCGGCGACAACAGACAGCGTGGAACAAATCCTGAGAAGGAAGCCGATTTCTATTGAACATTGGGCCTCGGAGAACAGGCATCAATTTCTCGTGTGACCTTGTCCGTGCAGTCTGACCTGTTGCAGATCCTTTTGGGAGCTGAATAGGCTGCGCCGAGAGCGTCAAACAGACTTCCCCATCAATGGATCGGTTAGACTCGGCCGTCCAGTCTCCACTCGGCCGGCAAAGCGCGATTCCGTTTCCGATCCGTCCACTTTCACGGTGAAGTCATACCAGCCATGACTTTCTTTCAAGTGCAGCACGACTGTTGCCGCATGACTGGGATCGAGTACCTTGCGGACGCTGCCAGTTCGGTAGGCATTTTCGGCTATCGTGACCGTCAGCCTTTTCTGATTGGCATTGTGCAGATGAATTGCGACGTTTCCCGTCAGTCCTGATCCTTTCTTCTCGTATTCTGTACGAACCTGCACAGGTACAGCACCCGCCGCACCCGTGAAGGAGCGATAAAATCCATTCGGCGCGTGCACTTCGACGGAATACTTCGAACCGGAAAAAAGAGATAGGGGAAACTGCGGGCGAAGCGTATCCCCTGCCTTGACAGCATAGGTCGCAGCTCGGAACCCGCCGTGCGACAGGTCATTCAGATTACGTAAGTAGACATTGAATGGCGCGCCCGCAGTGCTACTCCCATGTACAGTGTCTCCGGCTGTCAGCTGCAGTGCAAAGTTTGTTCCATCGGGAGATATTCCACCCTCTGCATACAGCTCATAAGGAAGCGCGCACGCTGGCTTTGTGCCAGGCTCCTGGTGCGAGGCGAACCGCGATTGCTGCGCACTCTGATTGATGTCCTTGATTTGAGCGGCGTCCAACTTTTTGTAATTTGATGGGATTTCCTTGTATCGCGCCTGCTCAATGCCGATGACAAACTTGTCTCGATTCAAATAGTCGAGCTGCGGCCCTTCACTATCGTATGGCCGGAAGACGGAAGCGAGGTTGCCGGACACGGCGCGCCGCCATGCACTGATGTTGTCCTCCTTCACCGTTTTGCCGAACTTCTTCTCGATGAAGTTCTCCAAGAACATAAGTGTAGAAGTGTGATCGAACAGCTGCGAGTTGACCCACCCACCGCGCGTCCACGGAGAAGCAATGATCATCGGCACCCGAAAGCCCATGCCGATAGGGCCTGAACGCGCCTCTCTTTGCGCGACGCCCTGTGCGAGCTCGTCTTGAACGGACGTGTACTCGATTCCGGTGTCGATTCCCGCCGACGCACCACCGGTCTCCGGTCGCTTGGGATCAGCTGCCACAAACGATGGCGCATGATCGAAATAGCCGTCATTTTCGTCGTACGTGAGAATGAAGATCGTCTTCTTCCAGACCTCGGGGTTCTTCGTCAGAATATCCATAACCTCGGAGACATACCATGCCCCGTACCAGGGCGATGTCGGATGATCTGAGAACTTCTCCGGCGAGCTCAGCCATGAAATTGCGGGAAGTTTCCCCTCATTCACGTCCTTGCGGAACTGGTAGAGGATGTCACCTTTGGGCACGACCATTGACTGTTGCTTGCCGTCGTCCGTGAATGAGAGTTCTTCCAATTCGTGATAATCGGGGTTTGCGGCATTCGTTACAAAGGCTGCATGATGCAGTGCCCGCTGCGTGCCAGACAGTTGGTTGTAGCGGCCAGCGCCTGCGCTTGCGAGCTGTGCCTGCAACTCCGCGATGCGGCTTTTCGCACTGTCAATCCGCTCATTAAGCAATGCGACTGCCTTGGGATCAGTCTCTCTGGATGCCTCGCTCTGCAGGTGTGCAATCTGCGCGGCCTGCGCATCGACACGCGCTTGTATGGTGAGCGGAAAGCCGGGATAAGCTTCGATATTATAGGCCGCAAAGCATTCTAAAACATTGGTGCCGAAGTTACCCAGCCAGGCATCATGGTCGCCGGTAAGTCCTGAAAAGGTAAGCTCATTCTGATAAAACTTCCAACTGACTCCTGACTCCTGCAGGCGCTCAGGATAAGTCTTCCATGGCATTTGCAGACGGAAAAACTCATCGTTGCGCATGTAGACCTTTGAATCTGTGGCCTGCCTGTCACGAATTGTTCCCGTCCAGAAGGTGCTGCGGTTGGGAGTTGTGCTGGTCATCACGGCGCAGTAGTTCTGATCGCACACCGTAAAGGCGTCGGCAAGCGCGTAATAGAAAGGAAGATCCTCTCGGGTGTAGTGCCCCATGGTCATCGGAACAGAAGAATATTCATGGTTGCCAGAACGCTTTGCATCGATCCATCCGTCATGCCGGCCTTGGTTCCAGGCGTCTACCTGGCTGTTCCGTGAATGTGGAATAGAACCCATCCACGTGATTTTGGTGTCTTTGATGTCCAGTCGCCAGGGAGCATAGGACTCTCCCGAAGCAGCGGTCTGCACGAACACCGAATTGCCGTTCGGCAGACGCATCGCTCGGGGGTCGTTGAATCCGCGAACTCCCCGAAGCGTGCCCAGAGTATGATCGAATGAGCGGTTTTCCTGCATCAGAATCACGATGTGTTCTGCATCAAGAAATGTGGAGCCGGGTTCGGGCGCAATTGCGTAGGCGCGCTGAATCGATTCGGGAATGAATCCGGATGCGGCTGTGGCGCCGGACAGCATGGCGGCCAGTTTCAAAAAGTCACGTCGACTCTGCATGCGCTCTTTTTCCTACGGCAATATTGTCGGCTGCTCACCGCAGCGTCCGCAACTATACCTATCCGGAATCGCAGACGCGCCCAGATATATCGATCCACTCATCTGGCCAGAGCACGCTCGATAAAATCATTCTACGTAAAGACCGCCCCGGCGACCACATACTGAAACAATGAAAGTCTTCCCGGAACCTCTTCAGATCGTTCTTCGTACACTCTTGGGGTGAGAAGTGACAATGCAATATGACGCCATTATTGCGGGCGGAGGTCCGGTGGGACTGTTTCTTGCCTGCGAGCTGCGCCTCGCTGGTAGCTCTGTGCTGCTGCTCGAGAAGAACGAAGATCCAAGTACGCCACTTAAGCGCGGATGGATGGGAGCACGCGGACTCAACTTTCCGTCGGCTGA
>DATKQB010000105.1:0-36077 GCA_035523795.1 Verrucomicrobiia bacterium | reverse complement strand
TACGTCTTTCAAAGAACTTAGATACTAAAATCCGTGAAACAAAGGACTTAGAGCCGGACCATTTCGCGTTTCGCGAGAGTGACGGCCTCCGCGATGATTGCGGAGTTGGGCTGTGGAAGACAAGGGCAGATGTCACAAAGGAGTGTGGAAAAGTTTGGGGCGATCACTCGGCGGAGAAACAGAGCTTTCATATTGCAGAGGTCCCGGCAGACAAGGGCTATGCGAGTCGCGCCAACATGGAAGCGATTACTTCCGTGGGAGCCGTTCCGTATTTGGCCTTCTCTTCGCATCACAGGGGCAATGGTGGCGGAACGTGGGAAAAGATGTACCACTACTTCCAGTTCAGGCGTGATGAGTTTTTGCAGCACTACCACAAACGTTCCAACGTTGAATCCGCGTTCTCCATGATGAAGCGGAAATTCGGAGACTCGCTTCGCAGCAAAACCGATGTTGCGATGGTCAACGAAACGCTTTGCAAAAGTCTCTGTCATAACCTTGTGGTACTTATCCACGAAATGTGCGAACTAGGTATCGACCCTGTTTTCTGGCAGCAGCCAAGCGTAAACTAGCAGCTATTGTTCGATATGGTTGCTTTCAAAAGTGCTCGCCTCAAGATTAAACGGGCCGACGAACATATCGCGGATGTAAACAGAATAGTTTCTGCTTACAATTCGGGCGAATCCCAATGTGTTCTGCGTGAGATCAATTCGCAAACTGGAAATCAAATTCTCAAATACGACTTCAAGAATCCCATTCCGCTTGACGATCTTGCGCTTATAATCGGGGATACTGTACACAACCTCAAGACCGCCGCCGACCACGGTTGGTTTACGTTGCTCTCTGCCTTCGCGCCTGGCCTTGCTAAGAAATCGCATTCCAAATTCCCCGTCTACCCCAATCGACGGGATTTGGAAAGCGCACTGAGGGGCGTGAAGATACACACCATCTGCCCGCACCTTTTCGACTTCGTTGTCAATGATCTCAGACCATACGGCGAAGGAGGGAATCATCTCATCTGCGCCATTAACGACATGGACGTCAGGGATAAGCACAAACTCTTGGTTCCTTTGGCCCGCATAACGGCTGTAACCGGCGCTGTGCTGGAAACTGAGACGGGCCAGATGGTTGAAGGTGTGTCGTGGGGTAATACGACCGAATCTCTGCCTATTATGGTTCCAATCGGTATGAACACAAAGGTCAAAGATTATGGACACATTGCCTTCGATATAATCCTTGAGCAACCGGCTATGTACACATTCTCGATCTCGGAAACGCTTCGCATTCTCAGCGAAGAGACGCTCAAGATCGTTCAGTTGATGGAGAAGTTCTTTGTACTCCGCGTCTAAAGACCCCTTGCAACCTGCACAAAAACCCTGCGATGCTGCACAAGAACTAGCCTTCACAGGCACCTTCTTGTGCAAAGCCTCCCCCCTCCCCCCCGAATCTTTGGAATGAGAGAGTTAGCACGAAATTCCCGGCAAAATACGTCTTTCAAAGAACTTAGATACTAATAAAACAGCCGACAGCGAGCGTAGTCCCATAGCCGTCGACATATTAAGAGAAAAGCCGCCCTCTGGACAGAAGTGAGCTTCAGCGCCGTGCCGCCGCCGCTGGAGGGGTCACGCTTACCAAGATTTACGACGTTTACATGGCGGATGACAGAATTTGGGGAAGGTTACTTCGGAAACGATTTGAATTTCACCGGCTGCGAACTCGAAGTGGTTTTCTTGCTCGCATCCGTGACATTTTCAGTTAACGTGCCATCGAGAACGTAATAACCCTCGTCGCCCGGATTCTTTCCTTCTCCGCGCACCACGGTTCCGCTGAAATCGAAGGAAATTCCCGCAACCGGCTTGGTGCTGAAACTCAGCTTATCGCCATCGATCTTCCCACTCTTGAAAAACTGATCCACGAAATTTCCTTTATCGCCATTCTGGTACCGCGAAATGAATCCGTTCACGCTGCCATCGTCTTCGACCGTAACCTGCACGAGTTCGCCCTCTTTCAGAAACGAGTACATTCCTGAATACGGCGACACGTTGCTCGCGGTCTGTTGCGAAGGTTGCGGCTGCGTCTCGGACTTCTTTGCCGCATCCTGCGCCATTGCCAGCGCGCATGCAATTGCTAAAATCACCAACGCGTATCCGAATCTCTTCACCATCGCTCCTCTTTCTTCACATCACTCTAAGTCACGAACTCACTCAAAAGTCCGGAATGATTTCAGGAATTTCGGCACTAATGAGTTGCGACTAAGGCTATCGCAAAGCGCGCGGCTGCATCTACCATAGGAAGATGTTCGAGCCCCGGTCTGCGCAAAATCGGCTTCCAGCGCCGACTCCAACGCTGTTGCTGGAAATGCCTTCCTGGCCGCGGGCTTTCCTGGACAATCTGCGCGGTTTCCTCGCTCCCAATCGTCTTCCGCAGTTGGATCTCCGTTCGGCGCCAGCGCCGTTCTGGCCAGATGTTTTCGTGCAACGGAAGCTGCCTTGGAGCGGTTTTGCCAAGTCCGTGGTCTCGCACTTCGTCGCAGTCGCGTGTCTGATCGGATTTAGCCGTCTGATCGCTCTGCAACCGCAGCTCGCACCCGTATCCAAGTTCGAGCATGCTCAGGTCATTTATTACACGCCGTCGGAATATCTGCCTCCGCTCGACACGCGAGAAGCTGAGTCGTCGACTCCGGAGAAGGCGGATCCGGAATTTTCCCGGCAGCCGATCATCTCCGTCCCGCGCGAGCATGACAATCGATTGCAGACGATTGTCACGCCTCCTCAGATCAAACTGAAGCGGGATGTGGCATTACCGAATATTGTCGCCTGGTCGGACACGCCTCGGAAGCCGCAACTCGCCATCCCTCCCGCTCCGCTGACGGCTGCAGCCGATCTTCAACGGCTTGCACCCGAGATGAATTCCGTCGTGTCTCCTCCGCCTGATCCTGCGCGCGTTAACGAGCACCGCGCCCGACCTAATCTGCAAGATAACGTCGTTGCTCCTCCGCCAAAGGATGTTCGATCTACCGCTGCTTCTGCGCAGGCTATGAGAGATCCGCAAAATGCCATCATCGCGCCTCCTCCCAGCGTAGAAGTCGCGTCGAATCGCCCGCTCGGAGACTTGAACATCGCTGCAAGCGCGGTGATCGCCCCCGCGCCGTCTCTGCCGGTCGCCGCGCAGCGTACATTGCCCGCCGCAGGAGCGTGGAACGGTTCGCAGCAGGTCGTTCCTCCTCCGCCAAGCGTAAACAGCGGCGGATCACAAGGATCGTTTGGTGCTCGCGGCCACGTCATCGCATTGAATCTGCATCCTGCCATCGGTGCGCCGCCGGATCCTCCGGCGGGAAATCGCAGCGGACGATTCGCCGCAACTCCGGAAGGCCACGCGGGCGCAAGCGGATCGCCGGGATCATCTTCTGCAGCAAGCACGGCCGGAAATGGAACAGGAAAGAACGGAAGCAAACGAACCAACGGTCTTCCGGCGGGGCTGTATGTGGGAGCGGCGACTGCAAACTCCTCGCCTGTTGCCGGCGATCCGAAAAGTAAGTCGCCATCGAATACTGTGAATCCGAATCTCCTCGCCAGCGTTCGCCGGCCAAGCATTACGAGCGGTGCCCGCAGCATGCAGCCCGACTCCGCAACGAAGCTTTCCGAAGCTGAGCGCGAAGTGTTCGGCAACCGCAGATTCTATTCCGTCACCCTGAGTATGCCGAACCTGAATTCTGCCGGAGGAAGCTGGGTGATTCGGTTCGCAGAACTGAATTCTGAAACGGCAAACACAATCAGCGATGGGTCGAACAAGCCAGCCGCCGATCTCTCTGAGCCCATGGCCACTCGCAAAGTCGATCCTGCTTACCCGCTGCAACTGATGCGGGAAAACGTTTCCGGCACAGTGATCGTCTATGCAGTCATTCACGCGGACGGGAGCGTTGGCAATGTGCGCGTGCTGCGCGGAGTGGATGACCGGCTCGATCGGTTTGCCGTCGAGGCGGTTTCCCAGTGGAAATTCGAGCCCGCAACCAAGGCGGGTGTTCCGGTCGATGTCGAGGCGACGTTCCGGATTCCGTTCCGGCCAGCAGTTAATTATTAGTGGTGCTCGTATTAGTGAATGCTCGACGCGCCTTTTCGCTTTTCGAGCGGACCGTAAATCGCGGCATCGGTACAAACTTCGTAGTAGAGCCGATCGGTCCAACCCTTCACGGAAAAATCTGCCGGATCAATGCGTGGAATGCGGCTCTCGCGCACTACGATTTTCCGGAAGATTTCGCGGTCCACGGGCACAGTTGCGGAAAACAGCTTGTATTCTCCCTTGTCTGACGACGCCAACTGTGGCGGAAGCTTCACCTTCAGGGGTTCCAGGGTGATCTCCTGCTGTAACTTGCGGAACGCGGTTTCGTTCATGCGGATGCCGCTCAAGTTGAAGCTGATGATGACATCTTCGGGATTTCCATCCGCATCCATCTCCGCGGACTGAAACGCGTACACGTGAAAAGGTCCGGCAACCGGCTCCATCATTTTCCGCGCGCGCTTGTTGCACGACGAGAGACGATCGCTCTCATTCAGCGCTTCTGAAATCATGATCTGATGCTCGCCATCCATCAAATAAAGCGGTGCGGATTCCTGCAGGGTGATGCCGATTCCCAACTCAAGCTGGGGCAGATCGGAACGCTGCATGAGTTCGTTATACCCGCGCACAATCTCGATGATCTCGCGCGCCAGAACGCACATACGGCTCACGCCCAGTCCTGGCTCGCCTTCGCGCTCCAGGATGGCGAGAATGATGGCGTCGCCTTCGAGAAATACTTTCTGCGCCCCGTACTTCTCGAGAAGTTTGTTCACCGGATCATAAAAGTTCAGGCTGAAATACGAAGCTGGATTCAATCCTTTATCCATCATCGTCCGCGTCAGGCGGGTCGAGTCGCGGACGTCCGCCTTCAGTACCACATGCCGTAAGACGCGTTCTGCGTCCGGCTCGGCTTGTTCTTCTGGCAACAGGAACTCATAGAGAGTCCCGTTCACTCGGGACAATTCCTGCAGGCGTTCGTTCGAAATCAGGTTCACCGAATCCAGTGCGCCGTTCAAGGTTTCCAGCCGCCGCAGATCGCGATGGTAGTGGAAGAAGTCCCCCATAAATCGCGCTGCAACTTTTGCCCGCTCCGCGCCGCGGCAGCTCGCCACCTTCGCAACCGCGGCGTACAAGCTGTTCGGCGTGAGCTTGCCAAATTCCTGGATCATGCGTTCGACGCGATCGCACTCTGTGCGGTCGATGAGCGCGTTTTTCAGTTGCTGCGGGTTGATCGTCGGCGCATATTCGCTAAGCAGCGGCACGACGTGGTATGACGCAATGACGTTCTCCATCACCCGCTCGTCTTCCAGCAGCCTTACCCACGCCGCGAGCCGCTCCTGTTGAGCAATACCTTCGGCGGAATCCTCAGGCGTCCCAGTCCCGACCAGCACGCGGGCGTTCTCGGGAAGGTTCATCCACGCGTCGATCGTCTCAGCCGTGACTTCTTCTCCATACAACGATCGCAGAAAAGCCGAAACCACTTCGCGCATCCGTCCGTAGCGATCGGGATCGCGATCCCAGTTGCCCAGCATAACGTATTGCTCGGCACACAGATAATCGTCGCGGCCGTCCTCGGAAAACAGCATGCGGTTAACGAAAAGCGGATAGGTGAAGTAAGTTCCCGCTTGCGTTTCTTCGCCAAACAGCGACCGCCGCGTGCGCGCCAGCGTGCTCTTTTCCACCTCGCGCATGGTCTCGAAGATTTCCTGCCCGGTTTTGCGAAGAATGATCTTTTTCCGCACCTGGAAAGTCGCAAGGCGCTCGCGATATTCGTGCGCCTTCAGTTGGCGCATGTTGTCGTAGCTCTTGATGGTCACCCGGCCGCGCTCGAGCACTTGCGCGAATTGCTGGTGCATTTCCGTTCGCAGAAACTTGATCACGGCAAGCCGGGCGAGCACATCGACCCCGAGCTTGTACTCTTTTTTTGCGCGATTCAGCGAAGCCATCAGCAGTTCGGTGAGAACCGTCTTCCATTCGTTGGCGTCATGCTTCGGACGCGCGGTCTTGCCGGCCAGATTGCGCATCCAGGACGGCCCTTGCGTCGTCTGCGGAGCCTCTGCCGAGAGCAAGCCGTCTAATTCGCCGTGACGCGCAATGAGGCGTGCAATCTGCGCCCGCGCTGATTCCGCAAATCGGGGGCTGAGCACGACATCGTGCCGCAGATTATCGACTCCCAGCGCCAGTCCTTCGAGAACAACAATTGGAGTGGAAGAGGCTAACTGTGGCAGCGTCGGTTTCTCTGGCGCTCCGCCCAATCGGAAGATAGGAATTCTCGGCATCCCGGTTTCAGGATCGTGCTGATCTTGCTCGGAAGTGACTGATTACAAACCTATATCCTGAGGCTAGCATGCGAAATGAGCGCTCTAAAGTTACCGTGGTTACCGGAAAATTGCGGAGTGATCACCGGCAGGCGGGTCGCCCCCATCAATTTCTCTCATCGATTTCCGATTGCTAAAATGAGCATGATTGCAGCGCTAAATGCACTTCCTTGTCATTCTCGTTGCACTGTTGCTCGCTGCTTGCATCGGGATCGTCCTCCTGTTCGTTGCGTATCAACTCGCGCTGAAGTCAAAACCCGGCCGCTATTCCAACGCTGTCGGAAATGCTCTCTTTCAGGCGCACACATTCATCCACCCCGGCGCGCAAAACATCGTAGAGGCGAAGAAAGAACACGAAGAAGATGCCGGTGAGGGTGACGACACTCCGCCCGAACTTCCACCGTGGGCAGAATCAGGAAAGTGAAAGGTGGTTCTGAGGGACTTCTTTGAGAGATCCGGTTAGCTACGGGCCGAAGCTTTTTAGCCTCGCCGCTTCAAACTCATCACCGCGCTGCCATTGAATGAGAGCCGGCAGGCTGGCCGCTTCCCATCCCAATGCGAAGCCGAAGCGCGCCATAGCGGAATCGCCGACGAAGTCCATTTCCGGATGGTACTCGTCGCTCGGCTGATGATAGTGCTTCTCAAGGTACTCCCGCTCCTGCTCGATTCCCCACGATTCGGGATGGCCTTTGTACTTCATCCCTTCATTGATGGAGAACGATGGAATCCCCACGCGCGCCAGGCTGAAATGATCAGAGCGGTAGAAGTGTCCGGCCTCCGGCCGCGCGTCCGGACGAATCGCCAGCCGGAAGTCCTTGGCCATTGCCTGCACTTCGGGGTAGAACGTCGTTCGCTCCGCCCCGGAAACCTCGACTTCCTCCGGTGCTCCCAGCGGCTTCACGTCGTCATAATTGAGATCGAGCGAAATCTTTCCTGCAGGCACTGGCGGGTGAGTGCCCAGATATTCGGACCCGAGTAATCCCTGCTCTTCTGCCGTTACTGCCGCGAACAGGATTGACCTGCGCGGACGCTGTCCCGCCAATCCATAAGCGCGCGCGAGTTCCAGCAGAATGCCGCACCCTGTGGCGTTATCATTCGCGCCATTGAAGATGTTGTCGCCCGGCATGTCAGGACGAATGCCGAAATGATCGTAGTGCGCGGTATAGAGAACGGCTTCGTCGGCGACCTTGTGATCCGATCCCGGCAAGATGGCGAGCACGTTATTCGATTCGAAATTGCGCAGCTTGCTCACCATGTGTGCGTTTAATTTCGCGCCCAGATCAACAGGGTGGAAATCACGCGACTGGGCATCGCGCATCATCTTGTCGAGATTCATTCCCGAAGCCGACGCCAGTCTTTTTGCTACATCCAGGTGAATCCACGAAGCCACATGCAAGGCTGGACCTTGCACTTTCAGTGCAGCTTTCTCGCCGGAATTCGAGTTGCGCACCACTTCCCACGGATAGCTCGCCATCTGCGGCTGATGGATCAGGATGACGCCAACCGCGCCTTTCCTTGCGGCCTCTTCATATTTGTAGGTCCAGCGGCCGTAGTAGGTGAGAGCCTTGCCCTTGAAGAAGTTCGGATCGTCGGACGGCGGTTCGTTTACCAGCATGAGCAGCACTTTGCCGTGAACATCCGTTCCTTTGTAGTCGTCCCAGTTGTATTCGGGCGCTTCGATGCCGTAGCCGACGTAAACAATTTCCGCATTGACATCGGAGAGCAGCTGCTGGCTGAGATCGTAGGCGACGTACTCATCCAGCGGCTTCAGCGTCATTGCCTCGCCTTTGTTGGGGACTAACGAGAACTGCGTTTCCGGCAAGGTGGTGATGCCGACCAGCGGCACCTTCTGCATGTAAGTGCCATGATCGCCTGCCGGTTTCAACCCGTACTCGGCGAACTGCGTCGCGATGTATTCGGCTGCGATGTCACCGCCGCGCTGACCTGTTCCCCGGCCTTCCAACAGGTCATGGGACAAGAAACGGACGTGCCAGCGGATGTGATCGGGAGAAATGGTCTCCAGGGCTACAAAAGCGGCGCTCGGCAGCCTTACCGAGGTAGAACTGTCTTTATGGCCGGCCGGTGGGCCCGCGGTCCGCCCTGGAATGACGAGCAGCCCCAGCAGGCACAAGACGACGCAGGCGGAGATTGCTCTTCGCAGCATTAAAAAATTGTACGGGATTTCAGCCTCCACATTCGGCGTGAAGAAGGACAACCCCCAGCACGGGAGTACATCGGCTGGCCGTACAAATGCCGACGAGCCTTTGCCCTTCTGGTGTATTCGGTGTTGAGCCCGCCAGCCCGGCGGACTAATTCTTGGATCCTCAGCCAGCCCGGAAATCGCGAACATCCTCCCCAGCGCGAAAGATCGCTGCTGGCGCGGTTTTCCCCGCCTTGCTCATCTTCCGGTTGATCTCATCGAAGTCGGCCTTCACCCATCCGACGCTCGAGATTTCAATTTCGCCGTCCTGCGCGATCCAGAAGATCGTGGGCACATTGGTTAATCCGTAGGCATTCGAGACGGGGTACTTCTTCGTGTCATCCAAAAGCACAGGAAACGTAACGCCGAACAGCTTCATGAAATCGGCAGTATCCTTGGCGTCATTTTGCGAAACGCCAACCAGGGTGACGGCGTTTTTGCCGTACGCTTTGTAGAGCCGCTCCAGAAACGGAAATGCATACTGGCACGTCGGGCACGAGACCTTGAAAAATGCCAGCACCACCGGCGCGTGCGCTAATTCCGCCGCAAGCGAAAAATCCCTGCCATCCACGGTCTTCAATTCAAATTCTGGAGCCTTTTTGCCCGAGGTCAGTGCGGCCATGAATCGTTCCTCCAACTTTCATCGCAGCTAAACGTTCGATGTTGTGAGACTGCTCAGGGATTCGGATGTAGCAGTCCGGCTTTGCGTATGATTTTTCGCGTGAGGCCGGTCAGCGGGATTTTCTTCATCTGATGAGTCGAGATCCATCGGCCTGCAACTCGCTCCCGCAGCGGCCTCCGCCACACATGCACCGTGTAATCAGTGATCGTGATGGAGTGCCGCACAGTGAAATCTGACTTCGCGCCACCATTCGGAGGCACAATTTCTGGCAATTCCCACATGCCAGCCATCAAGCTCGCTTCCGTTGCCCGCTGCACAAGAAATATCTCGCCATGCGAGTTCGCGCCGCGTACATGCAACGCGTAATGAACCTCGCGCTTCTTCTGTGGCGCCGGTTTCACAGCTCCAGCCAATTCTCCGCGCGCCGCACATGAATGGTGGACAGGGCACGTCAAACAAATCGGCGCCCTGGGTGTGCAAACCGTCGCTCCCAACTCCATCATCGCTTGATTGAAATCGCCTGGGCGCGTTCGATCCAGCAGCGCCGCGGCCGCCGTCCACAATTCTTCCCCGTTCAACCAGTGCCCCAACCACCGCTGCAACACGCGCTCGACATTGCCATCGACCACAGCGACCGGTTCATCGAATGCAATGCTCGCAATCGCTGCCGCGGTGTAGCGCCCAATTCCCGGAAGTTCCCGCCAACCTTCAGACGTTGAAGGAAACTTGACGCCTCGCTTGCGCACAATCACTTTCGCGGCGGCGTGCATCATTCGAGCGCGCCGGTAGTATCCCAGGCCGCTCCAGGCCGCGACGACCGACGCTTCGCGGGCGCGGGCTAATTTTTCGACAGTCGGAAATCGGCGAAGAAATTCGTGGTAATGCTCAATCACCGCAGCCACACGCGTCTGTTGCAGCATGATCTCCGACACCCAGACGCGGTACGGATCGCGGTTTTTGCGCCATGGCAGATCGCGGGCATGGGCGTCATACCACCCCAGCAGGTGCGCACGAAACTGTTCAGCGTTCATTGCAGAATGTTTTTTATCGGCAGCTGTGTCAGCAGCAGTGGGCATGTGGCGAACTGAATTCTAACGCATAGCGCAGGGGATAAGGCCCCGGCGCCAATCGAAGCCTGAACCAGCAAGATCAGCCTCAACCATTGACCACGCCGTCGCATCTCGAAATAATGTTCCCAACCTGTATCCGCTATTCCGCGTGAGACCGCTCACGCCTATTTGCGAGGGCATCATGAACGACTTCAACCGCAAGATGGAAGACGCCTCGGCGCGCGTCAGTCAAACCATCAACGACGCGGCTCAGCGCCTGGAAAAGGAAATTCCCGAGTTCATCAAGTACTTAAACGACGAAGTCGTGCCTGCCGTGCGCGGCCATTCTACGAAGGCCCTGCGCACCGCCTCGCAGAAACTTGCGGAATTCGCCGACTACATGGATCAGAACCGGCCCAAGTAGTGGCGACGACGCTCACAGACCGAAACGCCGGAACGCGCCGGACACGGAATTGCGAGCCTGCGCGTAGCTCACGCGTGAGCGGCGTCGGGCTTGCTCTCACGTTTTTTTTGATCGTCTTTCTCAGTGCGTGCAGCCATCCCAAACAAGCGCGCGTGAACATTCCACCGCCTCCGCCACCAGAGTCAACCGAGCCTCGCGCAAGCGCTCCGGGAAACACAGAAGCTCCTGGTTCGAAATCAGAAGCAGGAGCCGGTCTGGCAGAACCCAGCATTCCCGCGGACGCCAGGCCAATTCTCACGGAAACCGGACTGGCCAGCTGGTATGGCCCGCCTTATCACAACCGTCGCGGCTCAAATGGCGAGGTTTACAACATGCATGCCATGACCGCGGCCCATCGCACTTTTCCGCTGGGGTCGATCGTGCGGGTGACCAATGAAAAAACCGGAGCCGTCGCGCTAGTGCGCATCACGGATCGCGGTCCCTTTATTCCCGGGCGGGTTCTGGATCTCTCTTATGCCGCCGCGCGCAAACTGGATGTCTGGCAACCGGGCGTGGCGGAAGTGCGCATCGAATTGATGGAGTCGCCCGAGCCTCTCGATATCGGCGGCAAATGGGCGGTGCAGATTGGCGGCTTCCCTGATCAAGACGAAGCCACGAAACTCGCTGATCATCTCACTCGCCGCTATCGCACCGCGAAAGTGCTCAGCTTTCGCAGTCCTGCGGGAGACTGGTGGATTCGGGTCCGCGTGCTTGATGACGATCGCAAGCGTGCCCAGCAGCTCGCTGCCGAAACCGAAACTCCTGAAGGCGCGGTGTTTGTCGTCCGGCTCGACTGATTGCCGCGCGAGCACCGACCGCACTGGAAACGCAATTTTGTTATCCTCACCGAAGAGCAGACTCATGAACGATCCCAATTGCATCTTCTGCCGCATCATTCGAGGAGAAGTCCCGTCGAAAAAAGTGCACGAAGACGAACATGTCTTCGCCTTCGAAGACATCAATCCGCAGGCGCCCACGCACGTCCTCGTCGTGCCCAAGAAACATTTCGCGGGATTGAAAGAAGCTGAACTGGCCGATGCCGAACTCATCGGACGCTGCCATCTCGTTGCTGCAGATATCGCCCGTGCGCGCAAAATCGAGCACGGTTACCGCACCGTTCTCAACGTCGGCCCCGGCGCCGGACAATCCGTCTTCCATCTTCACGTACACCTTATCGGCGGTCGCCATCTTTCCTGGCCGCCGGGTTAAGCCGCGTGTACTTTCTGCAAGCAGTCAAGTCCGTTCTCACGATTGTCTGAACCCTCTGCACGCAACATCCGGCCTCTGCAACGTTCCGACCATTCTGTCTCTAAGTACATGATTCCACCGCCATTAACTCGGTGACAGCGGTCACTGCTGGAAGAGGAAGGAAAAGCTACTCTCTGAGGTTGCTTTACCTCCAGCCAACACACCAAGAAACACATAGCTCATCAGGGAAAGAGACCGGTGCCAACAATGAATACCCGCGAGGTTCACGTTTGCGAAAGACTCAAACGCCTCGGTTTCGCGCGAAGTAACCGAATAAAACTGTACGGATTGCAGTTCGAGTTGGTCAGTGATCCGCTAATCGCAGCGGATAATGTCATATTTGTAGATGGGGTCGAAAACAAATCAGGCAAACTCACACGCGTCCCGATCCCGCTAACAGTGGTGAGAATGGCGATGGATCAAGTCCGGGATGCGGTTGCTGCCGCCTGAGATCGTCGTTCCAATTCCTCTTGGCCTTTTTTCGACAAACAGTTGCAGACCAATGCTTGGATTAGCAGCTCGCACCGTCACACAATTTCCATCTTGACGCCATCTTCGCAAAATGCGAAGATTGTCAGTGCGGATTGTCAGCCGTAAGGCGATTACAGATGCAACGGCTAAACATGCAGAATGGGGCACATCATTAAATGCGTGGTACAAGATCACAAAGGCAGCTAATTGGAACAGTTTTGAAGAGGTCAAGGCGAGTTGGAAGAACTCGGACAGGGTTGGAAGGTTTGTGATTTTTGACATCAGTCACAACCGATGTCGGTTGATTTGTACCATTAAGTACGGCTGGAAAATGGTTTACATCCGCGGCGTTTTGAGTCATGCCGAGTATGACGAGAAGGATTGGGAGCAGGAATGATTGGCGTAGCAGAGAAATACGTTATCGACGTCAGTATGCCAGTTCCAATCACCTCAGAGCGTCAACACGCAGAATATCTTTCCGTGCTTGATAAATTGGCCAGTAAAAAGCTTACGAAGGAAGAAGATCTGTACGCTCAGGTTTTAGTAACACTGATCGAGGCGTATGAAGAACAGAACCATTCGATTCCTGAAGCATCACCCGTCGACGTCCTGCGCACATTGATGGATGCGAACGGCCTTCGCCAAAAAGACCTCGCAGCGGTCTTTGGCTCTGAGAGTGTTGTATCGGAAGTTCTAAGCGGGAAGCGCGACATCAACAAAAAGCATATCGAGAAACTGAGCAAACAGTTCAGCGTCTCCCCATCTGTATTCTTCTAAAACCCCTCGCTCACCGATTGCTGACGCAATGTCTTCCCTAAACGTTCTTAAGGGTCTCGGAGGACTGAAAGTCACGGTCACCGGCCAGTAACCCTCTCTTCCCGGGAATTCACTGCGCTCGCTGCTACACTCCTGTCATGCGGGTGAAGATTCTGGGGTCGGCGGCTGGCGGAGGATTTCCGCAATGGAATTGTAGCTGCCCCAACTGCAGCGCCTTGCGCGCGGGAACGTTTCGCGGCAAGGCTCGCACCCAGACTGAAGTCGCTATCAGTGAAGACGGGGCCTCGTGGTTTCTGCTCGGGGCGTCTCCTGATCTGCGCGCTCAAATTGAAGCCACGCCGGAATTGCATCCGGGGTTGCAGCACGAACAAAGCAGCGCGAAAAAATCCCAACGAGGCAAGGTCAGCCCGGGTCAATCAGTTGGCGGTCCGGTAGTTCGTCATTCCCCGATCGCGGGAGTCGTTCTCGCCAACGCCGATGTCGATCACGTTCTCGGATTGCTTCTCCTCCGCGAGTTACAGCCGCTGCGCGTGCACTGCACCAAATCTGTCCGCCGCATCCTCACCAAGGACAACTCGATGTTCGCTATGCTGCAGCGCGTTCCGGATCAGGTTACGTGGAATGAGTTCACCGTTGGAGCTCCGTTTTCGTTGCGCAACGCCGCGGGGGAACATTCCGGGCTGCGCTGTCGCGGCATCCCGTTCGGTGAGCATTATCCCGCATATGTCTCGGCGCCACGGCGCTCGCAGCTTGCCATGGGAGAATCCTCACTCGGCCTCATTGTGGAATCATCGGCGGGCAAGCGTCTCGCTTATTTGCCTGCTGTTCCGCGCATCGACAAACGAATACTCAAGCTGCTCGATTCCGTCGACGTGCTTCTGTTCGATGGAACTTTCTGGACCGCCGACGAACTCATCCAGTTGCACAGTTCGACAGAATCCTCCTGGGACATGGGACACGTGCCTGTTTCCTCGCCCGAAGGCAGTTTGAGCAAGTTGGCGCAACTGGAGCATCCACGTAAAATCTATCTGCATATCAACAACACCAACCCCATGCTGAACGAGGCTGGGACCGAATACGCGCAGGTGGGCGCTGCCGGCTGGGAAATCGCGGAGGATGGATGGGAGTTCAATCTGTAAACAATGCAGCCCTGTTCTCGCTGGATGAATTCCGGGCGCAGCTGCGGGCTGTCGGCGAGGAGCGCTATCACCACAAACATCCTTTCCATCTGATGATGCATGAAGGCCGCCTCAACCGCGGCCAGCTGCAAGCCTGGGCGCTCAATCGCTACTACTATCAGAGCACCATACCCATCAAGGATTCGATCATCCTGTCGCGTGGGCCGGACCCCGTGTTTCGCCGTGCATGGCGGAAGCGGGTTATCGATCACGATGGCGATGCCACCAGCGAAGGCGGCATCAAGCGATGGCTGAAGCTGGCGGAAGCCACCGGCTTACGTGCCGACCAGGTGCGCGAAGGCAAAGGAATTCTTCCCGCGACGCGCTTTGCGGTGAATGAATATCTAAACATTGTGCGCAGCCGGAGCTTGCTGGAGGCGGTTGCATCTTCGCTGACGGAATTGTTTTCTCCGGAATTAATTACGCTGCGGGTCGGAAAACTGCGGGAGCATTATCCCTGGCTTTCTGGCGGACTCGATTATTTCGAGGCGCGCATGTACCAGGCGCCGGAAGATTCGAAGTTTGCGGTTGGCTATGTTTATGAACATGCCAAGACGCGTGCCGAGCAGGAAGCCGCGATTCAGGCATTGCGGGACAAGTGTGACATCCTTTGGGCGCAACTCGACGCCCTCTATTTTGCCTATGTGCAGCCGGGATGGCCTCCGCCGGGCGCATTCCGCATGAACGAGGTCGAGTGATGGCAGCGCCTCTGGATTCAAGCGTCCCTCGACTGGCCACTGGATGCCGATGGGGCGGGACCGATGAAAATCGTATGATTCTTTATCCGGAAGGCGCGATCAAGCTGCAGGGGACGGGAAGGCAAATCTTGGAGCGCTGCGACGGAACGCGCACCTTCGGCGAAATTATCAGCGAATTGCAGAAGGAATTTGGGACGACCGATCCGGAAAAGATTCGAGCAGATATCGGCACATTTCTTGAGCAATTGCAGAGAAAGAGAATCGTGGATTATTAGGGGAGGTCTTGAGGAAGTTGAGCGGCAAGAACCCACAACCTGACGTTGCTCTGGGCTATCAGGCTGCGAAGAGTGCCGAAGAAGTCTTGCGCCGATATTCGGACGGGGAACGTTTCTTTCAAGGCACGGATTTACCGGAGGGCGCATCCTTTCAAAAGGCAGACCTGTCCAGGGCCGACTTCAGCGACAGCTGGATGTCCGGTGTCGATTTTCGTTCGGCCAATCTCCAAAATGTTCGCTTCGATAAGTCAAATGTAAAATGCTCGGACTTCCGGAATGGCGACCTGACGGGTGCGTCTTTCCGCGGTACATTGCTCTATGGCGCGACTTTCGCAGAAGCGAAACTCGACAATGTCTGCACCGAGGATGCGACGTGGTACGGCGCGACAGTGACTGATATTCGAGTGCTTGCGAAGATCAACTCTACTCAATAATGCTTTCCAATCCTCTCGCTCTCATCGCCGAAGTCACTCATCGCTGTCCGCTGCACTGCGTTTATTGCTCGAACCCCATGGAACTGGCCAGCGAGGATTCGGAGCTATCGACCGCTGATTGGGTCAGCGTTTTCGAGCAGGCGGGTAAACTCGGCATGTTGCATGCGCACTTCACCGGCGGCGAACCACTCGCGCGTGCAGACTTGACCGAGATGATCGCGGCCGCGCGCAAGGCAGGGCTTTACACGAATCTCATCACTTCCGGGATTGGACTTAACGAAGAGCGGCTCACGAGACTGATCGACGCCGGTCTCGACCACATTCAAATCAGCTTTCAGGATTCCCGCGAGGATTCAGCGAACTGGATTGCGGGAGCGAAAGCACACGCGCACAAAATCGAGTTGTCTCGCGCGATCAAGCGCCACAAAGTTGCCTTTACCGTGAACCTGGTGGTGCACCGGCAGAATCTGGATCATCTCGAAGAAATGATCTCGTTTATTGAACAACTGAATCCGGAACGGGTCGAAATCGCAAACGCACAATACTACGGATGGGCGCTGGCCAACCGCGCGGCACTGATGCCAACAAGCGCTCAACTGGAAAAGGCGGTGGAGATTATCGCCGAAGCTGAAAAACGCCTGGCAGGACGCATCCGGATCGATTCGGTCGTTCCGGATTACTACGCGAAATATCCCAAGGCATGCATGGGCGGCTGGGGGAAAAAACTGATGCTCATCAATCCCTCCGGCAAGGCGCTTCCGTGCCATGCGGCGGAAGTGTTGCCCGGATTCATCTTCGAGAACGTACGCGAGAAGCCGCTGGAATGGATATGGAACGAGTCTTCATCGTTCCAGCACTTTCGCGGAGAAGAATGGATGCAGGAACCATGCCGCAGCTGCGAGCGCCGTACCGAAGATTTCGGCGGATGCCGCTGCCAGGCATTTCTGCTTGCGGGAGATGCGAATGCTACCGATCCCGCTTGTTCGCTCGCGTCCTCCCACGAGACCGTGAGATCGGCGGTGGATCAGGCGAACGGCAATCCAGGAATGTCGAATCCCCGCGCGGCTTCCTCGTTCGTGCAACTGCAAAAGCTGACCGGCGGCTTATGGCGCTATCGCACAAATCCTGAGTAAGTTTCAGAATCGCCAACGCGCTCCCACCGTAATCGGCCGTATGTCTGTCGTCAAACGGTTGGCCGCACCATGGATCCAGCGGAATTCGCCGTAGACCTCGATTTTGTCGCTGACCTTACGAGCAACCCCAGCGCCCATGAAATAGCCGTATTCGTTCTGGCTTTCGTGCAAAAAGTTACCGTTCACAGGCAGGCTATCGGCGTAACAGGGCCCCCACCAGATGAAGAATGGGTTGCATCCCGTGCCAGGGATCGCAGAGGAGGAATCGAGCTTCCCCGAGCGATGAAGATAGTCGGCTCCAAACACGATGTAGCCGCTCCATTCATTCGTGACGGGAATGTTGATGATGGGTCCAAAGGTGAGCGAATAGGCGTGACTGGTTGCGCCCGGCGCCCCGGCAAGTGCAAGAGCAGATTGTCTCAGAGGCAGATTGTCAAACTGAAAGTCGGCACGCAGACCGAAGAACGGGCTGAAGTTGCGGGCAGCCCCCGCGGCCGCTACTCCACCTCCGCCGCGGACAAACGTTTTCGTCGTCCCGTTCACCAGGCTGGCTCCGCCTCCTGCGTTGAACACCCATTTGTCGTACAGCTTTGGTTTGGGCTTACGCCCGGGAATCGTCTCTTCCGGCGCCGTTTCCTGGCTGCTGGATTGCTGCGTATCGGCAGGTTGCTGGGCATTGGCTGGTTGCTGCGTCTGGGTTTGCTGGCTGGACGGGTCGTCCTGTGCCGGCGCCTGCGGATTTTGTTGAGCGAAGCATGCTGCGCTTGCTGCCAGAACGATCAACCAGATCGCCACCACCTCGGCGTACCTGACAGGAAACGCCGCGAACTTTCGAATCATTCATTCTCCTAATGGGCCAGATATTCCGAATGGTAAATCAAACAAACGAACCGGCCTGCTCTACATGCGGCAGGCCGCCGGGAACGAGCATCTCCGCGAAACCTCTTCTACTTCCATTCGCAGGAAGGCACCATATTACCAACTTTGATGCGACCTCCGCCCGTTCTGAGATCGTTGTCACCAGTTTTTTGCAGTTCACCAAAGGTATGGCTCACCCGTATCATGGTGGGTCTGTTCATTGGCTCCCAATGCCGCATACTGATTCGAAGATCGCCAATGACGCCGCCGGATCTCGAAGGCCGGACTCCGAAAAGCGGAATCCGGAGGCTGCGTGCCGCGTGGCGCTAATCGGCTTCGGCACGGTCGGCAAATCCGTAGCGAAGATCCTCTCCCAACAGGAAAACCACCTGCTTCATCTGACGCACATCTGCAACCGGAATGTCGAACGAAAAAAGCAGCCCTGGATTCCAAGTGAAGTGATCTGGACCGAAGATGTGCAGTCGGTGCTGAACTCGGACGTCCAGATCGTCATCGAGCTGATCGGAGGATTGACGACTGCAAACGAAATTGTGCGCGGCGCTTTGCAGACTGGAAAGTCTGTCGTGACCGCGAATAAGCAATTGATTGCCCGCTACGGCACGGAACTTCTCGGATTGGCCGCGAGCCACGGTTGTCAACTTGAATTTGGCGCCTCGGTCGCAGGTGGCGTTCCCGTGCTTCCCGCGCTGCGGACCGGACTTTGTGGCGACCGCCTGCATGGCATCGCAGGAATTCTGAATGGCACCTGCAACTACATCCTGAGCCGGATCGAGAATGCGCGTATCCCTTTCAGCGAGGCGCTCGAAGAGGCGCAAGCTCGCGGCTATGCGGAGGCCGATGCCTCGGAAGATCTGGATGGCGGTGATGCCCGCTCAAAGCTGGCGATTCTCGCGCTGGCCGGACTACATACTCATGTTGAACCGGAAGCCATTCATGCTCGCAGTATTCGCAGCATCGACGCGGTGGACTTTGACTATGCCAGCGAACTCGACTGCACGATCCGTCAAATATCGAGAGCCGAACTGAACAGTGACACGCTGTTTGCGGAGGTTGGTCCTTGCCTTGTTCCGGCGGCATCGCCGTTCGGGCGTGTGCAGAGAAATCTGAATCTGGTCCTGACGTCGGGTGAGTTCGGCGGCGATATGGCATTTCTGGGAGCCGGAGCAGGGGGCGATCCGACCGCCGTCGCGGTCGTTTCCGATGTGATGTTTGTCGCTGAGGGTCTCGCAGCAGGCAAGAAGAGAGCCCAACAGAACTACGTGAGGGCCGCGCGAATCACGAGCGATTTCGAGACGCCTTGGTATTTGCGTTTTTTCGTGCGCGATCAGCCCGGAATCGTGGCACGGCTGGCGGAAATTCTCGCCGGGCATCGCCTTAACATCGATTCGCTGCTGCAGAAGCCTGGCTTCGAAAAGTCAACGCTGCCCTTCGTGATCACGCTCGAACCGTGCCGAGAATCCGCATTGCACCCGGCGTTGGAGCAAATGAGCACTCTCGATTTCAATCTCCGACCATGTCTATGCCTGCCGATCCTGCGCGCGTCCTAGACTGACCTCTGCGCAAAAGAAATGCGCCGGCCAACATCCGCCGACGCACGTGAGAGAGACAGAGACAACGGACAAAGAAGCTACTTCCAGAAAGGATTACTCAGACCGGCGGGCTTAAGAGCGCTGTCTGACTTCGTCTCCGTACACGATTCCTCAGAAATCTTTTCATCGAGAAAACGCGATGGTGCGGAAGCAAACTCGTCCTTCGCACTGAAACTCGCCTTGCGGTCGTTCACCGATTCAATGGGATGATCACCGTTCATCGAAACCCCTCCAGATACTCATAAGTATGCTTCTATTGAAACACTTCTTGTAGCAGATTTGGGAGCAAAAATCCGATGCTCCGCATCGAAAATCTTGCAAGTCCGGAAACGAAGGCAACAGCAAGCGTAACTTTCGCCACGGATGTATCCTGACAAGTTCTCTTTTTCATTCGATTCGATTCCGACTATTTTCCCCTTACTTTCTCGACAGAGGATCACCATGAAATATCGCAAGCTCGGACGAACCGGTTTTGAAGTCAGCGATGTCGCCTACGGATTGTGGGGCATGAGTGGATGGAGTGGCTCCAACGATCATGAATCTCTTGCCTCTCTGCAACTGTCCGTAGACTTGGGTTGCAATTTCTTCGATACCGCATGGGCGTACGGCTCGGGAAAGAGCGACGGACTGCTGGGCGAAACCATCACTCGGAATACCGGAAGGCGCCTCTATGCGGCCTCGAAGATTCCGCCGGCGAACGACCAATGGCCAGCGCGACCCGAATACAAATACAGCGACGTCTTTCCTGCGAAACATGTGTTCAAACATGCAGATTTGATCCGAAAGAAACTGCGCGTCGATACGATTGATCTGCTTCAGTTTCATGTGTGGGACGATTCCTGGACGGATGAGCCCGAGTTCCGATCAACGGTTGAGAGGCTGAAGGATGAGCAGTGGGTGCGATATTTCGGCTTAAGCCTGAATCGCTGGGAAGCGGAGAATGGCATCAAGGCGATGCGCACCGGGCTGGTTGACGCCGTGCAGGTTATCTACAACATCTTTGACCAGGCGCCGGAGGACGCACTGTTTCCCGCATGCCAGGAGCTCAATATCGGCGTGATTGCGCGCGTTCCGCTGGATGAAGGTAGCCTCGGGGGAAAGATGACACTGGAAACCCGATTCCCGAAAGACGATTGGCGCTCGGGATATTTTGGCCCAGAGAATCTGGCAAACACGATTCAGCGCGTGGAGAAACTGAAAACAATTCTGCCGCCGGGCATGAGCCTGGCGGAGATGGCAATGCGTTTCATTCTTTCGCATCCGGCAGTGAGCACGACGATTGCCGGCATGCGCAAGCCCGATCATGTACGGGAGAACATTGCGGCGAGCGATCGCGGGCCGCTCGATCGAAATCTCCTGGCTGAACTGAAAAAGCATCGTTGGGACCGCAAGCCGCAGCGCTGGTCGGATTAATGACTGAGGGCCCTCCCGCGGGCTACGAGTGCTGGTAGTAGGACAACTTTCCAAGCTACTCTCGATGAGTTTTCATCTGCGTTCATCGGGGGAAAACGCTTGTCGAAACAGGTAGTCCTCGCACTCATCTCTGCCATTTTCCTGGTCTCGGCTCTTCAGGCACAGAATCCGCGCGGATCCTTGCGTGGAACCGTGCAAGATGCGACCGGAGCCCGCATCCCTTCCGCGCAAATCGTGTTGCAATCCGTCACGTCCCCACTCCAACGGCAGACAACAACCGAAGACCGTGGCGAATTCCGCATCGATGATCTTCCACCGGGTAGTTACCGCGTCACGATAAGGGCAGCCGGCTTTTCGACCGCAAAATCTGAAGTCGCAGTCGACGTCAGTTCCGTCCGTGACCTTGCCGTAACTCTCAAACCCGCTGCGCCCTCAGAGAGCGTAAGCGTGAAGGCCGAAGCTTCTTCCATCACAACTGAATCCGTCGACACGACAGACACGGTGCGCGGAGGCGTGGTTGGAACGCGCGATTTGGAAACTCTGCCGTTGCCGGCGCGCAGCTTCGCTAACATCGCTTACCTTGTTCCGGGAACCGAGCCGGTTGAGCCCTCCGATCCGACGAAGGCCAGAATCACCGCGGTTTCGACCGGTGGAAGCTCGGGGTTGAACAATGAGTTGTCCGTCGATGGTGCCGAAAATTCCGATGACTGGATCGGCGGATTCTTGCAGAATTTCTCGCCCGACGGGATTCAGGAATTCGCGGTACACACCTCGAACGAAGACGCTGACACGGGATGGACCACGGCCGGTTCGGTGGTGATTACAACCAAACGTGGCACGAATGACTGGCATGGCGATGCTGCGTTTTATGAACGCGCTGCCGCTCTAAATGCTCGCTTCCCCATCGAGAATCCAGCGGAAACCTGTACCAACGGAGTTTGCGTTCACAATCCCAAACAACCGTTCTCGCGGCAGAACTACGTCGCAACGCTCGGCGGCCCAGTGAAGAAAGGCAAGGCGTGGTTCTTCACCTCATTTGAGAATGTGAATGAACATGCGAGCATCGCCTACAGTCCTGCAAGCACCACGCAATTCGATGCGCTGGCACAGCTCGCAGCGCAAGGACTGATTGCCGGAGTTCCATCGATTAACGTTCCCGCTAACGTGCCAATCCCATTTCTCGACTTTATCGGCTCTGTGCGTTTTGATCTTGCGCAGTCGACGAAATCGAATTGGTTCCTGCGCACCTCCGAAGACAGCTATACGACTCACAATGCTCTGGTGCAGCAGGGCACTCTGCCCTCGACCGGCCTGCTCACGCACAACAATTACTGGAACGCCGAGCTGAGCAATACTTACGTTTTCACTCCGAACTGGCTCGGAACTTTCGTCGCTGATGCCAGTCTGCTGCATCTCACGCAGACGCGGAATTCCGATTTTGGCTTCGCGCTGGCGTTTCCGTTCAGCTCCACGGCGCTTACGGTTTCAGGATTCGAGACGTTTGGTGACAACCAGTTTGCAACGCCCATCACGCTCTTCCCGGACCTGCGCAATCAGGATCGATATCAGCTGCGCTATGACGTCAGCCATGCCACGGGCGATCACTCCATCAGGTTCGGTGTGGATGTGATTCACGAGCCGGTGCTGAGCGGCGCTTTTGCTTCGACGGCGGAAACGTTCGCTCAATATGCCAATGATCCGACCTTTTACGTGCAGAATCCGGGTACGTTCGGAACTTTCGCTCCCATGTGCACGGGCACGCTGCCTACTGATGGATCCAGTTGCACTTACACTCCACCCGGCGATGGCACCTTTTCGCAGAACGTCCAACGTCTTGCTCTTTATGCCGAGGACTCATGGCGGGCCACTCATCAGCTCACGATTAACTACGGTTTGCGCTATCAAACAACCTGGGGACTCTTCACTGGCGAAGGACGCACGGAAGCGCAGAATCCCGGTTACGTGACGCTGCAGGCGTTACAGATTCCGGTTGTCTCCGGACTGCCGCACGATGATCACAAGCAGATCGCGCCCCGGCTGGGAATTGCTTACGCTCCGGGCGAGAATGGGAAAACCGTGATCCGCGCGGGATTCGGCATGTTCTTTGATGATCTCGCGCAGAACGGCTGGGCAACCGCGTTTCAGGCCATCAACAATACCAATCACGCGACGGGAAGCTGCAGCCTCACTGGCGGACCGGGTACTTACTCCCTGCAAGGCTCTGGCTGCGGCACGGGAGATCTCATCGGCTCTCCCTACAAAACTCCTTATGCGATTCACATCACCGGCGGGATGCAGCACGCCTTCAATGACCGATGGCTCATGAGCGCCGATTACGTTCACGAGCAGGGAGATCATGGCTATCGCGGATTCCCCTATGCAGGCGGCTCGAACTTGTTCACGCCGCTCATTCCAGCATCCGATCCAAATTATGCCGATGATCAGGCTGCCATCGTCCCCAGCATGAATGTCTTCGAGTCCGACAATCGTTCCAGCTACAACGGCTTGCTCCTGCATCTGCAGGGAAATACCAGCCGCTTCGATCTGGTGGCGAATTACACCTTCTCGAAGGCGCAAACCTGGGGATGTCTCCTGGGCGAGTTGTTTGATTACGTCGATGGCGTTTGCCCGAATCAGCCGAATACTCCGAATGCCGGCTTGCTGAACGCCTTCGGGCAGGGGGATTACGGCCCTTCAGGGGAAGATGTTCGTCACCGCTTCGTACTGGCTGGAACGTTGCACGTCCCTGGCGGCTTTGAAGTGAGCACAGTAACGCAGTTGGAGAGCGCGCGGCCCATCACCATCACGAACGTCGACAATACCGATCGCATCTACACGCAGTTCGAAAACCAAGCACAACCGCAGTACACCAGCCTCGACGAATTCCGCGGGCGCCCTTACATGCAAGCCGATCTTCGAGTCACGCGACCGTTCCAGCTGAACGAGCGCTGGCACATTGACCCGTTCATTGAGTTCTTCAATCTGTTCAACCGCAATAACCCGGGAGCAAATTACGCGGTCAATGCGGCCCAACTTCCGGTTCCCCAGTCAGAGACAGTTCCGAACGCGCTCGGGCAAACCATCATCAGCAGCATTTGTGCGAATGCGGCCTGCTCCCAGACGACTCCGCTAACCAGCTTGAAGCAGCTTGAAATTCCGGAAGGCGCATTGGGAGATTTCTTCGGCCCGGGAACGACGGTGGGAACACCGTTTGCCGCGCAAGTGGGCGTGCGAGTGACGTTCTAAGCGGCGACCAGAATCAAAGCAGTGGCGTGGATTGTTTTAGCGCACCAGCCACTCTGTGGCTGCGTGGACGCTGGTCAGCAAATAGGAATAATTAATAACGACAAGAATAGCCGTCGCCATGATTCCAACAAAGGCCGGGCTCTTGAGAGCCTTGCGCGCCGTATACCGATCACCATCAGCTTCTGCACTCCAAGCCAGGAGACGTTCAATTCGAGCCTGCATTGCTGATGCCGAGCTCAGTGTCAGGGATGCGGTCAACTCCACGGCAGGCTCGGGCACTCGCAGGCGCGAGAGCTTGACCAGTGCCGCAGCCAGATCAAGCGCTTCCTCGCGACTGGAAACCGCAGCATCATCGGCGGCCATTTCAGTGGCTTCCAGCCACGCCGTCTCAAGACTGCGCATTGCCGGAAAATGAAGCAACTTCAGAACCAGCTTTTTCAGATTGTCGCGATGCCGTACGTGGGCAAACTCGTGATCGAGCGCAATCTGAAACTCAGTCGAACTCAATAAAGATTCCGTCCGCTCAGAGACAAGCACGCCCATTCTAACGATCCCAGTTGCGATCATGGCGGGAGCTGCCTGCGAAACCCGAAAGATTGGGGCAGGCGCGCCCATGGAAACCGGCTGCGCGCCAATCATCCAGGCCGCAATCGCTCGGGAAGCCAGCCGCAACGCAGAAGCGGCACGAGAAATTCCATAACCGATTAGTGCTGCACCGCAAATGCACAACACCAGGGGAACGGCACCCATGGACTCGTCGATCTGCCGCGGCTCCAGCATTAAAAACGAAGGCACAGCCAGCGCAAACGTGATAACGATCGCGACGAGGAAAGGGGAAATCCGCCACCCGAACAGCAGTTCTGCCGCCCAGCGCCTGGACAACTTTTGGCTGTGGCCAAAGAGGCCGCGCCAGCCGGCGCTCACGATCAAAGACCAAATGCAATAGAGAAGTATGAAGATCGAAAAGGAAACGGCTACTCCCCTAAGAGCAAACATTACCTTTCCCCCTCGCGCTTGGAGTTTGCATTCTTCCCGCGGCTTTGCCGTAGTTCGCGCCGTTTCGCTTCCACCAACCGCCCCAGATCTTCGAGCAGTTCGGCATCACGATCGCTAACGATCTCCACCAGATAAGAAAGCGGTAGAGACGGCGCCGGGCTGGATTCGAGAAGCTGGCGAAACGCCTCGCCCGCGGCATCCCTGTGCAGTTCTTCTCGGCTGAAACTCGGCGAATAGCGAAAAGCGCGGCCTACTGCTTCCCGCGTCAGCAAGTTTTTCTTGAACAGGCGATCGAGCGTGGTCATCACGGTGGTGTAAGCAAGGTCCGAACAGCAGCCTTCTACTAACTCGCGAACCGTGGCGCTGCCGCGATTCCAAAGCTCCTCGAGCAACCGCTGCTCCAGCGGGCCGATCTGCGAGGACACACGAAAATGAAAGATGCGCTTCACGGATAAGTTACGGCACTTCGTTGGGGCCATACTGGCGACCCCGGAGGGAGTCGAACCCCCAACCCTCAGTTCCGAAGACTGATGCTCTATCCAGTTGAGCTACGGGGCCGCGAATCTCGGCAACACAAATTGGGGTGGGAGACGGGAATCGAACCCGCAACAACCGGAGCCACAGTCCGGTGCTCTGCCAGTTGAGCTACTCCCACCGCAAGCACTCAATTATAGCAACTTGCGAGAGGGCGAATGAGCCAGATGGGAGCAGCTTTTCTGAAGAAGTTCAACTGGTTGATGAGGAGGGCCTGGTCGAGAGTCTCTCACGCCCGGCCCACGCCGACGTACTCGTATCCCAAGGCACGCAGGCGTGTGGAATCGAGCAGGTTCTTGGTATCGACAATCACCGGCTTCTTGAGCAGATGCTTGATGCGGTCAAAATCCAGTGCGCGGAACTCCGGCCAGCCGGTGCCAACCACCAGCGCATCGGAACCTTCGGCGGCGGCATAGGCGGAATCGCAATACTTCACCGAATTGTCGAGCAGAGGCTTGGCTTCCGGTATGGCAACCGGATCGTAGGCGCGCACTCGAGCGCCTTTCAAAACCAGCGTCTCCGCGAGCCGCAGTGACGACGATCCCGCCACCGAGTTGGTGTTGGGCTTGAATGCCAGCCCGAGAATGCCGACTTCTTTGTTCTCGACCGAGTTCAACGCCATCGCGATCTTATCGACCAACCGATCGGCAAGCGTCTGGTTCACATCGCGCGCCGCGCTGAGCACCTTCAGAGAAACGCCGTGCGCCTGAGCCAGCTCGGCGAGCGAATTCATATCCGACTCGGCAAAAACGCCGCCCATGCCCGCGCCCGGCTGCAGGCAGCGAGGAGCAATTTTCTTATCGAGTCCCAGGGCAAGCGCCAGACTCACCGCATCAGCATTCACGCGTTCGCAAAGAGTCGCGACTTCATTGATAAACGAAATTTTGGTCGCCACAAAAGCCGTGGCCGATTCGCGCACCAGTTCCGCCGTAGCCTGATTGGTCACGATCACCGGAACCCCGCGCATGACCAGCGAATGGAAAATCTGCTTCAAAACCTGCACCGCTTCGCTGGACGTCGTCCCCAGAATCAGCCGGTCCGGCCAGTTGAAATCTTCGACGGCGCAACCGTCGGTAAAGAACATGGGCTGCGTGACGATGGTGGCCTGCAGTCCGTTTTCCTGCATGCTCTTTTCCAGCGCACTTGCCGTCCCCACCCCCGCCGGAGTCACAATCGTGAGAATGGGAGGCTTGGGGGCGAGCCGAGCGATACGGATCGCGAGATCAGTCAAATTGTCGGGCTTGTCTTCGGCGAGAAAAATCACCTGCGTCTTGCGGGCGAACGACTCGATGTCGGTTGAATAGGCAAGACGCCCGGCACGCACGTTCCGGCGGATGATCTCTTTCAGATTTTTCTCGAAAAACGGGATGTTCCCCTGCGCCATCTCGACCATGCGGGTCCGGTCCGGATGACAACAGGTCACAGGAGTCCCGAAATCCGCCAGGCAGGCCGAAATCACTGTTCCCAGGTACCCTGAACCGTAAACTCCGATCTGCATGTATTTCTCCCTCGCCCGGAAACCCGCGTCAGAGTGGCTTTGGCGAGGATGCCGGATCGTGTGCCCTGCTCTTTATCTACATCGGCAAAATAGGGGTTTCAACGCACGAGAGGGAGCTGTACCAGGGGCCATGTGCGATCGGTGCGAGTAACAAATTTCGTGATTACCGCAGGAATTTGCAGGCAGAGTAGAGGGCTAGAGCTACCGGGAAACCAGGCGCTGGCCGAGTTGTACCGGCGCTATATCGACCCAGCAGTTCTGTTCGTCTTCCCGCACAAACGTGAGCTTTTCCAACAGGATACGTCTGCTTCCTGAATAGTGCTCCCAGCGCTCCGCAGCAACCCGGAAGGCACTACGGGCGGTTTCTTCTCCACCCATTTTGGCGATCGTCAAATGCGGGATGTAGGGCCACTCTTCCTCATACGCGAGCGCCTCGGTGTTGAGCTGCTGGTGAAGTTCACACATCCGGGCCGCACCTTCTACGCGGATGTAAACCGTAGGGGTTATGGGGCAAAACGTCTCTACCCCGCCCAGGTTGATCTCAAACGGCTCGGATTGGCCGCAGATGCGTTCGAGGGTTCGTAGAGCGGCGTTTTCGGTGACCCGCAGGGTTCGAGGCGGAAGGATGGTCAGATGCGCCGGCAGGTGAGGAGACTCCGGGTGCAACTCGCGGCGGAGATTTTCCACGAAGTCTCCTGCCGCGTTCTTTACATAGGCCACCAGGGCGTAGCGCCGATGCTGCATGTCTGGGAGAAAATTATACGCCCGTCGATCCGAAGACATTTTCCTAAAATCACGGACGAACAAAAGGAGCACATAAAGTCCTCATTTATAATCGGAAAGTCGGGGCGTAGCGCAGCCTGGTAGCGCACCTGCCTTGGGCGCAGGGGGTCGTAGGTTCAAATCCTATCGCCCCGACCATCTAACCTCAGATTGCCCTCAGCTGATTCGGAGTATCGCAAGAAACCCTAACGGACCCACACACCGGGAGCAAAGAGTCAGTGAGTATCGTCACGTTTTCTGGTGACGAGATTCCTAAGTCGGTTCCCGGAGCACAAATAACTTAGAGTGTTCGAATCGCAAAGGCTCCTGCTGCCGTCAAACTTGAGCCTTTAACGGAACTCGCCCCGGAACCATGCCATCTCAGACGCCGACGGACTTAGCGAAATCGCCCTCAATTCATCGAACAGCTGTGCAGCGCAGTTCGCACAAGGGCGTTCTGCACAGGCTCGATCTCTTCAGCGGCGTGGCAGCGGCTGGGGTCGCAGTCGCAGCAGCGATGCATGCCGTCGTCGCCTATGCCACATTACGGCGTCCGTACGACACGGATTACCACTCTTGGGCAAGCGCCCTGTACTCCGTTATTGCCCGTTCCTTTACTGAACAGGGAATCGTCGCCCTCCATGGGCTTCCGATTGCCAATAACCCTCCGATAGGCACACAGCCAGACGCGTACATTCACTGGCCTCCTCTATTCAGCATCGTCCTGAGCCGGCTTTTTCTGTTATTTGGCGAATCGGAGGCAGTGGCGCGGGCCTTCGCCTTTACGATCTCCTGCGCTTGCGTGGTGATGGTGTTTCTTCTCGCTCGTGCTTGCCGGGGAACGCGAGTCGCGCTCGGCGCTATCCTTGGCTTTCTAACGTTGCCTGCATTTTTTGTTTTCACTCGGCTCGTGCAGGGCACCATGCTTAGCATATTTTTCGAGATGCTGGGGCTGTTCTGCTTCGTCAAAACAAAGGGCAATTCTAGATGCGCTTGGTGGCCGGCAGCGGGCGTGATTGCGCTGGTTCTCGCGGTTTGGTCTTCCTGGGAACCACTTTTGCTGGCGCCGACACTGCTCGTAATCGCTCTGTTGCAGCGGGAACGAGTGCCGCTAGCCATTACTTATCTCGCAACGGGCGCAGTTGCATTCGGAATAGTAGTGATTTTGTATGTCGCAGGCGCCCCGAAGATGGCATTTGACCTGTGGCAGACACTGATCTACCGGGTGGGCTTCAACTACGCGAATGATTCTCAGGCATTGCCACTACACGCCCTCCCCAACCTTTTCTTTTACACCGCCCATAATTCATGGCCTGATACCGCGCGAATCTATTTCCACGATGTCCGCGAGGTGCTTGGTACGGGCGGGGAGATCATGCTCTTATGCGTCGGCGTCACACTCAGCGTTCGGAGAACAAGTGCTGACCGGGAGATGTTATTGGTCCTGGGCGGGCTGTTGGGCCCGTGGGTGCTTTGGTTCTTACTGATGCACAATCAGGTTCTCGATAACAGCTTCGAATGGTTGCTCGCAACGCCAGCAGCCGCGCTTTGTGTGGGGGTGATGTTTGTCACTGTTCACGATGCTGTTCGAGACAAGCTGCCGGGTGGTGCACTCCCTGTCCGCATCGTTGTAACCGTGGGTTTCGCTCTGTATTTGCTCTGGCCGCTTGCTCGGGATGTTTCTTCTGAATGGCCTGCCCCCCAACCAACCGGCTGGGTGAAATATGCATTGGACATTCACCAGAACACTCCGCAGGACGCGGTTGTCTTAACGCCATCGCCTTCATTGTTGCCTGTGTACTATGCTCGCCGACACTTGTTGCGGGCAAACCGTGACGATAGAGCCGTCAACCTTACGTTGCGGAACCTGGACGCAGTTTTTCCTGGTTCGTCTGTTTTTATCGCTTTGCCACCGCAGGACTCACCGCAAGCCCTTAATAACTGGAGAGAGAGCCTTCGACATTTCCCTCTCGCCAAGGAAACTCCTTACTTGATTCTTCTCTACGTGGGCAATGCCGGTGACGGGCGAATGGCCGCTGCGGCACGCCTTTTGTCCGCCGATGATTTCGGCAACCCCGGTGAGCAGTGAATCCCTCATGGCGTTCCTCCCTCTTCTGAAAAGAAGATCCACGCCCTACAACCGCACTCCCGACCCCTGCCCTTGACACAATAGCTGTTCTTAAAGACACGCACCTCTCACTAATAAATAACCTTCACCGCTAGCTGCACCTGTCTCGGCGCATACGCCGCATTCGGCTTCATGAAATTGGTGGGAAGTTCGTAGTACCCGGGATACGGCGTTACATTCACACTCACATTGCTTTGCACAAATGTGCTGGCGTTCGCCACCAGTCCGTTCGACGTAATCTCGACCCGCTCATTGTCCCGGTTGAACAGATTGAACGATTCCGCAGTGAATTGAAGCTTGAAGTGGTCGGCGAAACGGATGATTCGCGCCAGTCGCAGATCCGTAGTGGCATAGTCCGGCCCGGTAAAGCCGTTGCGGCTATAGCCCGGCAAGCGATCATTCAGATCGTTGCCGTCCTGATTGGGATCGCCCGCGACCGTAGCGTTCACCGGACGTCCACTGCCGTAATTGAAAACCGATGAAACTCTCCAATCGTTGAAAAACCGCCCCAGCAGTTCGTGCTCGCGGCGGAAGGGATGAGGCTCGGCGGAAAACGCGGCCACCACTCGAAAACGCTGGTCGGTGACGCTCGGGCCGCGCTCGGCGTTTGGATTGTAAGAGTTCTGCACGATGGCCGGTTCGCCGGCCACGAGAGCATCCTGACCGTCATCGATCGCGTGGGCGTACGTGGCAGACAACCGCATATAGGTTCCATGCGAGACACGGCGGTTCAGAGAAAACGTGGCTCCGTTGTAGTTGCTCGATGCAGCCGACTGGAATTCGTCGATCGCACCCAACTGCGCGATCGGTCTCCCTAACGGATTGATGCAGGGGGGCCAGGGACACGTCAGCGATTGCGTGAACTGCCACGTGGCAAAGGAATCGACGGTGTAATATCCGCCCTGAAAAATCGACCCCGTCGTGTCAAAGATGGGATAGGTAAGTGCAGTGGGCGGAAGCAAGTTCACATCCAGCGCGCGAATCAGGTGCTCGCCACGGACATTCAGCAGTGACAGGGACAGAACCGTGCGATCAGCGATCTCGCGCTCGAAGGTCACGCTCGCCTGCTGCACGCGAGGCGTCACAAAATTCGGAGCAAACGCCGAGACATCATGCGTCACTCCCTGGCTAAATCCAGCGGGCAGAGAACACGAAGCCGCCATGACCGGGCACACCACCACTGGATTGGGATAGGCCGGAAACACCTGGTGGTCGTAATAATCGGTGTTGTTCAGAAAAATCTGCGAGTCGGTAATTCCGTTTTCTGTCTGGATCACGGAGTTGTAGATCTGGGGAATGCGCACGTAGAAGATTCCGTAGCCCGCGCGAATCACGAGCGGGCGCTTCTCACCAAGGGAATAGGCCAGCCCCGCTCGCGGCGCGAAGTTATAGGGCTGAAACGGAACCTTGCCTGACGGCGGAAATAGGGGATTGGACACCAGTCCTGCAGTCGTGAATGTTTGCAAGTCCCAGCGCACTCCCAGACTCAGGCCCAAGCGATCACTGAGCCGAATCGTATCCTGCGCAAACGCCGCGTACTCATTCGTATTCGGGTGCGAGGTTGAACTGCCGAAATTTTGCAAATAATAGTGCGGGACTTCATGCGCATAGGCACGCAGCGGCGTCAACTCAAGTCCGCCTTCCATGGGCTCGTACGTGAATGGATCCACTTTGATCGGATAAAAAAGATACTCGCCGCTCTGCTGGCTGGGAAAGAAGTCATAAATTCTCGTCAGCAGACCATCCCCGCCCACCTTCCAGGAATTCCGGTGCCCCTCGAAACTCATCGTCTCGGCAGCATGCACCCGCTGCTCATTCGTCTGCCGGGGCAGAAGATCGGAGCGTCCCATTCCATCCAGAATGTCCGGAATTTTCACCAGCACATCGCTCGTATTGCTGTACGACTGTTGCAGGTCGTGCGAAAACTGCACCCGCAGATGGCTGATCCAGCGCGGAGAAACGCTGCTCGTCAGTCCCACATTCGCGGTCTCGGTGGCGACGCGTTCCTGGCCGTTGTCGCTGATCGCGTCGTAGGTCACCGGGCTGCCGGGATCGAGAAAGACATTGTTCGCACCGCCATACTGCGTTGTGTTGACGCGCAGGGCGAGCTGATTTCGGGGCGTGAGGGTGATATCCAGCTTCGCGAAAGAGGAATAGCCAATCTGCGCTGCCGGATATTCTCCTGCGAGCGAACTCAGTTGCGCAGCAGAAGCAAACACTAGAGCTTCGTCGGTCGCATCGTAATCGCCGGGAGTATAGGGTCCGATTGCGGCTTGTGGAATAACCTGCGCGCTCCCATTCAGAAACTCGACCACGTCTGGCACATGAAAAATGTGCTGATCGTATCCGGCAAAGAAAAAGATTTTGTCGCGCTTCAGCGGACCGCCGAACGTGGCGCCGAACTGCTGCTGCCGATTGTGTGGCCGAAAGGCAAGAAAAGGATCGTCCGCTCCTAGAGAGCTATCGCGAATGTTATAGAACGCTGTTCCATGAAAATGGTTTGACCCCGATTTGGTCACCACGTTCACCACAGCGCCGCCGGATCGGCCCTGCTCCGCCCCATAGCCGTTCGACGAAACCCGAAACTCCTGCACGACCTCGGTTGAAAACTGATAGGGCGCACGATAACGTCCTCGCGCCTGGGCGAAGAATGCGTTGTTATAGTCCCCACCATCAACCAGAAAGCTGTTCTGAAATCCACGAATCCCGCCGAACGAAAGATCGCCGTTCGTCCCCGAGTTCAGGCTACGCGGGTCCTGCGTCACTCCGGACGAAAGCAGCATGAGATCCGCAAAGCGCCGGCCGTTTAAAGGCACATCGGCCAGCGCGCGCTCATCCAACAATGTCGAGACAGCACTGGGTTGCGTCTCGACTGCGGCAGGGGCGCCCGAAACCGTAACCTTCTCCTGCTCGCCCGCAACTGTCAGCTTAAAATCGAGGTTCTCCACTCCGCCCACGTCGACGTGCAACTGAGGTGTAGCTTGCGGCGACATTTCCGCCGCGACCACTCGCACCGAGTAATCACCGGCAGGCAGCAAATCGATGGCGTATCGTCCCAGTTCGTCCGTGGTCGTGCTGTAGCGCCTTCCGGTCGCCGTGTTGACCACCACCACTGAAGCCTGCGGTATCCGCACTCCGCTAGGATCGCGAACGCTACCCCGGATCGCGCTCCATGCCGAGTCCTGGGCCCATATCCGGCCCGGCAACGGCATCATCATTACAAAAAGAACGAAAACCAGAAAAACACAAGCGCGCCGCGTACACATAAGGTCGTCCCTGCAAGGCCAAATTCAGCTCGGAGGGTCCGCCCGGGCGCGCGTTAACCGGACGCGAGGCGGGACAGATCGAAGATCGCGGAAAAGTGCCGGGGAGCCTGCTGCATGGCTGCCGGGATCCTTTCCGCGACACCAGGAGAAACCACGTCCGGTATAGCACCACGCTCCGCTGCACTTCAGTGACGGAAACAAGTTTTTTTCGGCATCATTCCCGCACTGGGAATGCATCTGTGAATAAAATCCCCCGATGCCTGAATGCCTATCGCCTCATTCCCTCCCCTTACGCCGAAACCCCGCGGCATGTTAACTTCAATTTCCCTCTTGCAAACATGATTCGATCCTACAAAGGTGTGAAACCAACCATTCCGGCGACCTGTTACGTCGACGAATCGGCGCAGATCATCGGCGACGTTGCTCTTGGCGAGCACGCCTCCATCTGGATGAATGCCGTCCTTCGCGGCGACGTTCACGAAATTCGCATCGGCGCGCATTCCAACGTACAGGACAACAGCGTGCTGCACGGCATGAAACAGCAGTACGGCGTCTATCTGGGCGAATACATCACCGTCGGCCACTCGGTCACCCTGCACGGCTGCATAATCGAAGACCGCTGCCTCATCGGTATGGGATCGATCATTTTGAACGGCGTGCGTATCGGTGCGGGATCGATCATCGCAGCGGGCACTCTGATTCCGGAAAACACGATTGTCGAGCCCGGCTCGCTGTGGATGGGCTCCCCCGGAAAATTTCGCCGCAAACTCGAACCCGGCGAAGACGAGATGATCATGCGCTACGCCCGCAATTACCTGGGATACAAGGACGACTATTTGAAGGAAAGATAGCTGGTAGTTTTGAAAGGGCACGGCTTCAGCCATGCCATCCGATAACATAAAATCTTGTCACCCTGAGCGAGAATTGATTCCTGCGCAAAGTGCAGAAATCAACCGTAGTCGAAGGACCTTATGTCCGCCGGTCGCGTCTTGGGATTCAGGAGTCGCAACTAACGACTAAGAGATGATCAAAGCCATTCGAGGAACGCGCGACTTACTCCCGCCCGAGACGGCGCTGTGGAACTTCGTCGAAGCCACGGTGCGCGACGTATTCCGCGCCTACAACTTCCAGGAAATCCGCACGCCGATTTTCGAATCTACCGAACTCTTCGCCCGCGGCGTCGGTGAAGAAACCGACATCGTCGCCAAAGAAATGTTCACGTGGGAAGATCGCGGCCGCGCCGCCAGCGACAGCGGACAGTCTCTCACTCTTCGTCCCGAAGCGACCGCCGGAATCGTTCGCGCTTACATCGAACACAAACTGTGGGATCGCGGCCTCAATAAGCTCTTCACCATCGGGCCCATGTTTCGCCGCGAACGTCCGCAGAAAGGACGCTACCGCCAGTTCTATCAAATCGACGCCGAAATCATTGGCCCAGCCTCCTCGGGCAGCGATTCGCCCGCGCGCGACGCCGAAATTCTCGAGATGCTGGCCACGCTGCTCGACCGTCTTGGCATCACCGACTGGCACCTGCAACTCAATTCCGTCGGGTGCCCCAACGACCGCGCCAAATTCAACGAAGCCCTGCGCGCTGCCCTTGAGCCAGTCAAAGACACAATGTGCGTCGATTGTCAGCGCCGCGCGGTGACCAATCCGCTGCGCGTTTTCGACTGCAAAGTTCCGGAAGATCAGCCGATCATCGACACGCTGCCGCGCATCAGCCACTTTCTCGACGAGCCCTGCCGCCAGCATTTCGATGCCGTAAAAGACATCCTCACCAAGGTGGGGGTTCGATTTTCGGAGAACGACCGCCTCGTCCGTGGCCTCGATTACTACACGCGCACCGCCTTCGAGTTCACACATGGGGCTCTCGGCGCGCAAAATGCGATTCTCGGCGGTGGCCGCTACGACGGCCTTTCCGAATCACTGGGTGGTCCCGCCGCTCCGGGCATCGGATTCGCCATCGGCGAAGATCGCTTGATTCTTTCTCTTCAGGAAAAAACTGCCGCTGAAAGCGTGTTGTCAAAGCCCGACGTCTACATCGCTCCCATGGCGGCGATGAACGCCGAAGCTGCCCGCCTGGCACGGGAACTACGGCGCCAGGATCTGGTCGTCGAACTCGGCGACGAAAACTTCCGTCTGAAAAAATCGTTCGAAACGGCCACGAAAGCAGGAGCAAAATACATACTGATTGTCGGTGAGAATGAGGTCCAAACCAACGCATTCTCACTAAAGAATCTGGCCACCGGCGAGCAGGTGCAGGTGCCCCGCGCGGAATTAGCGAAAACGATTCAGGCCAAGAGATAATCCTGAAGTCCGCTCGACCGAAGCTGTAACGGAGGTCTGGCATGCAATCGGAGATCAACGAAAGTCAGAGAAAGTTCATTGAATCGCAACCTGTCTTTTTTGTTGCTACCGCACCCCTCGCCGCCGACGGTCACGTCAATCTTTCTCCCAAAGGATTGAACGCTCTCCGCATTATCGGCCCCAAGCAACTCGCATATCTCGACGTCACCGGCAGCGGAGTTGAGACCATCGCGCACTTGAAAGAAAACGGGAGAATCGTTCTGATGTTCTGCGCCTTCCAGGGTCCTCCCAAGATTTTGCGGCTTCACGGTCATGGTCGCATCCTCGAGCGCGGCACGTCTGAGTTCGCAGCACTGGCGCCGCAATTCCCTGACTACGAAAGCGCTCGCGCCATCATTGTGGTCGATGTGACACGCGTAGCTGAGTCCTGCGGATATGGCGTTCCACTTTTGAAATTTGAAGGCGATCGTTCCCAGCATTTTGACTGGGCGCGCAAGAAAGGCGCTGAGGGCCTGAAGACGTATCGTCAACAGAACAACG
>DATKQB010000104.1:0-12641 GCA_035523795.1 Verrucomicrobiia bacterium | reverse complement strand
GTCACCTGCGACATCTTGGCATTCGTTGCACTTGTTCCGGATGCACCAGCAGTGGATCCATAGGGCACTCCTGGGTTCTCCGTGAGCCCGTTCGCCCCGCCCGTCACGCTCACGCTCGCAGGAGTTCCGGAAACGAAAACCACTCCACCGCCGCCACCACCGCCAGGGCCGTGGCGATTTGCCAAACTATAGGTCTCTGATGCCCATGCATCGCCGCCGGCTCCGCCATTCGCGTCGAGAGTGAGTCCGCCCTCTCCGCCGTTTGCGGCAAGCATGACGATGGTTCCACCTGCGCCCCCACCGCCACCGGCATCATTCGCGGTACCGTTGTAGGCGCTCGCGCCGTTCGCGGTTACAGTTGCCGTTCCGGTGAAGCTCAAGGCGCGGATGAATATAATTCCACCACCCGCTGCGGCGCTGCTCGCCTGATTGTCCCCGTCAGAATTGTTTCGCGTGCCCGCTCCCCCACCGCCGCCCATCGCCAAACGGTCGATCGTAGCTGGAAACGCAGAGCCACCTTCCCCACCGAGACTGAGGTTCGTGCTCCACGAATCTCCCCCGAATCCGCCGGAACCGCCGTTGCCGCCCCCACCCCCGCCGTCGTTCTCGTCATTTCCGTTCGGCGAAGCCGTTTGCGGATCGGCATCGGTGCCCCCGCCGCCGGCATTGGCAGGCGCGCCGCGTGCCATGCTGCCGTCCACTCCTGACGTTCCGCTCGGATAGCCAATGCCGGTTGTCGTCTGCAGGAACGTGCCTCCCGATTCGACCCACATCGGGGTGCCGGCCACCCCCTCACCCTTCGAGGCGTCCCAGCCAGCCTCACCTGTGCTGCCCGAACCAGTGGTCGTTGGGGTATAGGTTGCTGGGGACGGCTGCTCGTAATCAGTATTGGCGCCGCCTCCGCCGCTCAACTGCAGGCCAGCTGCGCCGCGGAATCCCAGTCCATTTACAGAAACGGTCGCGCTGCCCAGATTCAATTGCCCGGCAACATCGATTGCCAAAATTCCGCCCGTCGAGCCGTTCCATGCCGCCGCGGTGAGCGCGCCTAACGTCGCCGAAGAATATTGCGGGACCAATACAACCTGGTACGTGCTCGCTCCCTTTGTTGCCGATGCCACAACTGCGTTGTACCCAAACACCAACCCGCCGCCGACTCCAGCCCCGAGAATTGGCACCGAACCTCCGCTGATCGGTCCAGTCGCAGTCACAAATTCATAGTTGCCGGCATTGTTGATGGCAGTGAATCCCGAACCCGTATAGCCATTCCCGTAGGCCACTGTGTTCGAGTAGCTGATGCTCGCATCTTGCATTTGAATGACGAGCAGTTCGGTGCCTTCGGAAATAGTGCCGGTTCCATTCGCCGTGCCCAGAGGAATGGAGGTCGCGCCGGCCGACACTGACGCCGCTCCGGGATAGTATGTGTTCACCACACCGCTCAACGTTCCCCCCGCAGTCAATGTGTTCGTGCCGCACAACACACTGACAACGGGAGCTAGCGCCACGTATGTATTGTTTCCAGTGTTCGGGTCCGGCGGTGTGCCAGAATCGGTCACGGTCGCCGTATTTGGATAGAATCCTGCTGCCGTGGTTGAAACCGTAACCGCGACCGTGGCTGTCGCCCCGCTCGCAAGAGACGTGGGTAGAGTGCAGCTAATCGTCGCTCCCGTTGTACAGCTCGTTCCTGAGCTCGGCGTGACCGACACGACGGAAAGTCCGGTCGTGGCATAAGTGTCGGTCAATACGACATTGTTCGCTGCGGAGGGGCCATTATTCGTAACCGTAATGTTGTAAGTCGAGTTCTGTCCCAGTGCTACGGCGCTCACGCTGGTCGAGACGCCGATATCAGCGCCAGACGGATTCACCGACACTGCTCCCAGCGACCAATTCGTCGTGTTGCCGAATGTTTCTGAAATCGGCACGCTCGGAGCCCCCGTCCGCGTGCTTCCGGTTGCCGTAACGTCGGTATTGGCGTTGCCACCCGTGTTCAGGTTCCATTGTTGTACCTGTGGACTAGGCACGGTCGCGGTTTGATTTCCTCCAATAGCCAACGTGTCGAGAATCATTCCGTTGACTACGCTGGGCACATCTTCCTGAGAATTTGCACCCGCCGCGCCATCTGCCGATGTGAAAGTGCCAAGGGGAACCGTTTGATCAGCGCCGGTAAATGTCGTAGCCCCGGCCGCTGCACCAATCGTTTTAGCCGTCGGAATGTTGATTGATACAACCACCGAATTCGTTCCAGTGGGCGGGTTCAGTAGATACCAAATTTCTACACGTCGCGTATTTCCCGCGTCCTTATGAAAGCCGGCCGACGTCAACGCCTTGCCATCATAAGTAACACCGGTCACCGCAGTGGACGTCGAGTTGGTAATATTCATGGAAACCCCAACCAGCAAGACCAAATTGCTACCTGTTGTTGTGGTCGTGTGGTTAAAGGTCAGGGTCTTCGTGCCTGTGCCAGTCAGCTCTGCTTTGCTCGTGCTGGTGGAATCGACCGCGACTTGGGCGGACAACGACGTAGCGGCGAGGAACATCAGTCCGAGACCTATCAGAAATGCGGCAGCTCGCACTATTCCAACTTTTTTAAGTAACCTAGCCATGAGGAATTGCGCGCGCGCCGCCGACTGCAGCGTCCGTCCCCTCACGCCTCTGAACCTGGCTTGTACGACTTTTCGTCCCACCCGCACGTCCTTGGCCTGAGCAAGGCCGAGAATCTGCGCTCCCGTCAGCTCCGGATCGTTTTCCTCTCCGCAATCACCACGCGTGATGAAAACTTCGTTCCTATGATCTGCGAACACAATCCGATGAAGACGAAAGCCAAAATTAGACTTCGCTAAAACGATATCGTCCTTTCGTAATTTGCTCACGATTACGGGAGTAACTTCGACTACCTCTCCGTCACGTATCGCCGGAGACATGCTCGCGCCATGCGCTTGAAAGCGCACACTTATCCCCTTTTGCAGTAACTCGCGGAGGACCTCTTCGAAGAGCTTTGAGTCAGCTCCTGAGTTCGTCATGAGCATTGGCCATGAAGATCAATCGCGAAGACTGAGAACGGCATCCACCGCCCGCTGGTCGGGCTCAAACGCGAACCGATACACGGGAACAGATTCCACCACTTCTTCAAGAAAACTGAGCGCCGACTCGACATGTTCGTGCCGGTGAAAAGGAACGAAACTACGCGCAAACAGTTCCGCTACGGCATGGCTGCGAGTCAGTGGAGTTAACCGATTCTCTTGGCCGTGTTCGAGAATCAGAATTCTCTTCAGCCATGCGCTGTTCGGCGATGCGAACATCGCTTCGCCATGCCACGGAGTCCCATACATGCGCAGCCCGCTATTGGCAACCTGTCCGCGAGCTTGCCGCCGCTCTTTTCGCACGATAATTCGGTCATCACTGAGAACTTCTACTTCTTCACGAGCCGTCCATAGCCGCGTGGTGGTGCTCTTCCCCGCTCCCGAATGTCCAACAAACAGATTTGCGATACCATCCCTAGTCACAATGCCGGCGCCGTGAAGCTCAATCGCTTGTTCCTGCGTGAGGCGATGCATGATCAGCAACTCATCGAGCGGATAAGCGAGCGTGGAAACCGAAAACGGAGCTCTTGCCATGCTGAACTCATTCATCTGCAGAACGGCATTTTCAAAAAAGCGATCCACAATCAATCTTCGATAGGGCTGCTCTCCTGGACTCACTGCCAAGAAATCAAACTGAAATCCTGCTTCGTCTTCATACAAGCGCCAGGTGCTGCCCGAATCAAACAGCTTCCGGCCTTGCTGAGTCGTGAACTGCTTCACATACTGCACTTGAATTTCGATATCCGTCTCGGTGGCTTCCGAACGAAACAGACTGAGAGGATGTGGGAAATCAATATCCGAGGGCCGCGTTCCTGCCATCTCAACCGTGATCCCACCGATGCGGAACCAATCACAACAGCTTCCCGCTGATGTTCTTTCCGCCGCCAGTTCGCCCTGCATCGCTAGGAACCGAAACTGGGGCCGCAGATGAAACCGCATCCCCCGGGGTTGGGACCGCCCGTCGTAGTGGTCTTGCAATGTCCGAGCACAGCTTCCTCCGGTCTCAAGCTGATTTTGGCCAGTTGAGGCGGTTCATACGGCTTCTTGCCCTCAGGTTTGTTGGCGTCTTGATTCATTCGGCCTCATTTCCTCGCCGTACTTAATGCCTTCCGCAGCTCCCGCAGCTTTCACCTACACTTGTCGATCCGTTTCCAAGAATTGGCAGTACATTGAGTGGCCCGCTCCAACTCTCCACATCAATTTCTTTGTTCGCAATCCGGCGTGCCGATTCCATCAGTTCTTCGTGGTGCGCACCTCCGGCACAGAAGTCACAATCCCCATGCTGCGGAATCTGCACTCCCACCGCCGCTGCTCGCAGGTGCGCTACTTGGCAAAGAAAATCCACTGGAGTCTCGCGGTCTCCGTTTTCCATCTCTCCGTTCGCCGGACACATTCCACACAACGACTGAATCCGACATTGAACACACTTCGTCATGCGGGTCCGTTTGCGGGTGCGCAGGCGAAGAAGAGAATCCTCCCACACCACCTTGATTCCGTTGGTGCGGACACTGAACGTCTCCAATTGTGAAATCACGCAGATTCCGAGCTCGCCGTAAGCATTGATGGCGAAAGAATTCATTCCGCCGCCGCAGAAATACATGGTGTCAATCTGCGAAAGGTTTGGGGGATTCTCCAGATCACGTTTCACCAGCCGCAGATATTCGCCCCGTCCCTTCGGCGTGGCCATATCCAGCGCGACCACTTCTTCAGGCGTCAATCTGACGGCCAAAGGACTCTGCGAGCAGTCAATTCTGGGATTGATCTGCCCATCCATCTTGAACTCCACTCCCAATTCCTCTTCGGCGAAGCGCCGCATCGCCATCACTTCATGTTTGTTGATGCTGGTCGCCACCGTCTTCAGCTTCAATGGCAGCTTGCGTTCTTTCAAAAGCCGAATTCCCCGCAAGCAGCGGTCGTACGATCCCCGAATCGCTGTCAGCGCCTCATAGGTTTCGCGAGTCCGCCCATATAAAGTGATCTCAATTGCAAAGGGTGGAAACTGGGCCAGGTAATCTGCGATATGCTCGTTGATCAGCGTTCCATTCGTAAACAGCGTGATCAGAAATCCCTTTTGCTTGGCGTAGGTGTAGATCTCAAGAAAATCTTTACGCGCGAAGATTTCGCCGCCGGTATAGAGAATCCAGAAGCATCCCATCTCGACGAGTTCATCGACGATATGGAAGTGCTCTTCCTTGCTGAGTTCCCGCTTCTTCGCTTCCAGATCCCCCATCGCGAGATTGTTGTAACAATGCAGACATTCGAGGGGGCATCTCCGCGTAACCTCGATCGACACCTGCAGCGGAACGCGCTCGCCCGACTGATGATGCACGTTCGCACTGAACTCACTGTAGCTGCGATGCTCCAAATCTCCTCCGCTCTCGAAAGCAGCGGACGCACGCTCACGCGCCCGCTGCCGCGAGTCCTTCCCGCCCCACTGGTCCGTCCGCCGCCATGGCCACAATTGCGGCAACTTCGACCAGACCAACAGCTTTCATCTCACTGACGAATTCAGTCACGTCATGCTCGGCTTGCGCAGGTTCAACCTCATATTCACGCGTCACTGCGCTGATCAATTCCTCCAAGGTTCGTGGAGATTCGAGCAATCTCCAGATCAGCGTGCCCGTACCATTGAAGCTGTAAATCGAAGCCAGATCGCCCACCTTCGCTCGAATGGGAACAATCAGAGTCTCGCCGGCAACGACTCTTGCCACTACTGACTGGGAACGCGTAAGCATTTCATGACTGGGAATGGCCAAGTGCTTCTCCCTGAGTTTCAAAAATTTGTTTCGATTTCGAGGCGATCGCCAGCGATCGAAACCCTTTCGCTTTCGTACCATTTTGAGATTAGGCACTCCAAATGGCGGAAGCAATTGAACTTTTCACTGCGGGTACTTCATTGGTTATCACCCCGAATGGTTCCGGATACTTAACAAAAATCGAGTCTTCTGGGTCGGCCACTGCTGGATCTCGACCGGAGCTAGAATCCATTCCTCGACGAAGCGGCACTTTACCGCCATTTAGAATGGCGCACCGTTTTTCATGGACAAACGAAACAAAACGCTATAAAAAGAAAACGAGCTTTTTCAGTCGATTCTTTCCCGATTCCCAAATCCAGTCCCGTGCTAAACGAAGAACGCCGTCGCGCCATTCTCGATCAGTTGACGCATCAAGGCAGGGTCCTAGTTACGGAGCTCGCCGAAAGATTCGAAACCTCGCAGGTTACGATCCGCAAAGATCTCGAGGTTCTGCACGCCCAGGGCCTGGTTCATCGCACTCATGGCGGCGCGTTGCCTGCGCGTGAAGGTGCGCTTGAAGATCCAACGCTGCGCGAAAAAGAGAAGCTTCACCGGCAGGAAAAGCTACGTATTGCGGAGTCTGCAGCGGGAAGAGTGAAGGAAGGGCAAGTCCTAATTCTCGATTCAGGCACCACCACCACCGCGATCGCGCGAGCGCTGCGCAATTTTCAAAATCTCACCATCATCACCAACGCGGTAAACATCGCCGCCGAGCTCGCGAACACGAGCATCGAAGTGATCCTCACCGGCGGCACGCTGCGCAACAACTCTTTTTCGCTCGTCGGCCCGATTGCTGAAGAAACCTTGCGTCGGCTGAGCGCCGATCTATTATTCCTTGGTGTTGACGGCTTTGACGTTCACTATGGATTGAGCACGCCCAATCTGTTGGAAGCGAAAGTGAACCGCGTGATGGTGGATGTCGCCAAGAAAACCGTCGTAGTTTGCGACTCCAGCAAGTTCGGGCGCCGCAGTCTGTCGCTCATTGCGCCGCCCTCGTCGTTGCAGGAAGTGATTACCGACCGCGGCGTTGCAAAATCTGATCTCAAAATCCTGAGGCAAGCTGGAATTGAGGTCACTCTGGTCTGAGGACTCCCCTCGTATTGTCATACTGAGCGAAGAGCGCTCGAAGGGGCGCGCGAAGTCGAAGGATCTCTACCTGGAAGGAGCGCCCTGGGATCAATCTCTATGCCCCGTTTTGATGTCACCATCGCCGGAGAATTAAATCTCGACCTCATTCTCTACGGATTGCCTGAGCAACTCGCGCCTGAGCGCGAACTGCTCGCCGACCGCATGATGCTCACGCTTGGATCTTCTTCTGCCATCGTCGCCCACAACCTCGCTGCACTCGGAAGCTGCGTCGGTTTCCAGTCGCGTATCGGTGACGACCCGCTTGGCGGAATCGCTCTCGAACGATTGCAGGAAGCAAAGGTCGACGTCTCGAAGGTCCGCATTATGCCAGGCGCTACCACAACCGGCCTCACCGTAATCCTTCATCACCAGCAATGGCGGAACATACTTACTTATCCCGGAACGATTGCTGAGCTCAACTGGAGCGACCTCGATCACGACTATCTTGCCGAGTCGCGACATTTCCATTTTTCGTCTTATTACCTGCAAAAAGGACTGCAGCCGCGCGTCGCCGAGCTGTTTCGCTATTTGAAATCGAAGGGACTCACGATCTCGCTCGACACGAACGACGATCCCGATGATGGTTGGCAGGGTGGACTGCAGGAGGTTCTGCCGCTCGTTGATGTACTGCTTCCCAACGAACGCGAATTGTGCAAGATCGCAGGGACGAGTGACTCGGAATTAGCTGTTGAGAGGCTTTCAAAAGTCGTTCCGTTAGTAGTCGTAAAGCTTGGGTCCAAAGGTGCCATGGCACAACGTGGCAAAGAGCGATTCTTTAGTGAACCGAGGCATGTCGTACCGGTTGATACAGTCGGGGCTGGCGACAGCTTTGACGCCGGATTCCTGCATGAATACGTTCGCGGCTCGGATTTGGCTACGTGTCTGAAATCGGGAAATCTTGCCGGTGCCTTTTCAACCACGCGTCCCGGCGGCACGGAAGCCTTTCGCGACAAAGCTCACCGTGAAGAGTTCTTCGCTCAATGCTGAAACGTCTTTGCCATCGCTCCTTCGATTACTTTCCAGTTACTTCCAGCAATAAGTGCTCTTTGAACGCCGCCTTCATCCTCGGAGCCTTATCCGCCTCTGCTTGCACTGTCCCTAATTCTTTCCCATCCACATAGTCGACCACGTCGTATGCACCAGGCTTCAATCCGCGCAACTCAATCTCTCCTGAAAATGGCTGCTCCGGCGAAGTAAAAAATGCGTAATACATCTTTCCGTCTTTCTCAATGGCGTACGCTTCGGGCACATCGTATCCATACACATAGAGATCGCGGAAATCGCCCTTCGATAGCATCTTCTCGTTATAAAGGCCAATCCATTTTTTCCAGTGCTCTTCCTTCTCGCTGGTCAGATTGACTGGCTTAAATTTCGGCCCGGGATCCGGCCATACAAACTTCGTTCCCGGAACCCCGCCCGTTCCCAAAGTTGAAGCGAAATCGCTTCCATGTTCACTCCAATTCCCTCCTCCAAGCGAAGTCATCGCCGAAAGCTCCACGTGATCTCCGTATACTGCCGCTTGTGGCCCGAGCAACGCCTTATACATCTTGATTCGTCGGCGCACCTGCACCGCACCCACAGGATCTGCCGTGACCGCTTGATCGATGAACGGCAGCCACGCCAACGACGGCGTCGTTCCGCAAGGGCATGCCTGCGTGACGCTCTCCGGCTTGATCGACCGCGAGGTCTCGTAAATCGTCTTGTAGACATCGGCCATCGCGTTCACGGAGTCTTGCGGCGACTTGTGATGATGCGCTGGGTTGTAACACGCTGGCACGCTGTAGATGTTGTCGAGTTTCGATCCATCGAATCCCCAATCGCGAATAAATTTTTCGGTCAGTTGCTTGTAGTACGCTCGCACCTCGGGCACCGCCGGGCACAGCGCCGCGAGATCCCGCGTCATCCGCCCATGTTTTCCATTCTTGTCAAGAATCAACCACTCCGGATGCTCCTTAACAATCTTCGAGACGATGTACTTGTGCGACTCCCACCTTCCCTGCCCGTCTTCCACGCCCAGAGGTAACCACCACAACTGCACCAGTATGCCCTGCTTGTGGAAGTCGTCGACCATCTGTTTAATCGAGTTCCCTGGAAACGTGTCCGGCCGCGGATTCCAGTCGCCATACGTATCGAACCAGCGATCATCGAGCGTCGCCCACTTGATCCCGAGTTCCTTAAGCTTTGGAACCGTTCCAAGCATCTGCTTTGGCGTCACGTTAAATTCGTATCCCCAACCACACCAACTCACGTTATAAGCTTCGTTCGAAGGCTTGGGCAGGTCCCATCCTTCCCGTTGCAGCACACTCGACCACATGCGCAGCGGCTCATAAAAATCTCCGCTGTAGACGGCAACGAAACTTCGTGGCGTCGAGTAAGTCTCTCCCGGCTTGAGCACTTCATTCACCGGAATGGTCAAGCCAGCCGTGACATCCCCGTCCGATTGGACCTTCACCGGAATAGACAACGTCCACGGGACGGTTTCAACGTGGCCAATCGCTTCGCCGACTGTAGCGGTCCAGAAGGCAACCACCGGAATCCCCCCACCATAGCCGCCTTTCACCATCTCTCCCATGGCATTCGGCTGCGCCGATGTGCGCGTCAATTTCTGCATATCGTCTTTGCCCCAGTCATAGCTGGACCCTTGAAAGGACCACATTTCGTACGGTTGCAGCTTCGCATCGACCTGCTTCGCGCTGAAGCGATGCTCCTGCATGTCAGCCTCTGCCAGTTGAAAATCCGTGTTCCCCGCATTCTTGTACGTAACACTCTGCAGCGCGATGTTTGGGAAATCGTCATATACTTCGACAACCAGCGTTGCCTCAATTCCTGAAGCTGTGGAATGTTCAGGAATTTCGACGCGTTTTCCGGGCCCCAATTTTCCAGTTGCCTCGTCGACCTTGGCCTGCCCAAGATCTGGAGTGAACTCCAGCTTTCTTGCTTCGCTTATCACCTGTGACCCGGACGCCCCTGCATCATCCAGCGTGAGCCGCTGACCATCTTTCAAAAGGAATGCCTGCACTTGGCCAGACACCAGGATCTCGAACTCCGCAGCGCTCGTCGTGATAACGACAGGCCCCCCTTGCCGCACATCGACTTTAATGTCGGAAGGCCGCGGCGCTTCGGCTTTCGGCGTTGGGGCTTGCTTCGAACAACTCGGTGACAATGCAAGTGCGGTCAAGAGCACGGAAAGGAAAACAAAACGCGGCAACAAGATATCTTTGGATCGAGCGATCATAACTCCCTCGCAGGACTCGCAGTATAACGAAAGCAGAAGTAATGATTCGTAACTATACAACAATTTGAAGGAAATTGGACAGGATCGATTTTGCGGAAGAAAAGCAGTCTTGAAGGACTTCCCTGATCAGCGGATTTCCGCCAGCGAGTGCTCCAGCGCTCCCCGCTTCGGTATGGGCATGGCGCCCACCTCGCTGGCCACCCAGGCACCAACAAGGTTCGCCACTTCGTTCATCAGATCGAGAGATGCCCCGTGCAGGTACTCGTGCACCAATCCCGCCGTGAAGGCGTCTCCCGATCCGACGGTGTCAACCACATTCACCCGAAACCCTCTGTGCTCGCTCGATTCGCGGCCGCTGACCAGCAAACTTCCCCGTTCGCCCCGCGTAATGCAAACCAGCTTGAGCTGATGGGCATCGATCAATTGCCGCGCCGACGCTCGCTCATCTTTATGGGTGAAACCGCACAAACGCATGACCTGCGGCAGTTCCTCTTCGTTCAACTTCGCAACGTCAGCCAGTTCCATGGATTCGCGAATCACGTCCTGCGAATAAAACGTTTGTCGCAGATTCACATCGAATACCTTCAGCGCCTTGCCCGAGGCCGCCTTCAAAAAGTGCCGGATCGTGCTGCGGCTTTTTTCCGAGCGCTGCGCCAGCGATCCAAAACACATTGCGTCTGCCTTTTTCGCCAAACGCTCCCAGTCCAGCGTCCACTCCAGGAAATCCCACGCGACCGGATGCGCAATCTCATATTGCGCGATTCCCTTGCCGTCCACTGTTACCTGTACGGAGCCCGTCGGATGCTGCCGGTCCGTCTGCACATGGTCGATATCCAAATGCAATTCTTCCATCACTTGCAGAGCCTCGACTCCGCGCGAGTCTTCGCCCACACAACTGGCCACGATTCCCTGATCTCCCATCAGGGTCGTGATGTAGGCGAAATTTGCCGGCGCCCCGCCCAGACACGTGCCCTCCGGCAGAACGTCCCACAAAACTTCGCCGAGCCCTACCACTTTTTTCTTCATGGCCTTAGCCCAATCCGGGCAGGTTCCTCAAAGGGCGATCGGAAAGAGAATTCTTTGCGAAACGTTTACCGGTACTAATCGACAAAAAAAGGGACCCCCGAAGGGAATCCCTCTATGAAGTACAACCCGGACTCTTTAGAACAAGAGCTTGAGAGCAAACTCCAGTTGGCGCATGCCCGTCGCCGATCCTGGGGAAGCGTCATGCTCGATATCAGTTATCAGACCGTTCCCCGAACAGTCTATGCACTGTCCCGTACCACCCTGGTTGGCTGTGAAACCCAGCACAGGATGGTTAAAGACGTTGAAAGCATCCATGCGGAATTGAGCCTTCACCCTCTCCGTGATTCCAAAATTCTTCAGGATCGAGGCGTCGGCATAGAACACACGTGGACCGTAGAAGCTGTCGAAACCAACATTCCCGATATTCGCTGTACCGGGGTCTGTGAAAGGACCTGTCGTCGCTGGAGTAATTGCAGCCACGGGACTAAAGAACGGGACGAATGGCACGCCTGTCGTCGGATTAATTTGGAACGAACCAGCCCCAGTATGAAATGCTCCGGTCCGATTTGGTCGACAGACGCCAACGTCCTCTTCCGGCCCGCATTCGTTGAAACTCGGGGTCCACGGCAGGCCGCTGCCCCACGTGGTCGTGCCAGAAATCTGCCAGCCTCCAATTACGAGGTCCTCTGCCCTGCCTGCATTTCCCGCCAGCATTCTGCCTCGTCCAAATGGGAGTTCATAGACGAGATTGTTCACCCAGAGGTGATCTCGCACCTCGTCGTCGGGACCGTAGGCAACTCTCGGGTTATCCACAAAGTAGCCACTGTCGTACTTATACGCTTTCGCGAACGTGTAGTGAGAGAGAAGCTGGAAACCATTGGTGAAGCGCCTCTCGAGTTTGATCTGCAGCGCGTTGTACTTGCTGCTGGCGTCGTTCCCGAGATAGTTCCCTTGATCGGTTGAGCAGCACTGCAAGACGCCAGGCACCTGATTCGGCGCGTTTGGAAAGTTCGCTGCCGTATTCTCGGGATCAGCAAAACCTGTATAGGCAAACCTGTTGAAAAATGGTCGCCGGTACGCTTGGGGAACCTGCGGAAAACCCGTCAGCGACGGCTGGTTGACGTTGTAAGTCGGGCCGTCCCCCGCGAAAACGTGGGTCCCTTTGTTCCCTACATAAGAAATGTCAATGCTGGTTGAGTTCGTCAGCTGATGCTGAAGCGTGGCGTTCCAGGCATCCAGTTCAGGCAACCGCTGAAACGTCGGACGAATATGCGGCTGGAGACACAACTGATCGTTTTGCCCCGTAACTGGATCGATGAGAGGTGCTTGGTAGCATGCGGGTCCAGCTATCGGAAGCAACCCGTTAGACGGAATCGTCGG